>NZ_JBFAEA010000036.1:0-59689 GCF_040641675.1 Streptomyces sp. NPDC020742
GCCGGGCAAACTCCCACTCTGCATCCGACAGTTCATGGCGACGTATCACCCGACCATGATCCACCACTCAAGATCATTTGAAGACACCGCCTAGGGCGTGGTGGAGGCTGTGCCTGAGGTCGCTGGGGCGGGCCTGAGGCTGGGGCAGTATTCGGATGGCGTGCCAGGCGGGATGCTGGTCGAGCACGGCGTGCAGGGTGAAGGTCTTGCCTGCGCCTGCGGGGGCGGCCAGGCACATCATGCCCTGCTTGGTGACGGTGGCCTGCAGGGCCGTGGCCGTGGCGGTGACTTGCGGCGTGTGGACGGTGCGGGCGCCGGTGAGGTGGAGGTGGTGGCGGGCGAATCGGAGGGTTCCGTGGGCGGTGGCGACCGGGGTGGTGCGGGCGACCCGGCGGGAGCGGGCGCTGTTCACCGGTCGTCGTCGCGGCGGACGGGGCGGCCGGGGCGGGATCGGCGGATGGCCCAGCGGGCGAGGGTCTCGTCGACGTCGCTCAGGCCGCGGCGCTTCATGCCCTCGAGCACATGATGGGTGATCTTGGACCACATGCGAAAGGTACCGCCGCCGGCTTCCTGGTCGATGAAGTCGATGAGTTCGGGTGCGGCGTTGGCCCAGATGGGGTGGAACAGGGGGATGTTCTTGGCGACCTCTGCGGGTTCCATGGGGGTGAACTCCTGCCAGATGTAGATCCGGGAGGCGAGGGCGGGCTCGTTGTAGAGGGTCTTGTAGCACTCCTCGCCGCCGACGAAGAGGACGG
Source organism: Streptomyces sp. NPDC020742 (assembly GCF_040641675.1). Taxonomy (NCBI): domain Bacteria; kingdom Bacillati; phylum Actinomycetota; class Actinomycetes; order Kitasatosporales; family Streptomycetaceae; genus Streptomyces; species Streptomyces sp. NPDC020742. The sequence continues at coordinate 756 of NZ_JBFAEA010000036.1, forward strand.
CGGGCCGGCTCTTTCCCTTGCCCGTGTCGTACAGGTGCCTGACGAACTCGAAGCATTCGCGGCTGAACTGCTGGGCCTCGTCGCAGACCACGATGTAGGGGCGGCGGGCCAGGGCGCGCTTGAGGAGCCGGTCGAACTCGCTGGGGTGGGCGGGGGGTTTGCCCTCCAGGTTCAGGATGTCGAAGAGTTCCATGCGGATGTCGCGCGGGGTGGGACGGGAGCGGAACTGCAGGAGCAGGACGAGGTCGGCGGCGACTTCCTTGAGTGCGGCCCGAACGGAGAAGGTCTTGCCGAGTCCAGCGTCGCCGTAGATGCAGGACATGGCGCGGGCGTCGATGGTGTCAGCGATGTTCTCGCCGGCTTCGAGGAGGGCTTCGGTGGCGACGATGCGGGCATCGGGCAGGGCGAGGTAGAAGTCGGGGCCTGCACCACTGTCGTCGGCGGCGGGGGTGACGGTGGTGGTCATGGTTGCTGCTCCTGATACGGGCGATGGGCGGGTGGGGGCAGGGATGATGGGGCTGGTCAGTGCGTGGGCGCTGCCGAGGTGACGGCCGGTGGCTGGGTCGTGGGCCTCGATCTGCTCGGTGTGGGGGCCTTGTTCGACGGTGATGCGCTCACCGATGTGGGAGAGAGCGAAGGCGGCACTATAAGTGCGGCTCTGCCAGTGGATGTGCCCGTGCGGGCTGATGGTGCGCAGCGCCCGCGAGGGGGTGGGGGTCATGTGGCGGTGCTCTTCTCCTCGGTGCTGGCGGGTTGGGGGATGGCCCAACGGGCGCCGGGGGTGACGCGGCGAGGCATGTATCCGGCGGGCACGCCGGCGTCCTTGGCCCGCGAGCGGCGGGTGAGGGCGAGTTCGGCGGCGGCCTGGGCACGGGTCATGGTCCCGGTGGTGCGTGCGGGCTCGGCCTGGGTGACAGCCTGGAAGCGGCGCCGGCGGCGGCGCTGCGCCTCGGCCAGGTCGCGACGCAGGCGGCGTACCCGTTCGTCGCGGGCCTCGTAGACGGCGCGGATATCTTCCTCACTGGCCTCGTCGGCCAGATGCGCGCTGCCCAGGTGCTGGTCGGTGTGGGCGTCGAAGACTTCGATGGTGCGGGGGTGGTGGGGCTGGTAGCGGATACGGACCTGGCTGCCGGTGCGGCCGGTCATCCAGGCGCCGACGTAGTCGCGGTTCTGCCATCGGATGCCGTGGCCGTGGATGATGCGGGTGGAGCGCTCTTCCTCCAGCAGGAAGAAGTGCAGGTCCTTCAGTGGCGGCTCGCGCAGCGCGGTGTCGTCGTTGAGCCAGCTCTCCAGGGCGGTGACGTCGCCATAGCCCTGCATGCGGTGTTCGGCGTTGCGGGTACGCACCCACGTGGCGAATAGGTCGACGAATGCCTCGAAGGTCAGCGCGGGGGCCTTCTCCCCCACCCGCCGTTTGGCATCCAGTTTCTGGGATTTGGTGTAGCGGGGCAGAGTGGAGAAGAACATGCTGGTCGCTGCCCGGTTGAGGTTTTCGATGCTGCCTTTGAGGTGGGGGGTGTAGGGCGGCAGGACATCGACCTGGACGCTGAAAGTGCCCATGGCCTCGCTCACGGCCCGGGAGAGGAAGTCTCTGCCGCGGTCGATGCGGATGCGGCGGGGAAGCCCGCCGGCCGGGCCGTGCACCTCGTCGGTGAGGATGCAGGAGCGTAGGGCGGCCAGGATCGAGGCGCGGTGCGGGTAGTGGGGGGTGACGGCCCAGCCCATGGCCATGCCGGTGTGGCAGTCGCAGAACCAGGTAACCCACGGTTTGACGAGGCGTCCTTCCGCCCAGACCAGGACGGGAACCTGTTTGTGGTCGCCTTCCCATTCCTCGTTGCGGCAGGTGGGCGGGCGCCGCAGGTGGGGGTCGTGCGCGCGGGAGGCGGGGATGCCCGCACGCAGTCCCGCCAGGTCACCTTTAGGCAGGTCCCGCTTCACGGCGCGGTGCAGGGTGGACAGGCTCGGCACGTCCCGCTCGTCGTCGGCTTCGTCTAGCATCTCGAGGTGGACGGCTTTGATGTTCCCGTGGTGGTAGGCGAGTTTGATGCGGATGTCCTCGGTGATCGTGAACCGGAGACGTTCGGGGAGGTCGGCACAGCCGGACGCCTGGGCCTTTTCCAGGCGCCGCCACACCGTGCGTTCGTGGACTCCTACGCTGCGGGCGACGGTCTGCACATCGACCCTGGTCATGTCGCCGTGTTGGCGCAGCTCCATCAGCGAGCGGACTGCGGCCGCCAGCAACTTCTTCTTCTCCCGCCGGCGCCGTGGCGCGTGGGCCTGCTCGTCGGGCGAGGTATGGGTCAGGTCTCGGGGCACCGGGGTAACCCCCTTCAGAATGTGGTGGGGCGTGTCAGGTGAGATCGGCGGCGGGCGGGGTCAGCCGAGGATGCCGATGTGCTGCACGTAGTAGTAGGAGCGGTGGTCGGATTCCATCTCGCTCATCAGGTCCTGCCACAGGTGCTCCATCTCCAGCGAGTCCTGCCGTGCCCAGGTGTCGATGATCGTGTTCCAGCGCCAGATGTTTTTCCACCGGACCCGCAGGTCGCGCCGGTGGCGGGCCTCGACGGCCTCCTGGTTGACGGGGTGGATCTCGATCCGGGTGCCGCCGTTCGCGTTGAGCACACGGGTCAGGTGAGGGGCGATGTTACGGCGACGCAGGTCGCGGAAGGCCTGCCCCAGGCGTTGTTGCTCCTCGGGGTCGGGGGTGGGGATCTTCGACCGCCAGGCGTCGAGGGTGCCGGCATCGGCGGTGATGCCATGGGCGTGGAGGGCGTCGGCCGCGGACTTCTTCTTCACCAGATAGTCCAGCGCCTGGTGGAGCAACTCCTCGTCGCTGCGCCTCCACTCAACGTCGTCGAAGACGCGCCGGTCCAGGCTCTCGGCCAGGGCGCGCCCTCCTTCAACGCCCTGAGCGCCCAACTCCCCATGCCCCATTATCTTTTCCCTCATCTCGTCGGTGAGCGCGGTGACGGCCCCAGGCTGGCTAGCAGCAGTGGTGAGCAGGTGGATGGCGCCAGGTTGGAAGGGCCGCAGATCTCGCCGTGGCGGTCAGCTGTGCCGGGTACCAAAGCGGCCCGTGCGCGCTGGCCCTTGTGGGGCGATGTGCGCAGGGGCGGATGTCGGGCGCTGCTGTGCAAACGCCGATGACCCGCAACTTAAGTCGCTGGCTGGCCTGGTGGATCACTTCAGGTGGTTACGGAAGGCAGGGTCGGCACAGCCGACCTGTTGTTGCATTTCGGGCGTTCGGTTTGTCGTGAATACGACAGATGAGGCCGCGTCGCCGTGTGGTCGCCAGGAGAGTCGATGCACCAGTGCCGAGCCTTACTTTCGGCCGGACAAGCCGGCGTCCGGCGGACTGTGGCGTCGGTCGGTCTGTGGCGCAGCATGCGGCCCGCAGGACAGGAAAGGTGCAGGTCGAGACAGCAGAGCCGAGAAGCTGTGCGGGTGTCGGCGCCACGTCCGGGTTCCTTACGTTTTTCTGTAAGGATTTGCATGGGTCGCCCTTGACGGCGCGAGGTTCTCGCCCTGCGCTTCGTATGCGAATCGGGAGCGTGGCAGGCGTCGCCGCAAGGTGGCGGGGCACTGTAGCGGCGAGGTCTGACAATGACTGCCTGAACGCGGATGCGAACTCGCGTGCCGATTGCAGCAGTTGTCTGATTCTCGCCTCTACGTGTGCGGTTACCTGCGCGTATCGGTTGCAGGGTCTCTGGTGCAAAACCTCCTCCCGCTGAAGCAACCAGGCACGGCGGCCAGAAACTGTTGGTGGGATGGGTGGCCACATTGCGCATCTTGACCATTGTTCCCAATCCGTCGAACTGCGCCCCGTTAGCGGCAAGCCGACCCTGGACGGCCTGGAGGCCAGCGAAGCGCACAGGCACGGGAGTGGTGACGTCGATGGCGGTCAGGAGCTGACGCAGTTCAGTAGCGCCGTGTCTCGGCTGGAGCGCCTTCCATTGGCGGTAGGTGTGAGGTCCGACCGACTGCAGGACCAGACGCCGTCCCCTCGGGGACACCAGGCGGCCCGCGGCGGGAACACCTCATGCCGCCGGGCACTGGGCTCTATGCGGCCGACGGGGCTGGATAATCACCGCATGACCATCGCCGCGCCACCTTGTCCCTTTTGCGGGCTGCCAGTCGCCGACGACGACCTGAGCATGGACCACGTCTTCGGTGACGCATTCGGTGCACGGGCCAAAGTCCCGGCCCACAGGTCATGCAACAACCAGAGCGGCGGCGACGCGGAAGGGCGTCTACACCATCCCAACAGCCTTATGAATCTGGTGCGTTGGCGCCATGGCAAGGCGGTCAAAGACATTCCGGCGACGTTCTCTTCGGGGCGCACGGCGCGGATCAATCCGTCGACAGGCGTCGTCTCCTCCCCACACGTCATGGTGAACAAGGTCGAGTCGGAGGGGTCCATTTCCTTTCAGGCCGAAGGAACTCAGGCGCAGGTCGAGGCCGCCTACGAGAAGTGGCGCAGTCGGCACCCTGATCTGCCGCTTCCTGCACTGTCTGACCTGCCGACCGATGCCTTCGAATCCGTCGTCTATGAGTCCGCCGAAGTCAGCATGAAACTCGACCTCCAGGCGGCCCAGGGCACCGCAGTCAAGGCGGCGCTTGGAGCCTGCACCCTGGCATATGGGCCCTCGTTCACCGCCACTCCCCTGGCGGCCGCGCTGCGCGCGGCAGGCCAGGCGCCTCCCGCACAGTACTGCAGGGTGGCTGCCACGGTTTTGGACAGCACAGATGCCCTGATCGCTGAGATGCTCGCCGAAGCCCACCCGGGCCCGATGTTGGTGCCGCGCGAGGGTTCGAAGGAGTATGATGTCATCCTGCTGCCAGCTGGCCAGGAGACCGTGGTCTTCGTGCATATCCTCTCCACCTTGATGCCGCCGTACGGCATCAAGATCAGCGCTCCTGTGCCGGGCCTCAGCCCCGGGGTGAGCCCCGTCCTTCCCGTCCTGTTGCGGGAGGACGCTGACGGCCGCATCTCGGCCACGGACTTCACGGAAATCCTTATGGACGTCCTGGCTGCGGACCAGCCGGACAGCTTCGAAGCGTAGGCACGGTCCCCTCGTGGGGAGCCTTGGAGCCGGCGCGCGGGAGCGAACTGAGTGTGCTCCCGGCTGCCTTCGGACGCCGGGCGTGCTGTAGAGGGCGTGCAGGGGCTGCGCCCCTGGCACGGGGCCCGACTTGAACTGGGCTTCCTCCATCAGGGCCATAACCGGCGAGGCGGGCCGCCCTTGCGCTGCCTGGCGGCTCGTACGCGGCCGGATGCACCGAGGGCCGGCACCGAAGGTGCCGGCCGGGCGCTCGGCAGGTGCGGGCCAACGCATCTGCCGGATCCTGAGGTTCGGGCATGCGACCAGTCGCCTTCAGGAGGACAGCACCGCCGCCGAGGCGCGGGTGTCGTCGCTGCGCAGCGTCCACTACCCGGGCCTCGATGGCAAGCGAGCGGGAACGAATAGTGGGCCGTGCGGGTCTCTGCCGGCCACCATCGGTGAGCGGGCTGCCCCCGCGTGCTCAGATCCGTACCGTGCACCGCAGCGGCGTCGGGCGGCGGCGCTGCCCTGGAGATGTGGGTGCCGGCAGGAACTGGCTAGCCGGCAGGGGAACATCTGTTGGGCCATCAACCGGCAAACCGGGCATAGATGCCTGGAGTGGCAGGCGGGCGGGGGCAGCGGCGTGGAAGGCTGTACGTGTCGCGCAGCTGGCGTTCCGGCAGGGCCAACTGCCGCATCTACTGCGCGCTTTGCGACCACTCAGCCTCTGGGGCTACCGGCTGTTCATGCCGGGATCCCACCGCCCGATGGAGTCATTGCGTGAATCACCCGTCCTACCCCCGCCCGCACGCTGCCCCAATCTCCCCGGGGCGCTGGGGCCCTACTCAGGCGTTGATCCTGCTGATCGCGTTCCTCACGCTCGGCACCCTGCTGTTTCATGAGGGGACACCGGTCGGTGACATCCTTGCCCTGCTCGGCGGCTGCGGTGCCACCGGCGCAGGCACTCTTGCGCTCGTCAACGGCGGGCGCCGGCTGATGGCCGTCCTGGCCGAGGCCGCGATCCGCTCCGGCGTGGGCAGGTAGGCGCCCGGCATGCCCTCCCTCAGCCGCGCCGCGCACGCGCCCTATGCCCCGCTCGCTGCGCACCTGGCCACGCTGCGCAAAAGCGTGCGGCTCAGTCAGCGCTCTCTCGCCTTGGCCGCGGCCGTCTCCCGCGGCACCATCCAGAACGCGGAGTCTGGTACTTCGGCTCCGTCTCTCGCCGTCCTAGACGCGATCCTCGATGCGTGCCGGGCATCCGATCACGCTCGTCACGACGCGCACACCCTACGGGACCGTGGCCGTACCGCCGCCCGCGGCCGTCCTGTCATCGCGCCGGCCACCCAGTTCATTTATGGCCGCGGTGCACTCGCCGCCGTGCTCGCCAGCGTCTACGAGAAGGCCGGCGCCCCCTCCCCCACCACTTTCACCCGTCCCGCGGCAGGACTGACGCCCATCCCCCGCACCACTCTCTACAACATCGTCAACCGTCGTCGGCTGCCTGCGACGGAGGAACAACTCGAAACATTTCTCGCCGTCTGTCGCGTCAAGCCAAGCGATCGCGCCCACATCCACCAGGCATGGCGCGGCCTTCGCGTCTTCCCTCACCCGAAGCCGCCCACCCACCGCGCAAGCACGCAGGACCGCGCCACCGCCCGTGAGACCGTTCCGGCCGATGCCGCCGTACGGCGGCATCGCTGATGTCTGGCAGGGGCGTTCCAAGTGGTGTGCGGCGAGGGCGGCGCACCGCAAGTCCTGGAGGAGTCAGTCGTCGCACCAGGCGCTCATGCGATCGGCGACGTGAGCGGTGTGGAGCGCGAGGGCATCACCGAGCGAACGTGCCTCATCTGCTGGGAAGTAGGCGTCCAGGAGGCCGTAGAGCGGCGCGTCAAGGGACAGCCGTTCCTGCACGTTTCGCGTGGGCCGGTAGTGGACCAGGGTGTTCCTGAAATCTCCGTGAGCCTGAAGGATCAGGTTGCTCATCGGGGCGTCGAGGGTGTCCTTGAGCAGCGCTCGGTCCGGCGGGCGGAGCCCGGCTCCGTACTGGTCGTCGAGCTTGCGCAGGCTGGACAGGACGTGATGAAGGGTGATGTAGCGCAGCTTGAACAGCGTTGTCGCCGAGGAGGGGGCGGTGTCGTCGGCGAGGAGGACGTCAACGGTGTTCAGCGCGCAGGTCATGGCCGTCAGGGATGCCTTGATTTCCTCTCGGAGGGCGGCGTCGAAGCTTCGTCGGTAGTGCTTCTCGGCCCGTACCTCGTTCTCGGTCAGGTCCGTTTTCTGCAGAGCGTCGAGCGCGCTCTGTCCCTGCCAGGGCAGACCCTCTGCCGCCGCGGCGATGTAACTGCCCTGTTCCACGGCGACGGCATGCAGTCTGGGACCGAGCTCGTCCTGGTTCTTGAAGGCCTGTGGGGGGAAGGCGAGGAAGAAGCTGGCTGTGTGTGAGGTGGAGACGAGTCTGCCGCGGAAGCGCCACAGGACGAGATCCTTTTCCAGCGGCCGGGCCAGCGGCAGCCGGGTGTTGCCGAGGAATTCCTGACGGTGTTCGTCGATGATGCGCCGGAAGTCGGCGCCGACGTCGTCCAGTTCCTTTTGATTGTCGTCGTAGAGCTTGACCGAGTGCCGGGCGCGCTCGATGGCAGGCGCGCAGTCGTAGGCGAGGGCGTCCGCAACGTCGGGAGCGACGTGGCGAAGTGCCCGGTGGGACTCGTGGATGATCAGACACATGTAGTTGTGCATGCAGAAGATCGGGATGACAGCTTGGTCCGGGGCGGCCGTGACGCTGTGGGCGAAGCGTCGTAGGAACATGATGTCCTGCGCGATCAGTGCCAGTGCAATGTCGTTGCCGGGGGCTGTTGTCATCACGGCTGTGCTCTTCTCCGGGTGCTGCGGGGCGGGTGTCGCCTCCTGTCGTACGGCACCGGTCCCGACCTGGTGTCGGCTACGGGCCGGGCAAGTGCTGACGGCATCGTGTCAGCAGTCGGTGCCGGGACACATCAGGTTTTGGCTCTGCAGACCATGCGGAGCCAGAAGGCAGGTGCAGCCGGGAGGCGAACGAACGCGGAGGTGGGGACGCCCTTGCGGTACCGCCGACCCACGCCGTCCCGGAGACATGCTGCGGCGCCCTCTTGCCGGTGTCGGAGCACGGCTCGATGGGTTTGGTGCGGTGTTCCCGTCAGCGGACTACGGGCGCGGTTTCGACGGGATCGTCGGGCGTGGCGACTCGCCATTCCTCGCCGTTGATCTCGGCGAACGGGGCGTTGTCATCGCCGGGGGGCGGCGGGTCACCCTGATGCTTGGCCACTGTCTTTTGCCGGGCCGAGGAAGCCCCAGCGTTGCGGCAACGTGGCTCTGGCCAGGCCCGAGCACGAGGACGCTTTCGGGCAGGAGGTCCTGACGTGCCTGACGTACCCGCTTCGGGGTGTCGGGCGTGTGCGGTCCTTACCCCCTGCCGGCGGACGCCGGCAGGGCAGATCGCACCGCCCTGCCCCCAGGCCTAGTCCCGGCACCGTTCGGCCGGAGGCGCCCTCCCGGAAGTCGCCGCTGAGCGACGGCATGATCAGGGGTCGGCGGGGCCTCCCGCTGCCCACGTTCCACCGGAACCGAAGGGCTCCTCGCACAGCACGGCGAGAACGCGGACGGACCGGCCGCGTTCTCGCAGTCCGCCGCAGTCCACCGGCGGCGGTAGCGGCGACCATCGTGTCGGCGAGTACGCGGCCAGACCGATCACTGCCAGCACCGCGATTACCACCGGCACGCTGCGGATGCGGTGAGCTGCACGAACTGTTCGAGCCACGGTCAGCAGCGTCAGCACACCTACCCCATTTTCGTCAGGTTGACTACAAGTGGGGTAGGGTATCGAGCACCGGCTGCGCGGGCCAGCGCCAGACAGGACGGCAAAGGGGCTTCTGGATGACCACCGAGGATGGGCTCTCTAGCGGTTGGGGGGCACCCGTACACCCGGCCTCTGCGTTCGAGACCTACAGCGAATACGAAGTGGTCACAGCCCCGCGGACCATAACCAGCCATCTCTTCCACTACACCAACACCGCTGCGGCCGTCACCGGCATCCTGCCCACGGGAACACTGCGCCTGTCGCCCTACAAGTCGACCAATGACCTGTGGGAATCACAGCCGCACTACCCGACGCTCAGCGCCCACCACGACCAGCGGGACCTCGACGCCGGCTTCCCCCTCTGGGACGAGATCGACCGGCAGCTGCGCCTGCACACCAAAGTCGGATGCCTAACCCAAGACGTAACTCTGCCGTCCAGCGTGTTCAATCCCGACGCGCTGCGGGGATGGGCCCACCTTTCGCTGTGGGCTCACTACGGTGCCGGGCACACCGGCGTGTGCCTCAGGTTCGACCGGGACAAGCTCGTCAAGTCCTTCCTCGAACACGCCGGTCCGGCAGCCTTCGCCTTCCACGGGCCGGTCCGCTACCTCAGCAGCCAGGACGGTCCTCCCACCCGGGGAATCGATGTCGGGCAGGTCGCCGAGTTCGGGGCGGATGCCGTGGCACTGGCCTACGCGGAAGCCAACAAGGACTTGTTGTTCTTCCGTAAGCACATCGACTGGGACAGCGAGGCCGAGTACCGGCTCGTCCTGTTGAATCAGTCCACCGAGTTCGACTACGTCGACATCAGGTCCGCGCTCACCGGCGTCGTCTTGGGCAGCGCGTTCCCGCAGGAGCAGGTGCAAGACCTGCTGGAAGCCCTCAAGCCCTACCCGAGCGTCACCGTGGAGTATCTGCAGTTCCTCAACCGAAGGCTGCTCCGCTTCCCGTTCGAAGGCTTCGTCCCACAATCTCGTTCCCTCTCCACTCATGCCTGGCCCGCTCCGCGGCGGGAAGGCTCCCTGGCCGAGCGACTGCTGGCGATGCGCAAAGCCTCGACCGAAGCCGACGCTCGCCGCCAGGCAGCCGAGGCTCTCATCCAGGAGCCAATGGCGCAGCTCGGGGAGGGCGCCGCAAAACTCGTTTCGCAGTTGGGTCTGTGGCCCGGTACCGAGGTAGACAGCTACCCCCAGACCACGGCCGTGCCCGAACACCTGCGCACACGAAGTCCTGGAGTCCCCGGAGAGGTCATCCACTACGAACGCGGCTTCCTGTGCGTGGTGGAAAACCTTCCCCGCCAGTCCCACACCCTGACAGCCTCGGCGGCCATCCAGGTCCTGGACGACGAGCAGCTCCGCCTTCATGCCCTGGTGAACACCGAACACTGGCTGCCTGAGGGAAACAGGCGCGAGGAACACTGGCGTAGCGAGCAGGAGATCGATGCAGCCGATGCCCAGGCAGCGGTGGCTGCACTCCTGGAGGAGCTGACCGCTGCTGTGCAGCGCACCCGCACGGCATTCGACGACGCGCGCGGCGTAAGCCCGGTACAGCCAGAAGAAGCACCGTGCCGCCCAGATACAGGACAAGCATTGATGTAGGGAGACCGGCTTCACGGCGTGTGGGCCGACCGTCATTCCCACGGGCGGGCGTCAACAGGCCATGTAACCAGCCGTCGCCGGCCCGCCCGCCTCACGGCGGAGCCCGAAACCGCATAACGCCGAACTGCCCACGGGGTATCCCGTTATCCGCCCCATGCGGTCCAACCGGCTCATCCAGCCACGCTCGGATGCTGGCCACAGGGTCAGCGAACCGGGACATGGCGCCCTTACTGATGCCCGCTTGCCTCACAGTGGCCTGTCGCACCGCCACCCACAACAGCACCGGCGTCGCTGCTGCTCCTTCAGATCCCAGAGGCAGGTGCAGTTGCCCGGTGAGCGTGTGCTGTCACATGCAGCGCGGCCAGGAGCACCAGTGCCACCGTCTCAGGGGCCGTCTCCGTGTCAGACAGATCGTGGAGTTCGCTGTTGCGGAGGTTGAGTCCTCCGTCGCTGTCGACGAGCAGGAGACGTAGAAAGGTCTGCCAGTCGGCGTGCATGCCGGCGTCTGTCGCCCGGTCAATGAGGGTGGTCAGGAGAGTCACTCTGCCGCGGCCGTCGCCCTGGGGCGGCTGGACGATCGGAATGCGGTGATAGCGCAGGGTCTCCCGGAGGATTCCTTCGATCCGGGGCAGGGCGATCGTGAGGGCTGCGTCGTACTCCCCGCTCCAGTAGTGGCGGAACGCGTGCGCGAGCTTGGCAGCGCGGATCCCCGTGATGGTGGGGTCGGCCGTGAACAGCTGGGCGAGTTGCGCGGTGGTCGGGTCGAATCGGTCTCCCACCGTCTCCAGGAGGTGGTGCACGTAGACAGAGGTGATCATCATTGCGGTGACGTGCCACTCGCTCTCGTCGTCCGCTGCTGTGCGCACTCTGGCCTCTGCCACGGGGACGGGGCCGGCGGCGTTGATCCGGATGCTGGGGATGAAGGAGGACAGCAGCCCCTCGGCCGCCAGCCTGTTTGCATGTTCCTGGGCAGCCTTCCGCGTTCCAGAGGGGGCCTGCAGGCTGACCAGTGCGCTGAATGCCTGCCCGAGGGTCTGCGCCTGGCCAAGGACCTTCTGGGAGTAGTCCTCGATCTCGTCTCGCCGCAGAGGCAGCTCGAACTGGAATCTCTCCATGCCGAGTTGGTCCGGCGCGATCGCCTGCATCCGTACCCGAGCGTCGTCGAAAAGGTCCTCCAGGCCGTAGTCACGTGCTGCGATGGCTGCCGCGTTGAGCCGGTCCACCCGGACAAAGCCCGTGAACCGCTCTGCATCGGTGAGCAGCGCTTCCACGACCTGCCGCTGCAGTGCCGCCCGTTCCTGCTGGTCCTGCGTCCCCGCGATGCGTAGTTGCAGCAGTTCGACCACGACCGGGACGTTCCCGCTGTGGATGTTGGTGGCGCGGCTGAGGAGTGCTTGCACAGCGGCGTCTGAGGCGTGGCGGCCAATCAGCTTCCGCAGGACCTCCAGGACCAAGCCCGGCGTCGCTTCCTGGGGGTCGTCAAGAAGGCCACGGACAAAGCTGATCATGGCTTGCTTGGTAGTGAGTTCCAGGTCGTGCACGCTCAGCCGTACAGCAAGGTCGTACGCGAAGCGCAGGCAGTCACTGGCCCGGCATCGTCCTGCAGGGCGGTCGGCCATGCCCAAGAATCTGGGTACAGCCTCCGTGTAGTCCTCGATCGCATTCCGGGCATGCGGGAAACGCTTGCGCGCCTCCCACACCAGGTGATGCAGGCGGGCACGCAGCATCGGGTGGTCGATAGCCTCCGCGTAGCCGGACCAGATCTCCACGGCGCTGTCCGAGACAGCCTGGGGGTTCGCCGGCCACCGCTCGGCCCCGCGGCCTATGAAGTCCCCCGCGAGCCCGCCCCGTTCCGTGTAGTGGAAACACAGGGCAGCCCATAGCGCGTCAGCTTCAGCTGCCGCCTGACCATGCCACACCTCTGCATTGACACGCTCGATCCAGCGCTGCAACAGCTCCTGCAGAGAAGCGAACTCAGCAGCTGTCTCGTCGATGCAGGCAAGCACGGTCGGGTCGATTTCCATCTGGACCTCCTAGAAGACCAGTATCGGCAGCCTCCCGCCTGCCATGTACTGGTTTTCTTCAGCGGCCGCGCAGCGCAGGACTGGGGCCGTGATCCTCCCTTCCCTCGACACCAGGGGACGCTCACCTGCACACACGCACGCTGTCGAACGACGAAACCAACCACCGTTCCGGTAGGCCCCACATGGGAAGTGTCACCACACTGTTCAGCAGAGATGTCACGTCCTGCCACTATCGCCGTCACGGCCATGCCATCGAGTGCAACTACAAAGACACAGCTCAAAGGGCTAATGCCATCAACCTGACACTGGCTCAGTAATGGCACCATCGCACTGGCATCGCAACGGCACTTCACAACCTTCCACCAGCGCGTGGAGGAGGCGCGGGCGTTCGCCGAGCAGATGCCGGCCACCGCCACCGAGCTGCACGCCGCCGAAGCTTCCGAAGCCGCCCTCGCCCACGCGGACGAGCTGCCCGACTCCTCCCTCGGCGCAGAGCTCTACGAGCTGGAAGACGGCCGGCACGTACCCCCGGACCGGGTCTGGGCCGACTGGCTGTGCGGGGACCACTCTGTCGTCCACCGGCGTGCGGTCATCGGCCGGTTCGCCAACGGCATCAACGCCACCGGCACGCGGGTCCACCGCGCGTTCCTCGCCTCGGTGCGGGCCCTAGGCGTCGGAGTCGACATCACCGGACTGCGCGGCGTCGAGGCCGTGTGCATCGTCGGCTCCCGCACCTCCCAGGTCGACATCGTGCAGAACATCGGCCGGGCACTGCGGCCGAACCCGGACGGGAGCGTGAAGACGGCGCGGATCATCATCCCGATCTTCCTTCAGCCCGGCGAGGACCCCAAGGACATGGTGGCCTCCGCCAGCTATCAGCCGTTGGTCGACATTCTCCAGGGCCTGCGCTCGCACTCGGAGCGCATGGTCGACCAGCTCGCCTCCCGCGCCCTCACCCGCGGCACCGAGCGCCGGCGTCTCCATGTCCGGCCGGCCCCCGGCGGCGTGGGGACAGGGGGCGAAGAGGCGGGGGAAGCCGAGAGCGAGGGGCAGCGGGAGGTGGATCGTGTCGATGCGGTGGTGGTGAACTTCGCCGGGCCTCGCGACGCCGCCGATGTTGCCGCGCTGACCCGGTGCCGCGTCATCCGGCCCGAGTCGCTGGTCTGGCTGGAGGGCTACCAGGCGCTGCGCCGCTGGCGCGCCGAGCACGAAGTCACCGGCCTGCACGCCGTGGCCTACGACGTCGAGACCACGGCGGGAACCACCGACGCTTTTCCGCTGGGGCGGTGGGTGCACCAGCAGCGGCGGGCATTGCGGGGTGGTGAACTCGACTCCCACCGAAAGGAGTTGCTCGACGAGGCCGGGATGGTGTGGGAGCCGGGCGAGGAAGCGTGGGAAAGCAAACTCGCCGCGCTCCGGTCCTACCGGCGGGCTACTGGGCACCTCGCGCCGCGGCAGGACGCGGTCTGGGGCGAGGGCGAGGCGATGGTGCCCGTCGGGCAGCACATGGCCAACCTCCGCCGCAAGGGCGGCCTCGGCAAGAACGCGGAACGGGCTGCGGAGCGCGCGAAGCATCTGGCCGCGATCGACCCCGACTGGAACTGCCCCTGGCCACTGGACTGGCAGCGCCACTACCGCGTCCTCGCCGACCTCGCCACCGACGAACCGCACGGTCGCCTGCCGGACATCGCACCCGGCGTGCTCTTCGACGGCGACGACCTCGGACGATGGCTCCAACGGCAACAGCAAGCGGGCACCTGGGCGCAGCTGTCCGAAGAGCAGCGGGGGCGGCTGACCCAGCTGGGCGTACAGCCCACTGAGGTGCCCTCTCCCACTCCGGCAACGAAGGGTGCGGCCACGGGTCAGGGCAAGACACAGCAGGCCTTCCAACGCGGCCTGGCGGCCCTCGCACAGTGGGTAGAGCGGGAAGGCGCCCACCGGCCGGTGCCCCGCGGCCATGGCGAGGAGATCGCAGTCGAGGGCGAGACGGAGCCGGTGATCGTCAAGCTAGGCGTATGGGTATCGAACACCCGCGCGAGGCGGGACAAACTCACCCCCGACCAGCGCCAACAGCTCGCCGACCTCGGCCTGGAGTGGGCATGAAGGACATCACCACGACGACTGGCACCACCGTGCCGGGGAGCGCGAAGAGCAGCTGCTGATCACCGAGGTCGGGCATCGGCCGTCAGCGGCGATGCCCGACCGGACCCGGCACTCGGCCGGGGCCGGGGCGGCGGGGCGGCGGGGCGGCGGGGCGGCGGGGCGGCGGGGCGGACTTACACGAAGGCGCTGTGCCCGGTGATCGACTTGCCGACGATCAGGGTGTTCATCTCGCGCGTGCCCTCGTAGGAGTAGAGAGCCTCGGCGTCGGAGAAGTACCGCGCAATGTCGTAGTCCACCACGATGCCGTTGCCGCCGAAGATCTCGCGGCACCAGGCGACGACCTCGCGCATCCGCGAGGTGATGAATCCCTTGGCCAGTGAGGAGTGTTCGTCACGGAAGATGCCCGCGTCCTGCAGGCGCGCGAGTTGCACCAGCATGCCCCACGAGGAGGTGATGTTGCCGAGGCTCTTGACCAGAAGGTCCTGCACCATCTGAAACTTCGCGATGGGGCGGCCGAACTGCTGGCGCTCCTTGGAGTAGGCAAGGGCGCTCTCGTAGGCGCCGAGCATGAGGCCCAGGCCCTGCCAGGCGACAGCACTGCGGGTGAATCGGAGGATCTCCGCGACGTCCTTGAAGGAGTTGATGTTCTGCAGGCGGTTCGCCTCCGGCACTCGGACATTGGTAAGGGTGATGTGGGCGTTCTGGACGATCTTCAGCGCGATCTTGCCTTCGATCTTCTCCGGGTGGAATCCCGGCATGCCCTTCTCGACGACGAAGGCTTTGACCTTGTTGTCGTCGACGTCCCGGGCGTAGACCACGACGTAGTCGGCGAAGGTCCCGTTGCCGATCCACCGCTTGGCGCCGTTGATGACCCAGATGTCGCCCTCGCGCTTGGCGGTGGTGCGCAGGCCGCCAGCGGCGTCGGAGCCGCTGAGCGGCTCGGTCAGGCCGAACGCGCCGATCTTGTCGAACGCGAACATCCCGGGCAGGAAGCGCTCGCGCTGTTCCTCGTCACCGCCCGCGTAGATGGAGTAGCCGGCCAGTCCGTTGTGGACGCCGAAGAACGTCGCCACCGAGGCGTCCAGGCGGGTCAGTTCAGCGGTGACCATGCCCTGGAGCAGGTTGCTCACGGCCGGCTTGTGCTCGCCGTAGCCCTCGTAGGCCAGCCCGGCCAGGCCGCTGCCGCGGAACTTCTCGATCAGCTCCTCGGGGAACTCGTCCTTGGCCCAGCACTCGTTCACCAGCGGCTTGACCTCCTTCTGCAGTAAGGTGCGGGCCTTGAGGAGGATCTTGCGCTCGTCGTCCGGGAGGAGTGCCTCGAAGTTGTAGAAGTCGGAGGCCAGTTGGTCTTCCAGAGGTGCGGCGTTGGTGCTCATGTCAGTTCTCCTTCGTGGCGGCGTCGTCCAGCGCGGACAGCACGGCCAGTTGCTTGCGGTCGCGGGTCTCTGCGAGCTCTGTGGAGGGGGCGGGGCCATAGGCCTTCTCAACGGCCCGGATGACGCGCTCCTGGTCTTCAGGGCTGGCCGACGGCCGGCCGAGGACCAGCTGGTCCATGGACTTGCCGATGTGCTCCATCAGGTGCCGGTAGCCGCCGGGGCCGCCGCCCAGGTGCTGGCCGAGGAACAGCCCGACCGACGCCCAGCGGATGCCGAGCGAGGCGGTCAGGACCTTGTCGAGGTCCTCGGGGGTCACCACACCCTGCTCGACGAGGTATCTGGCCTCGCGGCTGAGCGCGTTCTGCAGCCGGTTGCCGACGAACCCGGGGATCTCCTTGCGCTCGACGACCGGTGTACGGCCGACGTAGGTGTAGAAGTCCACGGTTGTCCGGACGGTGTCCTCGCTGGTGTGCTCACCCGGCACGACCTCGACGAGCGGGATCTGGTGGGGCGGGTTGAACGGATGGCCGATCAGGATCCGGCCGGCGTCCTCGATCTCACCGGTGAAGGCGGTCGCCGGAATCGCCGACGAGGAGCTGAGCAGCAGGGCGCGTCGCGGGGCCTCACGGACCAGCTGTGCGAAGAGGTTCTTCTTGAACTCGACGTTCTCGGGGCCGTTCTCCTGCACGATGTCGGCGTCGCGTACCGCTTCGGTGACGTCGCCGGCGACGTGGACTTGGTCGGCGAGCCCGGTGACGTCGAGCCCCTGCGCGGCCAGGTGCGGGGTGAACTCCGCCAGCGCGGTGTCCAAGGCCTCGGCGAGGTCCGGCCGCGGGTCGCTCACCCACACGTCCATCCCGTGGGCGGCGAACAGTGCCGTCCAGGAGAGTCCGATGGTGCCCGCACCGATCACCGCGGCGGTGCGGAATTCCTGCTTCATCGGTTGTCTTCCTTGAGGTAGTCGAAGACCGGCTTGGCCGGGGCGAGGGCCAGGTCGGTGAGGATGTGGCTGGCGGAGACGACTTCCAGGACAGGCAGGTCGGCCAGCGGGGCGAGCACGTGCTGGAACAGCTGCAGGCGCGCGGGGGCGGTGTAGGCCGCCTTGACCACCACGTCGGTGATCTCGGTGCGGACCAGCTCCTGGACGCGCGGGGTGCCGTCGTAGCCCGGGATGGTCTTGAGCATGAAGGTCGGCACCGTGATCTCGGCCTTGGCCGCACGCTTGTCCAGCTCGTAGTGCTTGTAGCCCATGGTCGCCGTGGCCACCCGCAGCGTGCCGTAGTCGAGCGTGCCGACCAACACGCCGTTGTCGACGTACAGCTTCGGCGCAGCCATGACCTTCGGGTAGGCGCTGACCTCGCGTCCGGCGGCAGTGGCCGGGAAGTTTTCGAGGTACATCGCGTGCAGGTACTCGCCGCGCTCGCCGTCGAAGCTGACCTGGATCGCCTGGCCGCCCTCGGTGTAGGGGCCGTACCCGGTGACGTCGTTCATCTTCATGATCTCGAACCGGACCAGCGGCTCCTCGATCTCGAGAGGCTCCGGTACGACGGCACGCAGCGCGTCGCGGTCCGTGCGATAGACGATGTTGAGGTACTCGCGGTCGGTGAACCAGGGCATCACCGGCGGGTACGCGGGGATGGTCAGCGGCGTGGTCGGGTGGCGCCGGACGTCTTCGATCTTCATGTCACTTCCCCGTCCACTGCGGAGCACGCCGCTCGGCGAAGGCCGTCATGCCCTCACGCACGTCGGCCGAGGCCATCAAGTCGCCCATTTCCTTGCGCTGTACGGCAAACGCGTCGGCCTCCGGCACACCGTCCGCGGCCCGTACAACCTTCTTCATGGCCGTCAGCGCCAACGGCGCGTTCTGGGCGAGCTGTTCGGCCAGTTCCAGCGCGACGGCCACCGCCTCACCGGTGGCGGTCAGCCGGTTGGCGAGGCCCAGCTCTCCGGCGCGCCGGCCGGTGACCGGATCACCGGTCAGCAGGAACTCCATCGCCAGGTGGTACGGGATGCGCTTGGGCAGCCGAACCACGCCGCCGCCCGCGGCGATGAGGCCGCGGGTGACCTCGGGCAGACCGAACTTGGTGTCCTCGGCGGCGACGATCAGATCGCAGGCCAGCGCCAGCTCGAAACCGCCACCCAGGGCGAAGCCTTCGACGGCGGCGATCAGCGGCTTGGTCACCTCGGCTTCGGTGAGGCCGCCGAAACCGCGGCCCGTGACCTCGGGGGACTCGCCCTTCAGGGCGGCCTTGAGGTCCATACCCGCGCTGAACATGCCCTCCGCGCCGGTCAGGACTCCGACCCGCAGCGCGGGGTCGGCCTGGAGCTCATCGAGCGCAGCGGCCAAGCCTCGGGCCACGGCGGCGTTCACGGAGTTGCGCGCCTTCGGGCGGTCGATCGTGATCAAGAGGGTGGAACCGACCCTCTGGGTGCGCACTTCGGTCGTACTCATGACTGTCTTCTTTCAGCGGTTGAGCAGATGTGCGGGGGCTGCGGTTCAGAGGCTCTGCAGCTCGGTGAGGACCTCATCGGTGTCCTGGCCGGGAACCGGGGCGAGGCGCCGGATCGAACCCGGAGTGGCGGAGAACCTCACCGGGATCCCGACGGTGCGGACCGTGCCCTCGGTGGGGTGCTCGATCGTGTCGAGGAGGTGGCCGTCGCGGACGTAGGAGTCCTCGTGGGCGTGGTCGAGCTCCAGCACCGGGCCCATTGGGATGCTGTGCTTGGCACAGACCTCCGCCCACTCGGCGGTCGTCAGCGCCGGGGCGCATTCATCGACAAGCGCGGACAGGGCGCCGACATCGGCCGGGTTGAGGACAGGACCGCTGACACGCGGGTCCGCGGTCAGGTCGGGACGTCCGGCGGCAGCGAAGAAATCGCGGTAGTTCTGGGTGCTGTAGGGCAGCACAGCCGCAAGGCCGTTCTTGGTCTGCCGCGCCTTGTGGCCCTCCGACATCGACAGCACGAACCCGGTCGGGCCCGTCGCCGGCTCGAAGACGTGCCCTGCCAGATGCTCGACCAGGTTGAACGCGATCATCGTGTCGGTCATCGGGATCTCGATCTGCTGTCCCTGCCCCGTCCGGTCCCGGTGCACCAGGGCCGCGAGCACGCTGTAGGCGATCGTCAGCGAGCAGACCTTGTCGGCGATGATCGTCGGCAGGTAGACCGGCGTGCCCAGAGCGCGGTTGGCGACATCGACCAGCCCGGAGGCGGCCTGCACACTCTCGTCGTAGGCGGCCATGTCGGCCCGGTCGGAGTCACCGCGGAAGCCGGCGGCGTGAGCGTAGACGAGGCCCGGGTTGCGTTCAGCGAGGTCTTCGTAGTTCATGCCCAGCCGACCGAGCGCGCCGGGGCGCATATTGGTGATCAGCACGTCGGCGGTGTCGATCAGCTCCAGAGCTTTCGCCCGCTCGCCGTCGTCCTTCAGGTTGAGGGCCACGCTGCGCTTGTTGCGGTTGACGTTGAGGTGGAGCGGAGACATGCCCGGCGTGGTGCGGTACTCCCCCAGCCGCACCGTGTCGCCCGGGGACTCGATCTTGATCACGTCGGCGCCCAGATCGCCGAGGATCTGAGCCGCGTACGGGCCCATCACCACGGTCGAGAGGTCGATCACGCGCACCCCGGCCAGTGGTCCGGATATGACTGCCTTCGCCATTACTGCGTCCTTTCGCGCTGTGCGGTCTGACTCTAAGGACGCTATTGGGGAATCACAGGGAATGGAATTATCGTATTGCTAACATCGGTGTGACCGCAGCGGTCACACCGATTCCGGAGTGCGGACCTATCGGCACAGAAGGGTGCAGATCGGGGCGCGTGAAGACCTTGTTGAGGTGGGTAGGAATTTACGGGTACACCGCGTCACGGAATCAAGGTACGCCAGCGGAATGGCTTCAAGGATTTCCCGGGGAAAAGGGGGACGCCGCGAACCTCCCGGATTCTGCAACCCTTGTACGGGCGGCCAGGTGCTTGAACCGGCTCACATCAGCGGCCGTCATTTCCCCGGTCGACGACATGAGAAAGCGGCGACGGGTTCACTCCGCGTGTTCCGGGCCTTCGCATGGCCAAGGAATGCGCACAGTTCTCGTGTCGGGTTCTCATCGATGGTGACGGCGTATTCACCCTCACCTCCCAGCGAGCGCGTCGACGTGACGCGACCAGCAGCATTTCCCTGTCCGTCCTGGTCAGACGTATCTTCGTCGGGCGGCCGACACAGGGGCGCCGGGTCGAGAACGGGCCGGAGGCTCCCCGGGGGCGGAGTCCGATGCCTCCCTGCCGCGCCGGTCATCACCTCGGCCCGGCCGCGCAGGGCCGGGCCCCTCTTCCGCAGTCCTTGCGCCGTTCCGCTTCCGGTTCTCTTCCCGGCATGCCCTCAGCTGGATACGTCAGATGTTCAGCGGCTCGGAGAACACCTGCCGAGCGGTTTCGATGAGTTCACCGAGGTGCTCGCCAGATGCACGGTCCCTGCGCCAGATCAAGCCCGTTTCTAAGCACGGAAAGAAGTCGGCGACTGGCAGCACCGACAAATTCTCCAGATCATAACCGTGCATCGGGCTATCCGGATCGAGCATAGTAAAATAGAACGCCATGCCCGCGGAAATCAACTCGGCAACGCCACCGTATCCGGTGCCGGCCAGACTAATGCGCTTCTTGATCCCGTTCGCCGACAGTTCGCTGTCGATCTTGTCGAAATAGACAGGCCTGATTTCCCGCGGTGTGATGACGAAGGAGAGGTCGGCCAACTCGGCCAGCGAGATGGAATCCCGCCCGGCGAACCGGTCGGCCGGCACCAACGCGCCCAGCCTCTCGGTCATGACAAGTTGCTGGTCCAGTGCCGAATCGCTGACCGGCAGCCGGGCCAGGCCGACCGCGATCTTGCCGTCCCGCACGTCGGTGACCATGGTCTGGGCGCTGCAGGGCCAGCGCTGCAGCTCGAACCTCCGTCCGACGCGCCCCACCAGCGTGTTGATCTTCGTCCGCAGCCTGGGATGCACCCCCGTAGGCAAGCCCAGGAACACCGTGCTTCGCGCCGGCCGGGACGCTTCCTGCACCCGCCAGGGTATGGAACTGACCTGGTCGAGCACATCCTTCGCGATCGGCAGCAGCGCCGCGCCGGCCGGGGTGAGCGCGACATGATGCGTGTCCCGCTCGAAGAGCCGATGGTCCAGTTCCCGCTCCAGGTCTCTGATCCGCTGGCTCAGCGGCGAGGTGGCCATGTGCAGGCGGCGAGCCGCCGCCGAAAAATTCAACTCCTCAGCAACCGCGACAAAATAACGCAAATGCAACATCTCCACGATGTCAGCCTTAACTCTCGATCTCTTGGTCGACTTCCCGGTCCGGACCGGGCACTGGCGTCGAATCAGGTGTGGAGCCCACGGCCGGAGCGGAACCCGCGCCCCCGGCGGCCACCCACCGGGCGCCCTGCCAGGGCTTTGAGCGGTCGGCCACCGTGCGCAACCGGCCGGTGCAGAGACGATCAGCCACGCGTCCCGCCAGCGATGCGGGTTGTTCGGCGCCCGGGTCCGGTCTGCAATGATCTCAAGGAACACCTCGTACGAAAGCTCAAGCCTCGCCGACCGCGGCGGCGAGAATCCTCCGGTCGGTTCTGCAGCACGTCACCCTGGGCGCAGGGCCGTGGCAGCCCTGTGACGCACTCCGCACACGAGCCACCCCGCCGACTCACCTGCACAGATGGCCAGTTGGGGCCGTGTCACCCGGACCGGTCACGAGGAAGATGCGTCCAGTCGGCCGATAACAGCGTCACCGCACCGGCGTTGACTCCCCCACAAGGCGAACGAGCGACTCGCGGCAGATGAGTCCTGCCTCGAGGCGCAGCGGCACGCACGCGACAAGCCATCAAGTAGGCGCCAAGGCAATGCCGCTCACTGGGCAACCCTACATGTCCCTCGGCCCCGGTCTTGTTCGGCGCCCGAATTGCAGGGACGGCAGCCCCGTCGTACTGCCGCCTGTTCTCGGTGAGAATCTGAGCAAACGAATATATCTGGTTAACGACCTGATGAATATCGTTCGGAAAGTCGTGGGTGCCGACCCGCACCCGCTCGACCTTCGGCTCCCATTGCGGCCGTTGTTCTTGAAGAGGCCGACCAGCTCCTCCTTCTTGGTGTCCACACTGATCACCCGAGCCCCGCCGTCCTGGTGGTCGCGGGCCTGTTCATTGAGGTAATGAAACTGGGCGTCCCGGTCGGGGTGCTGCCTGCCTTCCAGGGCGATCGAGCAGCTGCTGATCACCGAGCACTGACTCACGGGCGTGCGCGCGGTGGCGAACAACACCGTCGGCGAACGGGCCGCCCACGCGCACGAGTCCGCCTACGTCCTCTCCGGCGGCCGCGACCTGCACCCCGACGCACACCGCGCCGCCAGCACCAACCTGCTGCACGGAGTCACCCCGGCTGCGTTGCGTACGCCCTGCACCACCTCGGGGCGGTGCTGGATGACCTCACCGACGAGCAGTGGGCGCGGACCGACGCCGCGGCCATCACCCTCGACCTGCGGGTGTGCGAGGACCTGACCGGCGCCAACGGCGGCGGAGAGGAGCAGGACCGTGACCGGTGACCGCCTGGAAGAGCAGCGTGTGCAGGCAGCCGTACGGCGGCACGTCCGCAACAGCGCCTTCGCGGAGGCGGAGAAGGTCATCTCGTTCGCGCTGTCCGATCCGCAGGTGCAGGAGGTGAGGGCACGGATCGAGGTGGCGGAGACGCAGCTCGGCAGGGAGTTGTGCGCCCGCCTCCAGCCGTTCCAGGACCGCTACGAGCAGGCCATGCGCGACAGCGACGCGGCCCGGCTCACCCGGATCTGCCCGGGCAAACACGGCCGCTGGGGCCGCATCTGCGACCTGGACGTGGGTCACGAGACCTCGATGGAGGAACCGCACTGGGGCCACAACAGCGAGGGCCGGCCCATCGCGTGGGTGGGCAGCGCACCCGACGACTGAGGACACCTGCTGGACGACTTCGAGTTCGCAGGGCGACCGCGCATCTGCCTCAACCAGCCAGCAGCCAGGAACGGACAGCGGGGCCGGGCAGGGTAATCCTGTCCGGCCCGCTGTCGTCGGTCAGCCGAAGTCGAGCGTCTCCTGTGCGAAGTCGCCCGGGACCGGGCTGGGCAGGGCGCCGGGGCGCCCCGGGGTGCGACGCCCGTGAGGCGGTCCAGGCGCTCCTGCAGAGCGCTTACGAGCCGGGCATGGCCCACGGCGCAGCACGTGGTGCCTTCCAGCGGGACGGACAGGCGTCGCTCGGCCTCCTCCAGGATGACGTCGACGAGGGCCGCGCGCGACGTGGCCTTCGAGCAGCAGGTCCGCGGCGCGGCGGACGTCGGCGGCGACGGCGCGGGCGGCGCCGGAGAGCAGCGGTTCTCGATGAGTTCCGGTTCTGGATCAATTTCCGTGATCGGTCACTGAGAGTGTCCGCTGCTGGGAAGAAGCAAGCTCCGTAGTACGGCGGCGACTCTGCCGGGCTGACTGATGAAGGGTGAGTGGCTCGTGTGCCATGTCAATGCGCTGGAACAGCGCCTGCTCATCTCCCTCTGCAGGCCGGGTTCAATCGCGCGATCCTGAGTGCAGATGACGTACGTGGAAGGCGTGTCCTGCCACGACTGGCGCTTCGGCACGCCTCGGCCACATCCCGGTTTCTGGGGCCGCAGCAATGACGCTGCCCAGGTCGCCCGCTCGATCGGGGCGTCGGCGTAGAACACTTCCACGGCCGCCGCGGAGTCCACATGGGTCAGGCTGTCTCCGTCATGCACGATGGAGGAAGCGAGGCGTTTGGTCGAACCACCGAGGCGGGCCGCGCTCTCGCCCTCAGCGGGCACAAAGGCTGCCAGATAAACCAAATGAGCAGCACCCGTCAGGCCGGTGATTACTGCCCCGCCGTAAGAGTGGCCCATAACGAGGGGCGGTTCTCCCATGGCGTCAACGACTGCCTGCACCGCTTTGGTGTCGGCCAGAAGCGAGCCACGATGCAGTTCCGGAACAGCGACCTCGACTCCGGCAGCAGCCAACTCCCCAACCACCAGGTCGAAGTGCCGTGGGTCGTGGTACAGACCGTGCACCAGCACGACACCATTCACGAAGATCCCCAATTCAGCAGAGCATGCACTTCTCCCGCAGCCATGATCGCCTGCGCCGCGTCGGTCACGCCAGAAGCACACGTTTGCGCAGGAGGCGAATCCGGCCCGACCGAACATCTGGCGCTTGAGCATCTCGATGCGGTTTACGTGTCCTTCGACGACGCCGGAACTCCAGGGCAGGGTGAGTCCGGCGATGACGGCATCGCGATCACGGTCGATGCCTGCGGCGAGGGTGTGGATGGTGGGCAGGTCGTCTTGTCGGACGGCGTCGAGCCACTGCGGTAGCCGTTCGCCCTCACGCTGGGTGAGCATTCGGGCGAAGGACCGGACGTCCGGTGAGGGCGTCCAGCTCTGGGCAATGGGCCAGCACGGCCTTGAGCCGCCTCGGTTCGCTCTCCGTGAGGCCTTCGGGATGCCGCACAATCCCCCCGGAGACCGTCCGAGGAGTCGGCGGCCGGGCGGAGACTGGTCCGGGTGAAAGGCGTTTCTCCCGAAGGTAGGCACGAACTCGCTGATAGCTGCCCTTGTAGCCGAACGGCACGCTCTCTTCCCACAGTGCCCAGGCATTGGTGCAGCCCCGGTTCCAGCGATCGTCCAAGTAGGGCTTGTACTCGTCGAGGACGGTGGGCGGTTTTGCCACTGGCCCTGGAAGAGATCTTCGGGGACACCAGCGTCGGCCAGACGCTTGACGGTGCGGTGGGTCATGTGGAGTCGGCGGCCGATCGAGCGCCGGCTGTCGCCTACAACGTCGAGACCACGGCCGGGTCCACCGACGCTGTTCCGCTGGGGCGGTGGGTGCACCAACAGCGCCGGGCACTGCGGGCCGGTGAACTCGACCCCCACCGCAAGGAGCTGCTCAACGAGGCCGGCATGGTCTGGGAACCCAGCGAAGAAGCCTGGGAGACCAAGCTCGCCGCACTCCGCTCCTACCGCCGAGCCACCGGGCACCTCACCCCCCGACAAGACGCGGCCTGAGGCGAAGGCGAGACGATGGTGCCCGACGGACAGCACATGGCCAACCTCCGCCGCACAGGCGGCCTCGGAAAGAACGCGGAACGGGCGGAGGAGCGCGCGCAGCAACTGACCGCAATCGACCCCCACTGGAACTGCCCCTGGCCACTGAACTGGCAGCGCCACTACCGCGTCCTCGCCGACCTGGTCAACGCCGACGGCGTCCTCCCCTACATCAGCCCGGCGTCACCTTCGAGGACGACGACCTGGGCAAGTGGCGGTGGCGGCAGCAGGAGCCGGGCACCTGGGCACAGCTGCCGGAAGAGCAGCGCGAGCGGCTGTCCGCGCTGGACGTGGGACCCGCTGAAGCCCCGCCTCCCACCCCGACGACCACACCCGTGACGAAGGCCCGAGCAAGACACAGCAGGCATTCCAACGCAGACTCACCGCCCTCACACAATGGACCGAGCGAGAAGACGCAGACAAGCCAGTGCCTCACGGTCACAGCGAAGAAATCAGCATTGACGGCGAGGCGGCAGTGAGGCGGAGCCGACGGTCGTGAACCTGAGCGTATGGATCTCCACCACCAAATCCAGGCGGGACAACTCACCCCGACCAGCAGGTCGCCCTCGCCGACCTCGGACTGGAACGGGCGGGGCAGCCGCGAACACGGCGAATGCGGCAGGCAGTCCGCGCCGAACCGGCGCACCACCTCCCGCACCAGACACCGCCTACCTCGTCCATCCAGAGCTACAGGCTCCACCCTCGGAAGGTCACCGCGGTACGGAGGGCTCGCTGGGTGTTTCAGGCCAGGAGTGCGGCTGCCTGCTGGCGTGCGTGGAGCAGCCAGGCTACGCGTTCTTCGTCGGCTGAGTCGGTGACGGTGCGGAAGACGGCCCGGCGCACGTCGGAGACGCCAACGTACGGCAGGACGCATGCTGTCCAGATTCTCTGCAGGGGGTCGCCGAACTCGCTGTCTTCCCGGTCGGCGGGCGTGTCGGAGGTGTTGAGCACGAGAGCCTTGCCTGCCTTCAGGAGCCCAGCGGGTTCGCCTTGCGCGGTGCCCAGCTTGTAGGCGACGCCAGGCGCGAGTACGCGCTGGACCCAGCCCGTAAGGACGGCGGGCGGCATGCCCCACCAGTTGGGGTGGACGAACACCATGGCATCGAGTGTGGCCACCTCGGTTCGGTGCAGGGCCACCTGCGCGTCGTGAGCGTGTGCTGCTGCCTCGACCGTCCCCGTTTCGTCGGCGGACAGCAATGGTGTGAATCCTTCAGCGCACAGGTCATGTGCCACTACCGTGGCCCCTCGCCCGCGCAGTTCTTGCACTACGGCGTCGGAGACCGCGTGGTTGAAGCTCCCCGGCCGCGGGTGTGCGAGGTACACCCCTATGCGCATCTTTCCCCCGGTTGACACGGACCTCGTCGGGCCATCGCAGGTGTGAGCCTGTGGCCGCCTCACACACAGCTGATCATCATTATCCGACAGTGGCGACGGGGTGAGGAACGGCGGGGCGGGGCACAGCGGCCGGTATCGGTGCGGCGGCGGATCCGGAGGCGTCGCCGGCGCAGCGGCGGCGTGCCTGATGCCAGGAGCGGGGCGGGTGGTGCTGCTCGACGGCGCCCTCGCCCCCGGGGGGGCCGGCTGACGCTTCGTCAGGCGCCTTCTTTGGTGGGCTTGAAGGGGCCAATCGCCGCTGCGCGGCTCCCGGCGTCTGCCGATCTTCCCTCGCCGGCCGGCGGGTGGTGAACCAGCCGGATCACCAGTGCACGGGGCCCCGGGACGTCATGGCAGGTCCCGGGGCCTCGCCTTAGACGCCGTTTCTGATGGCGTGATCGCTCGTTGAGCTGTGCATGGCGGATCTGGTTGAGCGGTTGGTGCCGGACGAGTTGTGGGTGCTGTTCCGGCGGGTGGTCCCGCCGACGGAGGTCATACGCCCGCAAGGCGGCGGCCGCCGACGAGCCGGTGACCGCGCATGCCTGGCAGCGATCATCTTCGTGGCCACCTCGGGCTGCACGTGGCGGCAGCTGCCGCCGGTGTTCGGGCCGGCCTGGCCCACCGTCTACCGGCGCTTCGCCCAGTGGAGCCGGGATCGGGTGTGGGCCAGGCTGCACCGCGTCATCCTCGACGAGCTCGGTGCCCGGGGCGAGTTGGACTGGTCGCGGTGTGCGATCGACTCCGTCAGCGTCAAGGCGGCAAAAGGGGGCCACTGACCGGACCGAATCCGACCGACCGCGGCAAGCCGGGATCGAAAATCCACCTCATCACCGACCGAAACGGCGTGCCGCTGTCGCTGGGCATCTCCGGCGCCAACATGCACGACAGCCTCGGCCTCAAGCCGCTCGTGCGCGGGATCCCGCCCATCCGCTCCCGCCGCGGTCCGCGCCGCCGGCGTCCGGCCAAGCTCCACGCCGACAAGGGCTACGACTACGACCACCTGCGGAAATGGCTTCGTGAGCGTCGCATCCGCCACCGCATCGCCCGCAAGGGCATCGAGTCGTCCACGCGGCTCGGCCGACACCGCTGGGTCGTCGAGAGAACGGTCTCCTGGCTGGCCGGATGCCAAAGGCTGCACCGCCGTTACGAGCGAAAGGCCGACCACTTCCTGGCCTTCGTCGGCATCGCCGCAGCCCTCATCAGCTACCGCCGACTCACCAACTAAAACAACGTCTTAGTCCACCAGGGTCATTTCACCCAGCGATGAGAACGAACGGTGAATCCTCCTCCATGGCTGTTCACGCTCTTTCCCTCGCCTTGCTTGATGAGGTAGAGGGGTTGCTTGTAGTTGGCCGCGTTGTAGAACCTGACGCCTTTGAAGCGCTTGCTGATCGAGTCGTTGAAGATGGATCGGGGGAGCTTGAAGGAGCACTTCACTGATCCCTTCAGCCAGTCGGGATCGTCTATGCTCCACTCGCACTTCTTTCCCTCACCGGCTGGCTTGGAATAGACGCAGAGGTTGCCTTGGTGACATGACCAGGGCGCGGCGGTGGATGTTGCTGCGGCAGCAGTTGCAGGGGTGGCCAGGGTCATGGCTGTCACTGCTGAGATGGCAATCGCCAGGCCTGTACTGGTCTTACGCATGCTTGTTCCCCCGGTGGGTTCGTGTGGGATGCGCTCTGAGCGTGTCAGGATGTCGATCTTCCAACGTAAGCATCGTCGGCGGGCATCACAACGATGCCAGGCGGAAACCGGACATGCCGCGCCGCATCGAGAGCGGGTGCGTCTGGCCAGGCCGCTGAGGTGGGCGAGTACGTCGTAGGACCCTCCGCGCTCACCCTCAGCCGCGGATCAGCTTCCGGTCTGCTCACGCTTTTGCGTCTGTGACGGTGTCGGGACGGTTGCCGGCCCGGTACCGGTCTGTGTGCGCGGAACGCTCGGTCTTGGTAGCCGAATCGCGGAGGTTGTCTTCTGCCCTGGGGCGGAGGCGGCGTCGGGCAAGTCAGCTGCACGGCGGCTCTGGGACCGGTAGTCCCTGGGTGCCATGTCGTAGGTGCGGCGGAAGGCGCGGGTGAAGTCGGCGTGGCATCGGAAGCCCCAGCGCGCGGCGATCGCGTGGATGGGCGTGGTCTGCTGGGTCGGATCGGTGAGGTCGCGGGCTGCGTGTTCGAGGCGTTGGTGGCGTATGCACGCCACGACGGTGCGCTGTTCGTGCTGGAAGAGGCGGTGCAAGTACCTGACCGAGATGTGGTGCGCGGCGGCGATCATGCTCGGGGCGAGCTGGGGGTCGGACAAGTTCTGGCGGATGAAGGACTGGATGCGTAGGGCTAGGGTCCGCTGTCGGGTTTCTGGTGGAAGGGCATGCTCGGCTTCGAGAGCCTGGGCGAAGAGTGCGTAGGCCAGATCGGCCAAGACCGCGCCCAAGCGTGTTCCGTCAGCGGGGGTCAGCGAACCCGAGTCCTTGACCAGGGTGGCGAGGCACTGGGTGAGCAGGGCACCGACGCCTTCCCGTCCCGACATCGGCTGGCCGAGCAACTGGCTAGACCGCTTGGGCAGCAAGGCCTTGGGGATGTCGATGCCCACGCCGGAGAACAGCCCATTGGCGTTGGTGGAGTAGAGATGGAAGGGCTGTGAGCTGTCGAACAGGTGCAACTCATACGGGGCGAAGGACGCGTTCCGGCCAGCAACCTCGACATGGTGAACCCCACGCACCGGGAGCGCGATGTGGAATTGCTCGGGGTCGGACCGGCGAATCAGTTGGGGCGTGCGGGTGAAGTGCAAGGGCTGGTAGACCGTGGGCCAAACCTGCACTGAACCGAGTTCAATGACGCGCTGGTACGCCCAGAACTCTGCAGCATGGTCGCTGTGCAGTTCCAACGGCGTGTGCGCCGAGCTGATGAGCTCGCACCAGGACCCGAACCGGTCTGCTCCCGACAGGTCTTCGCTGCGGAACACTGTTTCGGTGAGCATGTTCTCCCTTCCATGGCCCTCCGCTCAATTGCCGCCCTACGCCTGACCTCTTGCACACCCGCCCCACGGAAGCAAGCTGAGGCCGCCGCCCACCCGTCGAACCAGCCACCGCGCTGGAAGCCTTCGCGGTGCGGCCGGTGCCGCTTACCAAGGTGATCTGCCTACCAGGGTGGCCTGCTCCAGCGCGGGCTGATACGAGCCTAGCCCGTCCAGACAAGTGACGAGCCGCAATGCCAGCCGTGAGCCGTGAGCCGTGAGCCGTGAGCCGTGGGCTGGCTAGCGCGCAGTCATGGATGACACACCGATGCTGTGGTGCTGTGGTGCTGTGGTGCTGTGGTACATCGAACCCGATCAGGCATACGGCTGGGAGCGGATGGCGCTGATGCGGGTCACGGACGCGGCGGACACCATGGACATGGCTCCAGCTAATCGCCGCGTACTGCCAGAAGACCGGCGCGGCCATGGACACGCTGGTGTCGCACCTGCAGACCAGGCAGCCGCGCGGCCGCGCGGCCGGTCCGTGGGCCAGAGACCGGGAGAATTCGCTGGCATGCTGAGCGAAGCCTCTCCATGCTGAGCCATCCCTTTCCCGACTCAGATGACCAGGCGCTGCGCCGTCAATTCTCGTGAGGTCAGCAGCACGCAAAGGCACGCTGACTTCCGAGGACGCCCCGCAGAAGCTGTTGACCGAGGCACGCCTGCATGGCCTACGGGCCAGACTGTGTGACGACCTCGACGCCTGGAGGGCTACCTGCCGCCGCAGATGGCGGCCATGGTGCGGAAGGTGGCCGACGCCCTGGAAGTGCCGCAGCCAGGCCGCCGGGGCGGCCGACGGCGCCGGTGTGACGTCGGGTGCGCCGCATTGAGCGCGGGAAGCCTTCGGGCTCTGTCGGCCCCGGAGGCTTCATCGTTACCGCTCGCATCCTTGCCTGCGCGGTACGAGGACGAGGCTCTGCAAGGCGTACACCTGGTACGCCACGGCGATTCCGTCCTCGACGTGCCGGTCGGCGGGCCAGTGCGTGTGAAGCCGATATTGGCCAAGACACGGCCGGAGACCTGGCTGGCGGGGTGGCGCATGGCCTCCAGGCACTCCAGGCGGCAGTGATAAAGGCGAAGTCGACGACATGCCGGGCAGCTTCGGTGGCGTAGCCGATGTCCCAGTTGTCCTCACAGAGGATGTAGCCGAGGCACCCCTGGACGGGTTCGGCGGCGCAAGGCGACCCGGCCGATCAGTTCACCTTCAGCGGCGATGCCCCATGTCCACTGCCGGCGGGGCTCCTCGGTCGCCCGCGTGAAGACCGCACGGATCTTGGACGGGCACAGGGCCCCGCCGGTCCTGCGCCTCGCCGAGAGTGAGTGCCCGGCCGGTCCTGTAGCAGACCGAGGCGCCACTGCAGATACGGGTGAAGGCTGATGCGCCATCGGGTCACGTCACACAAGGTCACCATGCGGCGGCCAGCACCTCCACAGCGAGCCGGCCACGGGCCCGAGCCAGGCACACAGTGACGATGTCCACGAAATCAGGAAAGGACCACAGCCGGACGCCGCGCAGCACGACGGTGGTGCCCCTGACAATGCGGCCAGCTCCTCCAGCCGGTCGGTGATGGCGTCATAGGGGACGCGCGGTGGCCGGTCCAGCACCGGAACAGGGAGGCACCAGGCTCCAGATGTCGGCGGGCGGCTGGCGGGGATGCGGGTGCCGGCGGGGGGAAAGGACCGCGGTGGCGAACTCGGGGCGGTGGTGTGGGTGTGGGCTCCCCGGTGGGGCGCGGCGGCCGTCGCCGGGGCCGTAGGCGAGGGCGTAGGCGATGACGGCGGCGTGGCCGTCGTGGGTGACGAGGGCGTTGGTGAGCTGGACGTCGGCGTGGACCCAGCCGGTGGCGTGCAGTCGGGCGAGGTGCTGCGTCCAGGTGCGAGCGAGGCTCGCGAGCCAGGGGCGGACCGCGGCGCGGGCTGCTCTCCACCTGCCGCACGCGCATGAAGCGAACGGGGCAGCCACAGGCGCTGTCTACGGCGGTGTCAGTGCTGGTTTCGGCGACCAGGACGGGCTCGGCCAGGTCGAGGCCAGCTTCTCGCGCCGATCCTCGGCCTGCTGAGGGCGGGTGCCCGTGCCAGGGTGGTCCTTTTGCTGTCGCGGGCGCCAGCCGTTCGGCAAGCTGCCAGCCGGCCTGGGCGGTCAGCGGTGTGGTGCAGCCGACGTAGTGCAGGCGGCCGGAGACATCGAGTCGGCCCAGGAGCACGCCGACGGGCGAGCCGGCACGCTGATGGGCAGGCCAGCGGGCTGATGGGCGGGCCGGCGGGCCGGTCACACCCCGGATCACGGCTACTGTGGGTGTCGGATGCGCGCCTTGCTCCAGGTCCGACGGGTGCCGGGCCGGTAGGGCTAGTTGAGCTTCTTGGCGACGGTGCCTTCGAGGCCGATGTCGCTGTGCCCACTCGCGCGGCCAGCGTTCCGCCTCGGCCCAGTCCAGCGTCATCGGGCACAGCCTCCACGGCCGCCCCAGCCCTCCTCGGCGAAGCGCCGCTCCAGCCGTTCACGCCGCCCGGGTACGGCTGCGGCATCAGGTTCTCGCCCGCCAGTGCAGCACGTCGAAGGCGAAAACGCGCAGTTCGTGGAATCTGGGCCTCGAACACGCTGAAAGCTGTGTGTGCTGTCCAGCAAAGCACCCCGAGAATCCGGTTCACCGATGCGCTGTGGGACGGCTGTGTTCAGGAGGTGCTGGCTGCCACCTTGCCGCCGCGGCCAGGTAGGCCACCACCAAGGGCCGCTCGTCGTCCCGCCGGGCGGCTACCCCCAGGTGGGTCGGGGAGATGCCCGGCCGGTTCGGCTGTGCTAGGTAGTGACGATGGAACCCGACCTCGTGACCGACGAGCGACTTCGTGGCGTACTCGACGAGCTTGTCCGCAGGGAACCGCTCTTCCACCGACCCGAGTTCGGAACGACAAGGGCTGATTTCGAGACCATGACAGCGCCGGACTTCTGGGAGACAGGTGCCTCAGGACGGCGCTATAGCCGTGCGTACGTTCTCGATGTCCTGGAGGGGCGCTATGAGTCTCCGCCGGCCGAGGAGTGGGAGACGTCCGACTTCCACTGTCAGGAACTGGCCACGGCTGTCTATCTGCTGACGTACACCTTGGTCTTCAACGGACGGAGAACACGGCGGGCAACGATCTGGCAGCAGGGCGCCGACCGCTGGACGATTCGCTACCATCAAGCAACCGTGGTTCAAGATCCCTGAGTGGGGGCAAGGTCGCCCTCTACCTGGCAACGCTTCGGGAACGTCTGCACTGGAGCAGTTGACGCCTCTGGAGCCGGTCCGCGAGCGGCTGGACCGCCTCTGGCACGGTACGCGCGTACCGCATACCGACGTAGCGCAGGCCATCGGTACGGTGGGCCAACTCGACTGACTGACCGGCCCTTTGAGCGAGAGGCACTACACATGCCCGAGAACAGCACTCCTGCCGCGGTGGTTTCGGTGCCAGTGGGGTGGGTGGTCGGCGGCCGGGCGGAGGTCCGCGACGACGACTGGGGCAAGGAGACCGCGATCATCCGCCTGGACGCCGGCCAGTACGGCCCGGAGGCGGTGGCGGGCCTGGACACCTTCTCCCACCTGGAAGTCGTCTACCACTTCGACCGCGTCCCCACCGACAAGATCCAGACCGGGGCCCGGCACCCGCGCGGCAACACCGACTGGCCCCTGGTCGGCATCTTCGCCCAGCGCGGTAAGAACCGCCCCAACCGGCTCGGCGTCTCCCGCTGCCGCCTCATCAAGGTCGACGGCCTCGACCTGCACGTCCAAGGCCTGGACGCCGTCGACGGGACCCCCGTCCTCGACATCAAGCCCTACATGGCCGAGTTCGGCCCCCGCGGCCACACCACCCAGCCCGACTGGGCCACCGACATCATGCGCCACTACCACTAACCGCCCCCTTGCACGGGCAGCCGTACCCGCCCCGGCAACTATCGTGCCGGGGCGGGGTACGGGCCCAGGCTGCACAAGGGCTGGCGGTCGAGGGCGACGCGGGTGAGTTCCGCCTTGTTGCCGATGCCGCACTTGGATCGCACCCACTGGACGTACGTGTCGACGGTGTGCGGACTGATTCCGATGCGCCGGGCCACTGGCCGTGGAGCATCCCGGACGCGATGAACCGGAGCACCTGCTGCTCACGCGGCGACAGCCCTGGCGCCGAACGGCCGGCCACCGGCACCGGCGTGCGGCGGTCCACAGCCTCGTGCACCTGCCGCAGCACCTGGTCCGGGGCGCCCCAGCCCGCACCACGACGACATCCGACACGCTCCCGCACCACGCCAACCCATCCGACATGGCCTTGGCCAAGGTGTCCTCCGTCCTGCTCCCCCTCCTTGGCCAATACCGCCCAGGCCGCCGCCGACGCCACCTACGCCATGCGCAACACCGCCGACCACGCCGCCCTCGACACCGCCCACGCCCACACCCACAACGCCGCCGAAGAACCGTCCCCGCCGCCGGCGACCTCTTCACCGCCGCGAAGGCCAACGTCGACGGGTCACCGGGAAATCCGCGTGTTCCAGCAAGGAGCGATCGTCCGATACTTCGCTTTGAGCGAGCATTGAGGGTGAGCGCGGACGGACCGCCGGCCGAGGCGCAGGCCAGCGGTCCGCTCCACCGGGGCTACGACTCCGTGATGATCTTCACGGTCTCCACGTCGCCCCAGTTGCAGTAGGCGTAGGTCTTGCCGCGCCCGGCCTGGGTGCTGCTCGATCCCCACCCACCCAGGGTGCAGTCCACCTCCACGTGCCAGTAGTAGGTACCGCGCCCGGTGCACTGGCCCCAGCCGTTCGTCAGGTTGCGGCCCTTGCTGCAGCCATGGTCGGACGCGACGGTGCTGACGCCTGACGACGGTGCCGCGAGGGCCGGGGCGACGGCAAGGCCCCCCAGCAGGAGAGCACCGGACGCACTGACGGCCGCCTTGCGCAGAACGCGAGATGTCATGCGAACTCACATCCTCGTATCGGTGTACGAATCGGGGAGCCCTATCGTCGAGGCCGGCGTTTTCGCCCATCAACGCCTTCCCGCTGTTCCGAACAGTTCCGAACGCGCGCCGTTCGCCCATCTTCCCCACCCCGGCATCCGACCCCGCGCCCCGAACAGCGCGATTTGCTCTTGTGTGTCCAACTCACGCCTTGCGAGCCTGTCCGGTGTTCCGAACACGCGAGGAGAAAAAGGGGGTGGGCGGACATACCCGACGAGCGGCCACCCGATCCCCGGCAGGCCAGGACACCAAGTGAGTTCGTCCTGGTGATGCGGGCCATGAAGGACCTGTCCGGTCTGACGTACCGGCAGCTGGCCGTGCGCGCCGAAGAACGCGGCGACGTGCTCCCCGCCAGTACCCTTGCCGGTACGCTCAGCCGCGGTTCCCTCCCTCGCTCTGAGGTGGTGGAGGCTTTCGTCCGCGCCTGCGGCGGCTCTCCGCAGGACGTCGAACGCTGGCTGGGGGCCCGCCGCGACCTGACCCGCGGCGATCCCCACACCACCGCCCCCGAGGACACCACGGTGGTGGGCGACACTGACGCAAGCCGCGCTCACAAGCGGGATCCGCTCCCCGAAGAGGGGAAGGGTACGGGCCCGAGATGGTCGGCACCCGGTCGTCTCATCGGCGGCGCCTCCCTGGCGCTGCTGGCCGTAGTCGGCGGCTCTCTGGCTGTCACGAGCCTCACCGGGGACGAAACAGCCCCGGCACATGTCACGAGTGCGGCTTCCCCCTCCACCACGCCCCGCCCTGCGCTGTCCGGTCCCCAGCCGGGCGTCTACCGCATCCGTTCCGCCACCTCGTCGCTCTGCCTGTCCGAACGGGAGGGGGAAAGCGGCGGCCGCGTCTACCAGGCCACCTGCGCGAAAGCTGTCCCGGTCTACTCCGTGGAGCCGGTTGAAGACGGCGCCTACCGGATCCGCTCCCTCCACCCAGTCTTCGGCTACGGCTGCCTTGGCGTGACGGGCGGGAGCACACGCGCAGGTGCCCAACTGATGGACGATTACTGCGGCCACCGCGGAAGCGCCGAACGCTTCCAGCTCCACCCCGCCGGCCGCGCCCGCTACCGCCTTGTCCCCGCCCACACCGGCGCCTGCGCCTCGGTCCCCGATGGCTCACCGACGGAATGGACCCCAGTGGTCCAACTTTCCTGCCGCCCAGACGACCCAGGCCAGCTCTTCCTCTTCGACAGCCGCCCCCCACCCACAGCCATCCCCACCATCACCAGCAACTGACCTGAACATGCGCTCACCACGCCTCCACTCGCCAACACAACGTCTGCCGCTGCCCCGCTACCGCGACCGGTGCCGGGGCCAGGGCCGGGTCGATGAGGTGTGACGTATCAACAACGTGGCCCCGGCCGGAAGTCGCCGGCCGGATCCACGTGGTTCGCGGAGGACGTGAACATCCCCTCACCGACGCAGCGGACCTCGGGCAACGACAATGCGTACACCTGGTACGCCACAGCAGTTCCATCCTCGCCGGGCCGGTCGGAGGTGCCAGTGCGAGTGAACCCGACTTTCGCCACCGCTCAGCCACTGGCGGGATGCGGTGCCCTGGTCACCGGTGGATCGCGCGGTACCGGCCGCGCGATCGCCCGCCGGTTGGCCGCGGACGGCGCCACGGTGGTGTGTTCACCTGCCACACGCAGTCCGAGGCGGCCGACACCTTGGTCGCCGAGATCGCTGGGCTGAACGGCAGGGCGTACGCAGTCCAGCTCGATCTTGCCGTCCCGGAGCAGGTCGCCGACGCGTTCGCCGCGGCCGACGGAGCGGACGGGTCATCACCCTCTCCATGGTGGGCACGCATTGGCCCAGCCCGGGCGAGGCCCTCTACGCTGCCAGCAAAGCTGCCGTCGAACAGATCACCCGTGTCGCATCCCGCGAACTCGGCCACAGGGGCATCACGGCCAACACCCTCTCGCTCGGCCCGACCGACACGGGCCTCCTCAGGGCTGGCGTCCATCCGGACGAAGAGCGCGATGTGGTTCAGCCGCAGCCGCCGGTACCAAGGCCGCACGCTCCTCTTCCGCAGCCACCTCACGCCGGTCCTCCTACGGGATCGCGAACTCCAGTACGTGAAGTGGGAAGGCACCATCTGGCACAGCACCCGCACCGACGACCTCATGGGGGAAGAAGTCGCGAAGAAGCGCCGAATCCGCTCGCCTGGCGACCGTTGAACGCGGACAGAAGCAGGGTCGAATTAGTCGTGAACAGAGCCAGCCGGTGAAGCGCCTTGGACGGTGGGGTACAGAAGCACTTGATCCGGTTCTGCGCTTCACCGTCCATGCCAGATGCCTCAGGTGGTCAGGCCGGCGCTGATCAGCCAGATGTGTTCGCAGGTCGCAGAGGCCTGTTGCAGGTTCTCACCGCACTCCTGCGAGGCGTGGTAGAAGGTCCGCTCGATCATCCAGCACAGGGCGCGTGCCATCGCTGAGGCTTGTTCGGGTTCGGTGCCGGCCTGAATGCCGGCTCGTTCGAGGACGGCGGTGATGGCTGTGATGAACAGGTCGGCCGTACGGCTCCACAACTCGCCGATCTCCGGCACGGTCAACGACAGGTCGATCGCTGTGCGCATGACCAGGCCGTGCTCATCCCACAGCTCGACCGTGCGCCGCATGGCTGCTGCGATGGCCTGGCGCGGGTCGTCGGCCTCTGCGGTGGCCCGGGACCGTTCCCACAGGTGCTCGACGGTCCGGGCCACGAGTGCCGTGACCACTTCTTGCTTGGAGCCGAAGTAGAAGTACAGGGCGCCGCGTGTGATGCCGACGTCCTGGGCGATGTCGCCGACGGTCATGGCGTCGTAGCCCTTCTCCGCCAGCAGGGCTTCGCAGGTGTCCAGAATGGCCCGCTCTCGGACATCGCCCTTGCGTTCGGTGGTGCGCCGGCTCCGCGTGGGGTGGTGGCCGGCCATCAGAGCTGGGCGCCTTCGGCGAAGTCGGTTGTGCGGGAGAGCGTCTCCCATGCGCGGATGTCCTCGTCCACGGCGGTACGCGCCGCGGTGACCAGTCGCAACGCGTCCGAGCCCAGGACGAGGTGGGCCGGCGGCTGGTCGACCGACGCGATGTGCACGACGGCGTGCCCGGCCTTGGCCGGATTTCCCAGCTGGTTCCCGCTTGCCTTCTGCCGCGCTTCACGGATGGGGGCGAACAGCTCGTCGTAGTCGTCGATGGACCGCGCGGCGCGTGTCATGGACCGCCCGGCCCAGTCGGTGCGGAAGGAGCCGGGCTCGATCGCCGTCACGTGGATCCCGAACTGTGCGGCTTCCTTGCCCAGTGCCTCCAGGATGCCTTCCAGGGCGAACTTGCTGCCGCAGTAGGCGGACATGCCGGGCACGGCCATGAGCCCGCCCATGGAGGTGACGGCCATCAGGTGCCCGCGGCGGCGCCGGCGCATGTGGGGCAGCGCTGCCTGCAGGGTAGACACTGCACCGAACACGTTGACCTCGAACTGGCGCCGCACCTCGGCCAGCGGAGTCTCCTCGAAGGTGCCCTCCAGGCCGTAGCCGGCGTTGGCGACGACGACGTCCAAAGCGCCGACGCTCTGCTCCACCTCCGCGACCACACCCGAGACGGCGTCGCCGTCCGTCACGTCCAGGATGCGGCCGTGAGCGTACCCAGGTCGGAGCGCTTCGAAGGCCCGCAGGTCTTCCTCGGAGCGGACCGTGCCGACGACGGTGTGCCCGGCGGCCAAGGCGGCCTGCGCGAGGGCACGACCGAGGCCCGTGCTGACGCCGGTGATGAGCCACTTCTGTTCCTGCATCGCTCCTCCAGAGAAGCCCCGGAAGGAGCTGGACTGCTCCCTCACCGCAAAGTCTACACAACGTCGATTTTTGTCGGCGC
The DNA here is from genome assembly GCF_040641675.1 of Streptomyces sp. NPDC020742. Classification (NCBI taxonomy): domain Bacteria; kingdom Bacillati; phylum Actinomycetota; class Actinomycetes; order Kitasatosporales; family Streptomycetaceae; genus Streptomyces; species Streptomyces sp. NPDC020742. The sequence goes on from NZ_JBFAEA010000036.1 coordinate 39,022, forward strand.
CGTGTAGATTTTGGTGGTGGTTCACGGCATCGTGTCGAGCTGATCAAGATCCGGCCCTCACCGAGCCCGGGGCCCGGTGGGGCGCGCCGCTGTGAGCGCTGGCCGGTGATCGGCGGGTGAATCCCCGCGCCCCCACACCCGTGCGACTCCTCCTGGTCAGCCGGGGAGGAGAGCCGCCCCGCTGCCGCAGGGGCTCGACCTCCAAGGCGCCGTCCCCGACTTCGTCGACGATGCAAGGAAGCCCTGCACAAAACCCGGAATCACACGTAAGCAGCGTCGGGAACACCGGCGGGAACACCGGCGGCGGTAGGACCGTGCAGCACCGCGCCCCGGCACCTTGGGTGCCGGGGCGCTCTCCTGAGAAGCGATTCGGTGCGCGGTCGTGGGCAGTAGTCGTGCCGGCTGTCCACGGCCGCGCTGCCGGCTCAGCGGACGTGCACCGTCGCCACGTCAGAGGCGTGCAAGCGCACGGGATTCTGGTCGTGCGGGCTGGTCAGGCCGTACAGCACCGCACGGAATTGCAGGTTGCCGCGGCGCGCGGACGTGCCGTGTGCAGTGACCCGTGCGTCGCCCTTGACCGCGGCGCTGCAATTCTCCTGGTGCCACCCTTCGCCGAAGCCCTTCTCCTCCAGGCACAGCTGGTGCAGGTAGCCGGCGCTGTCATCGTTGCCGTACGCCTTGACCGTGATGGTCTTGCCGACATGCGCCGTGTGCGGCGCCGTGATGTCCACAGCACCTTTGGCGAACGCCGGCGCTGCGGCCAGGGTGACTGAGGCCAGACCCAGCGCACCGATCACAGCCACCCGGCCGCCCCGCGCCTTTAACCCGGCCTTCTTCGTCCTGGTCATGGACTTCCCTCCCATGGATCTCCCCACTTGGTGAGACCCACCCGTTCGCGAAGACGCCCGGTGCGCCTCGCTGCCTATCCAGATGAGCAGGCCGCCCCGCGCGTTGCCCCTCGCCCGACGCCGTTACGAATTCACGACATCACCTGCTAACCAGGACCTGATCCCAATAACAGCCACCAAAGCCCTTCTTGGGAACGGTAGCCCGCCTAACCTGAGCGTTCTGATAGGAACGAGCGCTTCGTGAGCGGGTTCGGGGCGTAGGAGGACCCGTACTCCCGTACTGCCCTTGGCGCTCGGGGCTGATGTCGTTGCCAGCCAGAAGCGGCCCGGAAGAGCGTGCTTCTCCGCCTCCGCCTTGAACCGGTGGGCCGAGGTTCGCGGTAGGAGCAGCAGACCGATGCCGTAGGCCGCCACCGTAAGTGCAGGCCGTGGGTGGAGGATCTGCTGCTCGCCGGCTTCGCCCGTCGCCTGCTGGGTGGGTGGCCCTCTCCCGGCAGGCCTCCGCTCGTGGTCCCCGCGGGCTGAGCAGGCGACGCCTGAGATGGCCGACGTACTGCCGGTGCCGTCAGCGGTCGCCGTCGGGCTCGCCCGGGCGCACCGGCAGCGCGAGGGCTTTCACTGCCGCCACGAGACGTGGACGTCTCAGCTGCAGGCTCTCGATTCCCATGTGGACCAGGAGTTGGCGCAGTTGTGGCGGGACCTGGCGCTCCTGGCCGAGGAGCACGATCCGGTCGCGGTGGAGGGGCTGCGGCACAGTGTGGAGAGGCAGGCCCGGCTGCGGCTGTGGGCGCGGTCGCTGGAGTGGCTGTTGCTCCTGGGGCGCGAGCTGGACGGCCTGGACGCGGCGCTCACCGTTGCGCTCGCCGGCCAGCACGCCACTGTCCGGCAGGCGGTCGGCCGGTGCTGCAATAGCCCGGTCCTGCCCGTGCAACTGCGGGACGCCGCGAGGGGGCGGGTCCGCTCGAAGAACGGCTGCTGGACATCGTCTCCGCGTCGGTCGACGCCCGCCGGGCCGACTTCCCGCGGCCGTTGTCCGCGCCGTCGGCTACCTGGCTTGCCGATCATGATCTGGAGGATCTCGTGCGGGGGGCTACCCGTCGCGCGGTGGCCGACTTCGCCAGTTGCACGGAGGATCTCGCGCCGCTGAGGAGGAACACCTCACCGCGACGCTACTGGCCGGTCTCGTAAGCGAGTTCGCCGCCCTGCCCTCCCGCACGCGGCGGGCCGGCGTCGCCGGCCCGCACCTGCGGGTCGGCAACCGCACCGTGACCAAGAAGGAAGAGCGAACGAGCGGCGCCGACATCGGTGTCGTCGTCGACGTGCGCGTGCCCGGCGCGCTGCAGCTACGGACGGGCGATCTCATCCAGGTGAAGAAGTCACCCCGCCGGGCCCGGACACGCCGGACGGGAAGACCGCTGGACCATCAAGCGCCGTCAACTGCACGATCTGCTGCAGCGGCCTTGGCGGTGGGGGCCGGGGTGCTGTGTCGTGTGAAGGCCCACATCACAAGCCCGAGGCAGCTGAACGCGGCACCCAGTGCGCATACGGCGCCCCAGCCGGCCACCGTGTAGAGGGCGGTCGCGGCGATGGCGCCGATGGCGCTGCCGATCGAGTAGAAGACCATGTATCCGCCGATCAGCCGGCTGCCCGCGTCCGGGTGCAGCGCGTAGATCAGGGTCTGGTTGGTGACATGGACCGCCTGCACGGCGAGGTCGAGAAGGACCACCCCGACGACCAGGGACCAGAGCGAGCTGCGGGTGAAGGCCAAGGGCAGCCACGAGGCGGCGAGCAGGGCCAGGGCGATGCCGGTGGTCCGCCGGGAGAGTCCGCGGTCGTTCAGGCGGCCCGCCACGGTTGCGGCCAGGGCGCCAGCGACACCGATCAGTCCCAGCGCCCCTATCGCGCTGTGGGACAGGAAGTATGGGGCCTCGCTGAGCGGCAGCGCGACGCTGCTCCACAGCGTGCTGAACGCGGCGAAGATCAGCAGACCGAACAGGGCCCGGAGCCGCAGCAGTCGTTCCCGTGCGAACAGGGTGACCGTGGAGCGCAGGAGCTGTCCGTAGCGCAGGGTCGTCGGCGGAGCGGCACTGTGGCGCGGCAGCACTCGGTACAGGACCAGGGCGAGCAGAGCGGTGAGCGACGCCGAGGCGAGGTAGACAGAGCGCCAGCCCGCGAGATCGGCCATGAGGCCGGATACGGTGCGGGCGAGCAGGATTCCGATGACCACGCCGCTGGTGACCAGGCCGACGACCCGTCCGCGCCCGGTGGGTGGGGCCAGTGATGCCGCGAAGGCCATCAACGTCTGCGTGACGACCGCGAGAAGACCCGTCGCGGCCATGCCCGCGAGCAGGATCACCGCCGTGTGGGCGGCGGCTACCACGGCCAGCGCCACCACCAGGAGCAGTAACTGGGCCACGATGAGCCGTCTGCGGTCGGCCACGTCACCCAGCGGCACGAGGAAGAAGAGTCCCAGCCCGTAGCCGACATGCGTGAGGGTGACCACGCTGCCGACAAGTGCCGGGCTCATGGCGAGGTCGTGGCCCATGGTCACCAGGAGCGGCTGGGAGAAGTAGACGTTGGCCACCGCGGCCCCGCAGGCGACGGCGAACAGCATGACGACGCCACGGGACAGGACGAACGTGGAGCCTTCCTCGTTTCGGGCCTCGGTCCGTCGAGTTACAGCCTCACCGTTGCCGGGCATCAGCACACCTCCGCACACCTGGTTTCATCTTGCTACCAATGGCGACGGTAACTTTCTTGGTAGCATGTTGCAACCATCGTGAGAGTGAGGGACGCCATGGTGACCAGGACGCGCTTCGACGGCAGTGAATGCCCCGTCGCCCGGTCGGTGGATGCGATCGGCGACTGGTGGTCCCTACTGATCGTGCGGGACGCCTTCGACGGAAGCCGGCGCTTTGGGGAGTTCCAGCGCAGCCTCGGCGTGGCGAAGAACATCCTCACCGCGCGTCTGCGCACCCTGGTCGCCGGCGGTGTCCTCGAATCCGTCCCCGCATCGGACGGCAGCGCCTACCGCGAGTACGTACTGACCCCGAAGGGCAAGGCGCTCTTCCCCGTCATCGTGGCGCTGCGGCAGTGGGGCGAACAGAACTTCTTCGCCCCCGGCGAACCGCACTCGCAGTTGGTCGACCGCCGACAGGGAGATCGCCTCCGCGCACTGGAAGTGCTCTCTGCGGACGGGCGACGACTGAACCCCGACGACACCATCGTCCACAAGATCTCCACCCAGTGATCTGAGCCGGAGCCGGCCGCCTTCGTGACGGCGTTCTTGATGGCGCCGCCTTCGGCGGTGAGCTCCAGGGAATCCACGTCCGTGCGCGACTCCTTCAGGGCTCCCAGCGCCGTCACGTCGGTCGCCGTCACGTCGGTCGCCGTCACGTCGGTCGCCGTCACGTCGGTCGCCGTCAGGTCGGTCGCCGTCAGGTCGGTCGCCGTCAGCCGTCGTCCGGGGCCCGGCCTCCGGCTCTGAGCGGCCGGGGCCAGGGACCATCTCCTGGCGCGCGGCGACGTCGTACGCCCGGTGAGCCGCTTCTCCTGCACCACTGCGCTGGCGAGGACGGCGCGGTCGTGGCGCAGCGAGACACGGGGAGCGGGGGTGTGGGTATTCCACGGGTGTGGGCAGGGTGTGTCGTGTGGCGCTCCTGGGAGCGCCACTCTATGACAACAACCGCGACAGGAGGTAAAGCACCACCAAGCCCCCCAAGACCGCTCCGGCAATCTGCCACGTCCGCTGCAACGAGGGCAGGACCAAGACCTGCAGCGTGGACCGGCCGGGATAGACGTAGTAGACCCGGTGCCGGTGCTCGGGTACGACCACCCGGGCCAGTGGCAGGTACCGCAGGTCGGCCTCACGCGCGATCTCACCGTCACGCGGCTTGAGGTGAGGCTTGAGCAGAGCCTTGAACTCGTTCTCAAGGCCGTCGGGGACGGAGTCCTTGTGGGTGAGGGAGGTCTTGCGCCAGGCGCCGTACTCGCGTGCGTGCTGCCGCGCCATGTAGGGCAGGCCCGACTCGGGCCACTTGATCTTGTCGGTCCGTGGCTGCCGGCGGATGGTTCCTTCGGTCCACGTCACCGTGTGGCCGGTGCCTGCGCATCGCTTGTGGGGCTCTGTTCCCTCGCCAGCACAGTCGGGACACTCTCGGGTTCCTCTGCCTTGGCAGGTCGAACAGGTGACGTGTCCGCGGCCTCGACATGTGGAACATGCAGCCTCGAACGCCCCGCACTTCTTGCAGGTGACGCGCTCGTCCACTGCCTGCCGGACCTCTTCGGGAGCCTTCCGGGTTCGGTGGCCCGTGCCGTCGCAGCGTAAGCAGGCGTCGATGCCACGGCAGTCGCTGCAGGTGGTGGTCGCCGCACAGGGCAACTCCCCTCGCCCCTGGCAGCGTGAGCAGGCCACTTTTCCATTGCCGCACGGGCAGGGGTCCTCTTTGACCGAGCCTCGTTGCACCAGCCGCAGTGTCGTTGTGATGGCAGGGTCCTTTGGCGGGGCGAGGCGGTACCGCTCCAGACTGTCGTACTGCGGATGGCCCGAGAGGTCGATTCGGCCGCGGTGAATCTGCTCGCCCTCGGTGCGGGTCTCCATGCAGCGCACGACCGTTCCCTCGAGGAGCGAGTGCCAGGTGATCTCGCCGGAAGCCGGCAGGCCTAGTTTCGGCACCTCCCCGCGCTCCGCAATGTGCTGTCGTACCGCTTGCAGGATGTCCGTCTTGCTCAGCATGGGCCTCCCCCGATTCAGCCACGAGTCCCTTCCCCGCGCCCGTGGTTGGCACCGTAGCCAAAACGCACGGCAGACAGTGCCGAACCAGACAACAGGTACGGCCGGTCAGCGTGTTCATGTGGCGATCGCTTGGACTCCGGCGCGGCCGGTCCGGTGCCGGTGGGGGCGGAGGTGGCGGTGGGGGGCGGAGGTGCCGGTGGGGGCGGAGGTGGGGGTGATGAGGGCGGCTTTGGTGCGTCGGGTGATGTGGGGGCTGCCCGGTGCCCAGATGGGGCTGATCGCGACGACTTCGGCGGGGCTCAGGCCGGACGCCGGTGCGATGCGGTCCGTTCTTCTCCCACCGTTCTGAGCCGGTCAGGACGGCCACCACACAGCCCGACAGGGTTACCGGCAACACTTCCCCGGCGGCCCCGGCTCGCCGCGTCACCTCGCCGCCAGCCACGGAGCGCCTTGAGGAGGCGTTGGGAGTCAAGACTGACGGAGGCTTGTGTGATCATCTTGGGACGAGTGCGAGTGGTGAGGCAGCAGTGCCCGAGTACCGGTCGGAAGCGGCCAAGCGCCCTGCTTTCGTGGGGGAGTTCGAGGTGCATCTCACCGTCCGGGACGACCGGGACCGAGGGTCGGCCGGGGCGCTGGCCGCGTACGCGGCGCTCCATCGCCTCAAGTGCGTACACATTCCTGCTGGAACAGGGGGACGTACCCTCCCAGCCGATGCTGACGCTGCATCGGTCGGGGACGTATGAGAAGGTCCGGGCCGAAGCCGCCGGAAGGGCGGACGCGCTGCGCGCCGCGGGGTTCGACGTGGTGCGGACGAAGATCGAAGCGGCTCCGTGGACCGCGGGCGTACCCAGCACAGACGAGGAGGCAGTAGGGCTCGGGCCCGGCTATTACTTCGAGCATCATCTCAAGCTGCTGCTGGCGCGCTTCGCTCCTCTCGAATCCCTACTCGCCATCGCCGTCGGACACGGTGCGCACCTCTCGCGGAATGCACGCCGGGTGCGGTCCGATGGCAGGGTGGAGCGGTTTGTGACTCAGCGGTGTCGGATGGTGGGCCTGGGGACCGCGGGACAGCGGCTGGACGCATTGTCGGGGCAGCTGCGCGCCGCGGGCCTGCACCTCGCCGCCCTTGAGCGGGAGTTCGTGGTGTACGACGGGAATCTGGCGCTCGACGCCGGCTGGCTGGACGGGGAAGAGCGCGCGCTCGGCGGTCAGGGGATCGCCGAGGTGCGGTGGCGGTGGTTGCCGGTGGTGGCGGTAGTGGCGGTGGTTGCCGGTGGTGTTTCAGCCGGTCATGGTCAGTCTCTGGGGTGCTTGCTGTACCGCAAGCACCGCCCATCCCACTCCGTGCCGCTCAAGTCCCGCTCTGATGGGGCTCTTTGAGCGCGGTGACGTACTCTCGCGCCCTTCGCAGTACCTCGGCGTGTAGGGCGTCTCCGGCAGCCAGGACGTCAGGTAACCGCTCCCGTTCGAAGGTGACCGCCCGGAAGGCCATGGCCACCGTCACCTGGTGATCGGGCCGGTACACGATCTCGATCGGATCGCCGGCGCGGATCTTGCCGGGGGCGATCACCCGGAGGTAGGCCCCGGTCTCTGCGCGCCGGGTAAACCGCCTGACCCAGCCTTCTTCGCCCATCCGTTCTTGGAAGGTGAGGCAGGAAATGCGTCCGCTGGTGATCTCCAGCAGCAGATCGGGACCTACCCGCCACCGCTCGCCGATCCTGGCGCCGGTGATGTCCAGGCTGGACGTAGTGAGGTTCTCCCCGAACGTGCCATTGGGCAGCGGACGTCCCAGCTCGCGCTCCCAGAAGTCCAGGTCCTCCCGGGCGAAGGCGTAGACCGCCTGGTCGTTGCCGCCGTGCCGACGCAGGTCGCAGACCGCGTCACCAACCAGGCCGCTGGCCCCTCGGCCCGGGGGTCCCGGATCCATCACCCGGACCGGACCGTTGACGGGCTCCTTGAAGATCCCGGTGGTGCCGCTGGAGGCGGTGGCGTACTCCACGGCTCTGGGGTGCCCCAGGTTCACGGTCAGCAGCTTCATGGTCGGGAGGCTAATCATCCGTTCTCGTCCTCTCCACCGATTTCGGCCTGCAGCCGAGTGGCGAACCGCCCGCCGCGCCGATGAGCGCCCTGCGAGCGCCACTGTCGGCGGACCGTGGTGGGGACCTGCCGTGCTCGTCGGTACGTGCGGTGTCGCCCGCCCGGTCGGCGGCGGTCCGGCAAGGCCGGATGCCGGATGCCGGATGCCGGATGCCGGATGCCGGATGCCGGGTGCCGGGTGCCGGGTGCGCAGCGCCGAACGGCGGCGACCTCAGCGGGATCGCACACGACTGGTCCGGGGTGCCGGCCCGTTGGCCGCAGTCCGTGAGCCGGCCCCGTCCCGCCCCTCGCGGCCCTCGCGGCCCTTCCCTCGCGGTCCACCCGGCCGCCCAATCCGAGCGAGTCGTGGGATGCCCACAGCTGGGTGAACTCTTCGCTTCCGGAGAGGAGTTCGTCCATCAGCCGGGCCACCTCGGGATCATCGGGGTAGCGGGCGGCGGTGGCGCGCAGTTGCCGGGCCGAGGTGCGGGCGAACGCGTCCGCGTCCGACACCCCGTACAACAGTCGCCCCTGCCGGTGCGGACCGAGGAAGACGCGGCGCACCTGATTGCGGTCGCGCGGTGGCAGGGCAGAGAAGTCCTCCATGAGGGTTGCGTGACGGGCGCGGGCCGCGGGCCTGCTCCAGCCGCGTGGAGTACTCGGTCGAGATGAACGCCAACTGTGCGGCTTCCTCGCGGAGCAGCCCCGGAGTGCGGCGGCGCGGCCCGGTCGGCAGTCCCACGTCGGCAGGGCTGATCCGCTCGCGCCTGCTCCGAAGGAAGCCCGCCAGTTCTCGTCTGTCCACTCCCCCAGTGTGCGGGCGCCGCGAGCCCATCCAGGTACCGCTGGTGCCTGGGTGGGCTCTGCGGCTGGACGCAGGCTCGCTGCCATGGACAACACACCCACCACCGCACCCTCCACCCCGACGGGCCTGGGCCTGCTGGCCGGCATGGTCGCCTTCGTCACCGGTGCCGGCCGCGGGATCGGCGCCGCGGCGGCACGGCTGTTCGCGACGAAATCGCGCAGGCCGCCGCCTGGCTCCTCAGCGACCGGGCCTCCTTCGTGACCGGCGAGGTCCTTCCGGTCGACGGCGGCGCGCAGGCCTGAACTAGGACAGCGGCCGCGCATCACCGACGCGGGAAGAGATACGAGGTGACGTATCGTCAGGTCGCCACGCCCTGCCTCCTCTTGCACCTGCGCTTCGGAAGGGGACGAGCCATCTGGGACGGATCATCTGGAGCGCTGCCTGAAATGCCGGACGAGGCGGAGTGGAGCGCAGTGGGGCGGAGTGCAGTGGAGTGCAGTGGAGTGGAGTTGGACGCGGGTGGGGTGGGACGGGGGTGGCGTGGGGTGAATCTCGCGGAGGGGAAAAGCCGTCGTGGTGTCCTCTGGCGTGCTGGTAGGAAGGAGGGATGGTTACTGACGCCCTTGATCCCATGGACCGTCTGGTCGCTGAGCGGGCCTGCGAGCGCCTCATCATCGAGTTCGTCCGCACGCTCGATCTGGGTGACCCGAGTGAGGTGGCGGAACTGTTCACGGTTGACGGGGTCTGGGAGTGGGCCGAGGGCGACCGCCGGATCCAGGGCCGTGACGCCCTTCGTACCTACTTCGGTTCCCGACCTGCCGACCGGCTCTCGCGCCGCATCTGCACGAACATCGGGGTGACCCTCACATCGGAGTCGACAGCGACGGCGACCAGCTACTTCACGACGTACCGCGTCGACGGTCATTCCGGCGGCATGCTGCCCCCGCAGATCCCTACGCAGGTGGGACACTACGAGGACACCTTCCGCAAGGTCGACGGCCGGTGGCTTCTGAGCACCCGTGCCACCTTTCTGGCCTTCGCCGGGCCGACCGAACACCTTGGGACGGCGGACGAAGCGCAAGGGCGCGCGTAAGGGCGGGACAGCGGCCCGTTGCACGGCGCCGGCTCGCGGCAAGCGGGGCGGGGCGGGGCGGGGCGCACTCCGGTGAGCGCGGTTTCCCGGGGCCGGGCGGGCCGTCACGCTGTCGTCGCGAGCCGGCCTTCGGAGAGCCCTCCTGCGCACGCCACAAGCCCCCGGGCCCCGGCGCCCCTCTGCCGGTACGCAGTACCCCCTTTCGGTACGCAGGGCCGTCCGCTTCCGGCGTACCCGCAGCACTCTGGAGAAGGGGCTACTCACACGTCGGTCAGCCCGCCAACAGGGGCTCGAGGCACCCAAAGGCCCTCGCATGGCAGCATGGCGTGATGGAACGTACTCGACAGACAGTCAGCTCTGGGTCACCGTTGGAACCGGAGATCGGGTTCTCGCGGGCGGTCAGAGAAGGCAATTACGTAGCGGTCGCCGGCACAGCCCCTATCGGCGATGACGGCTCCACGGTGGGTCCCGGTGACGTCCATGCCCAGACGGTGCGGTGCCTGGACATCGCCCAGCGTGCGCTGGAAGCGACGGGTGCCTCGCTGGAGGACGTCATACGGACCCGCATCATGCTTACCGATGTGACCCAGTGGAAGGACGCCGCACGAGCGCATGGCGAACGGTTCGCTGCCATCCGGCCTGCGTGCACGTTCGTTGAGGTGTCTCGCTTCATCGACCCTGCGTGGCTGGTCGAAGTCGAGCTCGACGCCGTTGTCGGATAGCTCTCGTCCGTAGGTATCTCCCTGTAGGTGTGTCCCTGTAGGTGTCTCTCTCTGCCTGCATTTACCTGTATGCGATGCCCTGCACGCGATTCCCTGCATGCGATGCCCTGCACGCGCTTCCCCGATGACTTGCGGGTGAGGCGCCCCTGACGCCATGGACGCCCGGCCGTCCGGACCGCTCCGCCCGTAGCGCCCCTCCTTACACACTGAGGTCGACGGGCGCGGCGGCGGTTGCGGTCCGGGCGCCCGGGAGCGCGTGCCGCTCGTCAACGCGGCCGACTCTGCCTCGGCGCCGTCACCCCTGTCGTACCCCTGCCGCCGTGGCCGTGCCGCCGTGCGGTCGTGGTCGTGCGGTCGTGGCCGTGCTGTCTTGTCTCATCCGGCGCTGCTTGTCACGGGACGTCACGACCATCTCGCCTCATCACTCCGAACAACTCCTGTGCTGTACGCGGGATTCCCGGATCGGCTGTGACATTCCCCCACCCCTCCGCGCCTTCCCGTCACACCCGTCACCTGCGCATACTCCAGAACCGCCGGGCCCGAACCATCGAGGGCGAGGGCCCCAACAGAGGGGGATGAGGGAAAGATGACGTCGGATACGGTCACCGCGGCAGCCGCAGGAACCTGGCTGCTCGGCGACCTCAAGGTCAACCGGCTCGGCTTCGGCGCCATGCGCCTGACCGGCAGCGCCGCCTTCCACCAGGGCACGCCCCGCGATCGCGGCCAGGCAATCGGGGTTCTGCGGCGCGCCGTGGCACTCGGTGTCCAGCACATCGACACCGCGGCGTTCTACTTCTCGCGGCTGCGCTCCGCCAATGAACTGATCAACTCGGCGTTGGCGCCGTACCCGGATGATCTCGTCATCGCCACCAAGGTCGGCCCGGCCAGGGACGCCTCCGGCGAGTGGACCGCTCCCGCGCAGCCCGACCAGCTGCGTGGCCAGGTCGAGGAGAACCTCCGTCAGCTCGGCCGCGACCACCTCGACGTGGTCAACCTGCGCATCATGGGTCAGCACTCCATCAGCGAGCACTTCGGGTCCCTCGCCGAACTGCGGGACGCCGGACTCCTCCGCCACCTGGGCATCTCCAACGCCCGCCCGGAGCACCTGGCCGAGGCGCAGGCCATCGCACCGGTGGTGTGCGTCCAGAACCGGTACGGCATCGACGCACCCAACGGCGCGCGGATGCTGCATGAATGCGCCAGACACGGCATCGCGTTCGTGCCCTTCTTCTCCATCGCCGGGGAAGGGCGCGAGGCGGGAGCCGTCCGTGCTGAGCACGACGAGGTCCGTGCCGTCGCCCGCGCACATGGCGTATCGGCGGCGCAGGTACGTCTGGCGTGGGTCCTGCAGCAGGGCGCGCATGTGCTGGCCATCCCGGGGACGGGCGACCCGGATCACCTCGTGGACAATGTGGCGGCCGGCGCCCTGCGACTCACTGTGGAGGAGCAAAGGCTCCTCGATTCGGTCGGCCGCGTTGCGTCCTGACGTCCGTATGGACCACCCCCTGCTTGCTCGATGGACCAACCGCGTTCGATGAGCCAACCCGGTTGGTGGACCTGCCCACACTTGATGGGCCAACAGCACTTGTGGGCCAACCATCCATCTGTGCTTGAGTGTTGAGCAGAGCGTTGGGAGGCGGATGTATGCGCGCGATGCGGTACGAGCGGTTCGGTGGGCCGGAGGTCCTGCGGGAGGCCTGGGTCGCGGATCCGGTGGCAGGGCCGGGCGAGACCCTGGTCGAGGTGGAGGCCTCGGGTGTCAACTTCGGTGACATCAAGCAGATTGCCGGTCAGCACACTGAGGGCCCGGGCGCACCGGACGGGCCGCTGCCCCGTATACCGGGTATGGAGGTGGTCGGCCGGACGGCGGACGGACGGCGGGTGCTCGGCTACCTCCGGCAGGGCGGGTACGCCACGAAGGCCGTGGTCCCCGACCGGGACCTGGTGGAGTTACCCGACGGTGTGGGCGCGGGCGAGGCGCTGGCGGTGCTGGTGCAGGGGCTGACGGCCTGGCATGTGCTGCGTTCGGTGGCGCGGATCAGGCCCGGGGAGAGCGTGGTGGTGCATGCCGCTGCGGGCGGGACGGGAAGCCTCGCCGTCCAGCTGGCCCGGGAGTTCGGGGCGGGGCGCATCATCGCCACGGCCTCCTCCCAGGAGAAACGGGCCTTCGCGCGCGAACTCGGCGCGGACGCGGCGATCGACGGCGCTGCGGAGGGGTACCGGGAGCGCGTCCTGGAAGCCAACCGCGGACAGCCCGTCGACATCGTGCTGGACGCCATCGGGGGTTCCGTCCTGGATGCCGCGTTGGGCACCCTCGGCCCTCTGGGGCGGCTGGTGACCTACGGTGCCTCCTCCCGCCAGGCCGCCTCGCCCCTCGCGCCGGAGCGCCTGGCGGTGGACAACATCGCCGTCGCGGGCTTCTGGCTGATCCCGCTCCTCGTCCGAGAGGGGGCCGGCGGGGCGGCACTTGACGCGTTGCTCGGCCTCACCGCACGGGGACGGCTGCGCCCGCTGGTCGGCGCGGAATACGGCCTCGCGCAGGCCCGCGAGGCGCAGGAGGATCTGCTCGGGCGTCGTACGAGAGGCAAACTGGTCCTGCTCCCCCACGGCTGAACGCCGGGTTCCTGCGGCCGTCGCACCGGGGCTGTCCGGGGACGGCGGGTGGCGCGGTCCCCCACCCCACGCGCCACCCGGGAGGGTGCTCCCGGAGGAGCCGCTGCAGCAGTCTGTGCGCCCGGCTGCGCGGGACCGGCGGCCGGCACAACCACCGCTGGACATGGCGGTGCGCCGCAGGCGCAGGATCCTGCGGCGCACCGGGGGAAAGGCCGGTCGGAGTGACCAAGTCCGGCCGGCCTGGGTGGATGGATCAGAAGTGGTGACCCCAGTGGCCGTGACGGCCCCAGCTCTTGGAGTCGACGATGCGGCGGTGGTCGTTGCGCAGGGTGGCGGTGTCACCGTCGTTGTCCCAGACGTAGACCCGGCGGTCCTGGTAGACGTCCGTACGGGTGTCACGGCCGATCCCGGTGTGGACACGCACCTGGGAGTTGCCGTTGAGGCGGACGTTGCCGAAGCGGTAGGCGTGGCCGGACTTGTCCGACAGGGTCCAGCCCTTGATGGTCACGGGCCAGCGGCTGGTGTTGCGGAGGGTGACCCACTCGGCGTTCAGGCTCCGGTTGGAGCGGTCATCGCGGCCGGGGCTGTCGTACTGGATCGGGCCCAGGACGACCGCCGAGTGAATCTGGTGGTGCGAAGCCGGCGGACGGTGGTCGTAGTGACCGGCCGCCGTGGCCGGCAGTACTCCGGCGGCAGCGAAGGTCGCGGCCCCCGCTACAGCAACAGCAACACGAGAAACGTGACGGAACACGAAATCCCCTCCAATAGCACCCCATGACAGAGGTGCCGGAAAACCGGAAGCCCGGCCGGTTTGACCGGGCCCCCACACATTGACCGGTCTTCACCCCATGGAGCGAGAAATCCGTCTTGGTGTTACAAAACACAGACATATGCACAACCTCACCACACCAGGCGCGCACTCCCCCGCTCTCACCAGCGCAAATGCGACGCCCCTTACATCCATCCGTACGTCCCAAGGGGTTACCGCTGGGCACATCGCCGGCTGTGCGGGCCGGAGGGAGTTGGCCATCCGCCCCGGGACCGCGTGCGCACCGGTCGCGCCATCACACACCCCAGGCAATCCGTCCTCCGAATGGGCACCCTTCCGCCACATGGAGAACCCCGACTTCCCCCCGCGCAGATCGGCCGGGCGGCTTCCGCTCGACGCGGAGCAGGGAGCCGGGAGCAGGGAGGAGGGAGCGGGGAGGAGGGAGCGGGGAGGAGGGGCGCATCCGGAGGCGGAAGGGCGGCGGAATTACCTCGCGTGCGGGATCTTCCGGCCCGTGGCGGCGGGATGTTCCTGCTCTCCGTCCCCGGCCTGGAGCAACGCCTTGCCGGGATGGCGCTGGTGAGCAGCGCCCCGCACGCCGGCTGGCGCTCCCGGTTCGCCGACTGGGTGCGCGACAACCCGATCCCCGACGTCGACGACGCCGCCCGGGCCCACGCCGAACGCCCCGGCGATGACACCTTGCGCGCCCTGACGCTCGCCGCGGCACCGTGGAACTTCACCCCGCACGGACTGGCCGCGGGCCGCGCGGTACTGGCGGACCTCCCCTACTGCCAGGAGGCGATGGCCTGGGCCGCGCAGCATTTCGACGACGACTACCGGGCGCGCTGGACGCCCCGTACGCTCCCCACGTTGATCGTCAGCGGCAGCCACGACCATGTGGTCGACCAGCGGTTGTGGCAGGAGGACGGCGCCTTCCGGCAACCTCACGTCCTGCACCGCACCATCGACGGTGCCGGGCACTTCCCCTGGGTCGAGAACCCCCGGGCCGTTCGCGCGGCCTTCGAAGAGCTGAACCGGCTGGTGGAGGAGCGTGCCCGGCGCTGACGGCTTCTGGCCCCTCCCAGGTGCCCGCGGTGTCACTCCCCCGGGCTGCGGAGGTTCTCCTTGACCTTGGCGATGGCGAAGCCCCAGCCCTGGGCGAGGGTTGGCTTGGCGGGCATGGCGATCTCCTCGGGGTTGGTGAGGACGTCGAGCAGGACCGGTCCGTCGGTGGCGAAGGCGCGCCGCACCGCACTCCCCAGGTCCTCGGGATCGGCGACGCGGATGCCGGTGATACCCAGGGCGGTGGCGACGGCCGCGAAGTCCGGGTTGTCCAGCTCAGTACCGAACTCGGGGAGTCCCGCCTGCTCCTGTTCCAGCTTGACCATGCCGAGTCGGCGGTTGTCGAAGACGACGAGCTTGACCGGCAGGTCGTAGGTGCGGAGGGTCATCAGGTCGCCCAGCAGCATGCTCAGGCCCCCGTCACCGCAGAAGGCCACCACCTGCCGGTTGCGGTCCAGCAGTTGAGCTCCGAGCGCCTGCGGCATGGCGTTGGCCATGGACCCCAGGTTGTAGGAACCGAGGAGCCGACGGTCCCCCCGCATCCGTACGAAACGGGACAGCCAGACCGTGGCCATGCCGGTGTCGGAGGTGAAGACGGCGTCGTCGTCGGCCGCCTGGTCCACGGCCGCGGCGACCGCCTCCGGCCGGATCAGGTGGTCACGGTTGTCCAGTGCTGAGCGCACCTTGCCGATCAGTGAGCGGTCGTGCTCGGGATCGGCCAACCGCTGCTGGCCCTTGGTCCAGGCCGCGTACTTCTCCCGCGCCCGCGCGAGGTGGCTGCCGTCCCGCTCCCCGCTCAGGTGGCCGAGCAGTCCGCGTACGGTCGGGCCGACATCGCCCACCAGGCCGAGGTCGACGGGTACGCGTCGACCTATGTGCTCGGCGACCGCATCGACCTGGATGACCTTCCTGCCCTGGGGATACCACTCCCGGTAGGGGAAGTCGGTGCCCAGCATCAGGAGAGTGTCGGCGTCCTCCATGGCGCCGGCCGCGGCCGGGTTGCCGATCAGCCCGGTCTGGCCCACCTCATGGGGATTGTCCTCCTCGAAGCCCTCCTTGGCCTTGAGGGTGAGGACCATGGGGGCGGCGAGCCGGTCGGCGAGCGCGAGGACGTCGTCGCGGGCCGCGCAGGCACCGCGGCCCACCAGCAGCGTGACCTTCTCGGCATCGTTCAACAGCGCGGCGGCGGCGCGCAGTTCGGGCTCGTCGGGCCGGGTGCTGTGGTCGGCCAGGAAGAACCGGAGGGCGCGGTCGTCGGGCACTTCCAGGTCACCGATGTCGCCGGGCACCGTCAGCACCGCCACCCCGCGCCGAGCCGTCGCCGTGCGTACGGCCATCTCCAGTAGCCCGGGTAGCTGCTGGGGTGCGGTCACGGTGGCCCGGAAGGCCGCGACGTCGCGGAAGAGCAGATCGTTGTCGACCTCCTGGAAGTACTCGGTGCCCACCTCCGGCAGCGGCACCTGCCCGGCGATCGCCAGGACCGGGGCGTGGCTCTTCGCCGCGTCGTACAGGCCGTTGAGCAGGTGGACCGAGCCCGGTCCGACGGTGCCCATGCAGACCCCGAGCCGGCCGGTCAGCTGGGACTGGGCGCCGGCCGCAAAGGCGGCCGCCTCCTCGTGCCGGCAGCCGATCCAGTCCATCTCCTCGGTGCGCCGGATGGCGTCGGTGAGCGGGTTCAGCGCGTCGCCGACGACGCCGAACACCTGCCGGACGCCGAGTTCGGACAGTCCGTCGACCAGTACCTGCGACACCGTGCGGGTCATGGGGTGCTCTCCTTCACGTTCTCAGCGTTCTCAGCGTTCTCAGACGGTGAACCGGTCGGGGTCGGCCGCCGCCCAGTCCTCGGCCCAGGTGCGGGGCGGGTCGGCGAGCAGCTCCCCGGGGGCGAGCAGGTCGTACATCTCGGCGCCCGAGAGCACGGTGGTGGCGTCCACGCGCCGGCGCAGCATGTGCGGCCGGAGGTCGGCCGGGTCGGTGACGCCCATGGACGCCATGATCTGCACGGCGCTGCGCACCGTCGCCTCCTGGAAGCGGCGTACCCGCTCGGACTTGTCCTCGACGTCCAGGGCGCGTGCCCGGCGCGGGTCCTGTGTCGCCACGCCCACCGGGCAGGTGTTGGTGTGGCAGCGCTGCGCCTGGATGCAGCCGACGGCGAACATCATCGCCCGGGCGGCGTTGGTGTAGTCGGCCCCCTGGATGAGGCGCTTGACGATGTCGGTACCGGTGGCGATCTTGCCGCTGGCACCGATCCGGATGCGGTCCCGCAGGCCGGTGCCGACCAGTGCGCTGTGCACCGTCGTCAGGCCCTCGGTCAGCGGTGTGCCGAGGTGGTCGGCGAACTCCGGCGGGGCGGCGCCGGTGCCGCCCTCCGCCCCGTCGACGACGATGAAGTCCGGGGTGACGTCCTCGGCGAGCATCGCCTTGCACACGGCGAGGAACTGCCGGCGGGAGGTGAGGCACAGCTTGAATCCGGTCGGTTTGCCGCCGGCCAGCTCCCGCATGCGGGCCAGGAAGAGCACCAGCTCGCGCGGGGTGTCGAAGACCCGGTGGTAGGGCGGGGAGATCACCGTACGGCCCGCCGGCACCCCGCGGACGCCGGCTATCTCGGCATTGACCTTGCTGCCGGGCAGCACCCCGCCGATCCCGGGCTTGGCGCCCTGGGACAGCTTCAGCGCGACGCAGGTGACGTGTCCGTGCGCGGCCTTGTCGGCGAACTGCCGCTCGTCGAAGCCGCCGTCCTCGGTGCGGCAGCCGAAGTAGCCGGTGCCTATCTCCCAGATCAGGTCGCCGCCGTGCCGCAGGTGGTACTCCGACAGGCCGCCCTCGCCGGTGTCGTGGGCGAAGCCACCACGCGCGGCGCCCTGGTTGAGAGCCACGATGGCGTTGGTCGACAGGGCGCCGAAGCTCATCGCCGGCACGTTCAGCAGCGCCATCTCGTAGGGGCGGGTGCAGTCCGGGCCGCCGACCCGCACCATCGGCGGCTTGTCGGGTACGGGCCGCGGCGTCATGGACGGGACGAGGAACTCATAGCCCTCGGCGTAGACATCACGGTCGGTGCCGAAGGGCTCCTCGGCGTCCGTGCCCTTCGACCGCTGGTAGACCAGGGAGCGCACATCACGGTCGAAGGGCCGGCCGTCGTAGTTGCGCTCGATGAAGTACTGCTGGAGCTCGGGCCGGATGCCCTCCAGCAGGAACCGCAGATGGCCGAGGACGGGGTAGTTCCGCAGCACCGAGTGCCGCCGCTGCAGGATGTCCCACAGCCCCAGGACCGACAACGCCCCCAGCACGCCGGCCGGTATCCAGCACCATGCGGTGACCGCCGCCGCGAGCACGGTCGACGCAGTCGCGGCGCACCCCACCGCCGCCCAGAAGATCAGCCCGACCACACCGTTGGTCCTTGTCCGCACTCTCCACTCCCCACCGCCGCCGTCCTTCGCCCTGTGCCGCGGCCCTGTTGCAGCGCGGTCGTGCCGCCGACCGGTACGCGCCTTGCTCACCCCGGGTCGTGGCGGGTGCGGGCGGCGGGCGGACCTCAGCCCTCCGTCGCCGGCAACCGCCTTTCGGTACGTCGTACCGGTACGACGCCCATCGGCATGTCTTCGGTACGACGCCCATCGGTACGTCTTCGGTACGACGCCACTCGGTAGGTCTTCGGTACGGCGTCTGCCGGTGCCTCTTCGCTACGACGTCGTCGATGCCCGCGCGGAGCGGCAGGGCTTCTCTCTCGCCCCTCCCCTCCCCGCGCTCTCACCTGCGGGTCGCGTCCCTGAGCTTCTCCGCGGCCTGGCGCAGCTCGCCCTTGGCGCGTTCGTAGCGGCCCTCGCCGGTCATCCGCTCGTTTCCCACCACGCGGCCCATGGCCTCCTTCGCAGCGCCCTTGGCCTGCTCGAGCTTCGTGGACACCTTGTTCCTTGCGGTCATGGCCACACTCCTTCTCACGTTGGTGTGCTTCCCTGACGCAAGATCGTCTGCCCCTCCGGCTCCCACCGAAACGCCCGAAGACGCCCGCCAGGTGTGCTGCCCGACGAGGTGGTGGACGGGGTGTGAGCGCGCATTCCAGAAGCCGCTGGGCAGACGGCAGATGGGAGTTCGGCGAAAGGGCCTAGGCATCATGGGGCTGCCCGGCAGGTAGACAGCGTTACGGCCGAGCGGACCCACGACCGTAACGGCCGGTGCGACGAAGATGACGAAGATGAGGGTGAACATCACGACGACGCCGCCGGTGCTGCGGAGCATCGCCGCGACGGCCAGCGCGAGCACGGACGGCACGCTCAGGTAGAGCCCGCGCCCGAGTACCGCCCGGATCGCCGCCGGATCGGCGACCGAGCCAGCCACGGCAGGCGCCGAGGCGCACCTGATGCCGAAGGTGACGATGCTCAGCAGCACCCCGGTGACCAGCACCAGTGCGGCCAGCACCACGGTCCTGGCCAGCAGCCAGGGGGTGCGCCACGGCACGGCCGCTAGTGAGGTACGGAGGGGCCGGTGCCGTACTCGCTGCCGCGGGAACGCGTCACCGTCCTGGGCGGGTCGTCCGAGGCCGGAGCCCGGCCCGACGGCGGTTTCCGGGTGGCGGCCACGGTCCCCACGAGGCGGGCTTGCTCGACGGACAGCCGGCGGCCGGCTGTCGGCCCGCCAGCCCGCCCTCGCCGTGCAGGCTCAGCCTTAACGCCGACTGACCTCCGCGTGACGGGCCACCAGGTGAGCGGGGCCGTTGCACTCCCTCGGATGAGGGACTTTCCCTCCCCCCTCTGGACCATTCATGTTTTTTTCTGACTTGTTTCGGGAGAGGTTGGCGATACAACACCGATCAAAGGAGTCATCATGCAGATCCGGATCGCTGCTGCCACGGCCCTTGCGTCCCTCGTCGTCCTCGGAGGAGCCGCCACGGCCAGTGCCGACAGCCACGCCCGGGGTGCTGCCGTGCGTTCTCCCGGCATCCTCAGCGGGAACAACGTGCAGGTACCGATCAACATTCCGGTCAACGTCTGCGGCAACACGGTCAACGTTCTGGCACTCAAGAACCCGGCGATCGGCAATCGCTGCCTGAACGTCTCTCAACACCACAAGTACCTGAACGTCTCGCGGCACCACAGGTACCTGAACGTCTCTCGGCACCACAGGTAGCAGCTACGGGGCGGCGGCGCTCACGCCCCTCCACCCGAGGGCCGCCTCCCCTGCCGCGCCCCCGCCCTTACCAACCCCTCAGCGACAACAACGGTAGGAATACAGAGGGTTGAGGGGGCGGCAGTCCGTCCTTCCGGAACCGATGATGAAGAGGGCCCGGACCTCGGTCAACTCCTCCCGGCCGGACGCCGGGTACGACACGGGTACGTCCCTGGGCGCAGCTCCGCCCACGACGGAAGACCTCTCCGTCCCAAGAGGCACACGCCCGGCTCCCCGACTCCCCCCTCAGGGTCGGCGGTGCCGGGCGTGCTCTGCGTCGACGGCTCGTGGGGCATGGGGGTGCTGCCATGGGCAACGGCCCGACCGTCGGCGCTGTGCACGCACACGTGGTCCGTTTCATTGGGGTACGAGGTGCGCCCGAGGGGTGGCGATTCCACCCCGCACGTCCACGTGCTACAACTGGTCTACACCACTGACGGGCATCGAATCGGCGCTCCGCAGCGGACGACAGGCGTCGGCGCCATTGCACCCATGGCAGCTCCACCTCCCTCTCCACCTCCGAAAGGCTCCCCTGTGACCCATGTGACGTCCCCGCTCGCCGGACGCGCCCTCGGACTCGCGGCAGTGCCCGACCCCGTCTTCTCCGCGGCGATGGTCGGCCCGGGTGCCGCCATCGACCCCGTCCGCGAGCCGGCCACAGCGGTGGCGCCGGTGGACGGCACCGTGGTCTCGCTGCATCCGCATGCGTTTGTGGTGGTCGACGGGGAGGGACACGGTGTGCTCACGCATCTGGGGATCGACACCGTCCAGCTCAACGGCGA
>NZ_JBFAEA010000037.1:0-57701 GCF_040641675.1 Streptomyces sp. NPDC020742
CGCTCGGCTGGGAAACCCCAGCCGAGCGCCTGCATAAACTGCTCGCGGCCTGATCAACACGACCACGTGTTGCGACGACCCCTAGAAACCGCCGTTTCTAGGGGCCCTTCGCGCGAGCGGTGCACCGGGCGGGTCAGGCGGCCTGCCGGGCCTTGGTGGCGTAGATGTCGACGTACTCCTGGCCGGACAGCTCCATCACGTCGCTCATCACCTCGTCGGTGACGGCCCGCAGGACGTAGCGGTCGCGGTCCATGCCGTCGTAACGGGCGAAGTCCAGCGCCTCGCCGAACCGGACGGTCACCGGCGCGATGCGCGGCAGGCCCTTGCCGCCGGGCTGCACCTTGTCCGTGCCGATCATGGCGAACGGCACGACGGGCGCGCCGGTCATCAGGGCGAGCCGGGCGATGCCGGTACGGCCGCGGTAGAGGCGGCCGTCGGGGGAGCGGGTGCCCTCGGGGTAGATGCCGAAGGCCTTGCCCTCCTCCAGGACCCGGCGGCCGGTCATCAGCGCCGCGACACCGCCGTGGCCGCCGTCCCGGTCGACCGGGATCATGCCGGCGCTGGTGAAGAACCACGCCATCAGGCGGCCCTTGAGGCCGGTGCCAGTGACGTACTCGTCCTTGCCGATGAAGTACACCGGGCGCTTGACCACCAGGCTCAGGAACATCGAGTCGATGAAGGTGACGTGGTTGCCGGCCAGGATCACCGGCCCGGTCTCCGGGATGCGCTCCAGGCCCTCGATCTTCGGGCGGTACAGGACACGCATCACGAATCCGAGAATCGCCTTCAGCACAATGCGGGACAAGGGGTCCTCCGGGTCGTGGGTGGTCAACGTCGAGCACGGCGCAGAACTCTGCAGCCCAGGACGATACTCGCGGGTCACTCCCGCGCGCACATCGGGTTTACGAGGTCGATACGCAGCGTTGACGCGTGTTACCACCATGTTCCCCCCGATGCTGTCGCGCGTCTCCCCGGCATGGCCCGTCCGTGCCTACGATCGGCCCGGGTCCGTGGGCCGGTGCGCAACACGCTTTGTCGCACCCCGGAAAGCACCCGGAAGCACCCGGAACCCCACCGAGAACCGGACACGAGGAGCGGGTATGCACAAGGGGCAGCAGCCGGGACGGCGGACGGTGCTGGGGGCCGCGGCCCTCGGCGCGGGCGCGGCGGTGTTCGGCGGCGCCGGAGGGGCGAGCGCCGCCGGCCGGGACGACACCGCCCGCGAGGGCACTGCCCGGGACCTGCCGGTCCCGCTGATCATCGGCCACCGCGGCGCCAGTGGCTACCGCCCCGAGCACACCTTCGGCTCCTACCAACTGGCCCTCGACATGGGCGCGGACGTCATCGAGCAGGACCTCGTGCCCACCAAGGACGGCCATCTGGTCTGCCGTCACGAGAACGACATCACCGCCACCACCGACGTCTCCGCGCACCCCGAGTTCGCGGATCGCAAGACCACCAAGACCGTCGACGGGACGCAGCTCACCGGCTGGTTCACCGAGGACTTCACCCTCGCCGAGCTCAAGACGCTGCGCGCCAAGGAGCGGATACCGGGCACCCGGCAGCACAACACCCTCTACGACGGCCGGTGGCAGGTGCCCACGTTCGAGGAGGTGCTGCAGTGGGCCGAGCGGGAGGGGCGCAAGCGGGGCCGCCGGGTCTGGCTGCACATCGAGACCAAGCACCCCAGCTACTTCCGCAAGCTGGGCCTCGGCCTGGAGGAGCGGGTGGCCAAGGCGCTGCGCGCGCACGGCCGGCACCGCAGGAACTCCCCGAACTTCCTGCAGTCCTTCGAGCCCAGCAGCATCCAGCGGCTGGGCCGGCTGGTCGACTGCCCCAAGGTCGTGCTGCTGTCCACGCTCACCTCCCGGCCCTGGGACTTCGTCGAGGCGGGTGACCCCCGCACGGTCGCCGACCTGGTCACACCGCGGGGCCTTGCGTGGATCGCCGGCTTCGCCGAGGGCATCGGGCCGGACCTGACCGTGATCATCCCGCGGGACCAGGACGGCAAGCTCGGCACGCCCACCTCCGTCGTACGGGACGCGCACGCCGCGGGCCTGGTGCTGCACCCCTACACGGTCCGCAACGAGAACACCTTCCTGCCCACCGACCACCGCCGCGGCACCGACCCGAACGCCTACGGCGACTCCCTGGCCGTCTTCCGGGCGTACCTGGGGACTGGCATCGACGGGCTGTTCTCCGACAACCCCGACACCGCGCTGCTGGCCGCCGCGGAGTTCCGCAAGGGCTGACGCCCCGCGCCCCCGGACCGGTGCCGGGCCCCGCTCTCCTCCGCGTAGGGAATGTCACAGCGGAGCCCGGTACCGGTTCGTTCCGCTTGTCCCCCTTGCCCGCGCAGAATGCTCACGGCGGAGATTGCCGCCGCCGTATTCCGGGGAGTCCGGAAGTCAGGGCACCACGTCCGGGCGCACACCCCTCGCACCCTCGCGCGCCCGGACCCACCGAACAAGGGGAGGCAGACGCGCATGGGCACGAGCGTGACCATCTCTGCAGCGGCCGACGAGGACGCCGAGCAGATCCTCAAACTGCAGTACCTCTGTTACCAGCCGGAGGCCGCGCTGTACGACGACTACCGCATCGAGCCGCTCACCCAGACCCTGGAGGCGCTGCGCGCCGAACTGAGTGCGGGCTGCGTGCTGGTGGCCCGGCTCGGCGAGGAGGTCGTGGGGTCCGTGCGTGGCACGGTCGACGCCGACGGCACCGCGGAGATAGCCAAGCTCATCGTGCACCCCCGCCTGCAGCGGCACGGCCTGGGCGGCCGGCTGCTGTCCGCGGTCGAGCAGCGGCTGGCGGACGAGCGGCAGGCCCGGCGCTACCGCCTGTTCACCGGCCACCGCAGCGATGGCAGCCTCCGGCTGTACCGCAGCCACGGCTACGCCCCCGTGGGCACCGAGCAGCACAGCCGGCGGCTGAGCGTGGTGACCCTGGAGAAGGAGATCCAGCGGGAGGCCGCCGCCGAGGAGTTCGTGGCCCGGGCCTAGCAGGGGGAACGGGCCCGCGTGTGGGGCGGGCCCGTACCGCATGCTGTCGCCGTGTCGCCGTGTCGCCGTGTCGCCGTGTCGTCGGAGCGTCCGGAGCGTCCGGCGCGGTGCGTGCCCGGCGCGGTGCCTGCCCCTGCCGGAGGCGTCCGCCGCCGGGTGTCAGGGGTGTCAGGCCGTCCGCGCCCGGCGCAGCCAGAGCAGTCCGGTGACGGGCAGCACGACCGGGATCAACAGGTAGTCCCTGCCGTAGTACGACCAGACGGTGGCGTCGGGGAACGCGGCCGGGTCCAGCAGCGTCCAGGTGCCGATGCCCAGCACCCCGACCAGCTCCAGCACACAGCAGACCAGCGCGATCCTGCGGGCCCCCTCCCCGCCGCGGACCAGCGAGAAGGTGATGAACCCGTAGACGACCGCGGAGACCGCCGAGAGCGAGTACGCCAGCGGGGCCCGGTCGAACTGGGCGATCACCTGGAAGAGCGAACGGGATGCGGCGGCGACGGTGAAGACGCCGTAGAGGGTGACCAGCAGGCGCCCCGGGCCGGTGCCCAGCGAACGCCTCGCCGGGGTGGCACGCGCCGTACCGTCCGCCGCGGTGGTCGTGGTCTCAGGCACTGCCGCCTCCCCAAATGTCGAACAGCCGTACTTCCAACACGGCCAGCACCACGGCGCCCGCGGCAACGGTGGCCGAACCCCAGCGGGTGCGCTCCGAGAGCGACATGAAGCCGGTCGCCGGCACACAGGCCGCAGCCCCCAGCAGATACGCCAGGAACAGCGCGGTCCCCTTGTCCGGCGACTGCCCGCGCGACAACTGCACGATCGCGACGACCAGTTGGACGACGCCGAGCAGCGACACCACGGCCATGCCGATGAAGTGCCAGTCCTTGGTGGGCTGGTCGCGGAAGGCGGCGAAGCCGCACCAGGCGGCCAGGGCCAGCGCGGTCGCCGTGACCGCGATCGTCAGCGCGTCGATCACCGGGGCCTCCGGGCGATCCGGCAGCGCGCCGTGGGGTTGAGGGGCATGGGCCGATGCTAATCGGCGACGGGCGGCCGGCCGCGTCCGGCCCCACCACGGCACGTAGGGTCGTGAAGCATGAAGATCACCGCCGATGCGCTCCTTTTCGACAACGACGGCACACTGATCTCCTCGATGGAGTCGGTCACCCGCTGCTGGACCCGATGGGCCGGTGAGTACGGCATCACCGCGGCGGACTTCGCCCGGATCGCGCTGCACGGCCGACCGGCGGCCGACATCGTCGCCGACCTCCTGCCCGCCGCCCGGGTGCCCGAGGCGCTGGCCCGCATCGAGCGCCTGGAGATCGAGGACGCCGGGGGAGTGGTGCCGCTGCCGGGTACCCACGCGCTGCTGGAGCAGCTGCCCGTCGAGCGGTGGGCCGTGGTCACCTCCGCCACCCGCCGGCTGGCCGAGGCCCGGCTGGAGGGCGCCGGCATCCTTGCCAAGACCCTGATATCCGCCGACGACATCAGCCGCGGCAAGCCGGACCCGGAGCCGTTCCTGCTGGCCGCCGCACGGTTGGGGGTGGACCCCGCACGCTGTGTGGTCGTCGAGGACGCACCGGTCGGGCTGGCGGCGGGCCGGGCGGCGGGGATGGTGACCGTGGCGTTGACCACAACCCACCGCCCCGACGAGCTGACCGCCGACGCCGTGGTCACCGACCTGTCGGCGGTGTCCGTGCAGGCCACGGACGGCGGGCTGGAGATCACCCTGGCCGACTGAGCCGCCGTCCACGGGTCGGTCGGGCCGTTCCGGCATCCGGACAGGTTGGATCGGCCCGCACAGCTGTCTGGTTTACTGGCGCCCATGACCACGACGAGCTACCGCACCCCTGCGACCGAGGCGACCGCCACGCCCGGTGCTCGTTGCATGTGTCGAATGTGTGACCGCTGAGGGCCCCCGCCTGAGCCTCGCGCCCCGAAGCGAGACCCGCTGCCATGCGCCGTACGTCGCCCCCCCGACGCCACCGGCCGCCCCGCGTCACCGCACCCCGGAGCCGGGCCCCGCGCCCACCGCCGCTCCGCGTCCCCCTCTGCCGCCTTCGCAAGAATGCCCCGTGCCCCGGCGGGCGAGCCGCCGAGCACTCGACAGTGACGGAATTCCCTGTGATCACCACAACGGGCCTGACCAAGGTCTACCGCTCAGGAGACCGCGACGTCACCGCCCTGGACGGCGTCGATCTGCACGTCCGCGAGGGCGAGGTGTACGGCGTGCTCGGCCAGAGCGGCGCCGGCAAGTCCACCCTCATCCGCTGCCTCAACCTCCTGGAGCGCCCCACCTCCGGCACGATCACCGTCGCCGGCCAGGACCTCACCGCCCTCGCTGGGCGGAGCCGGCGCGCCAATGCCGGCCTGCGCGCCGCCCGCAGCCACATCGGCATGGTCTTCCAGCACTTCAACCTGCTGTCCTCGCGCACCGTCCAGGACAACGTCGAACTGCCGCTGGAGATCCTCAAGGTCGACCGCCGCGAGCGCGCCCGCAAGGCCCTGGAGCTGCTGGACCTGGTCGGCCTGGCCGACAAGGCCAAGGCCTACCCCGCCCAGCTCTCCGGTGGCCAGAAGCAGCGCGTCGGCATCGCCCGCGCCCTGGCCGGCGACCCCAAGGTGCTGCTCTCCGACGAGGCCACCAGCGCCCTGGACCCGGAGACCACCCGCTCCATCCTCACCCTGCTGCGCGACCTCAACCGCCAGCTCGGCCTGACCATCGTGCTCATCACCCACGAGATGGACGTGGTCAAGACGATCTGCGACTCGGCCGCGCTGATGAAGAACGGCCGGGTGGTCGAGCAGGGCACCGTCGCCGAACTGCTGGCGACCCCCGGCTCCGAGCTGGCCCGGGAGCTGTTCCCGGTCGGCGGTGAGGCCTCGGCCGACGACCGCACGGTGGTCGACGTCACCTTCCACGGTGCGGCCGCCACCCGCCCGGTCATCTCCGAGCTGGCGCGTACCTACAACGTCGACATATCGATCCTCGGTGCCGCGATGGACACCGTCGGCGGCAAGCAGATCGGCCGGATGCGCATCGAGCTGCCCGGCCGTTTCGAGGAGAACGTCGTACCCATCGGCTTCCTGCGCGAGCAGGGCCTGCAGGTCGACGTGGCCGACGGGACCGACGCCGTGGAACCGGCCGCCGCCGCCCCCCGAACCGTCCCCGCGATCCCGGCGCCCGCCGCCGCCCCGCTGCAGAAGGAAGCTGCCAAGTGAGCTGGAACGAGATGCAGCCGCTGCTGTACGACAACACCCTCGACACCCTCTTCATGGTGTGGTGGTCGACGTTCTACGCGGTGCTCATCGGCATCCCGGTCGGGGTGCTGCTGCATCTGACCGACCGCGGCGCCCTCCTGCAGAACGTCGTGGTGAACAAGGTCCTCGGCGCGGTCGTGAACGTGGGACGGTCCTTCCCGTTCCTGATCCTGATCGTGGTGCTGATCCCCTTCACCCGCCTCGTCGTCGGCGTCTCCATCGGCCCGACCGGCGCGGTCGTCCCGCTCGCGATCGCCGCCATCCCGTTCTTCGCCCGCCTGGTGGAGGCCGCACTGCGCGAGGTCGACCACGGCCTGGTCGAGGCCGCCCAGGCGATGGGCGGCGGCACCTGGACCATCGTCTTCAAGGTGCTGCTGCCGCAGGCGCTGCCCGCGCTGATCGCCGCGGTCACCACCACCGTGATCACCCTGGTCGGCTACTCCGCGATCGCCGGTGCGGTCGGCGGCGGCGGCCTGGGCAACCTCGCCTACACCTACGGCTACCAGCAGTACGAGACCCCCTTGATGATCGCCACGGTGGTGGAACTGATCGTCCTGGTCACCCTCGTCCAGCTGCTGGGAGACCTGGTCGTCCGCCGGCTCGCCCGCCGCGGCACCCGTCCCTCCTCCTCCGTACGGATCGGCCTGCGCCGCGCCAGTGAGGAGCCGGCCGCCGTCACCGAGGCGGCCTGACCCCCGAGCCAACCCGCGTCACCCGCTCCACCCACGAGCCCGGACCCTTTGCCGGGCGGACACCACACGTGAACCCCCGCGTGTGCACAGGAAAGAGGCACTCTTCGTGCGTAACACCATCAAGATCACCGTGGCCGTCGCCGCCGCCTCCGCCGTGGCCCTCGGCGCGAGCGCCTGCTCGGCCCCCTCCGACACCACCGCCAGCAGCGACAAGGGCGACAAGAACGCCCCCCTCGTCGTCGCCGCGAGCCCCACCCCGCACGGCGCGATCCTCGACTTCGTCAAGAACGAGCTGGCGGACAAGGCGGGCCTGAAGCTGGTCGTCAAGCCGTTCAACGACTACAAGATCCCCAACAAGGTCACCGACGACGGCCAGGTCGACGCCAACTTCTTCCAGCACAAGCCGTTCCTGGACACCTTCAACAAGGAGAACGGCACGCACATCGTGCCCGTCCAGAACGTTCTCATCGAGCCGCTGGGCCTGTACTCCAAGAAGCACACCAAGCTCTCCGAGCTCAAGGCCGGCAGCACCATCTCGGTGCCCAACGACCCCTCCAACGAGGGCCGGGCGCTCAAGCTGCTCGCCGACAACGGCGTGATCACCCTCAAGCCCGGCGTCGGCTCCGACGCCAAGCTGACCGACGTCAAGGACGACAAGGGCATCAAGATCACCGAGCTGGAGGCCGCCCAGACCGCCCCCCGCATCGACGACGTCGACGCCGCGATCATCAACGGCAACTTCGCCATCGGTGCCCACCTCAAGCCCTCCAAGGACGCCCTGGCCCTGGAGAGCGCCAAGGACAACCCCTACGCCAACTTCCTGGCCGTCAAGAAGGGCCACGAGAACGACCCGCGGATCAAGAAGCTCGCCAAGCTCCTGAACTCCCCCGAGGTCAAGAAGTTCATCGAGGACAAGTACAAGGACGGCTCGGTCATCCCGGCCTTCGGCCCCGCCAAGAGCTGACGCCTCCCCGGCCCGCCGTCCCCGGCAGGCCGCCCCGGGCCCCGGTCCCGCGCCCCGCGCGGCCGGGGCCCGCGCGCATGGCACGCCCCCCGGCCGATGCTGCATGCTGGTGCCTTCATCACGGTCAAAAAGGGCCCGTGACCTCGCGGTAGTACAGTCCGCGACGTCCCGAACACCAGGTCAACGGCGTTGGAGCAGCGGTATGACATCCACCTTCCCGGACATCTCCCTCAGCACGGACCGGCTGGTGCTGCGCCCCTTCGAGGAGGCCGACATCCCCGCCCTCGCCGAGATGATGTCCGACGAGATGGTCACCGCCTGGACCGCGCTGCCGCACCCCTACACCACCGCCCACGCCCGCGCCTGGGCCACCGGCAAGGCCGCCGCCGTCCGCACCGAAGGGCGCGGCATCGCCCTGGCCGTCACCGAATTCCTCACCCAGCGCCTGGTGGGCACCGTCCACCTCGAACACACCGACTGGCGGATCCGCAGCACCGAGATCGGCTATGTCACCGCCCCCTGGGCCCGCGGTGAGGGCTATGCCTCGGAGTCCGCGCTCGCGGTTGCGCAGTGGGTCTTCCACGACCAGAAGTTCGAGCGCATCGAACTGCGCATCGCCGCCGACAACACCGCCTCCCAACAGGTCGCCCAGAAGATCGGCTGCATCAGCGAGGGCGTGCTGCGCAACGCCTGGATAGCCCGCAGCCGCACGGAGGACGGCGGTTGGACGGACATCCGCACCGATCTGATCGTCTGGAGCCTGCTGCCCGAGGACCTCGACGGTGTCCCCGGCCGGATGGCCGACGCGGGTGGATTCGGCTACCCCGAGTGGAACTGAGC
This sequence comes from Streptomyces sp. NPDC020742, assembly GCF_040641675.1. Lineage (NCBI taxonomy): Bacteria > Bacillati > Actinomycetota > Actinomycetes > Kitasatosporales > Streptomycetaceae > Streptomyces > Streptomyces sp. NPDC020742. Next base: position 8,754 of record NZ_JBFAEA010000037.1, read on the forward strand.
CACGCCCGCGCCCAGGTCCGCGCCCCTCGGGGTACTCTCGGCCTGCCGCATACCCGCGCGACCAGCGCGGACCCGTGCACCACGGCGGCGTCACCACCCGCCTGCGGCGACCCCGCGGACGCCGCCCCTGCCCGCGTACCCACAGCAGCCCCAGGAGACTGACGAGCATGGCCGACCGGGTCACGGTGATCGGATGGGACGGCTCCCCGTTGACCGACGCCGCCCGCTCCGCCCTCGGCGCCGCCACGTTGGTGGCCGGCGCCGCCCATCACCTCGCCCTGCCCGAAGTCCCGCCGCACGCGGAACGGATCCGGCTGGGCAGCGTGACCCTGGCGGCCCGCCGGATCGCCCAGCACCGCGGCACCGCCGTGGTCCTCGCCGACGGCGACCCCGGATTCTTCGGCGTGGTGCGCACTCTGCGCGCCCCCGAGCACGGCCTGGAGGTCGAGGTGGTGCCGGCGGTCTCCTCCGTCGCCGCCGCCTTCGCCCGGGCCGGTATGCCCTGGGACGACGCCCAGGTCGTGGTCGCGCACAGCCGCGATCTGCGCCGCGCGGTCAACGTCTGCCGGGCGCACACCAAGGTCGCGGTGCTCACCTCGCCCGGCGCCGGCCCAGCCGAACTCGCCCTGCTGCTCGACGGTGTCCACCGCACCTTCGTCATCTGCGAGGACCTGGGCACCGAACGGGAACGGGTGACCGTCCTCACCTCCGACAAGGCCGCCGACCACGTATGGCGCGACCCCAACGTCGTCATCGTCGTGGGCGGTTCACCCGGCGGCGCCGCGGCCCAGGGCACCGGCTGGATCGCCGGCCGCGAGATCGGCCACCCGACGGGGCCGCGCGGCTGGGGACTTCCGGCGCGCGCCTACGGCGGTGCCCTGGGCGAGGGCGAATCCGTCCAGCTGCGCACCGCCCAACTCGCCCGTCTCGGGCCGCAGGTGGGCGACCTGGTGTGGGACATCGGCACCGGCAGCGGAGCCGCCGCGGTGGAGGCCGCCCGCTTCGGCGCCGCGGTCATCACCGTCGACACCGACCCGGACGCCTGCGAGCGCGCCGCCGCCCTCGCCCGCCGGTACGGCGTCCAACTCCAGGCCGTGCACGGGCGGGCACCGCAGATCCTGGAAGACCTGCCCGAACCGGACGTGGTGCGGGTCGGCGGCGGGGGAGCGGAGGTCGTCACCGCCTGCACGGACCGCCGCCCCGAACGGATCGTCACTCACGCCGCCACCCGCGACGAGGCCGAGGCGCTCGGCCGTGCACTGGCGGACGGCGGCTACGACGTCGAGTGCGCCCTGCTGCAGTCCGTGGACCTGGACACCTCCGTCTGGGTCGAACGCGAGCGGTCCGTGGTGTTTTTGCTCAGCGGGTATCGCGTTCCTCACCCGTGACCAGCACGGCAACCCGCGCGGGGTAGGCTGGCGGATCGTTGCGCCGCTGTTCCGCGTTCGGCTTCGTACGCCAATATCCGGAAAATGCCGCGGTTTTGGACGAATATGAAGCTCTGGCGAGCGGACGTGCCGCGCGGCGTGCTCGCTCGTTCTAGCTATCGGGCGTCGGCGCGCCCCGGTCGAGCGCGTCGCACGAGCGGTTGGAAGGAGCACTACCAATGGGCGAGGGGTACGCATGACCGACACCGGCCAGGTCCCGGGCGAGGGACAGCCGGAGAACGCAGGCGGACATCCCGGGCAGCCGCAGCCGGCGGCCGCTCCCTCCGCTGCCGACGCCGGACCCACGGAGCTGCCGGGCACGGCGACGCCTCCGGGCGAGTACCCCTACCTCGACCCGGCGGACGGCGCCGCCGAGGACGACGACCTGCTGCTGATGCCGGGCGCCCAGGGCGCCTGGAGCGAGCAGCCGGCAGCGCAGCCGCTTCCCCAGCCGCAGGAGACCCACCAGGGCCCGCAGCAGGGCGCCCCGTACGACGCGCCCGCCCAGGCCGCCGGCGGTTTCGAGCCGATGCCCGGGCAGGCCGGTGACCATGAGAGCGGCGGCCGGGACTCCGGTTCGGTCGACCTCAGCGCCGTCCGCATCCCGCAGCCCGCCGCGCCCCAGCAGTCCGACCGTGCCCGCGCCGCCGCGCCCACCCGCCGCCCGCTGCACATGGGCCCGCCGGTCCCCGACCCCACCGGCGGTGTGGTCCGCTCCCTCGCCGACCGCGGTCCCGCGGAGGTCCCCTCGCGCGCCGCCGGCCCCGCGCCGGCCGGCGCCCCCGAATACTTCGACGCCCCGGCCGAGGCTCCCCAGGGCCCGGAGGCCGTGGCCCCCGGCACGCCGGCCGCAGCGCAGCCCGCCGCGGGCTTGCCGGGCACCGAGCAGCCCGCCGCACCCCAGCAGCCCGTCGCGGCGGTGCCGCAGGGCGCCCAGCCGTACGTCGACCCCGCCTACGCCGGCCAGCTGTCGGCCGAGCAGACCTACGGGGCCGCCGGCCAGGGCCCGTTGCCCGGCCCGCAGCTCGGCGAGATCCCGTCGCAGACGCCGTCGTGGGGCGAGGCGCCGGTCCAGGCCGCCCCGGCCCCCGCTCCGGAAGCGGCCGCGCCGGTCGAGGAGCCCGTACCCGCCGAGGCCGCCCAGCCCGCCCCGCAGGACACCGCACCGGCGGCCGGGCAGCCGACGGAGCAGCCGCAGGCGATGCCGCTGCCGGCGGAGGGCACCGCCCCGGCCGTCGCGCACCCGGTCGCTGACGCCGCGGTGGTGGACGCCGGCGCCGAGGCCGTGGCCGTTCCGGGTGCCCCAGACCCGGCCCCGATGCCGCCGCAGGTCCCGGCCGCGGAGACCGCCCCCCAGGACGCCACCGTGCCGGCGCCGGCCGACGAGCCCGCCGCTGCCCCCACCCCGGAGGCCGCCGCCCCGGACACCACTGCCCCGGACACGGCCGCCCCGGACACCGCTGTCCAGGACGCCGCCGAGCCGAGCGCCGCTGCGGAACCGGCCCCGGCCGACGGTCCGCAGCCCGTCGCCCAGGCGCCGGCGGACACCCAGGACGCCGCTGCGGAGGTACCGGCGCAGGACGCGCCCGCACCGGGTGCACCCGCACCGGATGCACCCGCATCGGACGCGCCCGTGCAGCCCGCCGCCGAACCGGCCGAACCGGTCGCACCGAACACGGCGTCCGCCCCGGAGCAGTCGGACGCCGGCGCCGAGAGCGCCCAGCCCGTCGCCCCGGCCGCCGATGCCCCGGCCGCCGATGCCGCGGCCGTCGCGACCCCGGACAACGACGCTCCGGCGGAGCCCACGGCGCCGGCCGACGAGGCGGTCGCGGCCCCGGTGGAGGCCACCCCTGCCACCGAGCCCGCCCCTGTGGACGGCGCCGCCCCCGTGGACGGCATGGCTCCCGCGGACTCGCCCGCTGCCCAGGACCCCGCCGCCCCGCCCGTACCGGAGGACTCCGCGCCCGCCGAGCAGACGGTCATAGAGCCGCCCGAGGCGCAGCAGCCGGCCGACGGGCAGTTGCAGCCCGCCGCCGCGGACGCCGCCGGGCAGCAGACCGCCGAGGCGCCCGTACCGGAGCCCGCGCCGCAGGCCGCGGACGCCCCGGACGAGCAGCAGCCGGTCGGCCAGGACACCCCCGCCGAGGCCGACACCCCCGCCGACGCCGCGCCGGCCGCGGACACCCCGGTCGACAGCCCTGCCGACACCGCGGCCCCCGAGTCCGCCGTGGCCGACCCCGCGGAGGCGGCCGACACCGTGCAGCCCGTCACCGTTCACATCCCGGCCCAGGCCGACGGCGAGCAGGCCGAGGCGCAGGCCACCGCGGCCGCCGCCGCCCAGGACACCGCCGCTGCCGCCCCCGCGGCCGCCGACGACCTGCCCGCGCCCGCCGAGCAGACCCCCGACAGCGGCCCCGACGCCCACGGCCCCCAGCAGCTGGACGCCAGCGAGCTCGTCCAACTCGGCGAGGACGACGCCCAGGACGGCCAGGACGCGCGGGAAGCCCAGGACGGCGCACCGCCGCAGGCCGCCGCGATCGACGGTCCTGCCGAGGCCACCGAGGCCACCGAGGGCCCCGAGGCCGGTCAGGACGCCCCCGGCGACCCCGACTCCGTCCCGGCCGCCGGGTACGACGACTCCGAGCGCGCGGCCGTGCACCGCGTGATGCGCGAGCGCCGCGACATCCGCAACGGCTTCCGCAGCGACCCGATCCCCAACGACGTGCTGCTGCGCGTCCTGGAGGCGGCCCACACCGCCCCCAGCGTCGGCCACTCGCAGCCCTGGGACTTCGTCGTCATCCGCTCGGCCGAGACCCGCGAGAAGATGCACCAGCTCGCCATGCAGCAGCGCGAGGCGTACGCCAAGTCGCTGCCCAAGGCGCGGGCCAAGCAGTTCCGCGAGCTGAAGATCGAGGCGATCCTCGAAACCCCGGTGAACATCGTCGTCACCGCCGACTCCACCCGCGGCGGCCGGCACACCCTCGGCCGGCACACCCAGCCGCAGATGGCCCCGTACTCCTCCGCGCTCGCCGTGGAGAACCTCTGGCTCGCCGCCCGCGCCGAGGGCCTGGGCGTCGGCTGGGTCAGCTTCTTCGACGAGCGGGAGATGGTCCGCGAACTCGACCTGCCAGAGCACCTGGAGGTCGTCGCCTACCTCTGCGTCGGCTACGTCGACGAGTTCCCGGAGGAGCCCGAGCTCTTGCAGGCCGGCTGGTCCAAGCGCCGCCCGCTGTCCTGGGTGGTCCACGAGGAGACGTACGGCCGCCGCGCGCTGCCCGGCGAGAGCCCGCACGATCTGCTCCAGGAGACCCTGCAGGGCATCCGGCCGCTGGACGCCAAGGCGCTCGGCGAGGCCTGGGAGCGGCAGAAGCGGATGACCAAGCCCGCCGGGGCGCTGGGCATGCTGGAGATCATCTCCGCGCAGCTGTGCGGGCTGTCCCGCAAGTGCCCGCCGCCGATCCCGGAGCCGGCCGCGGTGGCGATCTTCGCCGGCGACCACGGGGTGCACGCCCAGGGCGTGACCCCCTGGCCCCGGGAGGTCACCGGCCAGATGGTCGCCAACTTCCTGGGCGGCGGCGCGGTCTGCAACGCCTTCGCCAACCAGGTGGGCGCCGAAGTCTGCGTGGTCGACGTCGGGGTGGCCGGAGAGCTCCCCGCCACCCCGGGCCTGCTGCCCCGCAAGGTCCGCGCCGGCACCGCCGACTTCACTGCCGGTCCCGCGATGACCCACGAAGAGGTCTTCAAGGCGATCGAGGTGGGCATCGAGACCGCCCGCGACCTGATCGCGGCCGGCAACAAGGTGCTGCTCACCGGTGAGATGGGCATCGCCAACACCACCACCTCCGCCGCCCTGATCGCCGTCTACACCGGCGTCGACCCGGCCGAGGTCACCGGTCGCGGCACCGGCATCAACGACGAGACCCACGCCCGCAAGGTCGATGTGGTCCGCCGCGCGCTCGAACTCCACCAGCCCGACCCGGCCGACCCGGTCGGGGTGCTCGCCGCGGTCGGCGGCCTGGAGCACGCCGCACTGGTCGGCCTGATTCTCGGCGGCGCCTCGCTGCGTACGCCGGTGATCCTGGACGGGGTCAGCGCCGGCGCCGCCGCCCTGGTGGCCCGGGCCATCGCCCCCGAGGCGCTGGCCGCCTGCATCGCCGGCCACCGCAGCGCCGAACCCGGCCATGTCGCGGCCCTGAACAAGCTCGGCCTGCGCCCGCTGGTCGACCTCGACCTCCGCCTCGGCGAGGGCACCGGCGCCCTGCTCGCGCTGCCCGTCGTGCAGAGCGCCGCCCGCGCCATGCACGAGGTCGCCACCTTCGACTCCGCCGGAGTGACGGAGAAGAGCTGACGCACCGCTGACGGGGGCGGCCGGGAGCGGCCGCCCCTATGACCCCCGGCCCGCAGCCCCATAGGCTGTGGGCCGGGGCCGTAGCACCTCATGGGCACCACCCTTCATCAGCCGCTCCAGAGCCGCAGCGACTGAGCCGGCCGTCGACCTCGCACCACCCCGTACAAGGAGCCGTACCGCCATGGCTGAGCACGCCGCCGAACACGCCGCCTACCCCGTCGGACTGCGGCTGTCCGGCCGCCGGGTGGTCGTCCTGGGCGCCGGGCAGGTGGCCCAGCGTCGGCTCCCCGCACTGGTCGCCGCCGGCGCCGAGGTCCTGCTGGTCTCCCCGTCCGCCACCCCGTCCGTCGAGGCGATGGCCGACGCCGGCGAGATCCGCTGGGAGCGCCGCCGCTACCGGGCCGGCGACCTCGCCGACGCCTGGTACGCGCTGATCTCCACCGACGACCCGGAAGCCAACGCCGCCGCCTCCGAGGAGGCCGAGGAGCGTCGGGTGTGGTGCGTCCGCGCCGACGACGCCGAGGCCGCCACCGCCTGGACCCCGGCCACCGGCCGCAGCGAGGGCGTCACCGTCGCCGTGCTCACCGGCCGCGACCCGCGCCGCTCCGCCGCCGTCCGCGACGCCATCGTCGAGGGCCTCCGGGACGGCAGCATCGCCGCGCCGCACCACCGGCGCCCGCACACCCCCGGCGTGGCGCTGGTCGGCGGCGGCCCCGGCGACCCCGACCTGATCACCGTCCGCGGCCGCCGGCTGCTTGCCGAGGCGGACGTGGTGATCGCCGACCGGCTCGGCCCGCGCGACCTGCTCGCCGAACTCCCGCCGCACGTCGAGGTCATCGACGCCGCGAAGATCCCCTACGGGCGCTTCATGGCCCAGGAGGCCATCAACCACGCGCTGATCGAGCACGCCAAGGCCGGCAAGGCCGTGGTCCGGCTCAAGGGCGGCGACCCGTTCGTCTTCGGCCGCGGCATGGAGGAGGCCCAGGCGCTCGCCGAGGCCGGCATCCCCTGCACCGTCGTCCCCGGCATCTCCAGCACCATCTCCGTCCCCGGCGCGGCCGGCATCCCGGTCACCCACCGCGGGGTCGCCCACGAATTCACCGTCGTCAGCGGCCATGTCGCCCCCGACGACGCGCGCTCGCTGGTCGACTGGGCCGCGCTCGCCAAGCTCCGCGGCACCCTCGTCGTCCTGATGGGCGTGGAGAACAGCGGTGCCATCGCCGCCACCCTCATGGCGCACGGCCGCCCCGCCGGCACCCCGGCCGCGGTCATCCAGGAGGGCACCACCGCCGCCCAGCGCCGGGTCGACGCCACCCTGGAGACGCTGGGCGAGACCGTACGGGCCGAGGGCGTCCGCCCGCCGGCGGTCATCGTGATCGGCGAGGTGGTCGGCGTCACCACCACCCCTACCGCCAGGTAACCGCGCCCGTACGCGGCATTGGAACCTCGACACCGACAAGGCACTATCTCCCCGTGGCAGAAATCATCACCGTCGATGACCCGGACGACCCCCGGCTGGCCGACTACACCGGCCTGACCGACGTCGAGCTGCGGCGCCGGCGCGAGCCCGCCGAGGGCCTCTTCATCGCCGAGGGCGAGAAGGTCATCCGGCGCGCCCGGCACGCCGGCTACGAGATGCGCTCCATGCTGCTGTCGACCAAGTGGGTCGATGTGATGCGGGACGTCATCGACGAGGTGCCGGCCCCGGTGTACGCCGTCACCCCGGAGCTCGCGGAGCGGGTGACGGGCTATCACGTGCACCGCGGCGCGCTCGCCTCCATGCAGCGCAAGCCGCTGCCGACGGCCACCGAACTCCTCGCCGGCACCCGCCGCATCGCGGTGATGGAGGCCGTCAACGACCACACCAACATCGGCGCGATCTTCCGCAGCGCCGCGGCACTCGGCATGGACGCGGTACTGCTCTCCCCGGACTGCGCCGATCCGCTCTACCGCCGCTCGGTGAAGGTCTCGATGGGGGCGGTGTTCTCCGTGCCCTACGCCCGCCTGGAGAGCTGGCCCCGCGACCTGTCCGCCGTACGGGAGGCCGGCTTCACCCTGCTCGCGCTCACCCCCGCGGACAAGGCCACCGGCATCGACGAGGTCGCCCCGCACTCCCTGGAGCGGGTCGCGCTGATGCTGGGCGCCGAGGGCGGCGGGCTGACGACCGGCGCCCTGCGGGCCGCCGACGAGTGGGTGCGCATCCCGATGGCCCACGGCGTGGACTCCCTCAACGTGGGTGCCGCCGCCGCGGTCGCCTTCTACGCGGTGTCAACGGGGCGCCACACCTAGCCCCGTCACCCGCCCCGGGCCGCCCCGCCCTGGTGTGCGGTGATCGGAACCGGCCGTTCCCCGTCCAGTCCGCGCGCCGGTCCCTGGCAGCCCTGGGCCGCTGCGATCCCGAGCGCCACCAGCAGCGTCACCACGAAGAACACGATGACCCGCTGGCGCAGCAGCCGCCGGTCGGGACCGGGGCGCCGCCCGCCGGACCCCGTGCGCACCGGGGTACGCGCACCGTTGCGCCCCGTCGGCCGCGCCGCCGGGACCCGCCGGGGGTTCCGTCCGCCGGTCCGCGGGTTCCGGCCCGCCCCCGAAGCCGGTCCGGCCGGCCGGGCGCCCGCCTCGCGCGGCGCCGGCGGCCGGGAGGGGTGCGGGCGCGGTGCGGAGTTGCCCGCCGTCCCCCGCTCGGTGTGCTGGCGCGCGTACTCCTCGGCCCGCCGGCCGGTCGGGCGGTCCGAGGGGCGGCGCTCCGCGCGTCCCCAGTCCGATCCGGCGCCCGCACCGCTCTCCAGCGGCCCACCCGACAGCCCGTGCGCCTCCCGGGCCGCGATCTCCTTGAGCCGCAGCGACAGTGACAGGGTGCTGGGACGGTCCGCCGGGTCCTTGGCCAGACAGGAGGCGAGCAGTGGTGCCAGCGCGTCCGGCACCCCGGCGAGTTGCGCCTCCTCGTGGACCACCCGGTAGAGCATGACCTCCGAACTTCCCTGTCCGAAGGGGGAGTCCGCGGTGCAGGCGTACGCGAGGGTGGCGCCCAGCGCGAAGATGTCGGTGGCTGGTGTCACCGCGGCGCCGCGCACTTGCTCGGGCGCCAGGAAGCCGGGCGAGCCGACCGCGGTGCCGACGTGTGTCAGCGTGCTGGCGCCGGTGGCCCAGGCGATACCGAAGTCGATGATCCGCGGCCCCTTGGGGGACAGCAGGATGTTGGACGGTTTGAGGTCGCGGTGCACCACACCGGCGTCATGGACGGCCAGCAGGCCCTCGGACAGCGCCGCCCCGATGGCGGCGACCTGCGCCGGGGAGAGCGGCCCCTCCTCGTTGACCTTGTCGTGCAGCGAGGGTCCGGGGACGTACTGGGTGGCGAACCAGGGGCGGTCCGCGTCCAGGTCGGCCGCCACCAGCCGGGCCGTACAGCCGCCGCGGATCCGTCGGGCGGCGGAGACCTCACGGGCGAACCGCGAGCGGAACTCCTGATCCTCCGCCAGATCCGGCCTGATCACCTTGAGCGCCACCCGCTGCCCGCGCTTGTCCGAGCCCAGATAGACCACGCCCATCCCGCCCGCGCCGAGCCGGCGGTGCAGCCGGAACGTCCCGACGACACGCGGGTCCTCGCGCCGGAGCCGCATCATCGCCATGTCCGTCCCCTACCTGCGGTGGGGAGGCCCCCTCCGCTGCCAACCGTCTGACGTGGCACAGCTTACGGATTGACGGCTCGGTGTGCGCAGAGGCCGCGCATGCGTCGGCAACCGGATTGCCGGTGCCGGGTGCGGGGCCCGGTGCCCGGCGGGGAATCCGCCGCGCTACGGACCGACTTCCCGTACGGGATCCCAATGATCCCCCACAGAAGGGGGATTGACGGGATGAAAGGGGATTCAGGCGGGGTGCCCGTAGTTGCCGGGGATGCCTCCGGGGTGCCGGAATCGGCGGCCGGAGGGGCACACCGCGGCGAGGGGGACGCGCCGCGCGGGGGAGCGCGCGACGTGAGGGAGGTCACGTCGAGATCACCCCTGGGGGCTGTGCAGCGACCGCGCGGGCGATTCCCTCGGGGATGTCCCCAGGTCTGGGGGGTCCGGTCTCCACCCAGGGGAGTACATGGGGGGCGGTGCCGTCATCCTCCTGGAGGCCGACCAATGGGTACGACGGCATGACGCCCGATGCCCGCCGCTTCCCTAGGGTTGTTCTCAAGCGGCGGGCGCAGCACTCGTCCCCCGAGGTCAGACGCCCGCCGCCGCAGCCACGACGGGAGCGGGACGATGGATCGGAACTCAGAACGGACGGCCCTTCGGGCGCACGGGCGGCGGTTCGCCTCGGCGCTCGGCGGTCACCAGTCCTCGGGTACCCGGCATCCCCTCGTCGCGGTGGCCATGGCGCTGCCGCTGGCGATCCTCCTCGCCGTGGTCTTCGGCGGCTGGGAAGCCGTCATCACACAGGCGTCGTCCGTGGCCGGAATGCTGGGGCGCTGAGCGGCACTCCAGACCCGGGAGAGCGGCCCGGGACGGGGAATCCGGCGAAAACCCCGTGGGGACGGGGGTGCGGCGGACGGCACGAACGGCCGGGCATCTGGGGAGATGCCCGGCCTTCGAGCTGTCCGGGCCGCACGGCGCGTACGATCCGAGGCCGGGTCGCTGGGGCCCGCAGGACCGTCGAGCGTGCGCAGCCCCGCGCCGCACCCGGGGGAGGACCGATGACCACGCCGCCGTCCGGCCCGCTGGCCGCCCTCGCCGCGCTGGCCACGGCGGACGCCCCGGAAAGCGCCCCGGCACCCGCCGTGCTCGCCGACCGCCCCGACGGCACCGTCGTCCGCAGCGGCCCCACGGTCGCCAAGGCCCACGCCCCGGACGCCGATCCGCAGGACCTGGCCGCCCGGCTGCGGATCGCCGCACACCCCCTGCTGCACGGCATCCTGCTGCCCCCGCTCCCGGTCACCGGTCCCGGCGGCTTCCTCGCCCTCGCCGACGACGGCCGCCCGCTCACCCGCTGGCCGTACGGCAGCCCGGTGCGGCCCGACGACCCGGATGCCGCGCCCTGGGAGGACGCCGCCCGTCTGCTGGCCCGGCTGCACGGCGTCGAGGTGCGGCGCCTGCCCGGCCCCGTCCCACCGATGCGCGGCCCCGCCAAGGCCGCCCGCGCCCTGGACCGGATGCGCGGGGCGGCGTCCGGCGCCGGGGCGGCTGACGGCGCCGCCTCCGTCCCGGGAGGGCTGTCCGCTGCCGCCGCCGTCATCGAGCGCGCCTGGTCCCGGCTGCCCGCATGGGCCCGCGCCGCCGCCCCGCCCCCGCGGGGCGGCACCCTCTGCCACGGCGATCTGCACCTGGGCCAGCTCGTGCGCCATCCGGCGGCCGACGGCCCCTGGTTGCTGATCGACATCGACGACCTGGGGCTCGGCGACGGCGCCTGGGACCTGGCCCGCCCCGCCGCCTGGTTCGCCGCCGGCCTGCTTGCCCCGGAGATCTGGACGCGCTTCCTGGCCGCTTACCGGGCCGCCGGTGGCCGCGCCCTGCGCCCGGACGGCGACCCCTGGGCCGAGCTGGAGGTGCCCGCCCGCGCCCTGACCGTGCAGACTGCCGCACTCGCCGTCGCCAAGGCCGCCGCCGGAGTTCGCCCCCTGGACGAGGCGGGAACCGCGGTCGTGGAGGCCTGCGCGCGGATGGCTTCCCTGCCGGCGCAGTTGGGCCCGGCCGATCCCGTCGTAGGGTGAACACCTCGCCGCCGGGAGTCCGTTCCGGCGGTGCCGCGGTGAGCGGCAGCGAACGTGACAGGAGTTGAGCGACGATGCAGTGCCCCAAGTGCCATGCACCGATGCACACATACCAGCGCAATGGCGTGCAGATCGAGCAGTGCTCGGGCTGCCGGGGGATCTTCCTGGACTACGGGGAGCTGGAGGCGCTGACCCGTCTTGAGTCGCAGTGGCTGCAGCAGGCTCCGCCGCCGCCCGCCCCCCAGGGCTACCCCGCCGCCCCTGCCTGGGGCGCTCCGCACCACGGCCACCACGGTCACCATGGGCACCACGGCCACCACCGTGGCTTCGGCCACATGCTCTTCTCGTCCTGAACCGTTGCGCGGAGCGCCGGAGGCGGATTCCCGGAGAGCGCCCGAGCGCCGCACAACGCACGAGGGCCGGAGCGATATCGCTCCGGCCCTCGGCCTTCGGTGTGGACGATACTGGGATTGAACCAGTGACCTCTTCCGTGTCAGGGAAGCGCTCTCCCGCTGAGCTAATCGTCCTCGGGACCGCGGATCACGAGGATCCGCAGCTGCGTGCGCGATACTGGGATTGAACCAGTGACCTCTTCCGTGTCAGGGAAGCGCTCTCCCGCTGAGCTAATCGCGCGGGGGCCCGGCGGAGCCGGACCAGTGGACGATACTGGGATTGAACCAGTGACCTCTTCCGTGTCAGGGAAGCGCTCTCCCGCTGAGCTAATCGTCCTTGGAGGTGGAGACGGGATTTGAACCCGTGTAGACGGCTTTGCAGGCCGTTGCCTCGCCTCTCGGCCACTCCACCAGGAGTGAGGGGGTTCGGGAAGATCCCCCACATCGAGCGGACGACGAGACTCGAACTCGCGACATCCACCTTGGCAAGGTGGTGCTCTACCAACTGAGCTACGTCCGCAGGTGTCTCTCCCAGACTACGTCTGAGAGCTACCTCGCCTCCGGGGCGCTTGGCGCGTCCCGGCGACGTGTTGAACTCTAGCGGATTCCGGGGCCAGTACAAAAACGCGTTTGTGCAGCGTGCTGCGCTGCTCACTCGGCACAGGCGGCAGTGGGTCCTCCGCCATAGACTCGCTGACGTGCATGACTTCGCTCCCATGGCGCGCTTCGGCGGCCTGATAGCCACCGATCTCCGGGACGTGACCACCGATCCCACGGCCCTGGACTCCACGGGCTGGTGGGCGGTGGCCGCGGGTTTCGAGGGCTCGGTGGTCTGTGCCCGCTTCGGCCACGTCCGGCCCGCCACGGCCGCGGACGCGCCCGCTCCGGACGGCTGGCAGGGGCCCGCGCCCGACAGCTGGACCAGTTCCCTGGACCGCGAGGCCTATACGGGAGGCGTGCGGCGGGTCCGTGAACACATCGCGGCCGGCGACGTCTACCAGGTGAACCTCTGCCGGGTACTGACCGCGCCGCTGCCCGACCCCGGCCGCACCGACGTCGACGCCTTCTCCGCGGTGCTGGCCCACGGCAACCCCGCCCCGCACGCCGGCACCATCCGGCTGCCCGCCCATGGCGTCGAGATCGCCAGCGCCTCACCGGAGCTGTACCTGCGGCGCGACGGCCGCACCGTCTCCTCGGGGCCCATCAAGGGCACCGGCCGGACCGCGGCCGACCTCTCCGAGAAGGACCGGGCGGAGAACGTGATGATCGTGGACCTGGTCCGCAACGACCTCGGCCGGGTCTGCGCCACCGGCACGGTGAGCGTCCCGGCGCTGTGCGCCGTCGAGGAGCACCCCGGGCTCGTCCACCTCGTCTCCACGGTGCGTGGCGAACTGGACACCGCCCACGAGAAGAGCGCCTGGGCGGACCTGCTGGACGCCACCTTCCCGCCCGGTTCGGTCACCGGCGCCCCCAAGTCCAGCGCCCTGCGGATCATCGGCGAACTGGAGACCGCGCCCCGCGGCCCGTACTGCGGGGGCATCGGCTGGGTCGACGCCGACCGCCGCACCGGTGAGCTCGCCGTCGGCATCCGGACCTTCTGGATCGACCGCACCCCGCCCGCCGGACCGGTACTCCGGTTCGGTGCCGGCGCCGGGATCATCTGGGACTCCGACCCGGAACGGGAGTGGGCCGAGACCGAACTGAAGGCGCACCGGTTGCTCGCGGTAGCGTCGGGACTGCATGAAGCAACTGAAGGAGAGCGATGAAGATCTGGCTCGACGGGGCACTGCGGGACGCCGAGAGCGCCCGGGTCTCGGTCTTCGACCACGGGCTGACCGTGGGCGACGGGGTCTTCGAGACCGTCAAGGCCGACCACGGGCGCGCCTTCGCGCTCACCCGTCACCTGGAGCGCCTGGCCACCTCCGCCCGTGGCCTCGGCCTGCCCGCCCCCGACCTCGACGAGGTACGGCGCGGCTGCTCGGCCGTCCTCGACGCCAACCCGATGGCGCTCGGCCGGCTGCGGATCACCTACACCGGCGGCCTCTCCCCGCTCGGCTCGGACCGCGGCGACGCCGGGCCCACCTTGGTCATCGCGGTCTCGGAGACCAAGCGGCGTCCCGACACCACCGCCGCCGTCACCGTCCCCTGGACCCGCAACGAACGCGGTGCGCTGGCCGGCCTGAAGACCACCTCGTACGGCGAGAACGTGGTCGCCCTGGCCCGGGCCCGCGAACGGGGCGCCTCCGAGGCGCTGTTCGCCAACACCGTCGGCGCGCTCTGCGAGGGCACCGGATCCAACGTCTTCGTCGTGCTCGACGGTGAACTGCACACCCCGCCGCTGCACTCCGGCTGCCTGGCCGGCATCACCCGCGCGCTCACCGTCACCTGGGCCGGCGCCAAGGAGACCGACCTTCCGCTGGACGCCCTGGAGCACGCCGAGGAGGTCTTCTTGACCTCCACGCTGCGCGACGTCCAGGCGGTGACCGTCGTCGACGGCCGCCAACTGGCCGACGAGCCGGGCCCGGTGACCGCCGAAGCCATGCGGATCTTCGACGAGCGCGCCGCCGCCGACTTCGACCCGAGGTGATGACGGGCCCGCACCCGGGCGAGTAGAAAGTCCTCGTGACCACAACGCTGCGCCCCGCGGGACCGGAAGAACGGCAGGACGACGGCGCCCGCGCCCGCCGGTACGACGTCTGCGTCAACAGTCGCCGGGTCGGCGGGATCCGCCTCGCCACGGACGCCCGGTTCGGCCCGTCCGCCGGCCGGATCGTCGGCCTGGACATCGATCCGCCGGACCGGCACCGGGGCCGCGCCACGGTCGCCGCGCTCGCCGCCGAGGAGGTGCTGCGCGGCTGGGGCTGCCGGCAGATCGAGGTGACCGTCCCGGCCGAGGCCACCGCCGCCCTCCGGCTCGCGGCCGCACTGGGCTACACCGAGCGCAGCCGGACGATGAGCAAGCCGCTGAACGGGCCGCCCCGCCTGCCCGGGGACAGCCGCGACCGGCCGCTCGGCGAGGCGGACTTCCCGGCCTGGCTGGCCGCCGCGCTCGCCACGTACACCCGGACCCAACGCGGGCAGGGGATGACCCGCGCCCGCGCCGAGGAGGCCGCGGCGGTGAGCCACCGCGCGCTGCTGCCGGACGGCCTGGGGACCCCCGGGCAGGTGCTGCGGGTCCTGGAGCACGGTGGGGCGGACGTCGGCTCGCTCTGGCTGAGCCTCCAGATGCCCGGGCAGCCCGGCGGCTATGTCGTCGACGTACAGGTAGCGGCGGAACACCGGGGGCGGGGCCACGGGCGCACCCTGATGCTTGTCGCCGAGCGCGAGACGCTGGCCGCCGGCCGCAGCACCCTCGGCCTCCACGTCTACGCCGACAACGCGCCGGCCCGCGCCCTCTACGACGCGCTGGGCTACCGGCCCACCGGCCATCTGCTGTGGAAGCCGATCCTGTGACGGGCCGGCCGGCGCCCGTGTGACGAGCCGGCCGGCGCCGGTGCGCCGGCCCGTCGAGTGCCTCAGTCCTGCCCGGCCAGCAGCCGGTCGGCGATCTCCTCGATCCGGGCGCGCAGCCCCTCCTGGCTCTTGCCGCCGTCCAGCCGCTCCCCGTCGATCACATAGGTCGGGGTGCCGGTCACCCCGATCGCCTTGCCCTCGGCCTGGTCCGCGTCGACGATCAGCAGGTGCCGCCCGTCGATCAGCGCGGTGTCCAGCTCTTCGGCGTCCAGCCCCAGCCCGGCCGCGACCTCCAGCAGCAGCTTCTCGCCGCGGGCACCGAGCTCGTCGGTGCGCGCCAGCACCGCCTCGATGTACGGCCAGCCCTGTCCCTGCTCCGCGGCCTCCTCGGCGGCCTGCGCGGCGGCGTAGGCGTGCTTGTGCTTCTCCAGCGGGAAGTGGCGCAGCCGGATCTCCAGCCGGTCGCCGTAGCGCTCCCGCAGCGCCCGCACGTCGTCCAGGGCGGCGCGGCAGTCCGGGCACTGCAGTTCGCACCACACGTCCAGAACGGGGCGGTCGGGACGGGCGGTGGAGGTGGTGGCGTCGTTCATGGGGTCAGTCTTCCAGCCCGCGGGCGGCGGCCCGAACCGGGACCTGGGAAGGAGTACGACCCCGAGATGACCCGGAGATGTCCCCGAGTGCGCGTCGGAACATGGCTCACGCCGGGCCGGACAGGGCAGGATGGAAGGGAGCAGAGCGCCGCCTGCTCGCCCATTCACCGGCAGGAGGACCGGATGCTGACCTCGACCGTCTGTGCCGCGGTGTCGGCGGCGGGCCTGGGCATCGCCGCGCTGACGGCGTACCGCAAGCGCTTCCTGGCCGCGACCCGCATCGCCGCCTACTCCCTCATCCCCATCGGCCTGGTGATGACGGGCGTCATCGACTGGGTCACCAGCATCGTCTTCAAGCCCACGGTGTGGGCCGGCTTCGGTGTGCTGGCGCTCTCGGCCGTACTGTTCATGATCACCAGGGGCGTGGAGCGCCGCAGGGGCGGGCTCGGCGGCCGCAAGGAGCGGAAGGCCGCAGCGGCCACCGCGCCGGACGCGGTGGCGCCGGCCGCCTCCGCACCGTCCCTCGGCCCGGGCCGCCCGGCCGCCAAGGGGAAGACCCCCAAGGCCACGGACGCCCCCAAGGATGACTTCTCGGACATCGAAGCGATCCTCAAAAAGCACGGGATCTGATGAACCACCGCTGCTGAGGCGCCGATCGGGCGTACTCGGACGATCAGCTGCGCCATGATGCGCGCGAGATGAACGATGAGTGCGCCCTCGCCCAAGACGACGCCCCGTCCCCCGAACCACGCGGTTGCCTGTTCGCGCTGTCCCAGCCGCCGCTGATGCTCTTCCTCGCCGTGATCGGCTTTCTGCTGCTCCTCGGTGCCGTACACGACCTCTTCATCCTGTGAGGCCGGTGTGCGGCGCGCGGTGCGCTGCCGGGCTCAGCCCGCGGCCTCCCGCCGCCGCGCCCGGTAGGCCGCGACATGCAGCCGGTTGCCGCAGGTCCGGCTGTCGCAGTAGCGCCGCGAGCGGTTGCGGGAGAGGTCGACGAAGGCGTGCCGGCAGTCCGGCGCCTCGCAGTGCCGCAGTCGCTCCCGCTCGCCGGCCACGACGATGAAGGCCAGCGCCATCCCGCCGTCCGCGGCCAGATGGTCGGCGACCGATGCGCCCGGCGCGAAGTAATGCACGTGCCAGTCGTAGCCGTCGTGGTCGGTGAGCTGCGGTGTGGTGCCCGCCGAGGCGACCAGCGCATTGAGCTGCTCGGCCGCGGTGCGGTCGTCCTCGGCGGCGAAGACCTCGGCGAACCGCGCCCGGACCGCCCGGACGGCCGCCAGATCGTTCGGGCGGAGCGCACCCACGTCGCTGACGTCGTGCTGCCGCACGAAGTCGTCGAGGGTCGCGAGATCGGTGAGGCTGTCCGGTGCGCCGGGAGCATCGCCCTCCGGAGCGGTGTTCAGCAGATCGACGACGGCCTCGAGTGCGCACCGGGTGTCGTGGGTGATCAGCACGGTTCCGCTCCCTGGCCGGGCGGGGGTGGACGGTACCGCCCCCGGTGTCGTTGCCGAATGGTCGCCGACTCTAGCGCCTGGAACAAGCCTCGGCGCCGACTCCGCGGTGGGCCGCGGCGCCGACGCCGAAGTCTGCCGTATGAACTTGTCGGTCCTGCGCCGTCTCCCCGAGTCGGACGGTCGCAAGTGTGAGCGGGTGGGTGCTTTCGGTAACCGGTCTGCGCCTCAGCTCTCCGCGAGGATGTGGGAGAGCTCCGTGTCGAGATCGAAATGCCGGTGCTCCGTACCGGGCGGTACGGCGGCGTCGGTCCTTTTGAGGAACGATTCGAGGGCCCGTGCGGGCGCCTCCAGCAGGGCTTCGCCTTCCGGGGAGCTCAGGGCGATGCAGACCACGCCCTGTCCGTGGCTCCGGGACGGCCATACGCGGACGTCTCCGGTGCCCGTGGGCCGGTGCAGGCCCTCGGCGAGGAGGTCGCGGGCGAAAACCCACTCGACGGTCTCCTCGGCTCCGGTATGGAAGGTGGCATGCACGGCATAGGGATCGGCCGTGTCATACCGCAGGCCCGCGGGTACAGGCAGTGAGGACTCGCTCGACACAACGAGGCGCAGGTGCAGCTCGCAGCTGACCGTGGTGTTCATAAGCGCCAGGGCCTTTCGCTCAGTGTGCGCTCGGGGATTCGCACGTCGGCGAAATCGACATGCCACCTACGGTGCCGTTGTAAACCCCTCTGACGGTTTTGGGTGGCTTCAGGTACCTCTTACGGCGGATTGCGAGATCGTCCCCGTCGGTAATTCCGCGGACCCGTCACGTCCGGTAAGTTTGATGACATGAATACGCTGAGTAACGGGGGGCCGGGACTCGCCGAGGGGGGCACCGAGAGGGAAGCCGAAGGCGGAGCCGACGGGGCTGCCGAGGGGGCGGCCGTGCCGTCCGAGCAGCCGCTCGGCTCGCGGGCGCCGCACTTCATCAAGCGCTCCCGGCCGCTGCACCTGAGCTGGCAGGTCGGGGTCTTCGTCGTCGGCCTGGCGGTGGTCGTGGCCGGCGTGATCATGCTGCCGCTGCCCGGGCCGGGCTGGCTGGTGATCTTCGCCGGTATGGCGATCTGGGCGACCGAGTTCGTCTGGGCGCAGCTGGTGCTGCGCTGGACCAAGCGCAAGGTCACCGAGGCGGCCCAGAAGGCGCTCGACCCCCGGGTGCGACGCCGCAACATCATTCTGACCAGCATCGGCCTGGTCGTGATCGCGGCGGCACTTGCGGTCTATGTCTGGAAGTTCGGTTTTGTGATGCCCTGGCGTGTCTCCGAGTGATCCTCTGAGGCCCTCGGGATGGTCACAAGTGCCCGCCGACGTGGGGTAATGTTGGCGGTGCGCCCGGGCGATTAGCTCAGTGGGAGAGCGCTTCGTTCACACCGAAGAGGTCACTGGTTCGAACCCAGTATCGCCCACCCCGGACGACGGCCCGGAGACATCAAGTCTCCGGGCCGTCGCAGTTGTTGGGCGCCGTGAGGGCTCCGGGGCGCACACTGGGATCATGCCCGCCTGGTCACGCCGACTGCACCGCTACCGCTTCCGCAGCGTCTGGCTGCTCAATGCCCCGCCGGCCGTGGTCTACGCCGTGCTGGAGCGCGCCGAGGCCTACCCCCGGTGGTGGCCGCAGGTCCGCGAGGTCTCCCCGCTCGATGAGCGCAGCGGCGCGGCCCGGTTCCGCTCGCTGCTGCCGTACGACCTGAGGGTGGTGGCCACCGAGCGAGTGCGGGACCCGGGTGCGGGGGTGCTGGAGATAGCCCTGCGGGGTGACCTGGCGGGGTGGGCGCGCTGGACGGTCGTACCGGGCGAGGGCGGCACCCGTGCCGTCTTCGAGCAGGACGTCGAGGTCTGTAGCCCGCTGCTGCGGCGCCTCGCGCTCGTGGGGCGGCCGCTGTTCCGGGCCAATCACGCGCTGATGATGCGGGCCGGGCGGCGCGGTCTCGCCGCCTGGCTGGCCCGCGGATGACGGGAATTTGATGGAAGCACCGGGCGACCTGTATTGTTCAGGTCGTTCGCGAGGGAAACCTCACCGACACCCGGGCGATTAGCTCAGTGGGAGAGCGCTTCGTTCACACCGAAGAGGTCACTGGTTCGAACCCAGTATCGCCCACCGGGATCAAGAACCGGGCCGCCAAAAGGCGGCCCGGTTCTTTTCGTTGGAATTCGCGCGTTGCGGGATGCCGGGTGTTCCGTTCTGCGGTGTGGCGATCCGTTGTGGGGGATCCGCCGAGCGGCCGCCGGGAAATGCGACCGCCCGCCTGGTGGACCGCCGCATTTCCTGAGCGGTCATCAGGCGGCGGCCGGGAGTTCCGGACGCAGCGGCCAGTGCGGATCGACCGCCTCGGGGTTGCCGGACCGGGCGAACCACGCCTCCAGCCCTCGCGCCTGGGCCGCGTGCCAGATCGTCTGGCGGGTGTGCAGCTCCGCCGGCTGCAGCCCCGCCAACCGGTCGGCGAAGCGGTGCCCCAGGGCCCGCACCACCAGCAGCGCGGCCAGCGCGTCGGCCGCCGCCTCGTGCGCGTCGGTCAGCTCGACCTCGTAGTGCGCACACAGGTCGGTGAGCGTGCGGCGGCCCTTGCGGTAGCGGTCCAGGTGCTTGTCCAGCACCCGGGGGTCCAGGACGCGCAGCGGGTGCGTGCCCAGATAGGCGTCGAGCGAGCGGGCGCGGTGGCGCTTCAACTCGCGGTCCAGCAGCGTCAGGTCGAACGGGGCGTTCATCACCACCAGCGGCCGGCCGGCCAACGACTGGGCGGCCAGGGCCCGGGCGATCTCCTCCATCACCGGCGCCGGCCAGCGGCCGTGTCGGGCGAGGTGGTCGGCCGTCAGACCGTGCACCGCCGTCGCGGCCTCCGGTATCTCCACGCCGGGATTGACCAGCCAGCGCGTGATGCGGGGCGCCGAGCGCGGGGTCTCCTGCACCACCAGCGCCGCCGAGACGATACGGTCCCGCTCCACGTCGATGCCCGTCGTCTCGGTGTCGAAGGCGGCAAGCGGTCCGTCAAACCAGCACGGCATCATCCCAACTCCTCCCGGCCGTAGGGGGGATGGCAACGCGCATCACCCGAGCTGGTGATACCCGAGCCGCACGGTGGTCGAACCGTCCTGGTTTGCGGACCACTTGACGCGGAGACAACCAGGGTGAACCGAACGCACCGCACCGCACCGCCCGGAAGGCAGCTCCGCGATGACGCTCGCGCAGCCCGAACCGGGCGGGCTGCTGCCGGGGCGGACCACTCCGCAGCGCGGCGGACTCGCCACGACGGCCTGTATGGAGACCCTGCAGGTGGGCTACCTCCATGCGGTCGCCGCCGCTTCCGGGTGCTCCCTGGCACAGCCCTTCCCGGACAACGGAATCGACTGGCACGTCAGCCATGGCGCGCCCGGACACACCGTCGACGACGAGGTCACCATCAAGGTGCAGCTCAAGTGCACCTACCAGACCGCCCCGCGCCCGCCGGGGCCCACCTTCGCGTTCACGTTGGACAACGACCATCTGGTGAAGCTGGCCCGGACGCCCGTATCGGTGCACAAGATCCTGGTCGTGATGCTGGTGCCGCGGACCCAGGAGGACTGGCTGCGGGTCTCCCACGACCGGCTCGAACTGCGGCACTGCTGTTACTGGATCAACCTGGCCGGCCACCCGGTGACCGGCCGGCGCAGGACCACCGTGCGGATCCCCACCGCGCGGATCTTCGACGACCGGGCGCTCTGCGAGATCATGACCCGGGTCGGGGCGGGAGGGAGACCCTGATGGACCGGCCCACCGAGCAACCCGACGCCCGGCTCCCGGACCCCGCGCGGACCGACCCGGCGGTGCTCGGCGCGCTGCTCGCCCGGCACGGCTGGCGCCGCCGCGGCGGGGCCACCGGCCACTACGCCCGCTGGACCCCGCCCGGCGCGGCGAGCGGGACCAGCCTGCTCGTACCGCACGACCGCCGCTTCCCCGACAGCCCCGAGCTGCTCGCCGAGGCGCTGGCCGCGCTGGCGCGCAGCGCCGCGCCCTCGGCGCGCGAGGTACTGATGGGGCTGGCGGTGCCCAGCGATGAGGTGCGCTGGGAGCGCGAGGTGCCCGACGGCGGCTCCGGGGCCGCGCACTGGGCGGCGCAGGAGCACCTGCGCGGCGCGGCCCGTTCGATGCTGGTGGCTGGGGCTCTGGGGACGTACGGACGGGCCGGTTACCACGGCGCCAGGCACCGCCGGCAGGCCGAGGCGTTCCTGGGCCGGGTGCTGGTCGGCCCGGTGACGGCCGGGCGGCGGCTGACCGCGTTCGTCCCGGTGAGCGGGGGACGCGGAGCGGTGGCCGGGCTGCAGCGGGCCCTGCACGCGGTCCGCGACGCCACCGACTACCAACGGGCCACCGGCGGTATGGAGGCCTTCGACGCGGCCGTCGGGCTGGGGGCCTGCCACGAATTGGCGCAGGCGTTGCTCGCGCTGGTGCGGGACGCGGAAGGCGTGCGGATCGCGGTCGGCTGGTCACCGGCGGCCGGCGCGCCGGCCGGGTGCCCGCTGCGCCCCGAGCCGGTCGAGTTCTCGCCCGGCGACCTGCCCGCCCTTCAGCAGGCCGCCCAGCGCTACGTCCGTGCCGAGCCGTCGCTGCCGGTGCGGGTGACCGGCACGGTCGTACGGATGCGCCGGGAGCGGCCTGGGGGTCCCGGGGCGGTCCGGCTGCGGGTGATCTCCGGGGCCGATGTGGGACAGGTACGGGTCGCGCTGGGGGAGGAGGACTACCGGATCGCCGGGCACGCCCACCTGGTCGGGCTGCCGATACGGGTCAGCGGGCGGCTGGAGAGCCGGGGCGGCTTCCGCCGGATCACCGGCGGGCACGACGTCACCCCCGTACAGGTCGACGAGGCCGAGCGGGACCGGCTGCTGAAGTCGCTCCAGGAGAATCTCGACTTCTTCGAGGAGGCGTGCGGCGGACCACTGGGCGAGGAGTAGTCGGGGCCGGGGGAAACCGTTTCGCGGTCGGGCGGGCGGGATCGGTACGATTCGGCTGCGCAGCAATCGCTGATGCGAAGAGACATGAGTCAGGAGAGACCGGTGTCAGACGTCCGTGTGACCATTCCACGCGATTCCGAGCGGGAAGAACGCGTGGTGACCACGGGCACTACGGCCGCCGACCTCTTCCAGGGCGAGCGCAGTGTGGTGGCCGCGCGGGTGGCCGGGGAGCTGAAGGACCTGGCGTACGAGGTCGCCGACGGCGATGTGGTCGAGCCCGTCGAGATCACCTCCGACGACGGTCTGAACATCCTGCGGCACTCGACCGCGCATGTGATGGCGCAGGCCGTGCAGGAGCTGTTCCCGGAGGCCAAGCTCGGCATCGGCCCGCCGATCAAGGACGGCTTCTACTACGACTTCGACGTCGAGACCCCCTTCCACCCGGACGATCTCAAGCGCATCGAGAAGAAGATGCAGGAGATCCAGAAGCGCGGGCAGCGGTTCGTGCGCCGGCCGGTCAGCGACGACGCCGCGCGCGAGGAGCTGGCACAGGAGCCGTACAAGCTCGAGCTGATCGGGCTGAAGGGCTCCGCCGCGGAGGCCGCCGAGGGCGCGTCCGCCGAGGTCGGTGCCGGCGAGCTGACCATCTACGACAACGTCGACGCCAAGACCGGCGACCTGTGCTGGAAGGACCTGTGCCGTGGTCCGCACCTGCCCAGTACCCGGGTGATCCCCGCGTTCAAGCTGATGCGCTCGGCCGCCGCGTACTGGCGCGGCAGCGAGAAGAACAAGCAGCTGCAGCGGATCTACGGCACCGCCTGGCCCACCAAGGACGAGCTCAAGGCGTACCTGGAGTTCCTCGCCGAGGCCGAGAAGCGCGACCACCGCAAGCTCGGCGCCGAGCTGGACCTGTTCTCCATCCCGGAGGTCCTCGGCTCGGGCCTGGCCGTCTTCCACCCCAAGGGCGGCGTGGTCCGCAAGGTGATGGAGGACTACGCCCGCAAGCGGCACGAGGAGTCGGGCTACGAGTTCGTCAACACCCCGCACATCTCCAAGCAGAAGCTCTTCGAGATCTCGGGCCATCTGCCGAGCTACGCGGACGCGATGTTCCCGCCCGTGCAGTTCGAGGGGCAGGACTACCGCCTCAAGGCGATGAACTGCCCGATGCACAACCTGATCTTCCAGGCGCGCGGTCGCTCCTACCGCGAACTGCCGCTGCGGCTCTTCGAGTTCGGTACGGTCTACCGTTACGAGAAGTCCGGCGTGGTGCACGGCCTCACCCGTGCGCGGGGCTTCACCCAGGACGACTCCCACATCTACTGCACCAAGGAGCAGATGCCCGAGGAGCTGGACTCGCTCCTGACCTTCGTGCTGGACCTGCTGCGCGACTACGGCCTGTCGGACTTCTACCTGGAGCTGTCCACCCGCGACGACTCCGAGAAGTTCATCGGCGAGCCGGAGGAGTGGGCCGAGGCCACCGAGACCCTGCGCCAGGCCGCCGAGAAGCAGGGCCTGGAGCTGGTGATGGACCCGGGTGGCGCCGCGTACTACGGCCCCAAGATCTCGGTGCAGGCCAAGGACGCGATCGGCCGTACCTGGCAGATGTCGACCATCCAGGTCGACTTCCAGCAGCCCAAGCGGTTCGAGCTGGAGTACACCGCGGCGGACGGCACCAAGCAGCGCCCGGTCATGATCCACCGCGCGCTGTTCGGCTCCATCGAGCGGTTCTTCGCGGTGTTGCTGGAGCACTACGCGGGCGCCTTCCCAGCGTGGCTGGCGCCGGTCCAGGCGACCTGCATCCCGATCGGCGACGCGCATGTCCCGTACCTGGAGGAGTTCGCCGCCCAGGCGAAGGCCAAGGGGCTGCGCATCGAGGTGGACGCCTCGTCGGACCGGATGCAGAAGAAGATCCGTAACGCCCAGAAGGCCAAGGTTCCGTTCATGGTCCTCGCGGGTGATGAGGACATGGCGGCCGGTGCGGTCTCCTTCCGCTACCGCGACGGGTCGCAGAAGAACGGCATCCCGCGGGACGAGGCGATCGCCGAGCTCCTCGATGTGGTGGAGCGCCGCGTCGAGGTGTGACGCCGGTGCACCGAGCGTGCGGCCCCGGGGAGCGACCGGCTCCCCGGGGCCTGCTCATGCCTCGCCGTCCTGGCGGAACCTCCGCATCAGCCAGGACGAGAACGAGCCCACCACCGCGCCGACCAGGGCCACTCCGACGAACATCAGCCCCACCGCGATCCAGCGGCCGCGGGTGGTGACCGGGGTGGCGTCGCCGTAGCCGGTCGTGGTCAGGGTCGAGGCGGCCCACCACGCCGCGTCGCCGAAGGTGCGGATGTTGGCGCCGGGCGCGGCGCGCTCGTCGTGGTAGACCGCCAGGCTGGCCGCGAAGCCCAGGAGCAGCGAGGTCAGCCCGGCGTAGGTCATCACCCGGGCCTCCAAAGGCAGCCGCGGATGGCCTCTGCGGCGCAGCATCCGGTCGTGCATGTCGACGATCCGCAGCGGCCGCAGCAGGGGCAGCACGGTGACGATCAGGTCCAGCCAGCGGGTGCGGATGAAGTGCCGCCGGTCGTCGCTGAGCAGCAGCCGGGCCAGATAGTCCAGGACGAACAGGCTCCAGGTCAGGTAGGTGACGATCGTCCAGAAGAGCCACCAGCCGGGGGAGAGGCCGGTGTCCAGGACCCGCACCGCGTACGAGGTCAGGAAGAGCAGGGAGGCGGCGAACAGGTACGGGTCCCGGTCCCGCTCCCACCGCTGCAGCCGCGCTTGTCTGTCCACGGCCACAGCATCGCCGAGGGGCCGGTGGTCGGTGCCCCAACGACACGCTGCCGAGGGGCTACGCCATATGCTGGCCCGTATGACAAGCGAGCCGGAACAGCAGATCGGAGTAGGCACCCAGGACGCCTTCCAGCGCCTGTGGACGCCCCACCGGATGGCCTACATCCAGGGCGAGAACAAGCCGACCGGTCCGGGGGCCGGCGACGGCTGCCCGTTCTGCACCATCCCCGCGAAGTCGGACGAGGACGGCCTCGTGCTCGCGCGCGGTGAGTACGTCTATGCGGTGCTGAATCTGTACCCGTACAACGGCGGCCATCTGATGGTGGTCCCGTTCCGGCATGTCGCGGACTACACCGAGCTGACCGCCGCGGAGACGCTGGAGCTGGCGGAGTTCACCAAGCGGGCGATGACCGCGCTGCGCACCGCGTCCGGGGCGCACGGCTTCAACATCGGGATGAACCAGGGCACGGTGGCCGGCGCGGGCATCGCGGCCCACCTCCACCAGCACGTCGTCCCGCGCTGGGGCGGCGACACCAACTTCATGCCGGTGGTCGGGCACACCAAGGTGCTGCCCCAGCTCCTGGCCGACACCCGGGCGATGCTGGCCGAAGCCTGGCCCGCATAGCGGCCGCCGACGGTCGCCCGGCGTGGAGTTCGGGGCGACACGCACCGGATGAATAGGGCATATCGCCCTAATTCGGATTAGTTGCCTCTCTAATGGGGTGGTGACTTCACTGGATCGTCGCTCCGTGCTGCGCGCGGCCGCCTCGGCCGCGGCAGCCGGAGCGCTGGTGACGGGCTGCGACCCGCACCGGGACGAGGACTCCGGCCCCGTACGGACCGCCGCCGGCCCCAGCCCTGCCGGGGCGGGCCGGGACCGGCAGGCCCCCGCACACGTCGCCCGGCCTCCCACCAGGGCGCCGGGCCTGCCGGTACAGATCGAGCACGGGCCACGGAACCGCCGCGCGGTGGCGCTCACCTTCCACGGCGCGGGCGACCCCCGGCTGGCGACCGCCCTGCTGGGCGAGGCCGAACGGGCCGGCGCCCGGATCACCGTGCTCGCCGTCGGCAGCTGGCTCGACGACCAGCCCGCGATGGCCCGCCGGATCCTCGACGGCGGCCATGAGCTGGGCAACCACACCCTGCACCACCGGAATGTCTGCGCCCTTCCGGCCGCCGAGGCGTACGCCGAGATCATCGGCTGTGCCGACCGGCTGCGCCGGCTCACCGGCACCATCGGCAGTTGGTTCCGGCCCTCGCAGGCCCGGCGGGCCACGGACCAGGTGGCCGCGCTGGCCCGTCGGGCCGGGTACCCGCACGTCCTCTCCTACGACCTGGACTCCCTCGACGCGACCGACCCCGGAGCCCCGGCCGTCCAGCGCACGGTCCTGGAAGCGGTCGGGCCGGGCTCGGTCGTGAGCCTCCACCTCGGGCACGCCGGCACGGTGGCCGCGCTGCCCCCGATCCTCGACGGCCTTCGCCGGCGCGGTCTGCGCGCGGTGACGACAACGGAGCTGGTGACGTGATGGCTGACCGGAACCGTACCGATTCCACGAGACGCGCCCCGGGGCGGGCCCGGCGCCGCCGGGTGGCGGCACTGCTCACCGCGGCCGGTGCGCTGGCGGCGGCCGGCTGCGCTGGCGGCACCGAGCCCTCCGCGCGCAGCTCCCGGCCGGTCGAGCGCGCACCGGTGCAGGCCGCCAAGCCGGGCCTGCCCGGGATGCCGCCGCTGCTCGACGCGCACGACCTCTACGCGGCCGACCGCCCCGGCCGGCTCGCACCACAGGTCAAGGACTACCCGGCGCGGATCTACGTCCCCAACACCGGCTCCGACACGGTCAGCGTGATCGACCCGAAGACGTACAAGGTCATCGAGACCATCCCGGTCGGGGTGCAGCCGCAGCACGTGGTGCCCTCCTGGGACCTGAAGACGCTGTGGGTCAACAACAACCGGGGGCACGACCTCACCCCGATCGACCCGGCCACCGGCAAGGCGGGCAAGCCGGTGAACGTCCACGACCCGTACAACCTCTACTTCACGCCCAACGGCAAGTACGCCGTGGTGATGGCGTCGATGGACCGGCAGCTGGTCTTCCGCGACCCACACACCATGGAGGTCCGCAAGACCCTCCCGGTCAACTGTGCCGGGGTCAACCACGCGGACTTCTCGCCGGACGGCCGGTACTTCATCGTCTCCTGCGAGTTCTCCGGTGAGCTGCTGAAGGTCGACACCGAGAAGATGAAGGTCATCGGCCAGGAGAAGCTGCCGTTCGAGGGGGCGATGCCACAGGACGTCAAGATCTCGCCGGACGGCCGGACCTGGTACATCGCCGACATGATGGCGGACGGCATCTGGGTCATGAACGGCGACCGGTTCGACCGGCCCAAGCTGATGGCGACCGGCAAGGGCGCCCACGGCCTCTACGTCAGCCGCGACTCGCGGTACATGTACGTCTCCAACCGCGGCGAGGGCTCCATCTCCCTGCTCGACTTCAAGACCGGCAAGCTCGTCGACAAGTGGCACATCCGCGGCGGCGGCAGCCCCGACATGGGCGGACTGTCCACCGACGGCAAGGTCCTGTGGCTCTCCGGCCGCTACAACTCGGAGGTCTACGCGCTGGACACCCGTACCGGCAAGACCCTCGCCAAGATCCCGGTCGGCCAGGGCCCGCACGGCCTGGCGGTGTACCCCCAGCCCGGCCGGTACTCGCTGGGGCACACCGGCATCTTCCGGTAGCCGGCGGCCCCGGCCGCGCGGCCGGGGCCTGCACGCCCAGGTGCGCGGTCCTGGCACGTGGGCGACCGTCCTGGGCGCCTAGGACGCTCCGAACAACACAACTAGGCGTTGTACTCGTCGGCCTTCCCCGGCTCGGCGCCCTGGATCATGCCGCTGAGCACCAGCGAGCGGTTGGTGAAGCGCTCGGTGTTCACGCCGTTGTCCTTGAGGACGCTCATCGCGGCGGCGTGGACCGTGCGCAGCACCGGCGTCGCGGCGCGCAGCGCGTCATCGGCCATGAAGCGGTGGCGCCAGGGCTTGTCCGCCCACACGTGCCGCAGGCCGAACGGCTCGGGCAGGGTCAGCTTGCCGCCGAGGAAGTCCAACACCGGCGGGAACCAGGTCAGCGGGGCGCGGGCGGCGAGCCGGACCACCTCCTGCGGCTCGATCAGCGGCAGGTGCTGGGTCCTGGTCTCCCAGAACTTGACGACCTTGGCGACTTCCTTGGTCTTCGGCTCGGGCTTGGAGGTGAACAGCCCGTTGACCGGGCCGAGGGCGTGGCCGGTGACCTCGATGCGCAGCGTCTCGTGCAGCACGGTGACGGTGATCATCAGGGTGATCACCAACTGCCCGTCCCACAGCACGAACTGCACGCCCAGGTAGTGGCGGTTGCCGCTGCCGAACTGCTGCTCGTTGCAGATCCGCTCTATCTCGTGCCCGCGGATCTGGTACGCCTCGACATGGGTGCCCTCGGGGCGGGTCACCGCGGCGGCCTTCTCCCCGACCGGCGAGACGATCCAGTGGCGTACCGAGGGGGTGGGGAAGCCGCCGGTGTGCAGCGGGCTGCGCTCCAGCAGCCGCAGCCGGTCGTGGATCGCCCGGATCACGTCCCAGCTGCGGAACGGGTTGATCTCGGTGCCCTCCCGGGCGGGCGTGAGCTCCTCGGCGAGCTGCCAGCTGCCCCAGCGGGTGCCCATGCCGAGTATCCCCTTGGGGCCGGCGTAGAAGACCACATTGCTGCTCTGCTCGGCGGAGATTTTGGCGAGATTCTGCCGGAGGGTCTCGGCGGCGGTCTGGTTCGGGTCCTGCGGTACCGCCTCGGGGATCTTGGCGGCCACCCCGCCGCCCTCCAGCAGGCCCTTCCAGGACTCCCGCATCGCCACCGCGGTCCGCTCGCAGATCTGCTTGGCCAGCCACCAGCCGATCACCGGGGCGACGAGCATGGCGCGGGCGTACATCGGCCAGAAGCCGGTCAGCGGCAGCTTGAACATGAAGAGCAGGGCCAGCCCGGCGAGCACGGTCAGCAGCACCGCGCCCAGCAGCGAGAGTCCCTTGCCCTCGCCGTCTTTGGAGAGCATCTTGCGCAGCTGGAAGGCGCCCAGCCACAGCAGCACCCCCGGCAGGAACAGCAGCCCGAACAGCACCATCAGCACGGTGAGTTTGGCGTCCCGCTGCTTGCGGATACGGGTCGCCGACAGGCAGTGCTCGACGATGGTCTGCGGTTCGGTGCCGAACGACTGGATGAGCGCGGCGCGGCCGCCGCCGAGCATCCGCACCTGTACGGCGCGCGAGAAGGCCTCGCCGAGGTTGGGCTGAAACAGCGACAGCTTGGGCTTCTTGATCGTGGACTTGCCGGTCTCGGAGTCCGCCTCGGTGATCTTGGAGATCTTGCAGTCCCGATAGGCGGCGGAGGCCAGCGCCTGGGTCGCGGCGGTCTGTCCGGCGCTCCCCGAGAGCGGCACCTGCGCACCTGGGCTGAAGTCAAAGCCGTCTGCCACTATCGCCCCCACACCCCTCGCATCGGATGATGCGGCTCTTCCCGGCTTCCCATGACCGCACACCTCGTGTGCGTCCGTGACCTCGCGTCCTGCCGCAGAACGGCGAATCCACGACAGGTCCCTCAGCGTACAGCCGCCGTCCAGCCCAAGGGAGTTGAGCCGGACAGCGGCCGGACGGGGGTTGACGGAGCGTCGGCTAACCGCCGTTCGCCGTCTCTTCCCGCAGTTTCGCGGCGAGTTGGGGTGGCATCGGCTCGTACCGAAGTGGAACGCGCGAGAACCGTCCACTTCCGTGCGAAAGGGAGCGCAGATCGACGGCGTACCGGTCGATCTCGATCTCCGGCACCTCGGCCCGGATGACCGTACGGCCGGCGCCCGACTGTTCGGTGCCCACCACCCGCCCACGGCGCCCGGAGAGATCGCTCATCACCGGGCCGACGAAGTCGTCCGGAACCATCACACTGACCTCGCAGACCGGTTCGAGGAGGTCGATCCGGACGCCGGCGGCCGCCTCGCGCAGCGCCAGGGCGCCGGCCGTCTGGAACGCGGCGTCCGAGGAGTCGACCGAGTGCGCCTTGCCGTCGAGCAGGGTGACGCGGATGTCGACGAGCGGATGCCCGGCGGCGACCCCGCGGGCGGCCTGGCTCCGGATGCCCTTCTCCACGGACGGGATGAACTGCCGGGGCACCGCGCCCCCGACGACCTTGTCCACGAACTCGATGCCGGAGCCGCCCGGCAGCGGTTCCACCTCGATCTCGCAGATCGCGAACTGGCCGTGCCCGCCGGACTGTTTGACGTGCCGCCCGCGGCCCGCGGCGCCCTCGCCGAAGGTCTCCCGCAGCGACACCTTGTGGGCGACGGTGTCGACCTGCACGCCGTAGCGGGTGCGCAGCCGCTCCAGTGCCACATCGGCGTGGGCCTCGCCCAGGCACCACAGGACCACCTGGTGCGTGTCCTGGTTGTGCTCCAGCCGCATCGTCGGGTCCTCGGCCACCAGCCGGGCCAGCCCCTGCGAGAGCTTGTCCTCGTCGGCCTTGCTGTGCGCCTGGATCGCGACCGGCAGCAGTGGGTCGGGCATCGACCAGGGCTCCATCAGCAGCGGCGCGTCCTTGTCGGAGAGGGTGTCGCCGGTCTCGGCGCGGGTCAGCTTCGCCACGCACGCCAGATCGCCCGCGACCGCCTGCGGCAGGGGACGCTGCTGCTTGCCGAACGGGGCGGTCAGCGCGCCGACCCGCTCGTCGACGTCATGGTCCTCGTGCCCCCGGTCCTCCAGGCCGTGGCCCGAGACGTGCACCGTCTCGTCCGGCCGCAGGGTCCCGGAGAACATCCGTACCAGCGAGATCCGTCCCACGTACGGGTCGGAGGAGGTCTTGACCACCTCGGCCGCCAGCGGGCCGTCGGGATCGCAGCCGAGCGCCGGGCGCGGGGCGCCGTCCGGACTGGTTACCGCGGGCGCCTCGCGCTCCGCCGGGGTCGGGAAGCCGCCGGTGATCAGCTCCAGCAGCTCCACCGTGCCCAGCCCCTGCTTGCCGCCGTCGGGGGCCGGGGCGGCGGCCAGCACCGGGTGGAAGGTGCCGCGGGCGACCGCCGTCTCCAGATCGCCGATCAGGGTCTTGATGTCGATCTCCTCGCCGCCGAGGTAGCGGTCCATCAGGGACTCGTCCTCGCTCTCGGCGATGATCCCCTCGATCAGGCGGTTGCGGGCCTCCTCGATCCGCGGCAGCTCCTCGGCGGTCGGCTCGCGCTCGGTGCGCTCACCGGAGGAGTAGTCGAAGACCCGCTGGGAGAGCAGGCCGATCAGGCCGTGCACGGGGGCGTGGCCGTCGGCGCCCGGCGTGCCGTACAGCGGGAGGTAGAGCGGCAGCACCGCGTCCGGGTCCTCACCGCCGAAGGCGTTCCGACACCGCTCGGTCATCTCGTCGAAGTCGGCGCGGGACGCCTCCAGGTGCGTGACGACCAGGGCGCGCGGCATACCGACGGCGGCGCACTCGTCCCAGACCATACGGGTCGCGCCGGCCACGCCGTCGGCCGCCGAGACAACGAAAAGGGCCGCGTCCGCGGCGCGCAGACCGGCCCTGAGTTCCCCGACGAAATCGGCGTATCCGGGGGTGTCCAGGATATTGATCTTCACTCCGCCCCAGTCCACCGGGACCAGGGAGAGCTGTACGGAGCGTTGCTGGCGGTGCTCGATCTCGTCGTAGTCCGACAGACAGCCGCCGTCCTCGACCCGTCCGGCCCGGTTGACCGCGCCGGACGCCAGTGCCAGCGCCTCGACCAGGGTGGTCTTTCCCGATCCGCTGTGGCCGACCAGCACCACATTCCGCAGGGCCGTGGGCCGGCCGGCCGTTGGTGCCCTTCCGGCGGCTCCCGGGTGTGTACGCGTCTTCTCGCTCATGTGTCTCGCCTCCAGGTCGACACTTTGCGGTGATTCGAGCTTTCCACCGCGGTCATGCCGCGTCCATACGTGGCGCACCGGAACGCCCTCCCCGCGGGCGCGGGGCCCCGCCCCGCGCGCCGGGAAGCGCGCGGGGGCAGCCCCGCGCCTCCCTCTGCACCCGCGCTGCCGGCCCCGGGCTTGCCGCCTGCACCCGCGCTGCCGGCCCCGGGCTTGCCACCTGCACCCCGCGCCGCGATGCCTTCGCGGCGGCCCGGGACCGCGTGGCTACGATGGGCCAGCCGGTGGCCCCTTGACCGCGCGGCCCATATCGACCTCCGGGAAGGCCATGCTGAACAAGTACGCGCGTGCGTTCTTCACGCGTGTTCTCACGCCGTTCGCCGCCCTGCTCATCCGTATCGGCGTCAGCCCGGACGCGGTCACTCTCGTCGGGACCGGAGGCGTGGTGGCCGGTGCGCTGATCTTCTACCCGCAGGGCGAGCTCTTCTGGGGCACGGTCGTCATCACCCTGTTCGTCTTCTCCGACCTCGTCGACGGCAACATGGCACGGCAACTGGGCCGCTCCAGCCGCTGGGGCGCCTTCCTGGACTCCACCCTCGACCGGGTCGCCGACTCGGCGATCTTCGGCGGGCTGGCCCTGTGGTACGCGGGGCGCGGCGACAGCCTGCTGCTCTGCGCGATGGCGATCTTCTGCCTGGCCAGCGGCCAGGTGGTCTCGTACACCAAGGCGCGCGGGGAGGCGATCGGGCTGCCGGTGGACGTCAATGGCCTGGTGGAGCGCGCCGAGCGGCTGGTGATCACGCTGGTGGCCTGCGGTCTGTCGGGGCTGCACGCGTTCGGGGTCCCGGGCGTCGAGGTCCTGCTGCCGGTCGCACTGTGGATCGTCGCCGTCGGAAGCGCCGTCACGCTCGGCCAGCGCGTGGTGACGGTGCGCCGGGAGTCGGCGGAGGCCGACGCCGCCATGGCACAAGGGGGGAACAGCGTATGAAGCGCAGGACCGGTCCGATCGATACCGAGAAGCTCACCGGGGTGCTCTACGGCCTGGGCTGGAGCGCCGTGCGGAAGCTGCCCGAAGGCGCCGCCGCACGCCTCGGCCGGAAGATCGCCGACACCGTCTGGAAGCGGCGCGGCAAGGGCGTGAAGCGGCTGGAGGCGAACCTCGCCCGGGTGCTCCCGGACGCTTCCTCCCAGCATCTGGCAGAGCTCTCGCAGGCCGGGATGCGCTCGTACATGCGCTACTGGATGGAGTCCTTCCGGCTGCCGGACTGGAGCAAGGAGCGGATAAGGACCGCCTTCGCCCCCGAGGACGTGCACCACCTGACCGACGGCCTGCGCAGCGACCGCGGCGTCATCCTGGCCCTGCCGCACATGGCCAACTACGACCTCGCCGGCGTCTGGGTCACCACCAAGCTCAACACCCCCTTCACCACGGTCGCCGAGCGCCTGAAGCCGGAGTCCGTCTACGACCGCTTCGTCGCCCACCGCGAGTCCCTGGGCATGGAGGTGCTGCCGCACACCGGCGGCGCCGCCTTCGGCACCCTCTCTCGCCGGCTGCGGGCCGGCGGCCTGGTCTGCCTGGTCGCCGACCGTGACCTCTCCAGCTCCGGCATCCCCGTCACGTTCTTCGGGGAGGAGACGAAGATGCCGGCCGGTCCCGCGTTGCTCGCCCTGCAGACCGGCGCGATGCTGCTGCCGGTCACCCTCTGGTACGACGACACCTCCGTCATGCGCGGCCGGGTCC
Organism: Streptomyces sp. NPDC020742; assembly: GCF_040641675.1. Classification (NCBI taxonomy): domain Bacteria; kingdom Bacillati; phylum Actinomycetota; class Actinomycetes; order Kitasatosporales; family Streptomycetaceae; genus Streptomyces; species Streptomyces sp. NPDC020742. The sequence continues at coordinate 42,483 of NZ_JBFAEA010000037.1, forward strand.
ACCCCGAGATCGAGGTGCCCGAGGCCGGTACCCGCACCGAGCAGGCGGCCCGGATGACCCAGGTCCTCGCCGACACCTTCGCCGCCGGCATCGCCGACCACCCCGCCGACTGGCACATGCTGCAGCGCCTGTGGCTGGCCGATCTGGAGCCCCGCGAGGAGACGTCGTGAAGATCGGCATCGTCTGCCCGTACGCCTGGGACGTCCCCGGCGGGGTGCAGTTCCACATCCGCGACCTGGCCGAGCACCTCATCCGCCTCGGCCACGAGGTCTCCGTGCTGGCCCCGGCCGACGACGAGACCCCGCTGCCCCCGTACGTCGTCTCCGCCGGCCGCGCCGTGCCCGTGCCGTACAACGGCTCGGTGGCCCGGCTGAACTTCGGCTTCCTGTCCGCGGCCCGGGTCCGCCGCTGGCTGCAGAACGGCGGGTTCGACGTCATCCACATCCACGAGCCGGCCTCCCCGTCGCTCGGCCTGCTCGCCTGCTGGGCCGCCCAGGGCCCCATCGTGGCGACCTTCCACACCTCCAACCCGCGCTCCCGGGCGATGATCGCCGCCTATCCGATCCTGCAGCCCGCGCTGGAGAAGATCAGCGCCCGGATCGCGGTCAGCGAGTATGCCCGCCGCACGCTGGTGGAACACCTCGGCGGCGATGCGGTGGTCATCCCCAACGGCGTGGACGTCGACTTCTTCGCCCGCGCCAAGGCCAAGGCCGAGTGGCAGGGGCGCACCCTGGGCTTCATCGGCCGGATCGACGAGCCGCGCAAGGGCCTGCCAGTCCTGATGAAGGCGCTGCCGAAGATCCTCGCCGAGGTGCCGGACGCCCGTCTGCTGGTCGCCGGCCGTGGTGATGAGGAGGAAGCGGTGGCCGGGCTGCCCGCCGAGCTCCGCGACCGGGTGGAGTTCCTCGGCATGGTCACCGACGAGGACAAGGCGCGCCTGCTGCGCAGCGTCGACGTCTATGTCGCCCCCAATACGGGCGGCGAGTCCTTCGGCATCATCCTGGTGGAGGCGCTGTCGGCGGGCGCCCCCGTACTGGCCAGCGACCTCGATGCGTTCGCCCAGGTCCTGGACCAGGGCGAGGCCGGGGAGCTCTTCGCCAACGAGGACGCCGACGCCCTGGCCGCCGCCGCGGTGCGGCTCCTGGGAGACCCCGCCCGCCTCGCCGAGCTGCGCGAGCGCGGCACCCGCCACGTCCGCCGCTTCGACTGGTCCACGGTCGGCGCGGACATCCTCGCCGTCTACGAGACGGTCACCGCCGGCGCCGCCTCGGTGGCCGCCGACGAGCGGGTCGGACTCCGGGGCCGCCGCTGGCCGGCCAAGGACTGACGCCCGCGGCTGACCGCGTGCCCGCCGCCGTCGGGCGCTCCGGTATCCGGCCGCCCCGCGCGGCGGGCCGGTCGCCGGCGGGCGGGGCGGCGCCGTCCCCGCCGGCGGACGGGTAACGTGCCCCCGCGTGACCACGTTCATCTGGATCGCCGCCGCGATCGTCCTCATCGGCATCTACCTCAGCTGGACCGCCGGCCGTCTCGACCGTCTGCACGCGCGCATCGACGCGGCGCGCGCGGCGCTCGACGCCCAGCTGCTGCGGCGCGCGTCCGTCGCCCAGGAGGTGGGCACTTCCGGTGTCCTGGACCCTGCCGCCTCGATCGTGCTCTACCAGGCCGCGCACGAGGCCCGGCAGGCCGAGGAGGACCACCGTGAGGTCGCCGAGAGCGAGCTGAGCCAGGCGCTGCGGGCCATCTTCGCCGAGGAGGGCCAGCTGGAGGCCGTACGGGAGGCCCCGGGCGGCGAGCAGACGGTCACCGAACTCACCGCGGCGGTGCGCCGCGTCCCGATGGCCCGCCGCTTCCACAACGATGCCGTACGGGCCGCCCGCGCGGTGCGCCGGCACCGGGTGGTGCGGTACTTCCGGCTCGCCGGGCACGCGCCGTTCCCCCTGGCCTTCGAGATGGACGACGAGCCGCCGGCCGTGCTGGACGACCGCTCGGCGGGGAACTGAGCGGCCGCCCGCGGGCCCGTTGCCCGGCCCGGGCACCGGAGCGCCGAGGGCGCGCGGCCCCGGAACCGGACCACTTCCCAGCCGTCACGAGCCACCGGCCTTGAATTGGCCCTTTTCCCCGGCCCCTCACAAACGGTTGTGTGGTCGGCACGCACTAGTACCCGCACTGAGTGAGGTCCCACCGTGTCCAGCACGCCCACCACGCCCCAGAACCCCGAGACCGGAACCGCGCGCGTCAAGCGCGGTATGGCCGAGCAGCTCAAGGGCGGCGTGATCATGGACGTCGTCACGCCCGAAGAGGCGAAGATCGCCGAGGACGCGGGCGCCGTCGCCGTCATGGCCCTGGAGCGGGTGCCCGCCGACATCCGCAAGGACGGCGGCGTGGCCCGGATGTCCGACCCCGACATGATCGACGGCATCATCGACGCGGTCTCCATCCCGGTCATGGCCAAGTCCCGGATCGGCCACTTCGTCGAGGCCCAGGTCCTGCAGTCGCTCGGTGTGGACTACATCGACGAGTCCGAGGTCCTCACCCCGGCCGACGAGGTCAACCACTCCGACAAGTGGGCCTTCACCACCCCCTTCGTCTGTGGTGCCACCAACCTGGGCGAGGCGCTCCGCCGGATCGCCGAGGGCGCCGCGATGATCCGCTCCAAGGGCGAGGCCGGCACCGGCAACGTCGTCGAGGCGGTCCGCCACCTGCGCCAGATCAAGGGCGAGATCGCCAAGCTGCGCGGCTGTGACAACAACGAGCTGTACGCCGCCGCCAAGGAGCTCCGCGCCCCCTTCGAGCTGGTCAAGGAGGTGGCCGAGCTGGGCAAGCTGCCGGTCGTGCTGTTCTCCGCCGGCGGTGTGGCCACCCCCGCCGACGCCGCGCTGATGCGCCAGCTCGGCGCCGAGGGCGTGTTCGTCGGCTCCGGCATCTTCAAGTCCGGTGACCCCGCCAAGCGCGCCGCGGCGATCGTCAAGGCCACCACCTTCTACGACGACCCGAAGGTCATCGCGGACGTCTCCCGCAACCTGGGCGAGGCCATGGTCGGCATCAACTGCGACACCCTCCCCGAGGCCGAGCGCTACGCCAACCGCGGCTGGTAAGGACGTACGACAGCAGATGAGCACCCCCACCATCGGTGTGCTGGCCCTCCAGGGCGACGTCCGTGAGCACGTCAAGGCGCTCACGGACGCCGGTGCCCAGGCGCAGCCGGTACGCCGTCCCGAGGAACTGGCCGAGATCGACGGCCTGGTCATTCCCGGCGGCGAGTCCACCACGATGTCGAAGCTGGCGGTCGTCTTCGGCATGCTGGAGCCGCTGCGCGCGTTCGTGCGGGCGGGCCGGCCGGTCTACGGCACCTGCGCCGGCATGATCATGGTCGCGGACAAGCTGCTGGACGCCCGCGAGGACCAGGAGACCCTCGGCGGCATCGACATGATCGTGCGCCGTAACGCCTTCGGGCGGCAGAACGAATCGTTCGAGGCCGCCATCGACGTCGCCGGCATCGACGGCGGACCGGTCGAGGGCGTGTTCATCCGGGCGCCCTGGGTCGAGTCGGTCGGCGCCGCGGCCGAGGTGCTGGCGACGTACGACGGGCACACCGTGGCCGTGCGGCAGGGTAACGTCCTCGCTACGTCGTTCCACCCGGAGCTCACCGGTGACCACCGGGTGCACGCCCTGTTCGTCGACATGGTGCGTGCCTCGGCGGAGTAACACCGGGTGATCCAGCCCCGGTAGGATCGAAGGCGTTCGTTTCAGAAGTTGGTTACGCGAAGGAGACAGGCGGATGTCCGGCCACTCTAAATGGGCTACGACGAAGCACAAGAAGGCCGTGATCGATGCCAAGCGCGGCAAGCTCTTCGCGAAGCTGATCAAGAACGTCGAGGTCGCGGCCCGGATGGGCGGCGCCGACCTCGACGGCAACCCGACGCTCTTCGACGCCGTCCAGAAGGCGAAGAAGCAGTCCGTCCCCAACAAGAACATCGACTCCGCCATCAAGCGCGGTGCCGGGCTCGAGGCGGGCGGCGCCGAATACGAGACCATCATGTACGAGGGGTACGGCCCCAACGGTGTCGCGGTGCTCATCGAGTGCCTCACCGACAACCGCAACCGCGCCGCCTCGGACGTCCGCGTCGCCATGACCCGCAACGGCGGTTCGATGGCCGACCCGGGTTCGGTCTCCTACCTGTTCAACCGCAAGGGCGTGGTGATCGTCCCCAAGGGTGAGCTGACCGAGGACGACGTGCTGGGTGCCGTGCTGGACGCCGGCGCCGAGGAGGTCAACGACCTCGGTGAGTCCTTCGAGGTGCTCAGCGAGGCCACCGACCTGGTCGCGGTCCGCACCGCCCTCCAGGAGGCCGGTATCGACTACGACTCCGCCGACGCCAACTTCGTCCCGACCATGCAGGTCGAGCTGGAGGAAGAGGGCGCGCGCAAGATCTTCAAGCTGATCGACGCGCTGGAGGACAGCGACGACGTGCAGAACGTCTTCGCCAACTTCGACGTGTCGGACGACGTGATGGCCAAGGTCGACGCCTGACGGCTCCCGCCCGGACCACCACACACGGCCCGCCGGATCCCTCCGGTGGGCCGTGTGTCATGTGCGCGGTCACCGGGCGGGCGGGCGCCGGCCGGGTGCCGCTCCCGCGCAGCGGTACGGTGGCCGCAGCCGGACCTCCGCCGCCGTCGCCGCGCTCCCGACGCATTGTCAGTGGCAGCCGATAACCTGCACGAACAGTCTGTCGGTTGGCCGCGGAAGGCCGAGGAAGGGGGCGCCGTGCGGGTGCTGGGCGTGGACCCGGGGCTGACCCGGTGCGGGATCGGCGTGGTCGAGGGGGTCGCCGGCCGTCCCCTGACGATGGCCGGCGTCGGTGTCGTCCGCACCCCGGCCGACGCCGAGATCGCCGAGCGGCTGGTGCTGATAGAGCGCGGCATCGAGGAGTGGCTGGACCGCCACCGCCCCGAATACGTCGCCGTGGAGCGGGTGTTCAGCCAGCACAACGTCCGTACGGTCATGGGCACCGCCCAGGCCAGCGCGGTCGCCATGCTCTGCGCCGCCCGCCGTGGCCTGCCGGTCGCGCTGCACACCCCCAGTGAGGTCAAGGCGGCCGTGACCGGCTCGGGCCGGGCCGACAAGGCCCAGGTCGGCGCCATGGTGACGCGCCTGCTGCGGCTGGACGCGCCACCGAAGCCGGCCGATGCCGCCGACGCCCTGGCCCTCGCCATCTGCCACATCTGGCGCGCGCCCGCGGTCAACCGCCTCCAGCAGGCGCAGGCCGCCGCCCGCCGCTCCACCGCTCCCGTCCGCACGCTGAAGGGCACCCGATGATCGCCTTTGTCTCCGGCCCGGTCGCGGCCCTGGCCCCCGATACCGCCGTCGTCGAGGTCGGCGGCGTCGGCATGGCCGTCCAGTGCACGCCGAACACCCTCTCCGCGCTGCGCGTCGGACAGCCGGCCAAGCTCGCCACCTCCCTCGTCGTCCGCGAGGACTCGCTGACGCTGTACGGCTTCGCGGACGACGACGAGCGGCAGACCTTCGAGCTGCTGCAGACCGCCAGCGGCGTCGGCCCCCGGCTCGCCCAGGCGATGCTCGCGGTGCACACGCCCGACGCCCTGCGGCTGGCCGTCGCCACCGGTGACGAGAAGGCCCTCACTGCCGTGCCCGGCATCGGCAAGAAGGGCGCGCAGAAGCTGCTGCTGGAGCTGAAGGACCGGCTGGGCGAGCCGGTGGGCAGCAGCCGGCCGGGCAGCGCCGCGGCGGCCGCGGCCGGCTGGCGCGACCAGCTGCAGGCCGCGCTGATCGGCCTCGGCTACGCCACCCGGGAGGCGGACGAGGCGGTGGCCGCGGTCGCCCCGCGGGCCGAGGCGGCGCTCGCCGAGGGCGCAGCGCCCCAGGTGCCACAGCTGCTCAAGGCCGCCCTGCAGACCCTCAACCGCGCCCGGTGACCGCCCCGGCTCCGCCACGGGACCCCCGACCGTACGACCAGCCAGGCGGCCCGGCCGCCCCGACCCCACGAGGCAATCCGCAGTGAACTGGGACGACACCGCACCGCCCGCCGAGGACCCCGCAGCGGCCGGCCCCGACCGGCTGGTGGGGGCCGACGCGGACGGCGAGGACACCGCCGTCGAGGCCGCGCTGCGGCCCAAGGACCTCGGCGAGTTCGTGGGCCAGGAGCGGGTGCGCGAGCAGCTCGACCTGGTGCTGCGCGCCGCCCGCGCCCGCGGCGCCACCGCCGATCACGTCCTGCTGTCCGGCGCCCCCGGCCTGGGCAAGACCACCTTGTCGATGATCATCGCGGCCGAGATGGGTGCCCCGATCCGGATCACCTCCGGCCCGGCCATCCAGCACGCCGGCGACCTTGCCGCGATCCTCTCCTCCCTCCAGGAGGGCGAGGTCCTCTTCCTCGACGAGATCCACCGGATGTCCCGGCCCGCCGAGGAGATGCTCTACATGGCGATGGAGGACTTCCGGGTCGACGTGATCGTCGGCAAGGGCCCCGGCGCCACCGCCATCCCGCTCGACCTCCCGCCGTTCACGCTGGTCGGCGCCACGACCCGGGCCGGTCTGCTGCCGCCCCCGCTGCGCGACCGCTTCGGCTTCACCGCCCATATGGAGTTCTACGCCCCCGCCGAACTGGAGCGCGTGATCCACCGCTCGGCCGGGCTGCTGGACGTCGAGATAGAGCCGGAGGGCGCCGCCGAGATCGCCGGCCGCTCCCGGGGCACCCCGCGCATCGCCAACCGCCTGCTGCGCCGGGTCCGGGACTTCGCCCAGGTCAAGGCCGACGGCCTGATCACCCGCGAGGTGGCCTCCCAGGCACTCGGGGTCTACGAGGTCGACGCCCGCGGTCTGGACCGCCTCGACCGGGCGGTGCTCACCGCCCTGCTCAAGCTCTTCGGGGGCGGCCCGGTGGGCCTGTCCACCCTCGCGGTCGCGGTGGGGGAGGAGCGGGAGACCGTCGAGGAGGTCGCCGAGCCGTTCCTGGTGCGGGAGGGGCTGCTCGCCAGGACGCCCAGGGGCCGGGTCGCCACCCCCGCGGCCTGGGCTCACCTCGGTATGGTTCCCCCACAGAACCAATCGGGAGCAAGCGGACAGCAGGGCTTGTTCGGTCCGTGACGGCGCGGAGACTCGCACGGTCAGGAACTGCGGTGCGATGCTGGGCGTTGTTCCACTGGTGGGGATGCGCTTAGACTCCGCCGATGCCATCCGTACGGACGGCATACCGACCCCCGTATATGAGACCGCGGAGCAGCGGTCGTGCGAAGGATTTCCGTCCCGTGAGTAAGAGTATCGTGACTCTCCTCCCCTTCATCGTCCTCATCGGGGCCATGTTCCTGATGACGCGGTCCGCCAAGAAGAAGCAGCAGGCGGCCCAGCAGATGCGCAATGAGATGCAGGCCGGCACCGGCGTCCGGACGATCGGCGGCATGTACGCCACCGTCAAGGAAGTCCACGAGGACACCGTCCTCCTGGAGGTCGCCCCCGGCGTGCACGCCATCTACGCCAAGAACGCCATCGGCGCGGTGCTCGCGGACGAGGAGTACAACCGCATCCTGGACGGTGCCGACCCGATCCACGCCGACGAGCCGGTCGTTCCGGACGACGCCTCGTCGCTGACCGGCGACAGCGCCGGCGCCGCCACCGAAACGGGTGACAAGGCCGACAAGATCGACCTGGGCAAGACCGAGGCCCCGGCCGACGCGGCCGACAAGGCCGACACGGACGCCGACGAGACCGCCAAGGCCGACACCGACGCCGCTCAGGACGACAAGAAGGCCGGCGGCGAGGCCAAGTAGGGCATTTCCCGGAACCGCGGGGCGCGTGACGGCGTGCACCGCGGTTCCTGGACGGTCTAGGCTCCGGCGGGGGCAGGTCCCCACAAGACTTCGTGGCCGCTCGGCCGACACCGACACCCCAGGCCGAGGGGTTGGACAGGGAGAAACGACAAGGTGGCAGCACCGAAAAAGGGCCGCAGGGCGCCCGCGAGCCAGGGGCATCCGGGCCGCACTCTGCTCCTGGTCCTGATCGTGATGGCGGGGCTGATCGGAGGCATGTTCTACGCCGGGACGCTCACGCCCCGGCTAGGCATCGACCTGGCCGGCGGTACGAGCTTCACGCTCCAGGCCGAGAACATGCCGGGCAAGCCCAACGCGATCAACGAGACCAACATGAAGACCGCCGCCGACATCATGGACCGGCGGGTCAACGGTCTCGGCGTGGCGGAGACCGAGGTCCAGACCCAGGGCACCAACCACATCGTGGTGAACATCCCCCGGGGCACCGACGCCAAGCAGGCCCGTCAGCAGGTCGGCACCACCGCCCAGCTCGGCTTCCGTCCGGTGCTGACCACCACCGTGGGCACCAAGACCCCCGAGCCCAAGCCCAGCCCCTCCCAGGGCAAGGGCGGCCAGGGCGCCGGTGCCAAGGGCGGCGACCAGGGCAAGGGCGGCCAGCAGCACGCCTCGTCCTCGACGGCGCCGTCCTCCAAGCCGACCACCCAGGGCCGCGCCGTGACGGACGCCCTGAAGAAGGCGCCGTCGGCGAAGCCCTCTCCCTCCGGTCCGGCCAAGCAGCCCGCCACGCCCCCGGTACCGCCCGTCCCGGGCGGTGACCAGATTCCGCCGGCCCTGCAGAAGCAGCTGAACGCGCTGGACTGCTCCTCCAAGAAGGCCCGTGCGGTCGCCGGCCAGAAGGCCGCCGCCGCCAAGCCCGGCGACCCGGTCGTGGCCTGCAAGGACGACGGCGCGCAGAAGTACGTGCTCGGCCCGGTCGGTGTCCAGGGCACCGACGTCAAGGACGCCAAGGCCGTCTTCGACAGCCAGAGCGGCCAGGGCTGGATCGTCCAGATGGACCTCACCTCCGACGGTGGCAAGCGGTTCGCTGACGTCACCGGCAAGCTCGCCACCAAGCAGCGGCCGCAGAACCAGTTCGCGATCGTCCTGGACGGCCAGGTCGTTTCCGACCCCTCGGTCGACAAGGCCATCACGGGCGGCGCCGCCACCATCTCCGGCGGCTTCACCCAGCAGTCCGCCGAGAGCCTGGGGAACATGCTCTCCTACGGCGCCCTGCCGCTCTCGTTCAAGATCGTCGACCAGACCACGGTGACCGCGGCGCTCGGCGGTGAGCAGCTGCACGCCGGCCTGCTCGCCGGAGCCATCGGCCTGGCACTGGTCGTCATCTACCTCGTCGCCTACTACCGGGGCCTGGCGCTGGTCGCGCTGGCGAGCCTCGTCGTCTCGGCGGTCCTCACCTACGCGATCATGACGCTGCTGGGCCCGGCCATCGGGTTCGCGCTGAACCTCCCAGCGGTCTGTGGCGCCATCGTCGCCATCGGTATCACCGCCGACTCGTTCATCGTCTACTTCGAACGCATCCGGGACGAGGTCCGCGAGGGCCGTTCCCTGCGCCCGGCCGTCGAACGCGGCTGGCCGCGGGCTCGCCGTACGATCCTGGTCTCCGACTTCGTGTCGTTCCTGGCCGCCGCGGTGCTGTTCATCGTCACCGTCGGCAAGGTGAAGGGATTCGCCTTCACGCTGGGCCTGACCACCGTCCTCGACGTCGTGGTGGTCTTCTACTTCACCAAGCCGCTGATGACGATGCTGGCCCGCCGGAAGTTCTTCTCCGACGGCCACTCCTGGTCCGGTCTGGACCCCAAGCGCCTGGGCGCCAAGCCGCCGCTGCGTCGCCGTCGCACCGCCCCCACCCAGACGAAGGAGGCGTGAGATGTCCAAGCTCGGCAACATCGGCGCCCGGCTCTACCGCGGTGAGGTCGGCTACGACTTCATCGGCAAGCGGAAGATCTGGTACGGCCTCTCGATCCTGATCACCATCGCGGCCATCGTCGGCCTGGCGGTGCGGGGCCTGAACTTCGGCATCGAGTTCTCCGGCGGCGCGGTCTTCACCACCCCGCCGACCAGCGTCTCCTCCTCCCAGGCGCAGCACCACGCCGAGTCGGCCGCGGCCGGCCACCAGGCCTTGGTGCAGAAGCTCGGCAACGGCGGGCTGCGGATCCAGGTCAGCGAGCTGGACACCCAGCAGTCGCTGCCGGTCCAGGAAGAGCTCGCCAAGGACCTCAACATCCCGGTCGAGAAGGTCAACACCCAGCTCGTCGGCCCCAGTTGGGGTGAGGAGATCGCCAACAAGGCCTGGCTGGGCCTGGGGATCTTCATGGTCCTGGTGGTGCTCTACCTGGCCATCGCCTTCGAGTGGCGGATGGCGCTCGCCGCCCTGGTCGCCCTGATCCACGACCTCACGATCACGGTCGGCGTCTACGCCCTGGTCGGCTTCGAGGTCACCCCCGGCACTGTCATCGGTCTGCTGACGATCCTCGGATACTCCCTCTACGACACGGTCGTCGTCTTCGACAGCCTCAAGGAAGCCTCCAAGGACATCACCAAGCAGAACCGCTTCACCTACAGCGAGATCGCCAACCGCTCGATCAACAGCACCCTGGTGCGGTCGATCAACACCACGGTGGTGGCGCTGCTCCCGGTCGCCGGTCTGCTCTTCGTCGGCGGCGGCCTGTTGGGCGCGGGCATGCTCAACGACATCTCGCTGGCCCTGTTCGTCGGTCTCGCCGCCGGTGCGTACTCCTCGATCTTCATCGCGACCCCGCTGGTCGCCGACCTGAAGAACCGCGAGCCGCAGATCAAGGCGCTGGCCAAGCGGGTCATGGCCAAGCGCGCCGCAGCCGCGGCCAAGGGCGAGGACCAGCTGGAGCCGCAGGACGGGGCAGCCGGCACGGCGGACGAGGTCGACGACGACTCCGGCGCCGCCGCGGTCGTCGGCCCGCGCCACCAGCCCGCCTCCCGCAACCGCGGACGCGGCCGCCCGTCGGGCAAGCGCCGATGAGCGCCCCCGCCGAGCTGCGGGAGCTGCTGCTCAGCCGGATCAGCGACGTACCGGACCATCCGCAGCCGGGCGTGGTGTTCAAGGACATCACCCCGCTGCTGGCGGACCCGGCGGCCTTCGGTGCGCTCACCGACGCCTTCGCCGAGCTGTGCGCCCGCCACCGTGCCGACAAGGTGGTCGGACTGGAGGCGCGCGGCTTCATACTCGCCGCCCCCGTCGCGGTGCGCGCCGGCATCGGCTTCGTCCCGGTGCGCAAGGCCGGCAAGCTGCCGGGCAGCACGCTCGGTCAGGCCTACGAGCTGGAGTACGGCACCGCCGAGATCGAGATTCACGCCGATGCGCTGGACCCGGGCGACCGGGTGCTGGTGATCGACGACGTCCTGGCCACCGGCGGCACCGCCGACGCCTCGCTGCAGCTCATCCGCCGCGCCGGCGCCGAGGTGGCGGGCCTGGCCGTACTGCTGGAGCTGGGCTTCCTGGCCGGGCGACAGCGCCTGGAGCCAGGCCTGAAGGGCGCTCCCCTGGAGGCCCTGATCACGGTCTGAGGCGACCAGCACTGCGTGGAAGCGGGCCCCCGGGATTTTCCCGGGGGCCCGCTTCGCGTACGGACGGCCACCACCCTCGAGGCACCCTGGCATGGTGATACGCAGCGCGATGCCCACCCAAGAGCGTCATTTCCTCGAGAAGAGGAATAAATCCGTAGAAAAGGTGCGGATCGAACTTGGCTCGAAAGTGTGTGCGAATCCCGGGCTGTCGTGCTTAGATCTTGGTCATCGCCTTCGACCGGGGCGATGCATCATGGAGGAATTGCTTTGACGATTTCACGCAAAATTGCTACGGGGGCAGTGTCCATCGCATCCCTTGCGGCCGTCGCTCTCGCCTCTACGCCGGTGAATGCGGCTCCGGTGAGCCGGGCGCAGGGTGCGGGTTCGGCTGCTGTGACGGTTAAGGAATGCGGCGGTAAGGCCGGGGGTGTGGCGGGAAGGTGGAGCCCTCCCTCGTACTCGGGCTGCAGCCGTATAGGGAACCACGGGGCCAAGATCGGCTACAGCTGGCATGCCGACAAGGGACGGCCATGCGTCCAGGTGAGGGGCTTTGCCGCCGACGGCAAGGAGCGGTGGTACGGCGCGGGATGTGGCACGGGCGGCCACGTCAAGAACATCCCCTGGGACAACATCGCGGCAAAGCCGGCGATCAGGGTCAAGGGATTCGCGCTGGTGGACTGGAGCCACTGATTTTGTCGGCAGGCTGCTGAAAGCAGTCTGAGGCGCAAGCTCGGAAATCCGAAGCGCGCGCGGAATCTCGAATAGGGCAAGCAAAAGGACATCCGGAGAAAATTCCGGATGTCCTTTTGTTCAGTTTCGCTGTCGGTAGGGGCTGTTCTGCTGCCCGGCCGGCCCGGAGGCCTAGATCACGGTCTGAGCCGCACCGCCCGCGCCCCGTGCGGGCGCCGTTTCGCAACGGGGGAGCCCCGGAAGATTTTGGGTGCCCCTGCTGCTGTGTCATGTACGGAACCATGGCCGCGGGGGAGCCGCGGCGCCGGGCTCGATACCATGGCAGCCCGACCCGTTCGAGGTCCCGGGGTCCGGAACCGCCTGAGGAGTGCTCTTGCCAGACGAGGCCCAGCCGCTCTCCCCCGGACTGCGTCCGGCGGGATCCGATGCCGCGCGTCCCGACGAGGCGGCGGCCGCCGCCGCGACCTCCTCGGACGCGCCCCAGCCCGAGCGGCACGGTGCGCCCGGCGGGACCACCCCGCCCCGGCCCTCCGCAGACCGGCCCGCTGCGGCTTCCCCCGCTCCCGCCGAGCGCTCCCGCCCGGCGCCCAAGCCCGGGCCCGCGGCCTCCTCGCCCCGGCCCGCCGCCCCGGCCCGCGGCGGCAACCCGCCCGCCAAGGCCGGCCCGCCGCCGGCTGCCAAGCCGCTCACGCCCGCGCACGCCGGCCGCTCCGGCTCGCCCAACCGGGTACGGGCCCGCCTGGCCCGGCTGGGCGTCCAGCGCTCCAGCCCGTACAACCCGGTCCTGGAGCCGCTGCTGCGGGCCGTCCGCGGCAACGACCCCAAGATCGAGACCGCGACGCTGCGGCAGATCGAACGCGCCTACCAGGTCGCCGAGCGCTGGCACCGCGGCCAGAAGCGCAAGAGCGGCGACCCGTACATCACCCACCCGCTCGCGGTGACCACGATCCTCGCCGAGCTCGGCATGGACCCGGCCACCCTCATGGCGGGGCTGCTGCACGACACCGTCGAGGACACCGAGTACGGCCTGGACACCCTGCGGAGCGACTTCGGCGACCAGGTCGCGCTGCTGGTCGACGGCGTCACCAAGCTCGACCGCGTCAAGTTCGGCGAGGCCGCGCAGGCCGAGACGGTCCGCAAGATGGTCGTCGCGATGGCCAAGGACCCGCGCGTGCTGGTCATCAAGCTCGCCGACCGGCTGCACAACATGCGCACCATGCGGTACCTCAAGCGGGAGAAGCAGGAGAAGAAGGCCCGCGAGACGCTGGAGATCTACGCCCCGCTCGCCCACCGCCTGGGCATGAACACCATCAAGTGGGAGCTGGAGGACCTCGCGTTCGCGATCCTCTACCCCAAGATGTACGACGAGATCGTGCGGCTGGTCGCCGAGCGGGCGCCCAAGCGGGACGAGTACCTGGCGATAGTGACCGACGAGGTCCAGGCCGATCTGCGGTCCGCCCGCATCAAGGCCACGGTCACCGGCCGCCCGAAGCACTACTACAGCGTCTACCAGAAGATGATCGTCCGCGGTCGCGACTTCGCGGAGATCTATGACCTGGTGGGCATCCGCGTCCTAGTCGACACGGTCCGCGACTGCTACGCCGCCCTCGGCACGATCCACGCGCGATGGAACCCGGTCCCCGGCCGGTTCAAGGACTACATCGCGATGCCGAAGTTCAACATGTACCAGTCGCTGCACACGACGGTCATCGGCCCCAACGGCAAGCCCGTTGAGCTGCAGATCCGCACCTTCGACATGCACCGGCGTGCCGAGTACGGCATCGCCGCGCACTGGAAGTACAAGCAGGAGGCGGTCGCCGGCGCCTCCAAGATCCGCACCGATGTGCCCAAGAACGCCGGCAAGGGCCAGGACACCGTCAACGACATGGCCTGGCTGCGGCAGTTGCTCGACTGGCAGAAGGAGACCGAGGACCCGGGCGAGTTCCTGGAGTCGCTGCGCTTCGACCTCTCCCGCAACGAGGTCTTCGTCTTCACGCCGAAGGGCGATGTGATAGCGCTGCCGGCCGGCGCCACGCCCGTCGACTTCGCCTACGCGGTGCACACCGAGGTCGGCCACCGCACCATCGGTGCCCGGGTCAATGGGCGGCTGGTCCCGCTCGAATCCACCCTGGACAACGGCGACTTGGTGGAGGTCTTCACCTCCAAGGCGACCGGCGCCGGGCCGTCCCGCGACTGGCTGGGCTTCGTCAAGTCCCCGCGCGCCCGCAACAAGATCCGCGGCTGGTTCTCCAAGGAGCGCCGCGACGAGGCGATCGAGCAGGGCAAGGACGCCATCGCGCGCGCCATGCGCAAGCAGAACCTGCCGATCCAGCGGATCCTGACCGGCGACTCCCTGGTCACCCTGGCGCACGAGATGCGCTACCCGGACATCTCCGCGCTCTACGCCGCCATCGGCGAGGGCCATGTCGCCGCGCAGGGCGTCGTCCAGAAGCTGGTGCAGGCGCTCGGCGGCCAGGACGAGGCCACCGAGGACATCGCCGAGTCCACCCCGATCCGGCCGCGCTCCAAGCGCCGCTCCAGCGCCGATCCCGGCGTGGTCGTCAAGGGCGTCGACGATGTGTGGGTCAAGCTCGCCCGCTGCTGTACGCCGGTGCCGGGCGACCCCATCATCGGCTTCGTCACCCGCGGCAACGGCGTCTCGGTGCACCGCGCCGACTGCGTCAACGTCGACTCGCTGTCCCGGCAGCCGGAGCGGATTCTGGACGTCGAGTGGGCGCCCACCCAGTCCTCGGTCTTCCTGGTGGCCATCCAGGTCGAGGCGCTGGACCGCTCCCGGCTGCTGTCGGACGTCACGCGGATCCTGTCCGACCAGCACGTCAACATCCTCTCCGCGGCCGTGCAGACCTCCCGTGACCGCGTCGCCACCTCCCGCTTCACCTTCGAGATGGGCGACCCCAAGCACCTGGGCCATGTGCTGAAGGCGGTCCGGAGCGTGGAGGGCGTCTACGACGTCTACCGGGTGACCTCGGCCCGCCGGCCGTAGCGGCAGCCGCACGGCGCACACATACGGAAGGGCCCCGGTACGGCGCTTGGGTTCTAGTGAACGTTGCAACACCCCAGCTCAAGGGGTGCGATGGACTTCACGATCCGAGCGGACCGGACGGCTCAGGGGCCTGTGAA
>NZ_JBFAEA010000038.1:0-56150 GCF_040641675.1 Streptomyces sp. NPDC020742
GCGGCGTTGGAGGGGGTGGTGGCGAATCGTCGGGCGCGGGGGTTGGTGGGGAGTGTGGTGGCGTGGGGTCCGTGGGCTGGTGGGGGGATGGTGGAGGCTGACGGTTCTGAGGAGCATCTGCGGCGTCGTGGTCTGAGGCCGATGGATCCGGCCTTGGCGGTTCAGGCGCTGGGCGCGGCCGTGGGTGGTGGTGAGGCCGGGGTTGTGGTGGCGGATATGGACTGGGGGCGGTTCGTTCCGGCGTTCACTAGTGGCCGGCCCAGCCCACTGCTGGAGGACCTCCCGGAGGTGCGGGAGGTTTTGCGGGCGGGGCGTGGTGAGGTTGCTGGTTTGGGTGTGGTGCGGGAGCGGCTGGCCGGGCTGTCGGTTGCTGAGCGGGATCGGGCGTTGTTGGACCTGGTGCGTCGGCATGCCGCAACCGTCCTCGGCTATGACAAGCCCGAATCGGTGGAGGCGCGTTCCGCATTCCGGGACGTGGGCTTCGACTCGCTGACCGCCGTGGAACTGCGCGGCCGTTTGAACACGGAGACGGGCCTGCGGCTTCCCGCCACAGTCGTCTTCGACTACCCGAGCCCGGTGGAGCTGGCTCGCTTCCTTGGCGATGAGCTGTTCGGCGCCGACGCTGGGGCTGATGCTGTCGCGGCGTTGGGGTCGGGTCTGTCGGCGGCGGTGTCTTCGTCGGACGATCCGGTGGTGATCGTCGGGATGAGCTGCCGTCTGCCGGGTGGAGTGGCAGGCCCCGAGGACCTGTGGCGCTTGGTCGCCGGGGCCGAGGACGCCATCTCCGAACTCCCCACGGACCGGGGCTGGGACCTCGATGCGCTCTATGACCCGACCCCCGGGCAGCCGGGCAAGAGCTACTCGCGGCACGGCGGATTCCTCAGCGGTGTCGACCAGTTCGACCCGGAGTTCTTCGGCATCAGTCCGCGTGAGGCCGTGGCGATCGACCCGCAGCAGCGGCTGTTGCTGGAAACGTCGTGGGAAGCCCTGGAACGTTCCGGCATCGATCCCCAGACATTGCGGGGTACCCGCACCGGGGTCTTCGTCGGATCCAACGGCCAGGACTACCCCGCCCTGCTCCTGAGCACCCCGGAGGGCCAGGACGGCTACCTCGGCACCGGAAATGCGGCGGCCGTGGTGTCCGGTCGGGTGGCGTATGCGCTGGGCCTTGAGGGGCCCGCGGTGACGGTGGACACGGCGTGCTCGTCGTCGCTGGTCGCCCTGCACCTGGCCGTGCAGTCCTTGCGCTCGGGCGAGTGCGACCTCGCCCTCGCCGGCGGCGTAACGGTGATGTCGACGCCCGGTGCGTTCATTGAGTTCAGCCGCCAACGCGGGTTGGCCGCCGACGGCCGGTGCAAGGCGTTTTCGGATGCTGCTGATGGCACCGGCTGGGCCGAGGGCGTCGGCGTGCTGGCGGTGGAGCGGCTCTCGGATGCCCGGCGGAATGGCCACCGGGTGCTGGCGGTGGTGCGTGGCAGCGCCGTGAACCAGGACGGTGCGTCGAATGGTTTGACGGCGCCGAATGGTCCGTCGCAGCAGCGGGTGATCCGTCAGGCGTTGGCGAGTGCGGGCCTGTCGGCGTCGGACGTCGACGTGGTGGAGGCTCATGGCACCGGTACGTCCCTCGGTGACCCGATCGAGGCGCAGGCGCTGCTCGCCACGTACGGTCAGGACCGGGCGGTGGACCGTCCGTTGTGGCTGGGTTCGGTGAAGTCCAACATTGGACACACCCAGGCCGCGGCCGGCGTGGCGGGCGTCATCAAGATGGTGCTGGCGCTGGAGCATGGTGTGCTGCCGCAGACCCTGCACGTGGACCAGCCGTCGACGCACGTGGACTGGTCGGCGGGGCACGTCCAGCTGCTGACCCAGGCGGTGCAGTGGCCGGAGACGGAGCGGCTGCGCAGGGCGGCTGTCTCGGCGTTCGGCGTGAGCGGCACCAATGCGCATGTGGTGATTGAGCAGGCCCCGGCTGAGGACCAGCAGGCTCCGGTCGAGGAGTGGCAGGGCCCGGCAGAGGAAGGGCTGGCCGGGGCGGTTGAGGGTGGGGCTGAGGTGGCTCCGCCTGGGCCCGTGGGGCTGGTGCCGTGGGTGGTGTCGGCGCGGAGCCGGGCCGGGTTGCGCGACCAGGCGCAGCGGCTGCTCACCTTCATGGCGGAGCGCCCTCAACTTCCCGTACAGAGCGTGGGGTTGGCGCTGGCGACCACGCGGTCGCAGTTCGAGCATCGGGCTGTCGTACTGGCCGCCGACCGCAGCGGGCTGATGGACGGGCTCGCGGCCCTGGCCGAGGAGCGCGACGCTGCCTCGGTCGTGACCGGGGTGGCTGACCCCGAGGCGCGACTGGCGGTTCTGCTGACGGGGCAGGGGGCGCAGCGGCTGGGGATGGGCCGGGAGCTGTACGAGGCGTTCCCGGTGTTCGCGGAGGCGTTCGACGCGGTGTGTGGCCGCTTCGATGAGGAGGGCGTGGGGGGAGGCGACTGCGCCCTGCGGGATGTGGTGTTCGGTGACGACGCCGAGTTGCTGAACCGGACGGGCTACACCCAGCCGGCGCTGTTTGCGCTGGAGGTGGCGCTGTTCCGGTTGGTGGAGTCGTTCGGTGTTCGACCGGACTTCCTGATCGGGCACTCGATCGGTGAGTTGGTGGCCGCGCACGTGGCGGGGGTGCTGTCGCTGGAGGACGCCTGCCGGCTGGTGGCGGCGCGGGGCCGGCTGATGCAGGCCCTGCCGCCCGGTGGGGCGATGGTCTCGCTCCAGGCGTCGGAGGACGAGGTGTTGCCGCTGCTGGTGGGGCTGGAGCAGCGGGTGAGCATCGCTGCGGTGAACGGTCCGTCGGCGACCGTCATCGCGGGCGAGGAGTCGGCCGTCACCGACATCGCCGAACGGATGGCGTCCGAGGGTCGGAAGGTCAAGCGGCTCCCGGTCAGCCATGCCTTCCACTCGCCGCTGATGGAGCCGATGCTGGCCGAGTTCCGTGCCGTCGCCGAGGGCGTGGCGTATGCGGAGCCGCGTATCCCGGTGGTCTCCAACCTCAGCGGTGCACTCGCCTCGGCCGAGGAGTTGATGTCTGCGGAGTACTGGGTGCGGCATGTGCGTGAGGCGGTCCGGTTCGCCGACGGCGTCCGGTGGCTGGCGGAGCGCGAGGTCTCTCGGTTCGTCGAGATCGGCCCGGACGGAACACTCACCGCATTGGCGCAGGGCTGCCTGGACGGCGACGCCGGCCACCTGCTCGCCCCCACTCTGCGCAAGGGACGTCCGGAGGCCGCGGCCCTGCTGACCGCACTGGCTCAGGCCCATGCGCACGGCGTCCCGGTCGACTGGGCCGTGCTCTTCTCCGGTAGCGAGGGCGATGCGGGTATGCGTACCGACGGTGCCGGTACCGGTGACGGTGCCCGTCGCGTCGATCTCCCCACCTACGCCTTCCAACACCAGCGCTACTGGCCGAGGTTCACGGGGCTGCCGGCCGGTGATCTCGGGTCCGCCGGACTGATGTCGGCGCACCATCCCCTGCTAGGCGCGGCCGTTGCCCTGGCCGACGGCCCCGAACGAGCCGCCGGTGACGGCACGCCCGGTGGGGCCGGCGACGGCGCCCTGGTGCTCACCGGGCGGGTTTCCGCGGCAACCCACCCCTGGCTCGCCGAACACGTCGTATCGGGTGCGGTCCTGTTCCCCGGTACGGCCTTCCTGGAGCTGGCCGTTCGCGCCGGGGACCAGGTCGGGTGTGGGCAGGTCGAGGAGCTGACGCTGCAGGCACCGCTGGTGCTGCCGGAACGGGGCGCCGTCCAGCTTCAGGTCGCGGTCGGAGCGGCGGACGGGACCGGACACCGCACCCTGAGCGTCCATGCCCGGCCCCAGGACGCACCGCCCGAGCAGCCGTGGACGTGCCACGCCGTCGGCGTCCTCGGCGTGGACGCCGCGCCGCCCGTCGCCGATCTGTCGCAGTGGCCGCCCGCCGGGGCGCAGCCCGTCGCGACCGAGGGGTTGTACGACGGTCTCGCGGCGGCGGGGTTCGCCTACGGTCCCGTCTTCCGCGGCCTGCGCGACGTCTGGACCCGCGGTGACGAACTCTTCGCCGCGGTCCGGCTCCCGGAGAGCGCCGTCCCTGATGCGGGCGGCTTCGGGCTGCATCCGGCGCTGCTCGATGCGGCCCTGCACGCGCTCGGGCTCGCTCCGGCGGATCGGGCGACGGCGGACGGCCCGGACGGTCCGGGCAGGTTGCCCTTCTCCTGGTCAGGGGTGACCCTGCATGCGGCCGGGGCCTCGGTGCTGCGGGTCCGCCTGTCGAGGAACGGCAAGAACGACGCCGCGGGCGACAACCCCGACAGCGGAGACCACTCCGCCCACGGCGAGGGCACGGCGTACGGCGCCGACGTCGCGCAGGGAAGTGACACGGTCACCCTGGAGCTGGCCGACGCCTCTGGCGGGCCGGTCGCCACGATCGACTCCCTGGTACTCCGCCCCGTGTCGGCCGACGGCATCGCCGGTGCCTCCGCCGGCCACCAGGACAGCGCGCTGCACACGATCGACTGGATACCGCTGCCGGATCCGACTGGCCTCGCCAATCTCACTGGCCCGGTCAGCCCCGCCAGCCCGGCTGGCCTCACCGGTCCAGCCAACCTCCCTGGCGTATCCACCCCGGCGCCCCTTGACGCGCTTCATGACACGCCGCTTGACACGCCCCTTGACGCGCTCATAGACCTCTCCACCGGCCCCGACCGGCTCGACCCCGGCACGCTCGGCGCCGTCGGCTACCCGGACCTGGCCTCCCTGCCGCACGACCTGGTGCCCTCCCATGTCCTGCTGCGGCCGGACATTCCCGAGGGTGACCCGGCCGCCGCCGCGCACACCGCTACCCACCAGGTACTGGCGTTCCTGCACGCCTGGCTGGACGACGAACGCTTCGCTGCCGCCCGTCTGGTGGTGCTCACCCACGGTGCGGTCGCCGTGGACGATGACCGGCGACCGGACCCGGCGGCGGCCGCGGTGTGGGGACTCGTCCGGTCGGCGCGCTCGGAGCACCCGGACCGGTTCACCCTGGCCGACGTCGACGGCACGGCCGAGTCGCTCGCCGCGCTCCCGGGCGCGCTTGCCTCCGCCCTTGCCTCCGCGGAGCCCGAACTGGCCCTGCGCGCAGGCCGGGCCCGCGTACCGCGACTGACCAGGTACCTGTCCGGTGGCGCACTGCCGCTGCCCGAGCGCGCCGAGGCGTCCGCCTGGTCCCTGGACATCGTGGAGAAGGGCACCCTGGAGAACCTGCGGCTGGCGGAACGCCCCGAAGCGCACGCCGAGTTGGGCGCGGGCGAGGTGCGGATCGCGGTACGCGCGGCGGGTGTCAACTTCCGTGATGTCCTCAACGCCCTCGGCATGTACCCGGGGGAGGCCGGAGCGCTGGGCATCGAGGGCGCCGGCATCGTCACCGAAGTGGGCCCCGGGGTGGTGGACCTCGCGCCGGGCGACCGGGTGATGGGCCTGTTCACCCGGTCCTTCGGGCCGGTAGCGGTGGCCGATGCGCGCACGCTCGTCCGTGTCCCGGAGGGGTGGTCGTTCGCGGAGGCGGCGTCGGTGCCGGTGGTGTTCTTGACGGCGTACTACGCGCTGGTGGAACTGGGGAGCCTGCGGGCCGGGGAGTCGGTCTTGATCCATGCCGCTGCGGGCGGTGTGGGGATGGCGGCGGTGCAACTGGCGCAGCACCTGGGAGCGGAGGTCTACGGCACCGCCAGCCCCGGCAAGTGGGACACCCTGCTGCACAACGGTCTGCCCCGGACCCGTATCGCCTCGTCCCGCGAGCTGGACTTCGAAGCCACCTTCCGCGAGGAGACCGGCGGCCGGGGGGTCGACCTGGTGCTGGATTCCCTGGCGGGGGAGTTCGTGGACGCGTCGCTGCGGTTGTTGCCGCGGGGTGGGCGGTTCCTGGAGATGGGCAAGACCGACGTCCGGGATCCGGACCAGGTCGCCGCCGCCCATGACGGCGTGCGGTACCGGGCCTTCGACCTCTTCGACGCCGGTCCGGAGCGGATCGGGGAGATGCTGCGGGCGCTGGTCGAGCTCTTCGGACGGGGCGTGCTGCGGCCGTTGCCGCTCACCGCCTGGGACGTGCGCAAGGCCCCGGAGGCCTTCCGGCACCTCAGCCAGGCCCGGCACATCGGCAAGGTCGTGCTGACCATGCCGGTCCCGCTCGACCCGGACGGGACGGTGCTGATCACGGGCGGTACGGGTGGTCTCGGTGCGGTGATGGCCCGTCACCTGGTGGCGGAGCACGGCGTACGGCATCTGCTGCTGGCCAGCCGTCGCGGTCCGGAGGCGCCCGGTGCCGACGCGCTCCGGGACGAGCTGGCCGCCCTGGGCGCCACCACCGTCACCCTCGCCGCCAGCGATGTCAGCGACCGCGAGGAGGTCCGCGACCTCCTCGACACGGTGCCCGCTCCGCACCCGCTGACCGCCGTCGTCCACACCGCCGGAGTCCTGGACGACTCCGTCCTCACCTCCCTCACGCCCCAGCGGCTGGATTCCGTGCTCCGGCCGAAGGCCGACGCCGTGACGCACCTGCACGAGCTGACCCGGGGCGCGGACCTGGCCGCGTTCGTGGTCTTCTCGTCCGTCGCCGGTGCCCTCGGGGGATCGGGGCAGGGCAACTACGCGGCGGCCAACGCCTACCTGGACGCGTTCGCCCAGAGCAGGAGGGGCGCCGGGCTGCCGGCCACCTCGCTCGTATGGGGCCCCTGGGCCCCCGGTGCGGGGATGACCGGTGAACTGGCGGAGGCCGATCTGCGGCGGATGGCGCGCGGCGGGATGCTGCCGTTCACGGCCGCCCAGGGCACTACCGCGTTCGATGCCGCGGTCCGCGCGGCCGAGCCGGTGCTGGTGCCCGTACGGCTGGAGCGTGCGGCGTTGCGTGCCCAGCAGGCCGGGCTGCCCGCGCTGCTCCGGGGCCTGGTGACCGGGGCGGGGCGCCGCTCGGCCGCTGCCGCGGGCACCGGCGACGCCGTACAGGGCCTGCTCGGCCGGCTGCGCGCGCTGCCGCCCGCCGAGCGGGAGTCCGCCGTGGGCGACCTCGTCCGCGCCCAGGCCGCGATCGTGCTGGGGCACTCCGGCCCCGAAGCCATCGCGCCCGAAAGGGAGTTCCGAGGACTGGGCATCGATTCGCTCACCGCCGTGGAACTGCGCAACCGGATCGGGGCCGCGACCGGACTGCGGCTGCCGGCGACCCTCGTCTTCGACTACCCGTCGCCGCAGGCCCTGGCCCGCCATGTGCACGGTGAGCTGTTCGGCGCGGACGTGGCGCCGCTGGCCCCGACCACCCCGTCGGGAGCGGCTGCGGACGGTACGGAGCAGCTCGCCGTCGTCGCCATGAGCTGCCGGTTCCCCGGTGGGGCGAGCACCCCGGAGGAGTTCTGGGCGCTGCTGTCCGGGGGTGTGGACGCGCTGTCGGCGGTGCCGGACGACCGGGGCTGGCCGACGGACGGCGCCATGGGCCGGATCGAGGGTGGATTCCTCTACGACAGCGGTGACTTCGACGCCGACTTCTTCGGCATCTCGCCGCGCGAAGCGGTCACCATGGACCCGCAGCAGCGGCTGCTGCTGGAAATATCGTGGGAGGCGCTGGAGCGGGCTGGCATCGACCCGGCGACCCTGCGCGGCAGCCGGACCGGGGTGTTCGCGGGCACGAACTACCAGGGCTACGGCTCGGCCGCGCACACCCTGCCCGACGGGTCGGAAGGGCAGTTGCTCACCGGCCACGCCACCAGCGTGACCTCCGGCCGGATCGCGTACGCCCTCGGGCTCGAAGGGCCCGCGGTGACGGTCGACACGGCCTGCTCGTCGTCGCTGGTGGCGCTGCACCTCGCCGCCCAGTCCCTCCGCTCTGGCGAGTGCGACCTGGCCTTCGCGGGCGGGGTGACGGTGATGGCGACGCCGGGCGCCTTCGTGGAGTTCGCCCGGCAGGGAGGCCTGGCGGGCGACGGGCGGTGCAAGGCGTTCGCCGAGGGCGCGGACGGCACCGGCTGGGGCGAGGGGGCGGGCATCGTCCTGGTCGAACGGCTCTCCGACGCGCGGCGCCTGGGACATCCGGTGCTCGCCGTGCTCCGTGGCTCCGCGGTGAACCAGGACGGCGCGTCGAACGGCCTGACGGCGCCGAACGGCCCGTCGCAGCAGCGGGTGATCCGGCAGGCGCTGGCGAGTGCGGGGCTGTCGGCCGCGGAGGTGGACGCGGTGGAGGCGCACGGTACGGGTACGGCGCTCGGTGACCCGATCGAGGCGCAGGCGCTGATCGCCACCTACGGTCAGGACCGGCCGGCGGACCGGCCGCTGTGGCTGGGGTCGGTGAAGTCCAACATCGGGCACACCCAGGCCGCGGCGGGCATCGCCGGCGTGATCAAGATGGTGCTGGCGCTGCAGAACGGTGTGCTGCCCCGCACCCTGCACCTGACCGAGCCCACCTCGCACGTGGACTGGTCGGCGGGCGAGGTGCGGCTGCTGACCGAGGCCGTGGAGTGGCCGCGGCACGCACGACCGCGCCGGGCCGCGGTGTCGTCGTTCGGGATCAGCGGCACCAACGCGCATGTGGTGCTCGAACAGCCCGCGCCACCGGAGGACGGGGCGGCGAACGGCGCGACCACCGGCGGCAGTTCGGGCGCAGCAGCGGCGGCAACGCGGCGGCCGGACGAGCCGCTCGGGGCAGTCGGGCCGGACGGGGCGGAGGGGGCGAACGGCCCGGTCGTATGGCCGCTGTCCGCCCGGTCCGCGCCGGCCCTGCGCGAGCAGGCCGCACGGCTGCGCGCCCACCTCGCCGACCGTCCGGAGCTGTCCGTGGCCGACGTCGGCCACTCGCTCGCCACCACCCGGGCCGCCTTCGAGCACCGGGCGGCACTGGTCGCCGAGGACCGCGGGACGTTCCTGGCGGGCCTGGCGGCGCTGGCCCGGGACGAGACGCCGGCCGAGCTGGTGCGCGGGCGGTCCGGCACCGGCGGGAAACTCGCCCTCCTCTTCAGCGGGCAGGGCGCCCAGCGCGCCGGCATGGGACGCGAGCTCCACACGCGCTTCCCGGTGTACGCGGCGGCGTTCGACGAGGCCTGCGCGGAGTTCGACCGGCACCTGGAACGGCCGCTGCGCGAGGTGGTCTTCGCAGCCGAGGGCTCGCCCGACGCCGCGCTGCTCGACCGCACCGCCTACACCCAGCCCGCCCTGTTCGCCGTGGAGACCGCCCTGTACGCCCTGGTCGCCTCCTGGGGAGTGCGGCCCGACGTACTGATCGGACACTCCATCGGCGAGCTGACCGCGGCACATGTGGCCGGCGTGCTGACGCTCCCCGACGCCTGCGCCCTCGTCGCCGCCCGCGGCCGGCTGATGGAGGCGCTGCCGGAGGGCGGCGCCATGATCGCCGTGCAGGCCACCGAGGAGGAGGTGCGGCCCCTGCTGGACGGGCTCGCCGACCGGGCGGGGATCGCCGCGGTGAACGGGCCCACCTCCGTCGTCGTCTCCGGCGAGGCGGACACCGTCACCCGGATCGCGGGACAACTGGCCGAGCGCGGGCGAAAGACTAGGCGTTTGCGGGTCAGCCATGCGTTTCACTCACCCTTGATGGACGCGATGCTGACGGAGTTCGACGAGGTCGCCCGGGGTGTGCGCTATGCACCGCCGCGGATCCCCGTGGTCTCCAACCTCACTGGTAAGCCGGCCGCCGACGCCGACCTGACCTCCCCCGAGTACTGGGTACGGCAGGTGCGCGAGCCGGTCCGGTTCTGCGACGGCGTGCGCGCACTGGAGGCCGACGGCGTCCGGACCTGGCTGGAGCTGGGCCCCGACGGCGCCCTTGCCGCGCTGGCCTGGGAGAGCCTGGCGGAACCCGGTGCGGACACCGCCGCCCTGCCGGTGCTCCGGCGCGCGCAGCCCGAGGTGCGCAGCGCACTGCTGGCCGCGGCCGGCCTCCACGTGCGCGGCCTGGCGACGACGTCCGCCGCGCTGTCCGGGGAGCGGGCCCACCGTGTCGAGCTGCCCACCTATGCCTTCCAGCGCCGCCGGTACTGGCTGGAACCGGCCGACGGGCCGGCCGGCGCCGTTCCGTCATCCACCGAGGACCAGCAGTTCTGGGACGCCGTGGAACGCGCCGACCTGGGCGACCTCACCGAGCGGCTCCAACTGCCCGCCGATGCACCGCTGGCCGACGTACTGCCCGCGCTGACCTCCTGGCGCCGGGAGCACCGCGCCCGCACCGCCGCCGAGGGCTGGGAGTACCAGGTCGACTGGCGGCCCCAGGCCGACACCGCCGCACCCGTGCT
The DNA here is from genome assembly GCF_040641675.1 of Streptomyces sp. NPDC020742. Classification (NCBI taxonomy): domain Bacteria; kingdom Bacillati; phylum Actinomycetota; class Actinomycetes; order Kitasatosporales; family Streptomycetaceae; genus Streptomyces; species Streptomyces sp. NPDC020742. Next base: position 10,269 of record NZ_JBFAEA010000038.1, read on the forward strand.
GTCCGGCACCTGGCTGCTGCCGCTGCCCGCGGGGCGCGCCGACGGGGCCTGGGAGACGGCGGTCGCGGACGGGCTGGTCGCCCATGGAGCGGACCGGGTCGTGCCCGTCGAGGTGGACTGCGGCCGGGTGGAGCGCGCCTCGCTCAGGAGTCAACTCGACGCACTTGAGGTCGAGTGGGGGGATCTCGAGGGAGTGCTGTCGCTGCTGGGCACCGATGAGGCGCCGCACCGGGAGCAGCCCGCCACCCCCGGCGGACTCGCCGCGACCATGGCGCTCGTCCAGGCCCTCGACGACCTGGGCACCGGCGCGCCGCTGTGGTGCGCGACCACCGGCGCCGTTGCGGTGCGCGACGGCGAGGCCCTGCCGGCGCCCGTACAGGCCGCCGTCTGGGGCTTCGGGCGGGTGGCCGCGCTGGAGCATCCGCAGGGCTGGGGCGGCCTGGTCGACCTGCCCGCCGTACCCGACGACCGGGCCGTGCGGCGGCTGTGCGCGGTGCTGGCGGCCGGGACCGGTGAGGACCAAGTCGCCGTGCGCGGCGCGGGAGTGTCCGTACGGCGGCTGGTCCGGGCCCGGCTCCAGGACGCCGCGCCCGGCGCCGGTGCGCCCTGGGAGTGCGGCGGCACCGTCCTCATCACCGGAGGCACCGGCGCCCTCGGCGCCCAGGTGGCCCGCCGCCTCGCCGAACGCGGCGCAGCACACCTGGTGCTGGTGAGCCGGCGCGGAGCCCGGGCCGACGGCGCGGCCGAGCTGACCGCCGAACTGACCGGCCGCGGCACCCGGGTGACGGTCGTCGCCTGCGACACCGCCGACCGGGACGCGCTGGCGCGGCTGCTGACCGAGCACCCCGTCGACGCGGTGTTCCACGCCGCGGGGGTGCTCGACGATGGGCTGATCGCCGGGCTGGACGGGCCGCGCCTGGACGCCGTACTGCGGCCCAAGATGGCCGCCGCGGCCCACCTGCACGAGCTGACCGACGAGCACACCACACTGGTGCTGTTCTCCTCCTTCGCCGGCACGGCCGGAGCGACCGGTCAGGCCAACTATGCCGCCGCCAACGCCTATCTGGACGCCCTCGCCCAGCACCGGCACGCCCTCGGCCGCCCCGCCACCTCGATCGCGTGGGGCCCGTGGGCCGGCGACGGGATGGCGGCCGGCAGCGCGGGCGACGCGCCACTCGCGGAGCGGCTGGCCCGGAGCGGGATGCACCCGCTCGACCCGCGGCGCGCCGCGGACGCGCTGGAGCGGGCGGTGGCCCGCGGCGCCACCGCGCTGACCGTGGCCGATGTCGATTGGGCCCGGTTCGTGCCCGGCTTCACCTCGGTGCGGCCCAGCGCGCTGCTGCGCGCCCTGCCCGAGGCCCGTGCGGCGGCCCCGGTGGACGGAGCGGAGGGCGAGCCGGCGAGCAGCGGCCCGCACGGCGGTCCCGACGCGCTGCGCGCGGAGCTGGCCGGGCGGAGCACGGCGGATCAGGAACGCGCCCTCGCCACCCTGGTCCGCACCCAGGTCGCCGCCGTCCTCGGACACTCCTCCGTCGACGCCATCGACCCCCAACGGGCCTTCAACGAGCTGGGCTTCGACTCCCTCATGGCCGTCGAACTCCGCAACCGGCTGGGCCTCGCCACCGGGACGCAGCTCCCCGCCACCCTGCTGTTCGACCACCCGACGGCCGTGGCCCTCGCCCGCCACCTGCGGGGCGAGGTGGTCGCCGGCGACCCGGCCGGGGGGCTGCCCGCGCTCGCCGAACTGGACCGCCTCGAGGGCGTGCTGGGCGACGTACCGGCGGACGATCCGCAGCGGGCCAGGATCGCCTCCCGCCTGCAGACCCTGCTGGCGAAGTGGCACGAACGGCCGGACGGGGCGGCACAGGCCGACGACGGCGCCGGGGTGGGCGACCGGATCGACGCCGCCACCGCCGACGAGATCTTCGACTTCATCGACAACGACCTCGGCATGTCATGACGGCAGCACGACCCCGGCACGACCCGGCGCGGCGCCGGCGCCGACATGCCGTGCCGCACCGACCGCAACTGACCCAGCACCGCCACGTGGATGAGGGCGCATGAACGAAGAGAAGCTCCTCCAGTACCTCAAGAAGGTCACCCACGACCTGCACCAGACCCGGCAGCGCCTACAGGAGGCCGAGGCCGGGGCCGGGCGGCCGGAACCGGTGGCGATCGTGGCGATGAGCTGCCGCTTCCCCGGCGGGGTGGGCTCGCCGGAGGACTTCTGGCGGTTGCTCTCGGACGGGGTGGACGCGATCGGCGAGTGGCCGTCCGACCGGGGCTGGGACGTGGCGGGGCTGTACGACCCCGAGCCGGGCGTGCCGGGCCGGAGCTACACCCGCTCCGGCGGGTTCCTGCAGGACGTGGCGGGCTTCGACGCCGGCTTCTTCGGGATCGCGCCGCGGGAGGCGCTGGCGATGGATCCGCAGCAGCGGCTGCTGCTGGAGACGGCGTGGGAGGCGCTGGAGCGGGCCGGTATCGACCCGGTGGCGCTGCGCGGCAGCCGCACCGGGGTGTTCGCCGGCACCAACGGCCAGGACTACACCGGGCTGCTGCTCGGTGCCGCGGACGGCCTCGAAGGGCACATCGGCACCGGCAACGCCGCCAGCGTGGTCTCCGGCCGGGTCTCCTATGCGCTGGGGCTCGAGGGGCCGGCGGTCACGGTCGACACCGCGTGTTCGTCGTCGCTGGTGGCGCTGCATTTGGCGGCGCAGGCGCTGCGTGCGGGGGAGTGTGATCTGGCGCTGGCCGGCGGGGTCACCGTGATGTCCACCCCGGGGCTGTTCCTGGAGTTCAGCCGGCAGCGGGGGCTGGCCGCCGACGGCCGCTGCAAGGCCTTCGCCGACGCCGCCGACGGCACCGCCTGGGGGGAGGGCGCGGGCCTGCTGCTGGTCGAGCGGCTGGCCGACGCCCGCCGCCACGGCCACCCCGTGCTCGCCGTCCTGCGGGGCTCCGCGGTCAACCAGGACGGCGCCTCCAACGGGCTGACCGCCCCCAACGGCCCCTCCCAGCAGCGCGTCATCTGGCAGGCCCTGGCCGGCGCCGGCCTGGCCACGGCGGACGTCGACATGGTGGAGGCGCACGGCACCGGCACCCGCCTCGGCGACCCCATCGAGGCCCAGGCCCTGCTGGCGACCTACGGCCAGGACCGGCCCGAGGACCGGCCGCTGTGGCTCGGCTCGGTCAAGTCCAACATCGGGCACACCCAGGCCGCCGCCGGGATCGCCGGCGTCATCAAGGCCGTACTCGCCCTCCGACACGGGCTGATGCCCCGCACGCTGCACATCGACCGGGCCTCGGGGCACGTCGACTGGTCGGCGGGCCGCGTCTCGCTGCTCACCTCGGCCGTACCCTGGCCCGACCGCGGGCGGCCGCGCCGGGCCGGTGTCTCCTCGTTCGGCGTCAGCGGCACCAACGCCCACGTCATCGTCGAACAGGCCCCGGCACCGGACCCCGCCCGCACCGCGGACGCCACGGCCCCCGACCCCGCCCCCGCCGTGGACGCCGCCGCCCCCGAGCCCGACCCCGCCCGCCCCCTCGCCTTCCCGGTCTCCGCCAGGACCCCGGAAGCGCTGCGCGCCCTCGGCGCCCGGCTGCGGGAGCGGCTGACCCGGCAGCCCGCGCCGCCGCTGCGCGACCTGGCCTGGTCGCTGGCCACCACCCGCCCGGCGTTCGAGCACCGGGCCGCCGTCCTCGCCCACGACCACGACGCGCTCCGCGACGGCCTGGACCGGCTCGCCCGCGACACCCCGGCCCCCGCCGTGCTGCGCGGTACGGCCGGCGCCGACGGCCGGACCGTCTTCGTCTTCCCCGGCCAGGGCTCCCAGTGGGCCCAGATGGCCACCGAACTGCTCGACGCCGAGCCCGAGTTCCGCGCCCGCTTCACCGCGTGCGCGCAGGCCGTGGAGCGCTTCTCCGGCTGGTCCCTCGAGGCGGTGCTGCGCGGCGCCGACGGGGCGCCGGCACTGGACCGGGTGGACGTCGTCCAGCCCGCCCTGTTCGCCGTGATGGTCGCCCTGGCGGAGCTCTGGCGCGCCCGGGGCGTGCAGCCCGACGCCGTGGTGGGACACAGCCAGGGCGAGATCGCCGCCGCCTGCGTCGCCGGGGCCCTGACTCTGGAGGACGCCGCCCGGATCGTGGTCCTGCGCAGCCGCGCCCTGACCGCGCTCGCCGGCCGCGGCGGCATGCTGTCCGTCCTCGCGCCCCCGCACGACGTGGCCGAGCGCCTGACGCCGTGGCAGGGGCGGCTGTCGATCGCCGCCGTCAACGGCCCCCGGTCCGTGGTCGTCTCCGGTGACGCGGACGCCCTGGACGAGCTGTTCGCCGCGCTCACCACCGAGGGCGCCCAGGTCCGCCGGATACCGGTCGACTACGCCTCCCACTCGTCACACGTCGAGGAGGTCCGCGCGCAACTGCGCACCGAGCTGGCACCGGTGCGGCCCCGCAGCGCATCGATCCCGTTCTTCTCCACGGTGACCGGCGACCGGATCGACACCGCGTCGCTGGACGCCGCCTACTGGTACCGGAACCTGCGCCGGACCGTGCGCTTCGAGGACGCCGTGCGCGCCCTCGCCGCACAGGACCACCGCAGCTACGTCGAGATCTCACCGCACCCCGTGCTGGCCACGGCGGTGCGCGAGACGCTGGACGCGCTGGACCTCACCGACGCGGCCGTCGTCGGCACCCTCCGCAAGGGCGAGGGCGGCCCCCGCCGCTTCCTGGCCTCGCTCGCCGAACTCTCCGTCGCCGGCGGGCCCGTCGACTGGCGCACCGTCCTGGGCACCCCCGAGGGCGAAGCGGCCCCCCGGCCGACCGACCTGCCCACCTACCCCTTCCAGCGGCACCGCTACTGGCCGGAGCCCACCGCAGCGCGCAGCGGCCCCGCCGACGCCGTCGACGCCCCCTTCTGGGACGCCGTGGAGAACGGCGACGCCGACACCCTCGGCGCCGCGCTGCACCTGGACGCCGAGGCGCTCGACGGGATGCTGCCCGCACTGGCCGACTACCGCCGGCGCCACCGCGCCGGCGCCACCGCCGACGCCTGGCGCTACCGCATCACGTGGAAGCCCGTCCCCGCCGGCGCGGCTCCCCCCGCCCTGGACGGGACCTGGCTGGTGCTCGCCGCCGACGGCGAACCGCCGATCGACGAGCTGGTGACGGCGCTGGCCGCCGCCGGAGCCCACCCGGTGACCGTCCCGGCGGACCTCGAACAGGACCGCGCGGCCCTCGCCGCCACCGTCGAGGCGGCCCTGCGCGGCACGGCACCCGGCGACGGGCCGCTGCCCCCGGTCGCCGGCGTCCTGTCGCTGCTGGCCCTGGACGAGGCCGACCACCACGCACACCCCGGCCTGCCCCGCGGCTTCGCCGCCACCGTCGCGCTCGTCCAGGCGCTGGACGACCTCGGGGTCCGGGCGCCCCTGTGGTGCGCCACCCGCGGTGCGGTGGCCACCGAGCCGGCGCAGGGCGTGGCCGCGCCTCGGCAGGCCCTGGTGTGGGGCTTCGGCCGGGTGCTCGCCCTGGAGGAACCCGAGCGCTGGGGCGGCCTGCTGGACCTGCCCGCCACCCTGGACCCGGCCGCGGCCACCGCCGTCGTCCACACGCTCGCCGGGATCGGCGACGAGGACCAGATCGCGGTCCGGCCGCACGGCGTCCTCGCCCGCCGCCTGGTCCGGGCCGCGACCGGCGCCCTCGGCACCGCACGCCCCTGGGCGCCCTCCGGCACCGTACTGGTCACCGGCGGCACCGGCGCCCTCGGACGCCAGGTCGCCCGCTGGCTCGCCCGCAACGGCGCACCGCACCTGCTGCTGGTCGGCCGTCGCGGCGCCGACGCGCCCGGAGCCGGTGAACTCGCCGCCGAGCTGGCCGGGTTCGGCACCCGCACCGAGTTCGCGGCCTGCGACGTCGGCGACCGCGACGCGCTCGCCGCACTGCTCGACGCCGTCCCCGCCGACCGGCCGCTCACCGCGGTGCTGCACACCGCCGCGGTCCTCGACGACGGCACCATCGGCTCCCTCACCCCCGGCCAACTCGCCGGCGTGCTCCGGGTGAAGGCCGACGGCGCCCGCCACCTCGACGAGCTGACCCGCGGCCACGACCTGTCGGCGTTCGTGCTGTTCTCCTCCACCGCCGGCACCATCGGCGCCCCGGGACACGCCAACTACGCCCCCGGCAACGCCTACCTCGACGCCCTGGCTCAGCAGCGCCGGGCCGCCGGACACCGCGCCACCTCCCTCGCCTGGGGCCCCTGGGCGGACGGCGGTATGGCCGAGGGGGCCGTCGGCGCACGCCTGCACCGGCACGGCGTACGCGTCATGGACCCGCAGACGGCCGTCGCCGCACTCCAACAGGCCCTCGACCACGACGACACCGCGCTGGCCGTCACCGACATCGACTGGGACACCTTCGCGCCCGCCTACACCACGGCCCGCACCCGCCCCCTGATCGCCGACCTGCCCGACGCCCAGCGCGCCCTCGCCGCCACCGAACCCACCCCCGACGACCCGGCCGCCGGCCCCGCCCTGGCCCGGCAGCTCGCGGCCCTCGACGCCCCCCGGCAGCTCCAGGCCCTGTCCGACCTGGTCCGGGCCCATGCCGCCGCCGTCCTCAACCACCCCGACCCGGACGAGATCGCCCCCCGGCGGGCCTTCCGCGAGCTGGGCTTCGACTCCCTGATGGCCGTCGAACTCCGCAACGCCCTCGGCACCGCCACCGGCACCCGGCTCCCGGCCACCCTCCTCTTCGACCACCCGACCCCGGCCGCCCTGGCCGCCGCGCTGCGCACCGAACTCCGCCTCGACGAGGCACCGGACCGGCCCGCCCCGGCGTCGCCCGCCCCGGTGCCGCACGACGACGACCCCCTCGCCATCGTGGCGATGAGCTGCCGCTTCCCCGGCGGCGTGGACTCGCCGGAGGACTTCTGGCGGCTGCTGTCGGACGGGGTGGACGCGATCGGTGAGTGGCCGTCCGACCGGGGCTGGGACGCGGCGGGCCTGTCCGACCCCGAGCCGGGAGAGCCGGGACACGGCTTCGCCCGTACCGGCGGCTTCCTCACCGACGTGGCGGGCTTCGACGCCGGCTTCTTCGGGATCGCGCCGCGGGAGGCGCTGGCGATGGATCCGCAGCAGCGGTTGCTGCTGGAGACGGCGTGGGAGGCCGTGGAGCGGGCCGGTATCGATCCGGTGGCGCTGCGCGGCAGCCGCACCGGGGTGTTCGCCGGCACCAACGGCCAGGACTACGCGTCCCGTTCCCTCGCCCCGGCACCCGACGCGGAGGCCCACCTCGGCACCGGCACCACCGCAAGCGTTCTCTCCGGCCGCCTGTCGTACGTCTTCGGCCTGGAGGGGCCGGCGGTCACGGTCGACACCGCGTGTTCGTCGTCGCTGGTGGCGCTGCATTTGGCGGCGCAGGCGCTGCGTGCGGGGGAGTGCGATCTGGCGCTGGCCGGCGGGGTCACGGTGATGTCCACTCCGGGGCTGTTCGTGGAGTTCAGCCGGCAGCGGGGGCTTGCCGCCGACGGTCGCTGCAAGGCCTTCGCCGACGCCGCCGACGGCACCGGTTTCGCCGAGGGCGCCGGCGTCCTGGTCGTCGAGCGGCTGGCCGACGCCCGCCGCCACGGCCACCCCGTCCTGGCACTGCTCCGCGGCTCCGCGGTCAACCAAGACGGCGCCTCCAACGGGCTGACCGCCCCCAACGGCCCCTCCCAACAACGGGTGATCCGCCAGGCCCTGACCGGCGCCCGGCTGTCGGCCACCGACATCGACGCCGTCGAGGCGCACGGCACCGGCACCCGCCTCGGCGACCCCATCGAGGCCCAGGCCCTGCTGGCGACCTACGGCCAGGACCGGCCCGAGGAACGGCCGCTGTGGCTCGGCTCGGTGAAGTCCAACATCGGGCACACCCAGGCCGCCGCCGGTGTGGCGGGCCTGATCAAGATGGTGCTGGCGCTCCAGCACGGCGTCCTGCCGGCCACCCTGCACATCGACCGGCCCTCCACCCATGTCGACTGGTCGGTGGGGAACATCCGGCTGCTCACCGACCCCCTCCCGTGGCCCCGGACGGACCGGCCGCGACGGGCCGGCGTCTCCTCGTTCGGCATCAGCGGCACCAACGTCCACGCCATCCTCGAACAGGCCCCCGCCACCGACGCCCCGCCGCAGGCCCCCGCCACCGACGCCCCGCCGTCAGACACCGCCGCCGGAGCGCCGGCCGCACCGGCGCCCTGGGTGCTCAGCGGCACCACCCACGACGCCGTGCGCGCCCAGGCCGCCCGCCTGCTCACCCACCTGCGGACCAGGCCCGAACTCGGCCTGCGGGACGTGGGATGGTCGCTGGCCACCACCCGCTCGGTGTTCGCCCACCGCGCCGCCGTCCTGGGCGCCACCCGCGACGAACGGCTCACCGCCCTCGACGCCCTGGCCACCGGCGGGAGCACGCCCCACGCCCTCGCCGGGCAGGTGCGCGGTGACGGCGCGACCGCGCTGCTGTTCACCGGGCAGGGGGCGCAGCGGCCGGGGATGGGCCGGGAGCTGTACGAGGCGTTCCCGGTATTCGCGGAGGCCTTCGACGCGGTGTGTGCGCACTTCGACGGCGAGCTGGAGCTGGAACTGCCGCTGCGGGACGTGGTCTTCGGGGACGACGCCGAGCCGCTGAACCGGACGGCCGTCGCCCAGCCGGCGCTGTTCGCGGTGGAGGTGGCGCTGTTCCGCCTCGTGGAGTCGTTCGGCGTCCGGCCGGACCACCTGATCGGCCACTCCCTCGGTGAGCTGGTGGCGGCCCATGTGGCGGGGGTGTGGTCGCTGGCCGACGCCTGCCGTCTGGTAGCGGCGCGGGGCCGGCTGATGCAGGCACTGCCGGCGGGCGGCGCCATGATCTCGGTGCAGGCAGGAGAGGACGAGGTGGCGCCGCTGCTGGCGGGCCTGGCGCAGCGGGTGGGCCTGGCCGCGGTGAACGGGCCCCGGGCCGTGGTGGTGTCGGGCGAGGAGTCCGCCGTCGCCGAGATCGCCGACCGGTGCGCGTCCGAGGGCCGGAAGGCCAAGCGGCTGACGGTGCGCCACGCCTTCCACTCGCCGCTGATGGAGCCGATGCTCGCCGCGTTCCGTACCGTCGCCGAGAGCGTGGCCTACGGCGAACCCCGCATCCCGGTGGTCTCCAACGTCACCGGCGAGCCCGCGGCGACGGGTGACCTGACCTCCCCGGAGTACTGGGTGCGGCAGGTCCGCGCGGCCGTCCGCTTCGCCGACGGCATCCGGTGGCTGGAGCGGCACGGCGTGACCCGCTTCCTGGAAGCCGGCCCGGACGGGACGCTGACCGCCCTGGCCCAGGGCTGCCTCGATGGCGCCGACCGCACCCTGGTCCCCCTGCTGCGCAAGGACCGGTCCGAGGCGGCCGGTGTGATGGCCGCGGTCGGCGCCCTGCACACCGCGGGCGCCGGACTCGACTGGGCCGCGCTGTTCCCCGGCGCACACCGCGTCGACCTGCCCACCTACCCCTTCCAACGACGGCCCTACTGGTGGGAAGCCGTGGCCGGGGCGGGCGACCTCGATGCGGTGGGACTGCGCGGCTCTGACCATCCGCTGCTCGGGGCCGCGGTCACCGTCGCCGCAGCCGGGTCCACGGTCCTCACCGGCCGGCTCTCGCTGGCCAGCCACCCGTGGCTCGCCGATCATGCGGTACTGGGGGAGGTGATCCTCCCGGCGACCGCCTATCTGGACCTGGCCGTGGCCGCGGGCGACCGGACCGGGTGCGGCCATCTCGCCGAACTGACCCTGGAGACCCCGCTCGTCCTGCCGGCGCGGGGTGCGGTCCACCTCCAGGTGGCGGTGGGCGCGCCGGACGACGCCGGGTGGCGGCCGTTCACCGTGCACTCCCGGCCGGTGGAGGCGGACGACGCCGACCCGTGGACCCGGCACGCCCACGGCACCCTGTCCACCACCGCTCCCGACGAGCCCGCCGCGCTGGGCAGTTGGCCGCCCGAGGGGGCCGAGCCCGTCGGCTCGGGGGAGTGGTACGACGCCTTCGCCGAGGCCGGCTTCTCCTACGGTCCGGCCTTCCGGGGGCTCGGTTCCGTATGGCGGCGCGGCGCCGAGCTGTTCGCCGAGGCCGAACTGCCCGAGCCGTACCGGGCCGACGGCGCGCGCTTCACGCTGCACCCCGCACTGCTCGACGCGGCCGTCCAGACGCTCCTCGTCGCCGGCGGGGACACCGGCGGCCCGGGGGCGGAGGGGGCGATGCTGCCGTTCTCCTGGAGCGGGGTGACGTTCCATGCCCAGGGAGCCACCGCGCTGCGGGTCCGGCTGACGCCGGTCGAGGACCGGACCGACGCCTTCTCGGTGCTGGTCACCGACGCCTCCGGCCGACCCGTCGCCAGCGCCGACGCGCTGACCCTGCGGGCGGTGACACCCGGCCAGGTGTCCGCCGCCGCACCGGCCGCGGCCGAGGAGCCGCTCCGGCTCGCATGGCGCGCCGCCACCGCCGCGCCGCGTCCGGAGCCCGTGCGGTGGGCCGTGCTCGGCCAGCCGGCCGGCCAGGGGGCGCCGGGCGGCGGACCGGCGGACGGCGGGATCGCGGCGGCGCTCGACAGCGCGGGCGTGCACGTGGAGGCGTACGCCGACCTCGAGGCGCTGGCGGCCGCCGCGGCCACCGGCATGACCATGCCCGACACCGTACTGCTGGTGTGCGGAGCGGGCCCCCGTGTCACGGCGCCCGCCGCCGCCGGCGAGCCGCCCGAGGACCGGGCGCCGAACGGGCACGGCCCGGTGCAGGTAAGGGAGTTGCTCGCCACCACCCTGGCCGCCTGCCGGCAGTGGCTCGCCGAGGAGCGGTTCGCCGGGTCCCGGCTGGTGTGCGTCACCCGTGGCGCCGTGGCTGCCGGACCCGACGAGGGCGTTGCGGACCTCGCGGGTGCGGCCGTGTGGGGGCTGGTCCGCTCCGCACAGCGTGAACACCCCGGCCGCTTCCACCTCCTGGACCTGGACGGCGCCGAGTCGTACGCCGGCATCGAGTCGTATGCCAGTACCGAGACGTCCGCCCGGGCCCAGGCGTCCGGCAGCGCCCTCGCCGACGCGGTGGCCGCCGCCCACCCGCAGGCGCTGCTCCGCGCCGGCGCCCTGCACCTGCCGCACCTCACCCCCGTCACCCCGCCCACCGCGCCGGCCGTCGGCTTCGACCCGGACGGCACGGTGCTGGTCACCGGGGCCACCGGCGCGCTGGGACGGCGTACGGCTCGGCATCTGGTCACCCGGCACGGAGTGCGCCGGCTGCTGCTGGCCAGCCGCAGCGGACCGGCCGCCGACGGGGCCCGGGAGCTGCTGGCCGAACTGGCCGAGGCGGGCGCCGACGCCACCCTGGTCGCCTGCGACCTCGCCGAGCGGGCCGCCGTGGCGGCGCTGCTCGACTCGGTCCCGGCCAGCCATCCGCTGACCGGCGTCGTCCACGCCGCCGGGGTCGTCGACGACGGTGTGCTCACCGCGCTCGACGACCCGCGCCTGGACCGGGCGCTCCGCCCGAAGGCCGACGCCGCCTGGTGGCTGCACGAGCTGACTCAGGACCGCGCGCTGACGGCGTTCGTCCTGTTCTCCTCCGCGGCCGGCACCTTCGGCGCGGCCGGGCAGGCCAACTACGCAGCCGCCAACGCCTTCCTGGACGGTCTGGCCCACCACCGGGCGGCCCAGGGGCTGCCGGCCACCTCGTTGGCGTGGGGGCTGTGGGCCGGCGGTGGAATGACCGCGGGGCTCGCCGACACCGACCGGCAGCGGATGGCCCGCGGCGGGATGCGGGCGCTCTCCGCCGACGACGGGCTCGCACTGTTCGACGCCGCCCTGGCGACCGGCGAACCCGCCCTGGTCACCGTCGGACTCGGCAGGGGAGGGCGGGCGGCCCTGCTGGGCGGTGCGGCCACCAGCCCCGTACGACGTACCGTCGCCGCCGCCGGCACGGACCGGGACGCCCTGCTGGCACAGCTGTCGGCCGCCGCCCCCGAGGAGCGGGCCGCGCTGCTGCTGGGGCTGGTACGGGGCCAGGTGGCGGCGGTGCTCGGCCATGGGTCGCCCGAGGAGATCGAACCAGACCGGGACTTCACGGAGTTGGGCTTCGACTCGCTGACCGCCGTCGAACTGCGCAACCAGCTCGGCACCGTCACCGGTCTGCGCCTACCCGCGACCCTCGTCTTCGACTTCGCCACCCCGCAGGACCTCGCGACGCGCCTCGGCGAGGAGCTGACCGGGGCGGCCCTCCCGGCGCCGGGAGTCCGGGGCGCCGATGCCCCGCCCGCCGGACCGGAGGGGGCGGTGGACACCCTCGGTGCCCTCTTCCGGCAGGCCTGTGCGTCGGACCGGGTGCCGGAGGGCTTCGCCCTCTTGCAGGCCGCCGCCGAGCTGCGGCCGACGTTCGACCTGCCGGAGGACTTCGGCGCCGCTCTGGCCCCGGTGCGGCTGGCGCGCGGCGGCGACGCCCCCGGCCCCGCCGCGCCCCGGCTGATCTGCTTCAGCTCGTATGTGGCGCTCGCCGGGGTGCACCAGTACGCCAGGTTCGCCGCCGCCCACCGGGGCGAGCGCGACGTCTGGGCGCTGTCCACACCGGGGTTCGGCCGCGGCGAGCCGCTGCCCGCCTCGTTCGACGCGGTGGTACGGCTCCAGGCCGCGAAGGTGCGGGAGTGCGCGGGGGAGGAGCCCTACGTGCTGCTCGGCTCGTCGTCCGGCGGCATCCTCGCGCTGGCCGTGGCACACCATCTGGAGGAGGCCGGGACGCCGCCCGCCGGTGTGGCGCTGCTGGACACCTATCTGCCCCGCGAGGACTCGCCGTTCACCCGGTTCGCCGGCGAGATGATCGGCGGGATGTTCGACCGCGAGTCGCTGTTCGCGCACATGGACGCGGACCGGCTCACCGCGATGAGCTGGTACATCCGGATCGTCGGCGCCTGGGCACCGGACCGCCTGTCCTGCCCGGTGCTGCTGGTGCGCTCCAGCGAGCCGCCGGTGGCCGCCGCCCAAGGCGACGGGCTCGCACCACAGGAGTGGCAGGCGTCGTGGGACGGTGCGGACACCGTCACCGAGGTGCCGGGCAACCACTTCACGATGATGGAGGACCACGCGGCCGACACCGCGAAGGCCGTGGTGTCCTGGCTGGACACGCTCTGACGGCGGCGCTCGCCGGCCGGGCCAGCAGTGTGGCCGGCCGTCCGACTCCACCGTGGGCGGCCGGTCGGCGTCCGGGCTGGCCGGAGTCCGAGCCGGTCGGCCTCCGCGCCGGTCGGCCGCGGCGGCGCCGGATCCGGGAGGGCTGGATCCGGGAGGGCTGGCGACCCGGCCTCCTGTGCCGCCGTTGATTCCGCGTTGATTCCCCGTTGATGCCCCTTCCACCGTCCCGTACGAGACGGGACATTGGGCAGGTCCGTCGAGGGCTTCCCAGCGGGGCAGGGCAGTGCGGCACGGGCTCCCCAAGAGGCAAGGGGAAAGCCGCATTTCTCGGCACTTCCTCGGGCGGGCGGTCAGCCCCCGGTGCCCGCCCACGGTGCCCGCCCGCGCAGCCCACAGCCTCTGCCCGCGCAGCCCGTAGAGCGTGCCCGCGCAGCCCGGAGCCGGTGCCGGAGGGGGCGGGCGAGGGGACGGACGAGGGCCCGGGCGGACGGACCGGGTGCACCCGGCGTCATTGTCTGGAGGAATCCCCAGACCCGGCCGGCACCGTGCCGCGGTGCACTGCCGGAGGCCACAGTATGGGCATCGACGCACCGAGCTCTGGCCGAACGCGTGCAGCCGGTCACATCGAGCCACCCAACTGTGCGCGACCGAGAGGGAATTCCATGCGTGTGCTCTTCGCCGGCCTGTCCGAGAAGTCACACCTGTATTGCCAGGTACCGCTCGCCTGGGCGCTGACCGCGGCCGGGCACGAGGTGCGGATCGCGCACTCCCCCGGCCTCACGGACGTCGTCACCGGCACCGGCCTGGTCTCGGCCCCCGTGGGCCGCGACCACGCACTGCACGAGGCCATGTCGCTCGCCCCCGAGTCACAGGACGCGGAGATCGCCAACTGGAGCCGGCTGGGGCCGGGCGAAGCGGACTGGCCCGCCCTGCGCGAACGCTACGAACTCAGCGTCCCCCACGGCTTCGCGCTGTACAACGACCCGGTGCTGGACGACACCGTCGCCCTGGCCCGCAGCTGGCGGCCGCACCTGGTCATCGGCGACCCGATCGCCTACGCCGGAGCCCTCGCCGCCCGGGCCGCCGAAGCCCTCCACGTCCGGCTGCTGTGGTGCGCCGACGTCTACGGCCGGGCCCGGCGCACCTTCGTCGACCTGCTCAGCCAGGCCCCGGTGGACGAACGGGTGGACCCGCTCGCCGACTGGCTCGACGAGCGGGGCGCGCCGTACGGCGTCGTCTGCGACGAGGAACTGATCAACGGTCAGTACACCCTCGACACCCTGCCCCCGAGCCTGCGGCCGCCCAGCGCCCTGCAGACGCTGTCCATGCGCTACGTGCCCTACAACGGCACCGCGGTGTGGTGGGACTGGCTGCGTGAGGAACCCAAGCGGCCCCGGATCTGCGTGACCCTCGGCACCAGCAACACCGAGGCCTACGGCGGCGACTACGTCTCCCTGTCCGAGACCCTGGGCGCGCTCGCCACCCTCGACATCGAGGTGGTCGCCGCGCTGCACCCGCGGCAGCGGGCCGCGCTCACCGACGTCCCGGCCGGTGTGCGCCTCGTCGACGACGTGGCGCTGCACACCCTGCTGCCCAGCTGCTCGGCCGTCATCCACCATGGCGGCTGGGGAACCTACTCCACCGCCCTGATCAACGCAGTGCCCCAGCTCGCGCTGTCCACCACCGTCGCCGACCTGGAGTGGCGGGGCCGGTCCCTGGAGCGCGCCGGCGCGGGCCTCTTCGTGCACCACAGCGAGGCCGACGCCGAGCTGGTGCTCCGCCACACCCTGCAACTCCTCGACGACCCCGGCTTCGCCTCGGCCGCACGCCGGCTGCGTGACGAGTCGGCGGCGATGCCCAGCCCGTACGATCTGGTCACCGTCCTCACGGACCTGGTCGCGGGGCGCTGACCGGGCCGCGTCGGCCCGCGACCGACAGGCCCTCCTCATGACACCACTCGCCCCTGGAGGGAACCCTTGAAGGCTCTCGTGCTCTCGGGAGGCGCGGGCACGCGCCTGCGGCCCATCACCCATACCTCGGCCAAACAACTCGTCCCGGTCGCCAACAAACCCATCCTCTTCCACGTGCTGGAGACCATCGCCGAGACCGGCATCACCGACGTCGGCATGATCGTCGGCGAGACCGGGCCGGAGATCCAGGAAGCGGTGGGAGACGGGGCGCAGTTCGGCCTCCGGGTGACCTACCTCCGCCAGAGCGCCCCGCTCGGCCTGGCACACGCCGTCCTCATCGCCCGCGACTACCTCGGCGACGACGACTTCCTGATGTACCTGGGGGACAACTTCATCTCCGGCGGCATCACCGACGCCGTCGAGCTGTTCCACAAGGAGCGGCCGGACGCCCAGCTGGTGCTCAGCCGGGTCCCCGACCCCACCGCCTTCGGCGTGGCCGAACTGGACGCCGAGGGCCGGGTGGTGGGGCTGGAGGAGAAACCGAAGCGCCCCAAGAGTGACCTGGCGCTGGTCGGCGTCTACCTGTTCACCCCCGCGGTGCACCAGGCGGTGCGCACCATCCGGCCGTCCGCGCGCGGCGAGCTGGAGATCACCGACGCCGTCCAGTGGATGCTCGAAGCGGGCCTGGAGATCCGCTCCGGTGAACTCTGCGGCTACTGGCGGGACACCGGCAGCGTCGCCGACATGCTGGAGGTCAACCGCATGCTGCTGGAGACCCAGGAACGCCGGATCGACGGCTCGGTGGACGAGGCCAGCGAGGTCATCGGCCGGGTGTCGATCGACCGCGGAGCCACCATACGCGGCTCGCGGATCGTCGGCCCGGCCGTGATCGGCGCCGGCACCGTCGTCACCGACTCCTACATCGGGCCCTCCACCTCGATCGCGGAGGACTGCCGCATCCACGACAGCGAACTGGCCTCCTCCATCGTGCTGCGCGGGGCGTCGTTCGAGAGCGTGCGCCGCGTGGAGGCCTCGCTCATCGGACGCAACGCGCACGTCACGCTCGCACCCCGCCGTCCCGTGGCGCACCGGCTCGTGCTCGGTGACCACGCGAAGGTGCACATCCAGTCCTGAGGCCGCCCCGCGGCCCGGCCCACCCACCTCATCCGCACCGAACAACCGGAAGGGGGGATGGCGCTGCTCCCCGGCCTGGTCCCCAGGCCACCGCGCCACATCCTCGATGAGCCCCACGAGAATCCTGGTGACCGGCGGCGCCGGCTTCATCGGTTCGCACTACGTCCGTACGCTGCTGGGTTCCCCAGGGGCGGACGACCTCCGCATCACCGTGCTCGACAGCCTCACCTACGCGGCCAGCCGGGACAACCTCGACGAGGTCCGCCACCTGGACGGCTTCCGGTTCGTCGCCGGCGACATCTGCGACGAGGAGCTGGTGGACGACCTGGTCGCGCGCCACGACCAGGTGGTCCACTTCGCCGCCGAGTCGCACGTCGACCGCTCCATCCACCGCTCCGCGGAGTTCATCCGCACCAACGTCCTGGGCACCCAGGTCCTGCTCGACGCCGCGCTCCGGCACGGCTCGCAGACCTTCGTGCACGTCTCGACCGACGAGGTCTACGGCTCGATCACCACCGGATCGAGCTCCGAGACCCACCCGCTCAGCCCCAACTCGCCCTACGCCTCCTCCAAGGCCGCCAGCGACCTGGTCGCCCTGTCCTACCACCGCACCCACGGCCTCGACGTCCGGGTCACCCGCTGCTCCAACAACTACGGCCCGCGCCAGTTCCCCGAGAAGCTCATCCCGCTGTTCGTCACCCACCTCCTGGACGACCGGAAGGTCCCGCTCTACGGGGACGGGCTGCACATCCGCGACTGGCTGCACCTCGACGACCACGTCCAGGGCATCGAGCTGGTACGCACCGGGGGCCGCCCGGGCGAGGTCTACAACATCGGCGGCGGCACCGAACTGAGCAACCGGGAGCTGACCGAGCTGCTGCTGGACGCCTGCGGCGCACCGTCCACCATGATCGAGTACGTCACCGACCGCAAGGGGCACGACCGCCGCTACTCGGTGGACTGGACCAAGATCCACAACGAGTTGGGCTACACCCCGCGCAAGGACTTCACCGACGGCCTGGCCGAGACGGTCGCCTGGTACCGGGACAACCGGGGCTGGTGGGAGCCGCTCAAGGCACGCGCCCAGCGGCTCGCCGCGACATGCTGAGGGCACCGGACGGCCGGCCGAGCACGCCGCAGGACCCGGAAGGCGGGTGCCGCCGGGTGATCGTCCTGGGCGCGACCGGGGCCGTCGGCCGGCACATCACCGCGGCGGTCAGCGCCGCCGGCCAGGAAGCGCTGAGCGTGGCGCGGCGCCCGGTCACCGGGACCGGGCGGTTCTTCCCGATGGACCTGATCGGCGGGGGACCGGACGAACTGGCCCGCCTCATCGACGCCGAGCGGCCCTACGCCGTGGTGAACGCCGCCGGCGCCGCCTGGCTGTGCGCCCCGGAGGTCATGCGGCTGGCCAACCACGTCCTGGTCGACACCGTGCTGGCCGCCATGGCCGCCGCGTCCTGGCGTCCCCGGCTGGTCCATGTGGGCTCGGTGCACGAGTACGCCCCGCAGCCGCCGGAGACCTCACTGGACGAGCGGGCGCCGACCCAGCCGGTCACGCTGTACGGGCGCACCAAGCTGCAGGGCACCGAGGCGGTCCGCACGGCCGCCGCGGCCGGGCACGTCGACGCGGTCGTCCTACGGGTGTCGAACGTGATCGGTGCCGGCACCTCACCGGGCAGCCTGCTGGGGCAGGTCGCCGCGCAACTGCGCGCCGCGGAGGCGGACCGGGAGGCGGTGGTGCGGGTCAGCCCGCTGCGGGCACGCCGGGACTTCGTCGACGCCCGGGACACCGCGGACGCGGTGCTGGCCGCAGCGGCCCTGCCGGTCGGCGGGGAGCTGATCAACATCGGGCGGGGCGAGGCGGTCCCGGTGCGCACCCTGGTGGAGCGGCTGATCGCCGCCAGCGGACGACCGGCGCGGATCGTCGAGCAGGCCGAGCCCGGTGCCCGCGCCTCCGCCGGCCTGGACTGGATGCGGGTGGACATCGGCCGGGCCCGGCGGCTGCTCCACTGGACCCCGCGCCACAGCATCGACAGTTCGGCCCATGACCTGTGGCACGCCACCACCCCCGGGACCGACCCCTCGCCCCCGGACCACCCGGCGGCCCACCGCGTCGGCCCCGCCCCGGCCACCGACCCCCCACGTCCCTCCCCGCGGCGGCACACACAGGACCCGGCCACCGCCGGCCCGCCCGTCGCCCACCCCCACCAGCGTCCCGAGTGAAGGTGCCCACGTGACCGCATTCACCGCCGAACCCCCGCGGCACATCGCCGTGTTCGTGTTCGCCGACTTCGGGCACCTCAGCCCGACGCTCGGCCTGTCCCGTGAACTCGTCCGCCGCGGCCACCGGGTGACGTACGTCGTCGACCACCGGTACACCGAGGCGGTCGAGCGGACCGGCGCCCGGGCCGTGGGCTACCGCTCCCGGCGCGGTGCGTTCGGCCAGGTGGTCGACCCCAGCGCGTCCCGTCTGGCCGCCGAGGGCTATGAGCTGCTGGTCGAGTCGATGGAGACGGTCCACCCGCTGGCCGTCTCCGCCCTGGCGGCCGACCCGCCGGACCTCGTGCTCTACGACTTCGAGTCGTTCGCCGCCGCGCGGATGACCGCGCACACCCTGGGCTGCGCCACCACCGTGCAGCTGAGCATCAGCCACGCCGCGAACGAGGCGTTCTCGATGCGGGCCCTGCTGTTCGACCCCGAGGACCCGTCGATGCGCGAGGGCGGCGCGGCGCTGATGCGCTTCACCCGGGACAACGGCCTGCCCGCGGACGGGCTGGGCCGCTTCCTGCGGGAGTGGGACGAACACAACCTGGCGTTCCTGCCACGGGAGTTCCAGATCGAGGGCAGCACCTTCGACGAGCGCTTCGCCTTCGTGGGGCCCACGGTCACCGCGCCGGAGGGAGACGTGGCCTGGTCGCCGCCGGCCGACGGCCGGCGGGTGGCGCTGGTGTCGCTGGGCACCGAGTCCAACCGGCAGCAGCACTTCTTCCGCACCTGCGTGGACGCCTTCGACAGCGCCGAATGGCATGTGGTGATGACACTGGGCCGCGACGGGGACCTCGACGGCCTCGGCCCCCTCCCGCCGCATGTGGAGGCCCACCGGTGGCTTCCGCACCCGGTGGTGCTGCCGCACGCCGACGTCCTGGTCTGCCACGGGGGCATGAGCAGCCTGATGGAGGCGCTGCACTTCGGCACACCGGTGATCGCGGTGCCCCAGAGCTTCGAACTCACCCTGACCGCACGGCGCCTGGAGGAGCTGGGCCTGGGGCGGATGCTCGACCGCGCCCTGCTGAGCGCCGACAGTCTCGCCGCGACCGTGCGGGACATCGTGGCCGACCCGGAGCGGCCGGAGCGGATGGCGTGGATGCGCGGCTGCGTCCGCGGGGCCGGCGGAGCGGTACGGGCAGCCGGCCTGCTGGAGCAGTGGGCCGCCGCGGCCGCCCCGGCCGCGGCGGACTGACGCCGTATCCGCCGCACCGGTGCCCGCCGCTCCCGGGGAGGAGCGGCGGGCACCACCTTCCGCCCGGCCGGCTCAGCTGCGGCCGGTCACGAACTCGGTGATGCTGCGGACACTGTGGTCGATCATCTCGTCCGTCAGCCCCGGGAAGACCCCGATCCAGAAGGTGCGCTCGGCGATGATGTCGCTGTTGGTCAGCGGGCCGCTCACCCGGAACTCCCGTTCCAGATAGGCCGGGTGCCGGGTCAGGTTGCCGGCGAAGAAGCGGCGGGTGGCCACCCGGCGGGACTCCAGGTGGTCGATCAGCTCGGTGGTGGTGAAGGGCGCGCTGTCCTGGACCGTGATCACAAAGCCGAACCAGCTCGGGTCGCTGTCCGGAGTGGGCTCGGGGAGCAGCAGGTGCGGCACCCCGTCCAGCCCGGCCCGCAGCCGGGCCCAGTTGTGCCGCCGCGCGTCCCCGAACGCCTCGATCTTCCCGAACTGGGTGAGCCCCAGCGACGCCTGGAGGTCGGTCGACTTCAGGTTGTAACCGACGTGCGAGAAGATGTACTTGTGGTCGTAGCCGTGCGGCAGGGTGCCCATCTGCTGCTCGAACCGCTTGAAGCAGCGGTTGTCCTCACCGGGCTCGCACCAGCAGTCGCGCCCCCAGTCCCGCAGCGACTCCACGATCCGGGCCAACACCATGTTGTCGGTCACCACGCAGCCGCCCTCGCCCATGGTGATGTGGTGCGCCGGATAGAAGCTCTCCGTGGCCAGATCCCCGAAGGTGCCGGTCAGCCGGCCGCGGTAGGTACTGCCCATGGCATCGCAGTTGTCCTCGATGAGGAACATCCCCCGGTCGGCGGCGATCTTCGCGACCTCTTCGACGGCGAACGGGTTGCCGAGCGCATGGGCGATCATGATGGCCCGGGTGCGCGGGCCGATGGCCTCCTCGATGCGTTCCGGAGCGGCGTTGTACGTGCCCATCTCGACATCGATGAAGACCGGCACCAGGCCGTTCTGGATGATCGGGTTCACCGTGGTGGGGAAGCCGGCGGCCACCGTGACGACCTCGTCGCCGGGCACCAGCCGCAGGTCCTCCAGCTGGTGCGAGGTGAGCGCGCTGAGCGCCAGGAGGTTGGCGGAGGAGCCGGAGTTGGTCAGATGCGCCTTGCGCAGCCCGAAGTACTTCGCCAGCGCGCGCTCGAACTTGCGGGAACTGGTGCCGGCCGCGATCCGCAGGTCCAGCGCCGCCTCGACGAGGGCGACCCGGTCGTCCTCGTCGAGGACCGCGCCCGAGGCGGCCACCGGCGTCACCCCGGGCACGAATCCGGACGCGACATTGTCCTGGTGGTACGCGCGTACCTGCTCCAGAATGTCGCTCTTGCTGTACCCCATCGGCTGCCGCCTCCTGTGAGTGTCCTGCGGGATGGTCCGACGCGCTGCCGCGGGGTGCGCTCCGCGGGGTGCGCCCCGCGGAGCGCGGAGCACGCGTGGCCGACGAGGTGCGGCCACGCGGCACACCGGTTTCCTCATCCGGCCGGCTCGGGGAATTCACTTCAGCACGCCGCTCCGACCGGAACCAGGGCGGCCTGCGAAGTCTAGGAATTGCCATAGAGCCGGGGCGGCGGCGGAGGCCGGCCCGTACGGAGTGGCCCGGCACACTAGGGAATCTCCCACTTCGCACTGCCCATACTGGTGCCCGACAAGGGCAGCGCTTTCTCACGGTCGGTGTGTCGGGGGCGGATGTCTCCCCGCCCCGCAGGCGCGGTCACGTTCCGCAGGGCCGCGCGCCGTGCCGGCCCCGGAACGACGGGCGGGATGTGCCAGGGCGCCTGCGCCCATGACGAGTTGCCCGGGCGGCCCGTGCCCCCCGATGCCAGAACCCGATTCCGAACGTGGTTGGAGCGCCAGAGAGTGAGTGCCACGATGCGCACCGAACTGATCCGACCGGTGCACGAGTTGCTCATCCAGCACGCCGAACGATCCGCCGACAAGACCGCTTTCTCCGACGCCCGCGGCAGCGTGAGCTACGCCGCACTGGAGCGGCGCACCGCCCGGCTGGCCGGCCACCTCGCCGACCTGGGCCTGGTGCGTGGCGGCAGCGCCGCCCTCTACCTGGGCAACTGCGTGGAGATGGTGGAGGGCTACCTGGCGATCGCCCGGTCCGCGGCCGTCGCTGTGCCGCTCAACCCGCATGCGACGGACGCGGAACTGTCCTACCTGCTCGATGACAGCGGCGCCACCGTGGTGATCACCTCGCCGGCCCACGTCGAGCAGGTGCTCCGGATGCTGCCGCGACACCCGGAGCTCACCGTTGTCGTCACCGGCGAGGGGAACCCGACTGACGGCACCCGGCGGTACGAGACGCTCGCCGCCACCGACCCCGCCGCACCGGCGCGGGACGACCTCGGTCTGGACGAGCCGGCGTGGATGCTCTACACCTCGGGCACCACCGGCCGGCCCAAGGGCGTGCTGTCGACCACCCGCAGGTCCCTGTGGGCCACGGCGGCCTGCAACGTCCCGCTGCTGGGCCTGTCCCCGCTCGACCGGGTGCTCTGGCCGCTGCCGCTGTTCCACTCCGTCTCGCACAGCGTCTGCGTGTTGGGCGTACTGGCCGTGGGCGCCACCGCCCACCTCATGGAGGGCCTGGCCGCCGACGACGTACTGGAGGCGCTGCGGACCGAGCGCGCCACCTTCCTGGCCGGCGTACCGACGTTGTACCACCACCTGCTCGATGCGGCCCGCGAGGACGGCGCCCGCGCCGCCGACCTGCGGACCTGCCTGGTCGTCGGGGCGCCCTGCCCGGTCTGGCTGAACCGGGAGTTCCAGGAGGAGTTCACCATCCCGCTGGTGGACAGCTACGGAAGCACCGAGACCGGCGGCGGGATCGCCACCAACCTGCCCACCGGGCCGCGGGTCGAGGGCTCCTGCGGACGGCCGGTCCCCGGACTCCGCCTGCGGCTGACCGACCCGCGCACCGGGGCGGAGGTCGCCGCCGGCGAAGAGGGCGAGGTGTGGGTGGACAGCCCAGGCACGATGCTCGGCTACCACAACCGGCCCGAGGCCACCGCCGCCGTGCTGGCGGACGGCTGGTACCGCACGGGTGACCTCGGCCGCCTCGACGCGTCCGGTCACCTCCACCTCACCGGCCGGATCAAGGAACTGATCATCCGCGGTGGCGAGAACGTCCACCCCGGTGAGGTGGAGGCGGTCCTTGCGCGGCTTCCCGGCGTCGCGGACGCCGCGGTGGCCGGCCGGCCGCACGACATCCTCGGCGAAGTGCCGGTGGCCTACGTGGTGCCCGGACCCGACGGCTTCGACCCCGAAGGGCTCTTCGCCGCCTGCCGTGAGCAGCTGTCGTACTACAAGGTGCCCGAGGAGATCCACGAGGTCTCCGGCATCCCCCGCACACCGGCCGGAAAGATCGCCCGCCCCGAACTGGTCTCCCTGCCTACCCGGTTGGTGGCGGTCAACGCCCTGGCGGACCAGCAGACCCGCACCCCCGGCCCGTCGCGGCCTGCGGCGGACCCGTCCGCCGAGGGCCTGCCGCACCGGCTCCACGCCATGGCCGGACCCGAACGCCGACGGGCGCTGCTGACCCTCGTGCGGTCGGCCGTCGCCGACGTCCTCGGCCTCACGACGGCCGACGCGGTGGCCCCCGACCGGGCGTTCAAGGAGCTGGGCTTCACCTCCCAGGGCGCGGTCCGGCTGCGCGACCGGCTGTCCTCCGCCCTCGGCCGACGGCTGCCCGCGCCCCTCGCCTTCGACCACCCCACCCCGGACGCGCTCGCCGCCTACCTGGAGACGGAGCTGCTGGGCGGGCCCGCAGAGACACCTGCCGCGGACCCCATGGACGGGCAGCCGGATGAACCGGTGGCCATCGTCGCGATGGGGTGCCGCTTCCCCGGCGGCATCGACTCCCCCGAAGCGCTGTGGCGGCTGGTCGCCGAGGGCGGCGACGCGGTGGGCCCGCTGCCGGCGGACCGGGGGTGGGACCTGGACCGGCTGCTCGCCCCCGGAGCGTCCCGGAGCGGCAGGTCGGACGCCCGCGAGGGCGCGTTCCTGCCCGACGCGGACCGCTTCGACGCCGCCTTCTTCGGCATCTCACCGCGCGAGGCGCTCGCGATGGACCCGCAGCAGCGGCTGCTGCTGGAGACGGCCTGGGAGACCTTCGAACGCGCCGGCCTCGACGCGGAGGCGCTGCGCGGCAGCCGCACCGGAGTGTTCGCCGGAGTGATGCACAGCGGCTACGGGCCGGGCCCCTCCGACGTCACCGTGGAGAGCCTGGAGGGCCACCTCGGCAACGGCAGCGCCCTCAGCATCGCCTCGGGCCGGATCGCCTACAGCTTCGGCCTGGAGGGCCCCGCCCTCACCGTGGACACCGCCTGCTCGTCGTCGCTGGTGGCGATCCACCTCGCCGTCCGGTCGCTGCGGCAAGGGGAGTGCTCCCTGGCACTGGCCGGCGGCGTCACGGTGATGGCCACCCCGACCGCACTGGTGGAGTTCAGCCGCCAGGGCGCACTCTCCGCCGACGGCCGCTGCAAGGCGTACGCGGCGGCGGCCGACGGCACCGGCTTCTCCGAGGGCGCCGGCCTGGTGCTGCTGGAGCGGCTCTCGGACGCCCGTCGGCTGGGCCACCCGGTACTGGCCGTCGTACGCGGCAGTGCGGTGAACCAGGACGGTGCGAGCAACGGCCTGACGGCGCCCAGCGGACCGGCCCAACAGCGCGTGATCCGGCAGGCGCTGGCACAGGCCCGCCTGGCGCCCGGCGAGGTGGACGCGGTCGAGGGCCACGGCACGGGCACCACACTGGGCGACCCGATCGAGGCACAGGCGCTGCTGGCCACCTACGGCCGGGGACGCACCCCGGACCGGCCGCTGCTGCTGGGCTCGCTGAAGTCCAACATCGGCCACACCCAGGCGGCGGCCGGCGTCGCCGGGGTCATCAAGACGGTGCAGGCGATCCGGCACGGAGCGCTGCCGCCGACCCTGCACATCGACGCACCGTCACCGCACGTCGACTGGTCCGCCGGAGCGGTGCAACTGCTCACCGAGCAGGCCGCCTGGCCACAGACCGGCCGGCCCCGGCGCGCGGGGGTCTCCTCCTTCGGCGCCAGCGGCACCAACGCACACCTCATCCTGGAACAGGCCCCGGACGGGCCCGCACCGCAGGAGCCGGCGGACGAGCCGGTGACCGGGGCGGACGGCGTCCTGCCGTGGGTCCTCTCCGGCCGGGGCCCGCAGGGACTGGCCGGACAGGCCGCCCGGCTGCGGGAGTTCGCCGCCCGGGCACCGGAGATGGCCGACGGGACCGGGGTCGGGCTGGGGCTGGCGGGGCGGACGGCGCTGGAGCACCGGGGCGTGGTGGTCGGCAGCGGTACGGACCTACTGGCGGGCCTGGACGCCCTTGCGCGGGGCGAGTCGGGCCCCGGCGTGGTCCAGGGCGTCGCACGCACCGGCGGCACGGTCTTCGTCTTCCCCGGGCAGGGGGCCCAATGGGAGGGCATGGCACGGGAGTTGTCCGCGGCATCAGAGGTGTTCCGCAACCGGCTGCGGGAGTGCGAAGAGGCGCTGGCGCCCTATGTGGACTGGTCGCTGACCGAGGTGCTGGCAGGCACCGACGGCACCGTGGACCTGGACCGGGCGGACGTGGTGCAGCCGGTGCTCTTCTCGGTGATGGTGTCCCTGGCCGCACTGTGGCGGTCCTTCGGGGTGGAGCCGGACGCGGTGGTGGGGCACTCGCAGGGCGAGATCGCGGCGGCCTGTGTGGCGGGCGTACTGCCCCTACCGGACGCCGCCCGGATCGTGGCGCTGCGCAGCCGGCTGATCGCCGCCGTGGCGGGCTCCGGCGCGATGGCGTCGGTGGGACTGCCCGCGGACGAGGTACGGCACCATCTTGCGCCCTGGGGCGACGCGGTGGGGGTGGCCGCGGTGAACGGCCCCGCCTCCACCGTGATCTCCGGGGACACCGACGCCGTGGACGGGGCGGGCGCCCTGCTGGAGCGCGAAGGGGCCCGGGTGCGGCGCATTCCGGTGGACTTCGCCGGCCACTCGGTGCAGTGCGAGCAACTGGAGGACGCGCTGCTGGAGGTGCTGGGGACCGTGGCGGCGCAGGACGGCGACATCCCCTTCTACTCGTCGGTGACCGGCGGGCGGCTCGCCGGGAAGGAGCTCGACGCGGTCTACTGGTACCGCAACCTCCGCGAGACGGTGGAGTTCGAGGCGGCGACCCGTGCCCTGCTGGCAGCCGGGCATCACACGTTCGTCGAGGCCAGCGCCCACCCGGTGCTGGCGGTGGGGCTGCGGGAGACGTTCGAGTCCGCGGGGTCCACGGCGGCGGCGGTGCCCTCGCTGCGCTCCGGCGACGGGGGCTGGGACCGCTTCCTGCGGTCGCTGGGCGAGGCCTGGGTGCACGGTGCGGCCGTGAACTGGCGCACGGCGTTCCCCGCCGCCGTTCCCCGTACCGACCTGCCGACCTACGCCTTCCAGCGCGACAGGTTCTGGCTGACGGCACCGGACGGCGCACCGGGCAGCGCCCCCGTCCTGGGCCTCGCGGCCACCGGGCACCCGCTGCTGGGCGCGGCCGTGGAGCTTCCCGACGCCGGTTCCGTGGTGCTCACCGGACGCCTGGCGGCCCGCACCCACGAGTGGCTCGCCGATCACACGCTGGCGGGGAGCACCGTACTGCCCGGCTCGGCGCTGGTCGAGCTGGCGGTCCGCGCCGGTGACGAGGTGGGCTGCGGACAGCTGGTGGAACTCACCCCGCGGGCACCGCTGGTGCTTCCCGAGCACGGATCCGTCCAGCTCAGGGTCACTGCCGGCGCACCGGACGGGAACGGCCGGCGGCCGGTGACCGTCCAGGCCCGGCGAGCCGACGAGGGCACCGGACGGCCCTGGACCTGCCATGCCACCGGAACCCTGATGCCGAGCGGCCCCGCACCGTCGTGGAGCCTGGACGTCTGGCCGCCGACCGGGGCCACCGCGGTCCCCCCGGACGAGCTGTACCGGGCACTGGAAGCCGCCGGGCACCGCTACGGCCCCTCTCTCCAGGGGGTACGGGCCGCCTGGCGGCGCGGCGACGACCTCTTCGCTGAGGTCGCCCTGCCCGAGGAACGGCGCCCGGAGGCCCCGGCGTTCGGGCTGCACCCCGCCCTGCTGGACGCGGCCCTGCACCCGCTGTGGGCCGAGGGGGTCGACGGCGACACCCCGGCACCGCCGACGCGGCAACCGGGACGGTGGCGCGGGGTGAACCTCCACGCCGCGGGCGCCTCGGTCCTGCGCGTACGGATCACCCGGATGGCGCCCGGGGCAGGCGCCCTCGCCGCCGCCGACGCGACCGGCCGACCGGTGCTGACCGTCGAGCACCTGGAGAGCGAGCCGGTGCCCGCCACCGCGCTCGGCGCCGCCGGCGCGGCCCAGCAGGACAGCCTGTTCACGGTGGAGTGGACTGACCGGGCGGCCGACGACCTGGCGGCGGACCCGCCCGCTCCCTGGGCCGTGGTGGGCGAGGACCCGCTCGGTGCCCGGTCCGGTCTGATGCGGGCCGGACAGTACGCCGAGAGGCACCCCACGCTGGAGGC
This sequence comes from Streptomyces sp. NPDC020742, assembly GCF_040641675.1. Lineage (NCBI taxonomy): Bacteria > Bacillati > Actinomycetota > Actinomycetes > Kitasatosporales > Streptomycetaceae > Streptomyces > Streptomyces sp. NPDC020742. The sequence goes on from NZ_JBFAEA010000038.1 coordinate 37,468, forward strand.
CCTGACCAAGGCGATCGAGGGCGGCGCGTCCGTACCGGATGTCGTCGTGGTCACCGCAGCCTCGGCCGGCGCCGGCCACGACAGCGCCGGCACCGCGGACACCGTCCACCAGGTGGCCCGCCAGGCGCTGTCCTGGGCCCAGGCCTGGCTGACGACCCCGGCGTTCACCGCCTCCCGGCTCGTCGTCCTCACCCGTGGCGCGATGGCTGCATGGGACGACGGCACCGAACGGGACCTGGCGGCAGCCGCCGTCTGGGGCCTGATCGGCTCGGCACAGACCGAGGCGCCCGGCCGCTTCACCCTCGTCGACACCGACGCGAGCAAGGCCTCCTGGCGGACGCTGCGCACGGTCGTCGCCTCCGCGGAGCCCCAACTGGCGCTCCGTAAGCGCGCGGTGCGGATACCGCTGCTGGCCCGGCGCGCCGCCCCGGCGGAGCAGGCACCGCCGCTGGGCGATCCGCACGGCACTGTTCTGCTCACGGGCGGCACCGGCCTGCTGGGCGCCGCGCTCGCCCGCCACCTCGTCACCGAGCACGGCGTACGCCACCTGCTGCTGACCGGCCGCAGGGGTCCCGACGCTCCCGGGGCCGCGGAGCTGACCGCCGAACTGACCGCCCTGGGCGCACAGGTGACCCTCGCGGCCTGCGATGTCGCCGACCGCGCCGCGGTCGCCGCGCTGCTGGCGAAGGTGCCCGCCGACCGCCCGCTCACCGCCGTGGTGCACACCGCCGGCGTCACCGACGACGGGATCGTGCTGTCCCTGACGCCCGACCGGCTGGATGCCGTGCTCCGGCCGAAGGTGGACGCCGCGCTCGTCCTGGACGAGGCGACCAGGGACCTGGACCTCAGGGCGTTCATCGTGTTCTCGTCGGTCGCGGGCATCCTGGGCGGCGCGGGACAGGGCAACTACGCCGCCGCCAACGTCTTCCTGGACGCCCTCGCCCGGCACCGCCGCGCCCAGGGCGCCCCGGCGCTGTCCATCGCCTGGGGCCTGTGGGCCGGCCGGGACGTCCTGGCGCCCGGCGCCGCCCGGCTGCCGGTACGGCCGCTGCCCCTGGCCGAGGGCCTGCAGCTGTTCGACGCGGTGTGCGGCCTGGACGCGGATCACGTGGTGGCGGCCAGGCTGGACTGCGCCGAACTCCGCGACCAGGCCGCTTCCGCAGGCCTTCCGCCGCTGCTGCGCGGACTGGTGCGCAGGCCGGTCCGGCCGCTGGCACAGGACGCCCCGGCGGAGGCCTCCGCGCTCAAGCACCGCCTCGCCGCGATGACCGACGCCGAGCGGGACGCGACCCTGCTGGACCTGGTACGCCGGCACGTCGCCGCCGGCCTGGGCCATGCCTCCGCCGAGGCCATCGGTCCGGAGCAGGCGTTCACCGACCTCGGCTTCGACTCGCTGACCGCCCTGACCGTCCGCAACGCGCTCAACGCGGCCACCCAGCTCACCCTGCCCCCCGCGGTGGTGTTCGACTTTCCCAGCCCCCAGGCGCTGGTGGAGCACCTCAAGAGAGAACTGCTCGCCTGCTGACCGGCCTGAGGGCCGCCCCATGGAATGAGGAGAATTTCGTGAAGGTGGAAGACGTCTACATCGACTCCCTGGGGGTGTTCCTCCCGGAATGGCTGAGTGCGGAGCAGGCGGTCGCCGACGGCATCCTGGACCCGGAGATCCCCGAGACCAACGGATTGACCGGTACCTACGACGGCGGGGACATCCCCGCGATGGACATGGCGGTCAGCGCCGCCCGGGAGGCCCTGGAGCGTTCGAAGCTGGACGCCGACGACATCGAGGGAGTCATCCACAGCGCGGTCAACTACCAGGGCCCCGTGGGGGCCTTCCCGCCGGGCTACATCATGCGCGAGCTCGGCATCGGGAAGGTACCGGCGCAGTACCTCCGGCAGGGGTGCGACGGCATGCTGGGGTCGCTGGAGGTGGCCATCGGGCGGATGACCGGTGCCGCGGAGGCCGAGGCCGTACTGCTGACCTCGGGCGAGAACTTCACCGCACCGGGAGCCGACCGCTGGAACGACGGGTTCGGCCATTCCTACTTCTTCTCCGACGGCGGGATGGCGGTCCTGCTCAGCGCCGACGAGGGATTCGCCCAGGTCCGCTCCCTGAATTCCGGTGTCCTGAGCACACTCGAAAAGTGGCACCGCGGCAATGGGCCGCTGCTGGAACGCGGAAACCCCGAGGATACGCCGACCATGCCCGAACGGGCCCAGCAGTTCAATGAAACCGAGATGCCGCTGTCCGAGGCCCTGGAGAAGCTCACGCTCTTCAACATCGACATCATTCACCGGTCCCTGGTCGATGCGGATCTCAACGCCTCCGACCTCGCCAAGGTCGTCCCGATCCATATGGACGGGAGGATGCTGGAGTTCGGGACCATGATGCCGCTCGGGCTCACCATGGAGCGGTCGAGCTTCGATTTCGGCAGGTCAGTCGGGCATGTCGGAGGGGCCGATGTCTTTATTTCGCTGGAACATCTGGTCCGTACGGGCCAGGTGGGTGCGGGTGATAATGTCCTGCTGATTTCTCAGGGCCCCGGATGGCTCTGCACGGCGTGCGTGGTGACCATCCTGAATCCGCCGCCGTGGGCCGCGTGAGCCCGATGACCGGCCGGCGTCCGGTGCCGGCCCCGGAGCCCGGCTCCGGGTGCGTGAAGGTGACAGTGTGCAGTGGTTGAGGTGAGGGGAAAGCCGTGGTGGCTACAGGTACAGTGGTGCGATTTGACGAGGTGCGCGGATACGGCTTCATCGCCCCCGACGCCGGCGGCGAGGACGTCTTCGTCCACGCCAACGACCTGAGGGACGACAAGCATCTGTTCCGCAGCGGGCTCCGGGTCGAGTACACCACCGAGGTCGGGGACCGCGGGCTCAAGGCCGGTGACGTGCAGCTGCTGGAGCCCGCGCGTACGGGCGTGGTGCGGCGGCAGGCGCCGGCCGCCGGCGGGCCCGAGCGGCCGGCCGGTGCGGAGTCCGACGAGGACCTGCTGTGCGATGTGCTGTCCCACACCGAATTCCGCAACGAGCTGACCGAGGCCCTGCTCGAAGCGGTTCCCTCGCTCACCGCGGCTCAGCTCGTCCAGGTGCGCAAGCGCTTGATGGAACTGGTCCAGGCACACAACTGGATCGAGGTCTGACCGACCGCCCCGGCGACGGGGCGGAAAGCGACAGGGCGGAGCGGGCGGGAGACACCACCGGTGCCACGGCATCGGACCGGAACTCCCGCCCCTCCGCCCTTCGGCGTTCCCGGGCACATCACCGCTCCGCGCCGCCGCCGTTCACCGCAATTCCCGGGAATCGACTAGACCTCCGGCCTCCTCGTTGACGCGGTGCCGCGGCACCGCCCACCCTTCGCTCTGAACCTTGCATTCGGGTAGGCGCTCCTGCCGGGAACTGCACCCACCCGAGAATTCCGTGCGGTCCCGAACTCACCGAGGAGAACCGTTGCCGTGTCCCGCCATATCGCCGTCTTCTGCATTCCCGCTCATGGCCATATGCGTCCCGCCCTGGCAGTCACCGAGGAACTGGTGCGCCGTGGTCACCGCGTGAGCTTTCTGACGCCGGAAGGATTCACCCTGGCCGTCCGGGAGACCGGTGCCAGCGTGGTGCCCTACACCTCGCCGCTGGCCGAGGCGTTCGCTGCCGGTCAGGACGTGGACCTGCCCCCTGAGCACCTGCCCTGGTCGCTGCTGATGCTCCAGTACGAGAGCGAGGCGGTGATGCGGGCGGCCGAGGAGCACTTCGTCGACGACCTGCCCGACCTGCTGTTCCATGACATGTCCCTGGCCTTCGCGGGCCGGGCCCTCGGAACGCTCTGGGACCGGCCCGCCGTGCAGTCCACCCCGTCGCTGGCGTCCAACGCCCACTACTCGGACGTCGGGACCATGTTCGCCATGGTCGGCGTCCCCGACGAGCACCCGGCGGTGCCCGAACTCTTCCGCCGCGCCAAAGAGGTCGCCGAGGAGCGCGGACTGTCCGTACCCGCCGAGGAGTTGCTGGGCTGGGGGACGGCCGTGGAGAGCGTGGTCTACGCCCCCCGCGTCTTCCAGACTGCCCAGGAGACCTTCGGTGCCGAGACGGCCTTCGTCGGCCCCTGCTTCCCGGCCGAGGACCTCACCGCCACCTGGGACGCCCCGCAGGACGCTTCCCCCCTGGTCGTGATCTCCATGGGCACCATGTCCCAGGCGCAGTCGGAGTTCTTCCGCACCTGTGTACGCGCCCTGACCGGCCGGCCCTGGCACGCCGTCATCACAGTGGGCAACGGCTTCGACATCGGCACCCTGGGGACCCTCCCGCCCAACGTCGAGGTGTACCCGTGGATCCCCCAGCTCGCCGTCCTGGAACAGGCCGAGCTGTTCGTCACCTCCGGCGGCCTGGGCAGTCTCCTGGGCGCGGTGCACACCGGCACCCCGATGGTGATGGTCCCCCACCTGCCCGAACACCGGGTCACCTGTGAGCGCGCGGCCGAGCTGGGGCTCGGCGCGCTGCTCGACGCCGGGCAGGTCACCGAGGAGGAGATCCTCACCACCCTGCAGCAGCTGAGCGCCGACCAGGGGGTCCGGGAACGGCTACGCCGCGTAGGGGAGTTGACCGCAGCGGCCGGCGGGGTGACCCGGGCCGCGGACGTCCTCGAGTCGCGGATCCGGCCGGAGGGTTGAGAACACCGGCGACGGCTGGGAGATTCCCTATAAAGGATCTCCACGGCCTCGGCGCCGGGTAGGGCCGCTATAGGCTCCTCTCAGGGCGTCGACCGGTGAAGCGCAGTGGCGTGTGCATGGCTTCGGAGTCATCCGCACGCCACGGGCTTCCCCCGGCTCAACCTCGGATGATGCCGCCGCCCCCCTGTCGCACCCCTGTGTTCCCGCCCGCCTGGTCCCTACCGGCGCATGCCTGCCCATCGCCAGGCGGACGTCCCGCACCCTGCCTTCGGCCACCGCCCCGCTGCCGGTGCCCGCCGCATGCCGCTCGTCGCCTACCCCAGGAGGATCGGAATGGAAGAGACCAGGAAGCCGGACGAGGTGGCGCTCCGGCCGTACTACAAGGCGCACTACCACTTCCAGTTCTTGAGTGCCGCCTTCCGGTTCGGGCTGTTCGACATCCTGGAGAAGGATCCGGGGCTCACCCTCACCGACATCGCCGAGCGGCTGGGCCTGGAACAGCAGCCGGCCCGCATCCTGCTGCTGGGCTGCACCGCCACCGGCCTGGTGCGCAAGGAGGGCGACGGCTACCACAACACCGAGCTCACCCAGCCGCTCGGAGCCCGCCCCGACCAGGTGCCGGCCACCTTCATACCCTGGGAGACGCACGGCATCTACCGCGCCGTCAGCTGGCTCTACGAGTCGCTCAAGGAGAACGACAACATCGGCCTCCAGCGCGAGATCCCCGGAACGGCACCCACGCTCTACGGACGGCTGGCGGAGAACCCGGAGCTGGAGGGCGTCTTCCACACCATGATGAGCGCCGTGAGCCGGCTCGTCGCCGAGGACGTCGCCGCCGAGGTCGACATGTCGGAGTACCGGCACCTGCTCGACGTCGGCGGCGGCGCCGCGATGAACGCCGTGCATCTGGCCCGGTTCTGGACGGATCTGGAGATCACGATCGGCGACCTGCCGTCGATCGCCCCCCTGGCGAACGAGAAGATCGCGGAACTGGGGCTGGCCGACCGGGTGCGCGCCGTCGGCCTCGACGCCTTCCACGACGAATTCCCGGTCGGCCATGACGCGGTGCTCTTCGCGCACTTCCTGGAGATCTGGTCCTCCGAGCGCGTCCGCGGCCTGCTGACCAAGGCGTCCCGGGCGCTCCCGTCCGGAGGCGGGGTGTTCGTGGTGACGCCCTATCAGAACGACGACGAGACCGGACCGGAGCGCTCGGCCTACCTCTCCGCGTACTTCCACACCGTCGCCTCCGGCGAGGGCATGGTGTACACGCCCAAGGAGTACGAGCAGTGGTTCGACGAGGCGGGCATCGACCCCGTCAAGCGGGTCCTGCTCGGTCCGGACACCGTGGTGATCTGCGGCCGGAAGCGGTAGGCCCGCCGCCCCCGGACGCCGGTGACGGATGAGGGGCACCGCCGTGGGCGCACCTCCGCCGCGGCGGTGCGCCTGCGAGGGCGCCCACGGGCGCCCGACCCCTCGCGTCACCGGACGCCTTGCGTCACCCCACACAGCAGAAGAATTCGGTTGCGACGGGACCGGCGAGCCCGGTGAGGTGCCTGTGGAAGGTGCCATGGAGCAGGCACAACGGGCGAGGTGAGGGAAGACGCCGTATGGTCACGACGCAACCGGCCCCCTGGCACAGGGCGGCGGTGCTCGTAGCCCTGATGCTGGCCGCCTTCACCTTCAACACCGCGGAGAACCTTCCGATCGGCCTCCTGGAGCTGATCTCCGAAGACTTACGCGTGGCAGTGCCAGCAGTCGGTCTCTTGGTCACCGGATACGGCATGACGGTGGCCGTCGCATCCCTGCCGCTCGCCCACGTCATGCGGGCAGTGCCCCGACGCCATGCCCTCACGGGACTACTGACCGCCCTGGTCGTGTCCAGTCTGGCCGCGGCGCTGGCCACCTCCTACTGGCTGCTCCTCGTGGCGCGGCTGCTGACCGCGCTCGCCCAGGCGCTGTTCTGGGCCGTGATGGGGCCGGTCGCGGTCGGCCAGTTCGCGCCCGAAGTCCGTGGGCGGGTGGTCGGGGCGCTGTCCGTCGCCGGTTCGCTCGCCCTCGTGCTCGGTGTTCCCGCCGGGACCTGGCTGGGCCAGCAGAGCGGCTGGCCGGTTCCCGTCGCTCTGGTGGCGGCTCTGGGGCTCGTCTCCCTGGTGACCATCGCCGTTCTGCTGCCGACGTCACGTCCGGAAGAAGAGCCCGCCGCCTACGGAACCAGTCCCGACGTCCGCCGGTTTGGGACCGTATTGGCGACCGGCGTCCTGTCCGCTACCGGGGCGTTCGCGGGATACACCTACATCGTGAAGTTCCTGGGCGAGGTGAGCGGATTCCCTCCGAGGACGGTCAGCGCCCTGTTCGTGGCCTTCGGCGTGGCGTGTCTGGCCGGGGTGAGCCTCACCGGGGCGTTGCTGGACCGCTTTCCGCAGGCCACGCTGACCGCTGCCGTCGCCACACAGGCGGTGGGCATGCTCGGCCTGTACGCGGCCGGCACCGATCCGATGGCGGCGGTGGTGTTCCTGGTGCTGATGGGCGGTGCCCTCGGACCGGTGTTCATGACCACCCAGAACGCGATGCTGCATTGCGCACCGGGCCGCACGGATCTCGCACTCGCGGCGAACTCCGGTGCCTACAACGCCGGTATCGCGGCGGGCGCCGCGCTCGGGGGAGCGGTCCTGCCGCTCGCCCACGTGCGGGGCGCCTTCCTCACCGGCGGGCTGCTGACCGTCGGAGCCTGCGCGGTGCTGCTCGTCGGGCGGCTGCTCTCTCGGCGACCGCTCTGCGTTCCTGCTGACAGCTCTCGGCCGACCGCCTGCGTTGACCAGACCGACCGCACGCCCCCCCCCAGCCGGTCACGCCCGTCTGAATGAAATCCCTGGACGAAGCCCCCTTACGGACCCCCGCGAACCCCCGCGGACCCCCGCGGACCCCCGCGGACCCCCACGGACCCCCGCGGAGCCCCTCATGGGGGTCCCGGCCGGACGGCGGTCCGCTCCGTGCAGACCGTGTCCCACATGGCCCGCATGGACTCGCGCATCGTGAACCGGGGGACCCAGCCCAGGAGCCGGCGGGCGCGGGAGATGTCGACCTGAATCCAGTCGCCGCCCTGGCTGGGCACCTCGCCGGGCCGCTCCCGCAGGGTCCCCGGCGGCAGTCCGGCGGCCCTGATCAGCGTGTCCACCAGCGTCCGTACGCCCTGGGCCCGGCCGGAGCCGATGTTGACCAGCGGGTCGGCGTGCCGGAGCCGGGCCGCGGTGACCACGGCGGACACCGCGTCCCGGACATCGACGTAGTCGCGCCGGGCGTCGGCGATGGTCAGCTCCACACCCGCGGCCGGATCGGTCTCGCGGAGCCGGGCCGCCAGGGACCCGAAGAAGCTGTCCGGGGCGGGGTAGGGCCCCAGGGTGTTCGACACCCGCAGGACCACCCCGTCGACCGCGCCGGCCCGGACCGCCTCCAGCACCATCCTCGAAGCGGCGAGCTTCGCCTCGGCGTACGGGTTGACCGGAGCGGGCTCGGTGTGTTCGTCGATCGAGGTGCCCAGGGGCACCGGCCCGTACTCGTGGACGGTGCCGAGGTGCACCAGCCGGGGTGGAGCGGGCAGTGCCACCAGCGCACCGAGCAGCCGCTGCACCAACTGCACATTGGTGTAGTGCAGTTCGTCGCCCCAGCCGAGGGTGGCGTTGACCACGACATCGACGTCCTCACGGTCCAGGACCCGGGCGATCTCGTCGCTGGTGCTGCCCGCGACGTCCAGCGGTAGGAACCGGTGCCCGGCGATGTGCGGCGCGTGCCGCCGCGCGACGGCCAGCACACGGCTCCCCTCGCCGGCGAAGGCGGCACACAGGTGCCGGCCCATACAGCCGGTCGCGCCCAGTACCGCGACCCGGGAGGCACCGGGCACGGGCATCGGCGTGGCCACGGCTCACCCCTTCCCGGTCGTCGCGCCGGCCGGGGGAGCGGGGCACACCGCCGGGTCCGCGGCCGGCCCGGCGGCCAGGCAGTCGGCGTACCGCGGGAGCATCCCGGCGGCCTCGGCCTCGGCCAGGCTCGGCGCGGTGGTGTCCCGCTCGGAGAGACAGAACTCCAGGCCGTCCGGCCAGGGCAGGCCGATCGCCGGATCCAGCGGATCGATCGCGTGCTCCAGCTCCGCCCGGTAGGGCGTGCTCACGAGGTACGACATCACCGTGTCGTCGTCGAGCGCCAGGAAGGCGTGTGCGAGACCGGCCGGGATGTACACCGCGCGGAAGGACTCGGTGTCCATCTGGACCAGGTCCCACTTGCCAAAGGTGGGCGACCCCACCCGGATGTCCAGCACGGCATCCAGCACCCGGCCCCTGGCGCAGTAGACGTACTTGGCCTGGCCCGGGGGAGTGGCGGTGAAGTGGAGTCCGCGCAGCACCCCCCTGGCTGACCTGCTGTGGTTGGTCTGCGCCACCGGGAACCGGTGACCGACCGCGGCGACGAAGGCCTCCTCCTGCAGCGGGGAGACGAACTGCCCCCGCCGGTCCTCGTGGACCTCGGGGGTGAACTCCAGACCGCCGGCGACCGCGAGCTTCCGGGTACGCATCGGGCTCACCCACCACCCGTCGCACGGACCGCGGGCGTCGCCGCCCCACGGGCGTAGCCGCCGCACCGCACGCGCCGCGCGTCTGCCAACTCTGCGAATCTCACGTTGTCGCGCTCCCACCACATTGGATTGCCTTTTCTGGTGCGGCGCCTGGGCCGCGTCCGGGTGCAACGTCCCTCTTCCCGCGGCCGGTGCCGCCCGTGAAGTCCTCGACGGGAGGCACCGGCCGCGGGCGGCACGGTCACACGACGGAGAGCTCGGGAAGCGGGAACACCAGCCGTCCGCCGCCGGCCAGGAAGTCGCGTTCCCGCTCGATGAAGCCGTCCCGGTAGATCCACGGCAGCACCAGCAGCTGGTCGGGGCGCCGGGACTTGGCCTCGGCCTCGGACACGATCGGGATGCCCGTACCGGGGGTGAAACAGCCGGACTTGGCGGGGCTGGGCTCGCCGATGCACGGCAGGTCGTCCTCGCCGATGCCGCAGTACTGCAGGATGACGTTGCCCTTGGTCGACGCGCCGTACCCCAGAGTCAGCTTCCCGGCCTTGCGCGAGGCGTCGAGGAACTCCCGCAGACCGTCGCGGAAGGCGTGCACCCGCCCGGCGAACGCCTCGAACGGCGCCATGGTGTCCAGGCCGAGCGCCGTCTCCTTGGCGCGGATGACCGCCAGCCCCGCCTCGTCCACCGGGTAGCGGTCGGGGCGCTTGGCCAGGGTCACACAGAGGCTGCCGCCGTAGACCTCGGTCAGCTCGGCCTTGAGGACGGTGAAGCCCACCCGCTCGGCCATCCACTCGATCTGCCGCAGCGCGTAGTACTCCAGGTGCTCGTGGCACACCACGTCGTACGCGGTGGCCTCCAGCATCGCCGGCAGGTAGCTCTGCTCCATCACCCAGATGCCGTCGTCCGCCAGCACGTCGTGGACGTCCTGCATGAACGCCAGGGGGCGCGGCAGGTCGTAGAACATCGCGATGGAGGTGACGACCTTGGCCTTGCGCCCGCCGAACCGCTCCCGGAAGACCTCGCCGGAGAAGAAGTCCGGCAGCAGCTCGATGTGTTCGGGGTAGTGCTCCACGAACTGCCCGCCGGTCGGGTCGATGCCGACCAGATCCGGTCCGGGGGCGGGGTAGCCGCGCAGCAGCGTCGAGTCGTTGCTGCCGATGTCCAGCACCAGATCACCGGGGCCGAGGTCGACCAGGTCGGTGATCGCCGCGACCTTGCCGTGCAGGTGCTGCACCATGAACGGCCGGATCCCGGAGCGATAGCCGTAGTTGTCGCCGTACATCAGCCCGAAGTCGGCGGTGTGGCGGAGCTGCACCAGGCCGCAGCCGTCCGGCGAGCACTTGAGCAGTTCGAGCGGGACCGTGGGCACGGCCTCCTCGCGCGTACGGGGAAAGACGCCGGTGAGCGCCTGCGGGCCCAGGTCAAGAACCGGCAGCAGTGTGCGGTTGCCGCAGATGCGGCAGTCTTCGATGATCATGGAATCTCCAGGTCGCGTTCCACCACCGGCTGGACCGGAGCGGAACCGGCGTCGTGTTCCTGACGACAGGCGCGGCGAGCCCGTTACGGAATTGCCGGTGACCCTAGTACCGGAGCGCCGCGCCCTCGCGATGTCGGACCGGACTCTGGGAAATGATCCAGAACCCGGTCCCCGGGGGCGGCCTTTCGCGGCCCCGGCACGCATCGTGGGAAGGTGCGCCCTCCGCCCGCCACACCTCGGTGGTGAGGGAGGGCGCCCGGTGAGGGACCGGGATTCCCACGAGGGCTGTCCCTCGGGGTCCCCGGCCCGACGCGGACGGGCAGTGAGCGGCGAACCAGGGAGCAATGATGACCGCGCCAGGCGAGGAGACCCAATCGGCACCAGCCGGTCCCGATCAGGAACAGACCGCCGCCCGCCGGCACTTCGCGCTCACCATGCTCTGCGATGTCGTGCTGCCGGTCGGGCTCTACTACGTGTTGCGCGCGGCCGGCCTCAGTGAGGTGCCCTCGCTGCTCCTGGGCGCCGCCGCGCCCGCGCTGAACACCGCGTACACCATCGTCCGACGGCGCCGGGTGGACAGCATCGGCCTGTTCGTCATCGGCATCCTCGTGCTGGCCGGGCTCGGGTCGCTGATCTCCGGCAGTCCCCGGCTCGCCCTCGCCCGGGGCGGCTGGTTCACCGGGCTGATCGCCCTGTGGATCCTCGGGACGCTGGCCACCTCCCGCCCGTTCACCTACCGGGCGCTCAAGGCCCTGCTGCCGGGCCGGGCCCGGGCCCTGGAGCACTTCTGGGAGACCGACCCCCGCTTCCGCCGCATCTGGCGCGGTCTGACCGTGCTGTGGGGCTGCGGGCTCCTGGTCGACGCGGCGCTGCGGGTGCTGATGGCCTACACCCTGCCCGTCGACTCGGTACCGGCGCTCGACGGGGTGCTGTACGTCGTGACGTACCTCGCGTTGCAGGTCACCACGCATCTCGTGCTGCACCGGACCGGGGTTTTCCGCATGATCTTCCCCCGCGGAGGCAAGCGGAATCCTCCGTCCCGCATCCAGCAGAACCTCTAGTCATTCCTGCGCAGTCTTGCCCGTGCGGCGCGGTCCCCGGTCACAATCCCCACAACCGGTATCCCCCCACGTAAGAGGTTCGATGCTCACTCACGTGCCGGGCCCGCCGCGTGAAGTGCTCACGCCGCGGGGCCGCTCCCTGGCGTACCCGCGTCTGCCGTGGCCGATGCGGGCGGCGAACGGGCTGCTCGGCCCGGTGGCGCCGCGCCTGTGGCCGCTCACCCCCGAAGCCCTCAAGGAGAAGGCCGCCGCCAGGGCCGGAGGGCCGGACCCCGCGGCGGACGACGCCTTCGACAAACCGCTCGCCATCCTCTGCCGGTCGCTCAGCGACGAGGTCCAACTCACCTGTCTCGGGCGGTACTTGCTGCACCACCAGCTGGTCTGCGGCCTGGAGATCCGGTACCGGCTGGCGCAGCTGGCGCAGCGGCGGCCGGAGGTCTTCACCGCGAAGGTAGCCGCACCGCTCTTCATCACCGGTGCCCCGCGGACCGGTACCACCTTCCTGCAGCGACTGATCGCCCGGGACCCGCGCTCCCGGTCCCTACCGCTGTGGGAGGCGGCGCACCCGCTGCCCGGCGGCGACCTGGCCGAGGCCCGGCAGGCCGACCCCGGCCCCCGCATCGAGGCCGGCCGGCGCGAGGCCGGCATGCTGCACCGCATCCTCCCCGAGCAGGCCCATATGCACGAGCTGGCGCACGACGAGGCGGAAGAGGACAACCTGCTGCTGGCGGTGGGACACAGCTCGGCCCTCTACGAAGGCACCTGCCTGGTCCCCGAGTACACCGCCTGGTACACCTCCGCCGACCACACCGAGGGGTACCGCACCTTCCGGCGGATCCTGCAGTTCCTCCAGTGGAGCAGGCCCGCCGGCGACCTGTGGGTGCTGAAGTCACCCGGGCACGCGGAGATGCTCGTCCCGCTCTTCGACACGTTCCCCGACGCCACCCTCGTACAGACCCACCGCGACCCGGTGACCTCGGTGATCTCCTTCAGCAATATGCTCGCCTACGGCGCCCGGGCCTACGTCGAGCGCCCGAACCCGCACCTGATCGGGGCGCACGCCGCCGACCTCGTCGAACGCGCCCTCCGGGCCTCGCTGCGGGACCGCGCCGGACACGAGCACCGCATCGTGGACATCCGCTTCCAGCAGCTCGTCGAGGACCCGATCGGCGAGGCGCGGCGGGTGTACGCGGCGGCCGGCCGGCCCTGGCACGACCGCACCGAGCGGGAGATGCGCGCCTACGCCGCCGCCGAGAGCCGCCGCAGCGGCCGGCACCACTACGCCGCGGCGGACTTCGCCCTGGACGTACCGGAGTTGCGGGAACGCTTCGCCTTCTACTACGACCGCTTCGACGTGCCGTGGGAGAACCGGTGAGCACCGGCGGCGACGGGCTCCGGTGCGGGTGCGCGGGCGCCACGGTCTGGTTCACCGGCCCGCCCGGCTCCGGCGCGGCCACCCTGGCCACCGCCCTCGCCGACCGGCTCCGGGCGCTGCACCACCGGGTGGTGGTCCTGGACGACGACACGCCGTACGCCACACCCCCCATCGCGCCCTCCGCCACCGGCGAGGACCGGTCCCGCCACGGCCTGCGCACCGGCCTGGCGGCCGAGGCCCTGGCCCGTAACGGCCTGATCACCCTGGTGGCCGCCGCGGCCCCCTCGGCGCGGGACCGGGCGGCCGTGCGGCGCCGGCACACCGCCGGCGGCACCCCGTACCTGGAGGTCCACCTCACCACGCCGCAGCCCGGGCGCGCCCGGCGCACCGACGAAGGCCTCTACGCCCGGCACTGGGCCGGCTGGATAGCCGGTCCCACGGCCCGGCACGACCCCGACCAGGCCCCGGCCGAAGTCGACCTGTGCCTGGAGGCCCGGAACCAGCCGCTCGGCCCGTCCGTCGCCGCCGTGCACGCGCTGCTGACGGAGCGGGGCGTGGTGCGCTCCCGCCGCATCGACCGCCCCTCGGCAGCACCCATCTGATCCCCCCGCCCACGGCACCACCCGAACGGCACGCGCCCGACCCGTGCGGCGCCCGCACCGGCGCCCCGCTCAGCCCGGATGTCCGCGGCCGGACGCCGCCCCCGCCGGGCCCGGCGCCCGGTGCGCCGCCGGGGACGCCTCCACCCCCAGTTCGAGCAGCGCTCCGATCGCGTGCGGGAGGTCCTCGGGGGATTCCACCGGGACCACGGGGAACGGGAACCGCAGCAGGTTCCTGGGCAGCGACGGCCCGAGGACCAGCCCCAGCCGGACGCCGTGCGCCTGCATGGCCGCGACACCGGAATCCAGGTCGGCCGGCTCCACCACCGTGCGCGCGAACAGCTCCCGGACCTCGTCCGCGGTGCACAGGGTCCGCGCCTCCAGCGCCGAACACAGCGGCAGCCGGGGCGCGGTGAACGGAAGGCCGGCCGCCAGGCGCCGCATCCGGGCCTGGGCCTCCCGGGCGAGCGGGTCGTGCACCACACAGCGGTCGCTGCCGCCGGGACGCACCGCGCCCGGCGGCGCCGCCGCGGCGAGCCGCAGAAGCGCGGAGCGCTCCCCGGTGAGCAGCACCACCCGGTACCGGCCGCTGGTGTCCCGGCCCAGCGCCCCGCCGAAACGGACCTCCTCGCACCCGGCACCGCGGTACCAGTCGGGGACACTCCGGGCGGGCCAGAACGCCAGCGCGGACGCCGCCCGGTCGCCCGTACCGGCGCCGCCGGCCATCAGCGCCCGTACCAGCTCGGCTCGCGGGAGGGCCCCCGCCAAGGACGCGGCCACCAGCGCGCCGGTGCCGACGCCGCCCAGCACGCCGGGCCGGATCCGGTGCGCCGCGAGGACGTCGTGGATGCCGAGCATCGCCGTCGCCAGCGCCAGCCGGCCGGCGACCGGATGCCGCGGCGCGTCCCCGTCACCGGCCGGGCGCAGCAGCGCGTCGGCCTCCACCCCGGCCCAGCCGGCCATTTTCCGGTACTGGTAGCGCAGCACCGGAGAGCCGGCGTGGAATGCGGCCAGGCCGCCCGCGTCCCAGGGACCGAGGTCGGTGCCGCAGAGAAAGGCCAGAGCGGCGCCCGTCATCGTCAACCAACCTCCTGGGGCGGACGGCGGAGGACCAGGCACGGTCCGAGCGGAAGCGGAAGGCTGTCCGGTGCCCGCCGTGCCCCCGAGGCTAGGCCGCCCGCGCGCCGGGCCGCCACACCCCGGTTCCGGCCCCGCCAAGAACCGGGGAAACGCCCAGACTTCCCGCCCAACAGGCCGCCAGCCCTTGTGCGGTGCCTTTGGCACCGCT
Source organism: Streptomyces sp. NPDC020742 (assembly GCF_040641675.1). Classification (NCBI taxonomy): domain Bacteria; kingdom Bacillati; phylum Actinomycetota; class Actinomycetes; order Kitasatosporales; family Streptomycetaceae; genus Streptomyces; species Streptomyces sp. NPDC020742. Next base: position 52,487 of record NZ_JBFAEA010000038.1, read on the forward strand.
GGATAGTGGCGGCAGTACGTACTTCCCGATCCGCTCGGGACGGCGGCCCGGCAGCGGTCCGGCCGGGCCGGCCCACTGGAAAGGACGGATCAGCACGATGAGTTCACCCCTTGCGGACAGCGGCCTGTGGTGCCGGCGCTTCCACCCGGCCCCCGAGGCCGACCGGCGCCTGGTGTGCTTCCCGCACGCCGGCGGTTCCGCGAGCTTCTACCACCCCGTCTCGGCCGCGCTCAGCCCCGGCGTCGACGTCCTCGCCGTGCAGTACCCGGGCCGGCAGGACCGGCGCCATGAGCCGGCCCTCGACGACATCGGCCGCCTCGCGGACCGGTTGGCCGAGGCGCTGGAGGACTGGACCGACCGGCCGTTGACCTTCTTCGGCCACAGCATGGGCTCCCTGGTGGCCTTCGAGGTGGCACGGCGGCTGGAGCGCGGCCCGCACGGGCCGGAGCGGCTGTTCGCCTCCGGCCGCCGGGCGCCGTCCGTCCACCGCGACGAGCAGGTCCACCGACGGGACGACGACGGCATCATCGCCGAACTGCGGGCGCTGAGCGGCACCGACGCCCGGGTCCTGCAGGACGAGGAGCTGCTGCGCATGGTGCTGCCCGCGCTGCGCAGCGACTACAAGGCGGTCGAGACCTACCGGGGCGAGCCGGGCGCCGCCGTCCGCTGCCCGGTCACCGTGCTCGTCGGCGACGACGACCCCAAGACCACCCTGGCGGAGGCCCGTGCCTGGGACGGGCACACCACCGGCGGCTTCGACCTCCGGACCTTCTCCGGCGGACACTTCTACCTCGCCGACCGCCCGGCCGAGGTACTCGACGTCCTGCGAGCCCACTTCACCTCCGCCGCCCCGCAGCGCCAGGCGTAGGTGCCGATCAGCCGAGCTGACGAGCCACCCCGGGAGCCCTGACAGACATGCCCGAACCACACCTCACCGCGCCGGCCACCCCCGCCGCCCACACCGGACGGCCCAGGGTCGGCCACATCGACTTCCTCAACTGCCTGCCGCTGTTCTGGGGCCTGGCCCGCAGCGGCAGCCTCCTCGACATGGACCTGCGGAGGGACAGCCCCGACGGCCTCAACGACGCACTCGTCGCCGGGAAGCTCGACATCGGTCCCATCAGCCTCCTCGAATTCCTCAAGCACGCCGACGAGTTGGTGGCGCTGCCCGGCATCGCCATCGGCAGCGACGGCCCCGTCCAGTCCTGCGTGATCGTCAGCCAGGTCCCGCTGGACCGGCTGGACGGGGAACCGGTGGCTCTCGGATCCACCAGCCGGACCTCGGTCCGGCTCGCCGAGCTGCTGTTCGCGGAGTCGGTCGGGGTCCGGCCCCGGTACGTCGTACGGCCCCCGCACCTGGCGGACATGATGAAGGAGGCGAAGGCGGCCGTGGTGATCGGCGACGCCGCGCTGCGCGCCTCCCTGCACGAGGCCCCCCGGCTCGGCCTGGAGGTGCACGACCTGGGCCGGATGTGGCGGGACTGGACCGGCCTGCCGTTCGTCTTCGCCGTCTTCGCCGCCCGCAAGGACTTCCTCGCCCGGGAGCCGGAGACCGTCCGGGGCGTCCACCACGCCCTGCTGGCCTCCCGCGACCTGTCCCTCGCCGAGGTCACCGAGGTCTGCCGGCAGGCCGCCCGATGGGAGCCGTTCGACGCGCAGACCCTGGAGCACTACTACACCACCGCCCTCGACTTCCGCCTGGGCGAGCGGCAGCTCGCCGGTATCGCGGAGTTCGCCCGCAGGGTCGGCGGAGGTCCGGCCGGCTTCCCGCCGGACGTCCGGGTCCGGCTGCTGGGCACCGAAGCACTCACCACGTGACTTGACCCGCAACGAGCCAGAGAACGCACCCGAAAGGCCCTCGACATGCCCCGACCGTCCGCAGTCGCCGACCCCGCCCTGCAGTCCGTCCTGGACCGTGCCGCCGACGGCGGCAGGGTGACCCCCCAAGAGGCCCTGGACCTCTACCGGTTCGCGCCGCTGCACGCCCTCGGCACGGCGGCCGACACCATCCGCCGGCGCCGCTACGCCGGCACCGAGCACATCGCGACGTACATCATCGAGCGCAACATCAACTACACCAACGTCTGTGTGACCGCCTGCCGCTTCTGTGCCTTCTACGCACCGCCGAAGGACACCGCCAAGGGCTGGACCCGCAGCCTGGACGACATCCTGCGCCGCTGCGCGGAGACCGTCGAACTGGGCGGCACCCAGATCATGTTCCAGGGCGGTCACCACCCCGACTACGGCGTGGAGTACTACGAGGAACACTTCGCGGCCATCAAGAAGGAATTCCCGCAGCTGGTCATCCACTCCCTCGGCGCGTCCGAGGTCGAGCACATGGCCCGGATCTCCCAGGTGTCGGTCGAGGAAGCGATCCAGCGGATCCACGCCGCCGGCCTCGACTCCTTCGCGGGCGCCGGCGCCGAACTCCTCCCGGCCCGGCCGCGCAAGGCCATCGCGCCGCTGAAGGAGTCCGGCGAGCGCTGGCTGGAGATCATGGAGATCGCCCACCGGCTGGGCGTGGAGTCGACCTCCACCATGCTGATGGGCACCGGCGAGACCAACACCGAGCGGATCGAGCACCTCCGCATGATCCGCGACGCCCAGGACCGCAGCGGCGGCTTCCGCGCCTTCATCCCGTACACCTACCAGCCGGAGAACAACCACCTGAAGGGACAGACCCAGGCGTCGGTCTTCGAGTACCTCCGGATGATCGCCATCGCCCGGATCTTCCTCGACAACGTGCCCCACATCCAGGGCTCCTGGCTGACCGTCGGCAAGGAGGCCGGCCAGCTGTCGCTGCACTACGGCGCGGACGACCTCGGCTCGGTGATGCTGGAGGAGAACGTGGTCTCCTCGGCCGGCGCCAAGCACCGCTCCAACCGGATGGAACTGCTCGCACTGATCCGGGCCGCCGACCGCGTCCCGGCGCAGCGCTCCACCACCTACCAGCACCTGCTGGTCCACGACGACCCGGCCGCCGACCCCGTCAACGACCATGTGGTCTCCCACCTGTCGTCCACCGCCCTGGACGGCGCGGACGCACAGCACGGCGGGCGGGAGCACCCCGAACTGAAGGTCCTCGGACAGGGCTGACCGGCCCCGGAGAACGACGGCGGGCCGGTCCCGGGGAGATCCCCCGGGGCCGGCCCGCCGCCTTGTGTCCGTCGGCCCTGCCGGGCCGGTCAGTCCTGGTCCTCGGCCTCTGGACCGTAGACCTCCACCGCGTCCTTGACCCGCCGCACATGGATGCACTCGCCCGGGCACTCCCGGGCCGAGTCCGCGACGTCCCGGATCAGCTCCAGCGGCAGCGGCGCGGTGGCGCCCTGCTCCTGGAGCAGCTCGTCGTCCGCGCCCTTCACATAGGCGAGGCCGTCGACGTCCAGCTCGAAGACCTCCGGGGCGTAATCGACGCAGATGCCGTCCCCGGTGCACAGGTCCTGGTCGATCCAGACCTCGAGTTCCTCGTCGTTCGTTCGGGTGTGGGTGGCCATATCGCCTGCCTGCCGATCGTGGTCATGGTTGCTTGCTTCGGGCGCTGCGGTCATGGCGGTTCACACGCGCATCGGCTGGGGGGACTCGCGGCGCTCGGGGTCGGGGCCGGGGTACTCGCGGATCGCCTCGTAGCGGGTGTTGCGCTCCACCGGGCGGAAGCCGGCGTCGC
>NZ_JBFAEA010000039.1:0-22715 GCF_040641675.1 Streptomyces sp. NPDC020742
GACAATGCACGGGCCGCCGGCCCACCGGCGAACAACCCCCACGGCGGGACAGCCGAAGGCGTACGGGCCCGCCGGCCGCCCAGGCCACGGCGGGACAGTCGACAACGTGGGAATCAAGCCCGAGGGCGTCCCAACGCCCGATACGTCCAGCCGGCCTTGCGCCACAGCTGCGGGTCCAGGGCGTTGCGGCCGTCGAGGATGCGGCGTTCGGCGACCGCCTCGGCCAGCTCCGCCGGGTCCAGCTCGCGGAACTCGCGCCACTCCGTCAGGTGCAGCACCACATCCGCGCCGCGCACCGCCTCCAGCGCGCTCTCGGCGTAGCCCAGCGTGGGGAAGAGTCGGCGGGCGTTCTCCATGCCCTTGGGGTCGTAGACGGTGACCTGGCCGCCCTGGAGGTGGATCTGGCCGGCGACATTGAGCGCGGGGGAGTCGCGGACGTCGTCCGAGTCCGGCTTGAAGGTGGCGCCGAGGACGGCCACCCGCTTGCCGAGGAAGCCGCCGCCGACCGCGTCCCGGGCCAGCTCGACCATGTGGCCGCGGCGCCGCATGTTGATCGAGTCGATCTCGCGGAGGAAGGTCAGTGCCTGGTCGGCGCCCAGTTCGCCGGCGCGTGCCATGAAGGCGCGCAGGTCCTTGGGCAGGCAGCCGCCGCCGAAGCCGATGCCGGCGCGGAGGAACTTGCTGCCGATCCGCTCGTCGTGGCCGATCGCCTCGGCGAGCTTGGCCACATCGCCGTCGGCGGCCTCGCACACCTCCGCCATGGCGTTGATGAAGGAGATCTTGGTGGCCAGGAAGGAGTTGGCGGAGGTCTTCACCAGCTCGGCCGTCGGGTAGTCCATGACGATGAACGGCGAGCCCTCGGCGATCGGAGTGGCGTACACCTCGCGCAGCAGGTCCTCGGCGCGGGCGCCGGCCACACCGGCGACGATCCGGTCCGGGTGCAGGGTGTCCTCGACGGCGAAGCCCTCGCGCAGGAACTCGGGGTTCCAGGCCAGCTCGGCGTCGGCGCCCGCGGGGGCCGCGGCGGCGAGCCGGGCAGCGAGCCGGGCCGCGCTGCCCACCGGCACCGTCGACTTGCCGACCACCAGCGTGGGGCGGGTCAGGTGCGGCGCCAGCGCGTCGAAGGCGCTGTCCACGTAGCTCATGTCACAGGCGTACTCGCCGTGCTTCTGCGGGGTGTTCACGCAGACGAAGTGGACGTCGCCGAACGCCCCGGCCTCCTCGTAGGAGGTGGTGAAGCGCAGCCGGCCGCTGGAGCCCTCGATCCCGGCGACGTGGCGGCGCAGCAGGTCCTCCAGCCCCGGCTCGTACATCGGGACCTCGCCGCGCTGGAGCATCTCGATCTTCTCAGGCACCACGTCCAGCCCCAGCACCTCAAAGCCCAGCTCGGCCATGGCCGCGGCGTGGGTGGCGCCGAGGTAACCGGTGCCGATCACGGTGATCTTGAGGGGCATGGATGCTCCAGACGCAGAGGGGGAAACGGCGCGGACCGAGCATAGTCGCGCCGGGAACGGCGCCCCCCGGTCGAGCCCCGGGGGTCTGGGTAACTGTCGGCAACCTCACGTATCCGCAGGGCGGGTCCGACGCCTAGAATCCGGTGGAAAGAATGGTTACTTAACGGTAGTTAGCACTGCCGGGAGCTCACAGGGGAGTGAGAGTTAGTGGCGGGAACCGCTGATTTCGATCTGTACCGACTGTCGGAGGAGCACGACATGCTCCGTGAGTCGGTGCGCTCGCTCGCCGAAGCGAAGATCGCGCCGTTCGCCGCCGAGGTGGACGAGGAGGGGCGCTTCCCGCAGGAGGCGCGCGACGCGCTGACCCTCAACGACCTGCACGCCGTGCACGTCCCCGAGGCGTACGGCGGCGCCGGTGCCGATGCGCTGGCCACCGTCATCGTCATCGAAGAGGTCGCCCGGGTGTGCGCCTCCTCCTCCCTGATCCCGGCGGTGAACAAGCTCGGCTCGCTGCCGGTGATCCTCTCCGCCTCGGAGGAGCTGAAGGCGAAGTACCTGGGCCCGCTCGCCAAGGGCGACGCGATGTTTTCGTACTGCCTGAGCGAGCCGGACGCCGGTTCGGACGCGGCGGGCATGAAGACCCGGGCCGTGCGCGACGGTGACCACTACATCCTCAACGGCGTCAAGCGGTGGATCACCAACGCCGGCGTCAGCGAGTACTACACGGTGATGGCCGTCACCGACCCGGAGAAGCGCTCCAAGGGCATCTCGGCCTTCGTCGTCGAGAAGGGCGACGAGGGCGTCTCCTTCGGCGCCCCGGAGAAGAAGCTCGGCATCAAGGGCTCCCCGACCCGTGAGGTCTACCTCGACAACGTGCGGATCCCCGCCGACCGCATGATCGGCGCCGAGGGCACCGGCTTCGCCACCGCCATGAAGACCCTGGACCACACCCGCATCACGATCGCCGCCCAGGCGCTGGGCATCGCCCAGGGCGCCCTCGACTACGCCAAGGGCTACGTCCAGGAGCGCAAGCAGTTCGGCAAGCCGATCGGCGACTTCCAAGGCGTCCAGTTCATGCTCGCCGACATGGCCATGAAGCTGGAGGCGGCCCGCCAGCTGACCTACGCAGCGGCGGCCCGCTCCGAGCGGATATCGGCCGGCGGCAAGGACGAGGACCTGACGTTCTTCGGCGCCGCGGCCAAGTGCTACGCCTCCGACGCCGCCATGGAGATCACCACCGACGCCGTCCAGCTGCTCGGCGGCTACGGCTACACCCGTGACTACCCGCTGGAGCGGATGATGCGGGACGCCAAGATCACCCAGATCTACGAGGGCACCAACCAGGTCCAGCGGATCGTGATGGCGCGCAACCTGCCGCAGTAACGGGCACAGCGGGGGCATGCGCTCCCGCACAGGCACGGGGAAGGGGCCCGGATCGCCAGGCGATCCGGGCCCCTTCCGCGGTTTCGGTCAGTTGCCGCGGACCGTGACCTTCTCGTCGTTGTTCAGCTGCTGGACCAGCTGCTGCACCTTGGCCTTGTCCCAGACCAGGTTGCCGCCGGTGGAGCCGGAGACCGGCATGTTCATGGAGGTGCCGTCACCGCTGGTGACGCCCTTCATCGCGAAGAACATCTCGCCCAGGTCCCACAGGCTCATGTCCTTGTCGACGATGAGGGTGTCCAGGCCGGCGCCCATCACCGGGTAGAGCTTGAACGGGTTGAGGACCGTGCTGGGGGTGGCGGTCTGGCTGGCCAGCGAGGACAGGAACTTCTGCTGGTTCTTCGTGCGGTCCAGGTCACTGCCGGCGAAGGCGTGCCGGGTCCGGACGAAGGCCAGGGCCTGCTGGCCGTTGAGGGTCTGCTTGCCCGCCGGGAAGTCGGCGCCCGACCACTTGTCCTTGAACGCCTTGGGGATGTCCATCTCGACACCGCCGATGGCGTCGACGATGTTGGCGAAGCCGGCGAAGCCGATCTCGACGTAGTGGTCGATGTGCAGGTGGGTGTTGGACTCGACGGTGCGCACCAGCAGCTCCGGGCCGTCCTCGGCGTAGGCCGCGTTCAGCTTGGTGTGCCGGCCGGTGCCCGGGTACTTCTTGCCGGAGTCCGAGCCGACGAAGGTGGGTATCTCCACGTCCGAGTCACGGGGCAGCGAGATCAGCGTGGGGCCGTTGCTGCCGTCGTGCAGGATCATCATGGAGTCGGTGCGCTTGCCCTCGGCGGAGCCGGTGTGCAGCTTCTTCTTCTGCTCGGCGGTCATGCCCGCGCGGCTGTCCGAACCGACGATCAGGTAGTTGGTGCCGTCACCGGTCTCCGGCCGGTCGATGACCTTGCTCAGGTCGACCTCGCGGCGGAGCTTGCCGTCGGCCCAGAAGTAGGTGGCCACCGACGCGACGACCAGCACCGTGACCAGGGTGAGGGCGGTCCACTTGATGCGCCGGCCCCAGCGCGGGCGCGGCCGGCCGCCGTAGCCGTCGCGGTAGCCGTCGCCGTGGCTGCCGCCCCGGCCGCCGCCGTAGACCTGGCCGGTGTTGTAACCGTCGTCATAGCCGTCGTCGTAGCCCTGGGACTGCTGCGGCGGCACGCTTCCGCCCGGGCGCGGGGACATCGACGGCGGCAGCGGGGGCTCCTGCCGCTGATAGCCGGGGCCCGCGTCGCGCCGCACCTGCCGCATCGCGCGCACACCCTCCGGCTCGGTGTTGCCGCTGCCGCGTCCGTACCGGTTGCCGTTCTGGTCGCCGGACCACCCGTTGGGCCACTCATTCATACCGGGCAGTGTGCACGCCGCGAGGGGCCGTTCCATAGGGCGGGTGCAGGATCGGGCCGGGGCTGTTGCAGAGCTGATGCAAAGCGACGGAGGCCTTCCCGCCCATATCTGAAGGGGCCGTGACCATTCCGGCGGGCCCATCGGAAGCCTTCATTCCGGATGGTTTCCGGCGCGATCCGGGAGAGATGTCTCACGCACCACCGAGACCTCACTCACACCCGCCGCGAGACCTGGCTCACGCCCCGTGGGAGACCCGTGTCACAGACCGTGCGCGCGGGGGCCCCGGGGCCGCCGCTTACGCTGGCTGCATGACCGAACTCGTCACCAGCGACCCCGACGGTGCGCTCACCGGCAAGCCGACCTCCGCCTCCCGCATCACCCTCAGCCACATCATGACCGCGGGCGACACCAACCTCCTGGGGACCGTGCACGGTGGCGTGATCATGAAACTGGTCGATGACGCGGCGGGCGCCGTGGCCGGCCGCCACTCCGGCGGGCCCGCGGTCACCGCCTCCATGGACGAGATGGCCTTCCTGGAGCCGGTCCGGATCGGCGACCTGGTCCATGTCCGCGCCCAGGTCAACTGGACCGGCCGCTCCTCGATGGAGGTCGGCGTACGGGTCCTCGCCGAGCGCTGGAACGAGTCCACCCCGGCCCAGCAGGTCGGCTCCGCCTACCTCGTCTTCGCCGCCGTCGACGAACAGGGCAAGCCGCGCAGGGTGCCGCCGGTGGCCCCCGAGACCGAGCGCGACAAGCGCCGCTACCAGGAGGCGCAGATCCGCCGGACGCACCGGCTCGCCCGACGCCGCGCGATCATGGAGCTGCGCGAACGGCGCGCCGCGGAAGGCCTCGACGACGCATAGCGGCCACCGTCAGCTGCCCGACCAGCGCCAGCCCCGAACCGATCACGGTGCCGGCCGCCGCGCACAGCACATCGTCGATGTCCGCGATCCGGCCCGCCCGCATCAGCAGCTGCGCGGTCTCGATCACCAGGCACAGCCCCACCCCCAGCAGGAACGCCCCGGCCAGGGGCACCCGCGGCGCGGCGAACCGCAGCAGCAGCGGCGCCGGCACGAACAGCGCGGCATTGGCGGTCTGCCGCCGTACCAGCATCGCCAGCTCCCCGGGCTCCAACTGGGCGCCCAGGTCGAACAGCCCCTCACCGGGACGCCACCACACCGTGGCGTCCCCGGAGCCGATCGGCTGCGACGGCGCCAGCGTCGCCACCAGGAGCACCAGCAGCCAGCCGGCCAGCAGCGCCCGGGCCGTACGGCGCGGCGCGCCACCCGTGGGGTCGAGTGCGGCCCACAGGGCGAAGGCCAGGGCCACGGCCAGCGCCGCGAGCAGGAAGAGCGTCACGGTGGTGGGCGTGATGCCCAGCACGATCTGCCACACGATGTGCACCTTTCCGTCGACGCCCGGCGCTCCGGGCGTCAGCCGCAGCTCCATTTGGTGACGTAGACCGTCTGCCGGTGCTCCATCACGCCCCGGATGCACTCCTCCGGGAGCATCTCCACCCGGCCGCTCAGCCCGACCGCCCCGTCCTGCGTCCGCCGGGTGCCGAACCATCCGGGGAACGCGGTGATCCGGGTGTTCTTGCGCTGGTAGCCGAGGCGGACGCTGATCTCGTCGAGGTCCGTCTGCGCCCCGTGCCGCCGGTAGCTGGCGGTGTAGATCCCGTCGGACCCCACCGGGCCGCGCAGACACAGCTGGCCGCGCACCAGGTCCCCGCAGCCGGTCGGTGCGGAGGGAGCCGGCGGCGCCGCGGCGACGGTGGCCGCGACCAGGCACAGCGCCGCCGCACCCACCGCGACCCGGCGCATCCGGCGGCCGTCGTCCGGCCGGTGGGTGGGCGGCCCGGGCAGGGTGCGCCGCGGCGCGGGGACGCTCATGCCGGCACCTCGCCGCGCTCGGCTCCGCTCACGGGCACACCGCCTCGTCGCCGGTGATCGCCGCGATCCCGCCCGGCTTCTGGTCCGGCTCCTCGGCCCGCACCCGGTGGACCGCCGGACGGTCCCGGCCGACGGTCACCCGCATCACCGGCCCCTGCCCGGCCACCGGCCGCAGCTGCACACCCGGTAGCGCGGCGGCCAGCGAGCGGGCCGAACGGTCCCAGCGCGGGTCGTAGGCGAGCACCGTACGGGGCGCGGATCTCAGGGCGGAGGGGGCGGAGGGGGCGGCGGCGCTGGGAGCGCCGACCGTAGCGAACCCGGTGGCGTGCAGCTCCTCGGCCACCTTCGCGGCCTGCACCGCCCGGTCACCGCCGTGGTCGACCCGCACCTGGATCCGGCCCGGCGGCACGTCCACCACCGTGGCGCGCGCCTGGGCCGGGCCGTGGTGCGCCGCGATCGGCCGGTCCTCACGGATCGCCCGGAACAGCGCGGGCGCCGCCACCGGGTCCCACCGCACCGTCGAGCCGACACCCGGCACCGGCTGGGCCAGGCTGGCCAGCGGCACCGAGGTGAACTCCGAGGACGACGGGGAAAAGCCGCGCATCGCCTGCCCCAGATCGGCCAGGTCGGCGGCCCCGAAGCCGGAGTCGGCGCGGACCGACCCCAGCATCGCGTCCGCGACGCCCTTGAAGCGGACCGGGTTCATCAGCACTCCGGAGGAGGTGATCCGGTGGATGAGGGCGGCCAGGAAGCGCTGCTGGCGCTGCATCCGGCCGAGGTCGGCGGAGCCGTCGACGTGCCGCGAGCGCACGTACTGCAGCGCCTGCCCGCCGTTCAGTCGCGAGGTGCCCACCGGCAGGTCCAGGCCCGTGTAGCTGTCGTGCAGCGGGCGCACGGTGCAGATCTCCACACCGCCGACCGCGTCCACTCCGCGCATGAAGCTGGTGAAGTCGACCTCCAGATAGTGGTCGATGTGTACGCCCGTCATGTGCTCGACGGTCCGCACGGTCAGATTGGGCCCGCCCTCCGCGTACGCCGCGTTCAGCTTGATGGCGTGCTGGGGGCGCTGCCGGCCGGTGGCGGCGTCGGTGTGCGCGGGCACCTCGGCGTAGGAGTCGCGCGGCAGGCTGATCACGCTGGCCCGGTCCCGGTCCGCGGACAGGTGCACCAGCATCAGGGTGTCCGTGCAGTGACACGGCTCACCGCCCAGGTGGTACCGGCGCTTCTCCTGTGCGGTGAGTTTGTCCCGCCCGTCCGTGCCCACGACCAGGAAGTTCAGCCCGTCGCCGCCCCCGGGCCGGTTGCTCATCCCCTGGAAGGGGTCCACCCGCCCGATGCCGGTCTCCACCCCGGTGACCATGGCGTGCCCGACGCCGCTCGCGGCCAGTAGCAGCACCGACGCGACGGCGCCGATCCGCAGCCCCCACCGTGGGCCCGAGGGCACCCGGCGCGGCTCTCGCCGGGCGGCCGGGCGCCGGGCCCGGCGCGGGAAGCGGAACGGCGCGGTCACGGGGGACACCTCCGCGGCGGGCCGGACGGGAGCGAGATCCGGCGGAGCGGTCGGGAAGGGGCGTGAAGGGATATAAGGGTGAAACCGGCTAGGTCACCGTAGTCCCATACGATCTCCTGCAAAGCGCCACACGCCGGTCAGTGGCCGGTCGGCCACCCGGCTGCGTCCGAGGGCGCCCCCCATTCGCGGTAACGTGAGGCGCGATACTGCAGTCTCCCGGCGGGCGCTGCCGTCGCTGGCGGCTCCGCCACGGGCCGTACCCCCGAGGAACCATGCCGCAGCAGCAGCCCCCGGCCGTCTCCGTGATCATGCCGGTGCTCAACGAGGAACGTCACCTGCGCAATTCGGTCCGGCACATCCTGGAGCAGGAGTACGCCGGCGAGATGGAGGTGGTGATCGCCCTCGGACCGTCCACCGACCGCACCGACGAGATCGCCGCCGAGCTGGTGCGCGAGGACCCCCGGGTGCACACCGTGCCCAACCCCACCGGCCGCACCCCCGCCGCGCTCAACGCCGCGATCAAGGCCTCCCGGCACCCCGTCGTCGTCCGCGTCGACGGCCACGGCATGCTCTCGCCGAACTACATCGCCACCGCGGTGCGCCTCCTGGAGGAGACCGGCGCGGCGAACGTGGGCGGCATCATGCACGCCGAGGGCGAGAACGCCTGGGAGGACGCCGTGGCCGCCGCCATGACCTCCAAGATCGGTGTGGGCAACGCGGCCTTCCACACCGGCGGCCAGGCCGGCCCCGCCGAAACGGTTTACCTGGGCGTCTTCCGGCGCGAGGCCCTGGAACAGCAGGGCGGCTACAACGAGGAGTTCATCCGCGCCCAGGACTGGGAGCTGAACTTCCGCATCCGCGAGGCCGGCGGCGGGATCTGGTTCTCGCCCGAGCTGAAGGTCCAGTACCGTCCGCGCCCGAGCATCAAGGCGCTGGCCAAGCAGTACAAGGACTACGGCAAGTGGCGCCACGTCGTGGCCCGCTACCACGCCGGCTCGATCAACCTCCGCTACCTCGCCCCGCCGACCGCCGTCTGCGCCATCGCCGCGGGCCTGGTGGTCGGCGCGGCGGTCACCCCCTGGGGCCTGGTCATCCCCGCCGGCTACCTGGCGGCCATCACCGCGGGCTCCCTCCCCGCCGGCAAGGGCCTCTCCCTCGCGGCCCGCGCCCAGATTCCCCTCGCCCTGGCCACCATGCACATGTCCTGGGGCGTCGGCTTCCTCACCAGCCCCCGCTCCCTGGCGAAGCGGGTCATCGCCAGCCGCCGCCCGGCGGTCATGAGCCCGGCGGCGGAGGCGGAGTAGCCACCGGCCGCCGGCTTCAGCCCAGCGGCCGCCGGCCTCAGCCCACCGGCCCGGCCGCGTCGAGCAGGATCCCCGCCAGCTCGCGCGGCCGGGAGAACATCGGCCAGTGGCCGGTGTCCATCTCCACCAGCCGCCACCGCTCGCCCGCCAGCAGCGCGGCCACGTCCTCTCCCGGATCCGGGCCGTCCAGCAGGCACTTGACGTACGTCGCCGGAAGACCGTCGAGGGGACGGGTCAGCACGGCGGGCTCGGTCAGGGTGGCGCCCGGATGCGGCGTCGAGCCGCCCACGATCCGGGCGATCTGCGCGTCGTCGAGGCCCTGGCCGGCGTAGTCGTCCGCGCCCAGCGGCGCCCAGAAGCCGCCGCCCGCGGCGATCGAGGCCTCCACCCCCGCCCGTCCCTCCGGCCAACTGGAGACGAACGAGGCGCCCTCGGCCGGGACGACTGCGTCGACGAACACCACCCGGGCCAGCCGGTCCGCGGTCCGCGCCGCGGCCTGGCCGACCGGGATGCCCGCGTAGCTGTGCCCGACCAGCACCACGTCCCGTAGGTCGCGGCGCTCGACCGCCTCGACGATGTCCCGCACATGGGTCTGCTGCCTGGCCGGTACGCCCCGCCGCTCGGCGAGACCAGACAGCGTCAGCGGGTGGACGCCGTGGCCGGCGGCCCGCAGCTCCGGCACCACCTCGTCCCACGCCCACCCGCCGAGCCAGGCCCCCGCCACCAACACGAATTCCGTCATGCCGGCACCCTAGGCGAGGGGTATGACACGTCCCGTCCGGTGCGGCCGGGGCGGGGCCGGGCTGGGGCAGGGCCGTGGACTCAGAATGTGTACTGCGGATTGACCTTCATACAGGCCTTGGAGTCCTCGCCGTTGAGGGCGTCGGCGCTGTCCGGGGCCTTGTCCGCGGGCTTCCCCTCGTCCGGCTCCTTGGGGTAGGCGGTGCCGCTGCGCCAGTCGTTGCCGACGATCAGCCGCATCCCGGTGGCCGAACTGGACTCCCGGACGGCGCTCTTGGGCAGCCCGAGCACCTTGGCCACGGCCAGAGCGTCACCGCGCCGGGACGCGTCGTGGTACGTGAGCGTGGTGTCGGCCTGGCTGGTGAGCTGGGCGTCGGTGGCGGCTGCGGTGTAGCCGTTGTCCGCCAGCCGCTGCTGGACCACCGCGGCGCGGCCCGAGGCCGGACCGTTCACCGTGCTGCCGGTGCCGTTCTGGACGACAACCTTCAGCTCGCCCTTGGGCGTTGACGGCTTCGGGTCCGGCGTCGGCTTCTTCTTGCGGTCCTTGCCGTCGAGCGCGGTGTCATTGCGCAGCAGCGCGAACGTGGCGTCCGCGTCCCCGGGCTTGGGGACGACGTACTCCTCGCCGGGCCCGTACTGCCAGGGCATGGTGACCATCGTGATGCGCTTGGTCGGCACCCGGCTGAGGTCACCGCCCAGGTCGTAGAGCTTCTTGACGGTGTCCAGGCCGTCGTCGACGGTCAGCGCATCGGTCGCGGCCTCCGCCAGATCACGCAGCTGCGCGGGGTCGGTGAGCTTGGTGCCCTTCTTCAGCTGGCGGACCATCGAGTTCATGTACATGTGCTGGGCCTTGGCCCGGCCGATGTCGGTGTTGTCCTCGAAGCCGTAGCGGGTGCGCAGCCACTGCAGGGCCTGGACGCCCTTGACCGCATGGGTGCCCTTGGTGAGCTTCAGACCGCTGCCGTGGCCCTTGCTGTCGTGCGAATAGACGTTGTTGTCCACACAGACCGGGACGCCGCCGATGGCGTCGGCCATGGACACCACGCCGGAGAAGTCGACCATCATGAAGTGGTCGATGTAGACGCCGGTCAGCTCCTGCCAGGTGGCCAGGGTGCAGCCCGGACCGCCGTGCTGGAGCGACTGGTTGATCGCCGCGGTGGTCTGCCCGAACACCTCGTGGGTCTTGGGGTCGGTGCAGCGGGGGATCGTCACCCGGGTGTCCCGCGGGATGGAGATCACCGACATGTTGCTGCGGTCGGCGGAGACGTGCACCAGCATCTGGACGTCCGCCAGCGGCTTGCGGTCCGCGTCCTGCCGGGCACCGCCGAGCTCGATGTTCTTCTTGCTGTTCCGGCCGTCGGAGCCCAGCAGCAGGATGTTCAGCGGGCTCTGCCCGAAGGCGTTGGGGTCCGGCTTCTTCAGACCGCCGCCGCCCAGCGACCGCGGCGCCTTGCGGAGGTTGGCATTGAGGTGCTCGTAGTACCAGTAGCCGGCGCCGGCCGCGCCCACTATCAGGACGGTGAGCGTCAGGGCGGTCCAGCGCAGCACCTTGCGGCCCTTGCCGCCGTTGCCGCCGTTGCGCCGCCGAGGGCGGCCACCGTCGTGGTGGCCGCCCTCGCCGAGCTCGTCCGCCGCACCGGCGGACGCCGTTCCGCCCTCGGGCGGCGTCCAGCCGGGAGCGTCCGGCGGCAGCCCCTCGCCCTGGTGGAGACCGTCGTCCCCGGCCGGTTCCGGCCCCTCCGGCCGTCGCCGCGATCGGTCACCACGCACACTGCTCTGCCGCATTGGGCCCTCTCCCCGTTGTCAGTCCGGCGCTGCGCTCAGCGCAGCCGCCGGCGGCCCGGAATCCGCTCAGATCACTTCGCGCAGACGTTCTTGTCATCTGCATTGACGTTCTGCACCCCGTCCGGGGTTTCGGTGGGCGCCGAGATCGGCGAGCCCGGTGCCTTGAAGTCCTTCCCGAGGACCAGCTTCATCGGGACGCGGTCGCCCGCGTTCTGCGCGGACTTCTTCAGCGCGCTCTTGGGCAGACCCATCCAGTCGGCCAGTGCGGCGGCCTGGTCGGCCTGGTTGGGGGCGTATTCGAGGCGGGTGGCGGAGAGCTTCTGCGGGGCGTTGCCGGCGTTGGTGGACAGCTTGGCGCCCTTGGTGTTCTGCAGCCAGTCCACGGTCTCCTGCGCCGAGCCGATCGGCCCGCCGCCGTTGGTCACATCGACCCGCACCTGCTCCGGCGGGGCCTTCTTGACCGCGCTCTTCTTGCCCTTCCCCTTGCCCTTGGCCAGGGCGTGGTCGGCCCGCACCATCGCGAACAGCGGGTCGGCCTTGGCCTTGTCCAGGATGACGGTGGCCGGGTCGTTCGGGTTGTCCAGGACCGGCACCGTGGCAAAGGTGATCTTGTTGATGTCGACCCGCTTGAGGTCGGTCCCGAAGTCCAGCAGCTTCTTGGCGTCGCCGATACCGGTGTCGACGGTGAGCGCCTTGGTGGCCGCCTGGCTGACGTCGTAGAGCTTGCTCGGGCTGCTGAACGCGTCCGACTTCAGCTTCCGCAGCAGCGAGCTGAGGAACTGCTGCTGCATCTTGATCCGGTCCAGGTCGCTGCCGAACCCGATGGCGTGCCGGGTACGGACGAACGCCAGCGCCTGCTCGCCCTTCACGACGTGCCGGCCGGCCTTGAGGCGCAGGTGCGACTTGGGGTCGTTGAGGTCCTTGGCGGCGCACACCTCGACACCGTCCACCGCGGTGGACAGCTCCTTGACCGCGTTGAAGTCGGCCATCATGAAGTGGTTGATCTTCAGCCCGGTCAGCTTCTCCACGGTCCGCCAGGTGCACCCGGGGTCCCGGCCCTCCTGGCCCAGGCTGGTGTTGAAGCGCACCCCGTGCTCGCCGGGGATGGTCTTCTTCGACCCGTCCTTCTGCGCCGTCGGGCAGTTGGGGATGTCGGTGATCATGTCGCGCGGGATGCTCAGCGCGGTGGCGTTCGACCGGTCCTTGGAGATGTGCATCAGCAGCGTGGTGTCCGCGTGCCCGACGCTGCCCGCATCGCCGTAGCCCGAATTGCCCTTGCCGGAACGGGCGTCCGTCCCGATGATCAGGACGTTCACCGGCCCGTCGGAGACCGCGTCGTTCTCCACGCCGACATCGACCTTGGAGATGTTGCCGTTCAGCTGCTGGTAGACGTAGAACGCGCCACCGCAGCCGGCGACCAGGACGAAGCCCACCACACCGGCCGTCCAGTACAGCGCCTTCTTCTTGCCGGACTTCTTCGGCTTCTGCCTGCGGCGGCTGGCCGCGCCCGCCACCGACGGCGAGGCCGTCGCGGTACGGCTCCCGGCCGCCCGCCGCGCCGCCCGCCCGCCAGCCGGCCGCTCGTCCGCGCCGTCGGCACCGTCCTCGGCCCGGTCGCCGCGGCGACCGCGCTGAGCCGGCAGCGGACGGGTGTCGGTGTCGCCGCCCTCGCCGCCCGGCTTACGCGCGGCGCGTCTGGCGCTGCGCGCCGTGCGGTCGGAGGGCCGAGCGGGGGCTTGACCGGCAGGGTCAAGTCGCAGCTCGTAATTGCCGGTGTTCGGATCGAACACCCACTGATCGGCGGGGTCGACGTTGTTGTCGCCCGCCTGCCCACGGCCTTGCGCGTCCACGGTGCCTTGAGTCCTCCGTCGGTGCCACGCGGCGCCATCCCCTCAAGGCGCTCGGGTAGGTCGATCGTGCAGTGCATGGTCATTGGTGCAGGGTCATCGGTCAGCCGTATGTGCGGACCGGACCGGACCGCTCACACTATCCGCCCAGTTCAGCGCCCCGCGACGCTCGTGACAAATTCCACTTCCCTACAACTGGGCATTCCGCCCAATCCATTCGGGTCGCCGGGCTTACTTTGCGGCATCTTTATTCGCAGATCCCGCGTTCCGCCGTCGTCCCGGGAAAGGTCGGGTCGGAACTCGGGGCCGGCGGAGGCGATCCTTCCGGTACGCCGGCCGGCGCCCCGGCCCCCGTCCGCACCGGATCCTCACCGATTTTCCGCGTGGGGTCCACCGTCACCGGAAGATCCCTGCGCAGCCGCCCGAAGAGCCGGTCCGCGTCCGGCTGCACCAGCTCATCGCGATTGGCGTCGTAACGGTACTCGCGGCGCGGCACGGTCAGGAACTGGACGCGGCCGGTGGGAATGCGGCGGGTGCTGCGGACCAATTCGTACAGGCCGCGCAGGGAAGCGAGCGCGTCATCCGTCGTCAGCGAACTCGTGGCGGCATCCAGCACCGGATACAGCCGGGTCGGATTGAGCAGGACACCATTGCTCTGCACTTTCTTCACCAGAGCACCAAGAAATCGCTGTTGCCGCTCCATGCGCTGGGTGTCGCTGCCGTTGCCGATCCCCTTCCGGGCCCGCACGAACCCCAGCGCCTGCTCCCCGTTCAGCACCTGCCGGCCCGCCGGCAGCCGCAGCTGCGCCTGGTCATCGCGGACAGCCTGCGGCAGACAGACCTCGACACCCTTCACCGCATCCACCATCTTCTTGAAGCCCGTGAAGTCAATGATCATGTAGTGGTCGATCCGGACACTCGTCATCTTCTCGACCGTACGGATCGAGCAGGCCGCCCCGCCGAAGGCGAACGCCCAGTTGAACTGGGCCATCTGCGGCTCGGTCTCCTGCCCGTCGGAACGCTGGCAGTGCGGCACCTCCACCATCAGGTCACGCGGAATGCTCACCGCGGTGGCGCTCTTCCGGTCCGCCGCCAGGTGCAGCAGGATCGCGGTGTCCGAACGCTGGCCACGACTGTGCCCGTACCGGCCGTTGTCCCCCGTACGGCTGTCGGAACCGATCAGCAGCAGGTTCTCGGCGTTCGGCGGGCCCGCGGGCGGCCGCTCGGACTCCCACTTGCGCAGCTCCCGCTCGGTGGCGCTGTCGGTGTGGATATTGCTGTTGAGCTTCGCGTACAGCGCCCAGCCGGCCCCGCCCCCCACCAGCACCACCCCCACGGCCCCCAGCGCACCCCAACGCCGCCGGCGCCGCCGCCGGGCCCGCGGGTCCGGCCCCGGCCCCCTGGCCGGGCGCTGCGCCCAGCCGGTGAACCTGGGGGGCTCGGGGCTATCGGTCACCTGTGCGTCCATCCCTCACGGAGTCGGCGGCGCGCCCGCACACGAGGCCCGGACGGAAACACAGACCGACGGACCCCGCGCAGGGTTGTACCCACTCACGAGCATGGACCGGAACGAGCGAAGGGGCCCGCCCTGGCCGCCTGCGCTCCGCCGGACGAGGGAGCCCGGGCTCAGGACCCCGCGGACGGCGCCCGGAAGGTGATCTTCTCGCTGCTCTCCCGGTCCGCCGCGCCCGCCGCGTCCAGTCGGTCCAGGTGGCGGCACAGCACCACCGACCCCCCGGTCGCCAGCGGCGCGTACAGCCCGTACGACAGCCCCTCCCAGGAGTCGTACCCCAGCCCCGACAGCACCCGCGGCACCGCCGGCATCCCGGCCGCCGCCGCATCGGCCCGCGCACGGTCCCCGATACCGGCACCGGACAGCTCCGCACCACCCACGACCAACGCCGGCGCACCCGGATCCACCGGGACGAACGGTGCGAAACGGTCGCCCTGGCCCGGCACCTCCACCGCATAGTCCGCGAACCCTTCCGGAGGCTGCGGAAAACGGCCGCCCAACGGGCGCAGCGCCAGCGCCACCCGCTCCCCGGAACACGCCCGCGCCGCATCGAGCCGGTCCGGCCCCGCGACGACCACATCAGCGGCGGCCGGATCGCCACCGACCTCCGCGACCACCCCCACCGAGGAACACGCCAGCAGCCACACGGCCGTCTGCCAGTGGGCGGGCAGCAACAGCGCGAGCCGGTCACCCGGCCCGGCCGCCAGATCGCCCTGGAGGTAGTTGGCGGTCTTGGCCACCCAATTGGCGAAGGTCGCGACGGACAGTTCCACGCGTTCACCAGTGGCGTCGTCGTAGAAGGTCACCAGCGGGCGGGCCGGGTCCGCGGCCAGCGCGGAACTCAGCAGGTCGGCAGGGGTGCGTTCGGTGGCGTTCATCGCGGCCAGGGTACGCGGGGCGGCGACTGACGGCGGCTCGGGCGCAGCCGGCCCGGAACACCGGATCGGCCGATGCCCCGTCAGATCACCGTTGGCGCGTTCCCCACGCCCGTGTTCACGATGCTGTCCATGCGCCCCTTCCTCGCGAGCTGCCTCGGCGCGGCGTGCACCGCCGCCCTCGCCCTGCCCTTCGCGCCGGACGCTGCGGCCGGCCCCGCCGCCGCCCCACCGCCGGCCCCGGCGCGCACCGCGGACCTACCGGGCAGCACCCAGTCCCTGCCGGTCGCGGCCCCCGACGCCCCGCTCGCCACCCAACAGGACACCACCGGCGCGCCGGGCACCCTCGGCCTGCCGGCCCGCACCGTCCAGCCGTTCTCGCTGCTGGGAGTCGTCTGGGACGACGCCGACACCGCACTGCACGGCCGGGTCCAGGTCCGTACCCGCGCCACCGGCACCGGCCACTGGACCGACTGGCAGGACGTCCAGGTCCACAACGACGACACCCCCGACCTCGCCGCCGCCGAACGCCGCAACAGTGCCGTCCGCGGCAGCACCGCGCCCCTCTGGGTCGGCAACTCCGACGCCGTCCAACTCCGCATCACCCCCGAGACCCGCCGCCGCGCACCGGTCACCCTCCCCGGCGGACTACGGCTGGAACTCGTCGACCCCGGCACCCCACCCGGCGACCGCGGCGTCCACGCCGACCCCCCGGCCCCACTCGCCGCGGCGGCCACCGAGGCCTCCGCCGCCAACGCCGACCTCGCCCCGCTCGGCGCCACCGAGATCCCCGCCCTCGACCGGGCCGCCTCCCCAACCGACGCCGCCGAGGCGGGCGGCGCGGCGGCCGGGCCGAGCCACCGGGGACCCCGCCCGCGGATCGTCACCCGGGCCGGCTGGGGCGCCGACGAGAAACTGCGGGAGAAGTCCTTCATCTACACCAAGACCGTGCGCGCCGCGTTCGTCCACCACAGCGGATCGGGCAACAACTACTCCTGCGCACAGGCCCCTTCACTGATCCGCGCCATGTACCGCTTCCACGTCAGGAGCAACCACTGGCGGGACATCGGCTACAACTTCCTCATCGACAAGTGCGGAACGGTCTACGAGGGCCGCGCCGGCGGAGTCGCCAAGCCGGTCATGGGCGCCCACACCCTCGGCTTCAACAACGACAGCACCGGGATCGCCGTCCTGGGCACCTTCACCGACACCGAGCCGCCCAAGCCCGCCCTGAACGCGATCTCCCGCCTGACGGCCTGGAAGCTCGGACTCTCCGGCCTCGACCCGCGCGGCACCGTCGCGCTGCTCTCCGGCGGCAGCAACCGCTACGCCAAGGGCATCAAGGTCAAGATGCACGCTGTCTCCGGCCACCGGGACGGCTTCCTCACCGACTGCCCCGGCACCCACCTCTACAACAAGCTCCCGGCGACCCGCCTCGCGGCTGCCCGCCTGCAGGGCCGTTAGCAGGGCCGCTAGCAGGGCCGTCTGCAGGGCCGTTGGGCGGCGGGACGCGGGCGGCCGGATCCCCGGGCGACTGGGGCGTGCGCGAACGGGGCGCCGGTGGTCGGAACGCTCGCGACCGGGCGCGGGAGTGGGGGTGGGTGTGGGGTGGGCCTGCGTGCGTGCGTGCATGCGGGCGAGGGCGAGGGCGAGGGCGTGGGTCTGGCTGTGGCTGTGGCTGTGGTGTGGTGCGGCTGGGGGTGTTTGCGCGGGTCTGTCGTGGTGCAGGTTGCCAGGACCGATGAAGCGTTTCTGTGAACCTCAAGCGCGCTGTGAACCGTTCCTGCCCGGGGTGCATCTTAACGATCACGCCGTTGCGTCCCGTCCCGCCCGGGGCGAGCGGAAGACCCGTCTGCCTACACTGGTCCGCCGATCGGCCGACCCCAGCAGGAAGCAGAGAAGACAAGGTGACTGAAGCGATCCTCCTGGTCGGCGGCAAGGGCACCCGGCTGCGCCCGCTGACGGTGCACACGCCCAAGCCCATGGTCCCGGCGGCCGGTGTGCCGTTCCTGACCCACCAGCTGGCCCGCGCCCGGGCCGCCGGCGTCGAGCACATCGTTCTGGCCACCTCCTACCTCGCCGAGGTCTTCGAGCCGTACTTCGGCGACGGATCGGCGCTCGGGCTCCACCTGGAGTACGTCACCGAACAGGAGCCGCTGGGTACCGGCGGCGCCATCCGCAACGTCGCCGAGCGACTGCACTCCGCCCCCGGCGACCCGGTGTTGATCTTCAACGGCGACATCCTCACCGGCCTGGACATCCCGGCCCTGGTCGAGACCCACCGCACCGCCGGCGCCGACGTCTCCCTGCACCTCACCCGGGTCGAGGACCCGCGGGCCTTCGGGCTGGTACCCACCGACGACACCGGCCGGGTCACCGCCTTCCTGGAGAAGCCGCAGACCCCCGAGGAGATCGTCACCGACCAGATCAACGCCGGCGCGTACGTCTTCAACCGCTCGGTCATCGACACCATCCCGGCCGGACGCCCGGTGTCCGTCGAGCGCGAGACCTTCCCCGGACTGCTCGCCGACGGCGCCCACCTCCAGGGCATGGTCGACTCCACCTACTGGCTCGACCTCGGCACCCCGCAGGCCTTCGTCCGCGGCTCCGCCGACCTGGTCCTGGGCCGTGCCCCGTCGCCGGCGGTGCCCGGCCGCCGCGGCGACCGCCTGGTCCTGGAGACCGCGAGGGTCGCCGAGGATGCCAAGCTGACCGGCGGCACCGTCGCCGGCCCGGGCACGGTCATCGGCCCCGGCGCACGGCTCGACGGCAGCGCCGTCCTCGAAGGCGCGGTCATCGAGGAGGGCGCCTGGATCAGGGACTCGCTGATCGGCGCCGGGGCGCGCATCGGCGCCCGTACGGTCCTGGACGGTGCGGTCGTCGGCGACGGCGCGCGGATCGGCGCGGACAACGAGCTGCGCGGCGGGATCCGCATCTGGTGCAACGCGGAGATCCCGGCCGGCTCGGTGCGCTTCTCCTCCGACCAGTAGGCCTTGTCCTACCGCTCCTACCGCTCCTACCGCTCCTGCTGCTCCTTCCCTGGTCCGGCCCTGGTCCGGGCTGTGTCCCACCCGCGTCCGCCCTGGTCCGGCCCTGGTCTGGGCCGTGTCCCACCCGCGTCCGCCCTGGTCCGGCCCTGGTCCGGGCTGTGTCCCACCCGCGTCCGCCCTGGTCCGGCCCTGGTCCGCCCCCTGGACCACTCTCCTCGGCTGTCCCCCTGGACCACCTCCCTCGGCTGTTCCGCCCTAGCCCGTGGGTCACTTCCCTGGCCCGTGGGTCCCTTCCCGGGCCGCGGGTTCCCTCCCCGGTCCGTGGCTCCCCTCTCCGGCTCGTGGGTCCCCACCCCAGCCCCGAGTCCCCACCCCAGCCCCGGTCCCCACCCCAGCCCCCGGGTCTCCTCCCCAGTCGCTCACCCTGGCCACCCGCGCCATCACAGACTGCAACAACACCAGGAACCAATCACTCTCCGTAATCGTTGCGGAGTGTAAGGGAGCAGCGCGCGAGGCCCCGGCACGGCCCGTCCCTGATCGCTTAACCTGGCCGCATGCCCGCCCGTACCTGGGTCCCGCCCGGCCCCTACGACCTGCACCGCACGCTGGGCGTACTGCAGCGCGGCCCCGGCGACCCGGCGTTCGCCGTGCGTGGCGGCGAGCTGTGGCGCGCCAGCCGCACCCCCGAGGGCCCGGGCACCCTGCGCCTCGCGGCCCGTGCGCCCGCCGGCCGGATCGAGGCCGAGGCCTGGGGGCCGGGCGCCGACTGGCTGCTGGCGCAACTGCCCGAGCTACTGGGGGATTCCGACGACCCCGAGCAGCTCACCGCCCGGCACCGCCTCGTCCACGAGGCGCGCCGCCGCCACCCCGGCGTCCGGCTCTCCCGCACCGGCCTGGTCCTGGAATCGCTGATCCCCTCGATCCTGGAGCAGAAGGTCACCAGCGACGAGGCCTACCGCGCCTGGCGACTGCTGCTGCAGCGGCACGGCGAGCCCGCGCCCGGCCCCTGGGACCGGCTGCGGGTGATGCCGGAGCCGCGCGGCTGGGCGCTGATCCCCTCCTGGGAGTGGCACCGCGCCGGGGTGGACTCCAAGCGCTCCTCGGCGATCCTGCACGCGGTGCGGGTGGCCCGGCGGATGGAGGAGGCAGCGGGGATGGACCTCGCCGCCGCCACCCGTCGGCTGACGGCGATACCGGGCATCGGCCCGTGGACCGCCGCCGAGACGCTCCAGCGCACCCTCGGCGCCCCCGATGCGATCACGGTCGGCGATCTCCACCTGCCGAAGATCATCGGCTATGCCCTCACGGGCCGCCGCGGCACCACCGACGAGGAGATGCTCGAACTCCTCGCGCCCTACGAGGGCCAGCGCCACCGCGCCGCCCGGCTGATCCTGCTGTCGGGCATCGCCCCACCCCGCCGGGCGCCCCGCTTCCCGGTCGGGGACATCGCCCGCCTGTGACCGGCGCCGGCCGGGCCCGACCCACGGACGCCCACAGACACCCAAGGACCACCCAAGGGCCACCCAAGGACATCCGCCGTGCAGGACGACGCCGGTCGCCCTCCTCACCCCGCCCCGACGCCGTCCACCCTGCTCAGCGCAGTCCGCCCTGCTCAGCCTCGGCGCAGTGAGGGGGTCCGCCCTGCTCAGCGCACCACGACGAAGTCCTCGGCCGCGCGCGGCGCCCGCTCCAGGGGCGGTTCGGCCGGTCGCCCGATGGCCACCGCCCCCATCGGCTCCCAGTCTCCGGGCAGCCCCAGTGCCTCCCGTACGACGTCCCGGCAGAACATCGTCGACGAGATCCAGGCGGAGCCGAGCCGTTCGCCCGCCAGCGCCACCAGGAAGTTCTGGATGCCCGCGCCGTGCGCGACGATGAACATCTCCCGTTCCGCCGCGCTGCGGCGCGCGTCGGGGTAGGTGTGCGCGCCGTCCGTCACCATGCACGGCACCGCCAGGTAGGGGGCCGCGCGCAGCACATCCCCGCGCCGGACCCGCTTGGCGATGGCCTCCTCCGTCCTGCCGTCGCCGCGCAGGTCCGCGACCCAGGCGTCCCGCATCGCGTCCAGCAGTCGGGTACGGGACTCCGGCGACTCCAGCAGGACGAACCGCCAGGGTGTGGTGTGGTGCGGTGCCGGGGCCGTGAGGGCCGCCGCCACCGCCCGCCGGACCGCCCCCGGGTCGACCGGGTCGTCGGCGAACGCGCGCACCGTACGTCGCTGCGTCACCGCCTCCCGTACGGCCTCCGACGTGCCCAGCCGGAACATGTCGTCCCCGGCGTCCCGCATCATCGCGCGCGCCCCGTCGCCGTCGCCCGCGGTCTCCATGACCTGCGGCAGCCCGCGCACCACGGCGACCGGCAGCCCGGCCGCCTTGCCCTTCACCAGGTCGCTGGCCGCGGCCAGTTCGTCCGCGGTGGCCACCACCGTGGCGGTGAGCGGATTGCCGTGGGCGTCGGTGCCGCCCCGCAGGTCGTCCAGCACCCGCACCCCGGCGGCGCCGATCGCGACGTCGGTCAGGCCCTTGCGCCACGGCCGCCCGGAGGTGTCGCTGATCACCACGCCGACATCGACGCCGAGCGCGTCGCGCAGGCCCGAACGGAGCGCGCGGGCCGAGGCATCCGGGTCCTCCGGCAACAACAGCACCGTGCCGGAAGGGGTGTTGGAGGCGTCGACCCCGGCCGCCGCCATCACCAGTCCCTGCCGGTTCTGGACGATCCGCAGCGGTCCGCGGCGCGCCACCAGCCGTACGGTCTCCCGGTCGATGGCCGCCTCCCGGTCGGCGGCCTCGATCACCCGGCCCTCGGCCTTGCTGACGATCTTGGAGGTCACCACCACCACGTCGCCGTCGACGAGGTGGGGCGATCCGTCGGCGGCGACCGCCGCGGCGATCAGCTTCGTGAGGTCGTCGCCGGGCCGCACCTCGGGCACCCCCGGCAGCGCCCACACCCGGAACCCGGGAGCCTCCTCGGCCCGGTACGCGGGTGCTTCCTCGGCCCGGTACGCGGGTACCTCCTCGGTGCCCGTCATGCCGCGACCCCGCAGGGCGTGCACCGGGCCGTGCGGTGTGCGCTCACGCCCGGACCTCCTCGGCCAGCGCCAGCGCCGCCCGGGCCATCGCGGCCGTGGCGTCCAGGTCCGTCATCATCAGCGGTACCGCCCGGCAGCGGATGCCGGCCGCCTCGACCTCGGTGACCGCGCCCTCGTCGACGGAGTCGACCAGCCAGCCGTCCAGCAGCCCAGCGCCGTAGTGCGTGGCGACCGCCGCGGCCGTGGCTTCGACGCCCACCGCGGCCAGCACCTTGTCGGCCATGCCGCGCACCGGTGCGCCGCCGACGATGGGGGAGAGGCCCACGACCGGCGCCCCGGCCTCGGCGATGGCCTCCCGGATCCCGGGGACGGCGAGGATGGTGCCGACGCTGACGACCGGGTTGGACGGCGGGAACAGGATGACATCGGCGTCCGCGACGGCGTCCAGCACGCCGGGCGCGGGCTTGGCCCGGTCGGCGCCGACCGGCACCACGGCCCGGGCGTCCACCGAGGCGCGCAGCCGCACCCAGTACTCCTGGAAGTGCACGGCCCGCTGCTCGCCGTTCTCCTCGATGGCGACGTGGGTCTCGACCCGGTCGTCGGTCATCGGGAGCAGCCGGACGCCCGGCTGCCAGCGGTCGCACAGCGCCTCGGTCACCGCGCTGAGCGGGTACCCGGCGCCGAGCATCTGGGTGCGGACGATGTGGGTGGCGAAGTCCCGGTCGCCCAGGCCGAACCACTCCGGGCCCACGCCGTAGGCCGCCAACTCCTCCTTCACGCGGAAGGATTCGTCGGCGCGGCCCCAGCCCTGCTCCTCGTTGATGCCGCCGCCGAGCGTGTACATCACGGTGTCGAGGTCGGGACACACCTTGAGCCCGAACAGATGGATGTCGTCCCCGGTGTTGCCGATGACGGTGATGTCCGCGTCCGGAGCCGCTGCCTTCAGTCCCCGCAGAAAGCGGGCGCCGCCGATACCGCCGGCCAGAACCACGATTCGCATAAGAGACAGTGTGTCA
>NZ_JBFAEA010000039.1:22812-45120 GCF_040641675.1 Streptomyces sp. NPDC020742
ACAGCCGAAGGCTGACGCGTTGAGGGGCGGTGGTCGGGCGACGGGTGGGCAGTGTGTCAGCCGAAGGCTGACGCGTTGAGGGGCGGTGGTCGGGCGACGGGTGGGCAGTGTGTCAGCCGAAGGCTGACGCGTTGAGGGGCGGTGGTCGGGCGGACCGCCCCTCCTGGGCGGTCAGGGGGCGAGCACCCCGGGCGGGACGGTGCGGGTGCCGGCGGAGCCGGCCCGGGTGGGGTGCATCGGCATCTGGGTCAGGCCGGGGAAGTAGATGTGCAGGCTGACGGCGGGCGCCAGGGAGTCGTTGACGACCTCGTGGACGTAGCCGGGCGCGAACACCCGCTGCGCGCCGGCCGTGAGGGTACGGGCGCCATCGCTGCCGTGCTCGGTCAACTCCCCTTCCAGGACGGTCAGTACGCCCGAGGAGGGTCCGTGGTCGTGGCGTCCGCTGCCCTGTCCGGGCACCCAGCTCAGCAGCCACACCTCGTAACCGACCGGGGTCTGTTCCGTCCGGCCGGAGCCGGTGGCCCCTGGGACGGTGCGCAGCCGGTGGTACCAGCGGGTGGTGGCGTCGTAGCGGACGAGCGGGGCCCAGGCGGCACGGTCGGCGGCGATCGAACGCGCCAGCCCGGCGAAGCCGGCGACGGTGGCCGGGTGGGCGGGGACGGGCGGCAGCAGGTGGGGGATGGCGAGGGGGTCGCCGGCGATCTCGACGTCGCTGTTCATCGGTTGGGGGTCCTCGGCGGAAGTGTCGGGGGTACCGCGAGGGGTACCGCCCGGAGGTAGCAGGGGAGGCGTGCGACGGGGCGCGGGCTTCCCCGGTAGGGGCGCGGCGCGGGTCGCGAGGGGTGCTGCGGGGTGGTGCGGCAGAGAAGCTGGAGCTCAGTGGCTTCAACAGCTGGAACAGCGACAGCGAGCCTGCGCAGCGCAGAGCGACCCGTAGGCACGGGTCAGGCGGGGCGCGTGGGTCACTGGCATGGGGTTAAGGAGACCGGGTTCGCGACGCGATGTCAACCTGACGTCGGGTTTGCCGTAAATCTTTCACCTCATCCGGTTACTCCGGTCGGAGAAAGGTTTGTGCAGTGCATGACCCGGAGACATCGACCGACAGCCGCGCCTTCAAACGCCGTTGCGGTCCTGTGATCCGTCTGTGATCTTCCCTGTTTCGGCGCGCGGGGTGCAACGCGTATGCCGCCTGAACACGTCCTCTAAGGCGACGTGGATGTGCCCGGATGGCACGCCCGGGGAAGTGTCCTGGTTTTTACTGATTTGAACACTTTCCGCATCCGCTTGGTTCCGCCGAGTGAATAAGAGGCTCAATAGCAGATCTCGGCTTGACTGGCCCGGATCACCACACTTGTAATTTCACTCGTGTCGTTCAGCCGAAATCGATCACGGCGATCACGGCTTGATCACGGGGACGAAAAGACAGACGAGGGGCGCACATGACCGAGCTGTTCCAGGAATTGCTGGTCGAGGAGGCGGACGAGGAGCTCGGCTGGCAGGAGCGCGCACTGTGCGCCCAGACCGACCCCGAGTCCTTCTTCCCGGAGAAGGGTGGCTCCACCCGCGAGGCCAAGAAGGTCTGTCTCGCCTGTGAGGTCCGGTCCGAATGCCTCGAATACGCGCTCGCCAACGACGAGCGCTTCGGCATCTGGGGCGGTCTCTCCGAGCGCGAGCGGCGCCGGCTGAAGAAGGCCGCCGTCTGACGATGACCGAGCAGCCGTCCCGGCCGACGGCGTGCGGGCCAGTGGACCGCGCCGCCCTACCGCCCCAACTCCCCATATCCCCCTATAGCGAACCCTCCGCCTCCAGCGCCCCGGCCGCCGGAGGCGGACTGCTGTGTACGGGCCCGGTCGGGGCGGCGGCGCGAAGCATTAGTGTGGGGCCCCGTCCGAGATGCGCCGCCGCCCTGGGGGGTGCGCGCGTCGCCTCGTAGTCCGTCGCAGTGTCTTCCGGGGGCGGGGCCTTGAGCGGCTTCGCCGCGGGCCTTCGAACTCCCGGGTCCGGAGGGCCCGTACCTCGATGTCCGTGCACAGCCAGTCGGCGGCGCAGGCCGCCTCTCATACAGCCGCCGCCCCAGAGTTCCCCCGGCACGTCGTCACCGCCGTGATCGTCTCCCATGACGGTGCCCGCTGGCTGCCCGATGCGCTCACCGGCCTGCTCGGCCAGGAGCGCCCGGTGCAGAACGTCATCGGCGCCGACACCGGCAGCGCGGACAGCTCCGCCCAGCTGCTCGCCGAGGCCATCGGCGACGAGCGCGTCCTGCACCTCGCCCGCCGCTCCGGATTCGGCACCGCGGTCGACGAGGCCGTCCGCACCGCCCCGCAGCTCACCGCCGACGACCTGCCCTACCTGCGCCGCCCCAGTGGCTGGGACCCGGTCAGCCGCACCTGGCACGACGAGGCCTACGACATGCCGGAGTTGCCGCACGGCGAACCGGTCCAGTGGCTGTGGCTGCTGCACGACGACTGCGCACCCGAGCCGGACGCCCTCGCCGAACTGCTGCGGGTGGCCGACGCCAGCCCCTCGACGGTCATCGTCGGCCCCAAGCTGCGCAGCTGGTACGACCGCCGCCAGCTCCTCGAAACCGGGGTCAGCATCGCCCGCTCCGGCCGCCGTTGGACCGGCCTGGACCGCCGCGAACAGGACCAGGGCCAGCACGACCAGGTGCGCCCGGTGCTGTCGGTGTCCACCGCCGGCATGCTCATCCGCCGCGACGTCTACGAGGAGTTGGGCGGCTTCGACCGCCGGCTGCCGCTGATGCGCGACGATGTCGACCTGTGCTGGCGCGCCCAGGCCGCCGGCCACCAGGTCCTGGTCGCACCGGAGGCGGTCCTCCGGCACGCCGAGGCCGCCGCCCGCGAGCGCCGCCCCATCGACTGCGTGGGCCGCAGCGTGGCCAACCCGCACCGCGTGGACAAGGCCGGCGCGGTCTACACCCTGCTCACCAACACCCGCGGCCGGGTCCTGCCGTACGTGCTGCTGCGGCTGTTGCTCGGCACCCTCCTGCGGGTGCTCGCCTACCTCGTCGGGAAGGTCCCCGGCCAGGCGCTGGACGAACTCGCCGGCCTCTTCGGCACCCTGCTGCGGCCCGGCAAGATCCTCGCCGCACGCAAACGCAGGGGCCGGCCGACGGTGGACCCCGGCGAGCTGCGGCCGCTCTTCCCGCCGCCCGGCGCGACCGTCCGGGCCACCGTCGAGCAGGTCGCCGGCAACCTCGCCGGGCGGGCCGCCCCCGACGTGGCCTCGGCCGGCCGGCACGGCGCCGTCGAGTCCGGACCCGGCGGCGATGACGCCGACTTCCTGGAGATCGAGCAGTTCGCCCGGCTCAAGCGGATCGCCCGCAGGCCGGCGCCGCTGCTCTTCGCCCTCCTGCTGCTGGTCTCGCTGGTCGCCTGCCGCGGCCTGCTCGGCTCCGGCGCGCTCACCGGCGGCGCGCTGCTGCCCGCGCCCGGCAGCGTGTCCGACCTGTGGTCGTCGTACCTCGACAGCTGGCACGCCGTCGGCGTCGGCGACAGCGCCTCGGCGCCGCCCTACCTGGGGATCGTCGCGCTGCTGTCGAGCATCTTCCTCGGCTCCACCGGGTTCGCCCTCACCCTGCTGCTGGTCTGCTCGGTCCCGCTCGCCGGGCTCACCGCCTACTTCGCCTCCCGCCCGCTGGTTGCCTCCCGGCTGCTGCGTGCCTGGGCGAGCATCGCGTACGCCTTCCTGCCCGCGGCCGCCGGCGCGCTGGCCGGTGGCCGGCTGGGCACCGCGGTGCTGGCGATCCTGCTGCCCCTGATGGCGCGCGCCGCGGTCGCCGCCGGAGGGCTGCGACTGCCCGCGGGCACCCGGCCCAGCTGGCGCGCCACCTGGGCGTACACCCTGCTGATCACCTTCACCATGGCGTTCACCCCGGTCGTCTGGCCGATGGCGGTGCTGCTCGGCATCGGGCTGCTGGTGCTGCGCGTCGTCGGCGGTGCCCGTGACCAGCTGATGGCCTCCGTTCTGCGGTTCCTGGTCACCGTGCTCGTCCCGCTCCTGGTGCTCGCCCCCTGGTCGCTGTCGCTGCTGACCCACCCCTCCCGCTTCTTTCAGGAGGTCGGGCTCGGCTACGGCGCCGGCTCGGCCTCCGTCCTGGACCTGGTCGGGCTGAGCCCTGGCGGTCCCAAGGCGGCCGGCAACGTGCTGCTGCTCGGCGTCGTGCTGGCCGCCGTCGCCGCGACGCTGCGCGACGCCCGGCAGCGCGCGATCCGTACCGCCTGGGGCGTGGCGCTCATCGGCCTGCTGTGCGCCGCGCTCGGCAACGGCTCCGGCTGGACCGGCCCGGCGATGCTGGTCTACGGCCTGGCGCTGCTGTGCGCCGCGGCGATCGGCGCCGAGGGCATCCGCACCCGGATGGCGACGCTGGGCTTTGGTTGGAAGCAGCCGGTCGCGGTGCTGATCGCGCTGGCGTCCGTGCTGGCCCCGGTCTGGGCCGCGGCCAGTTGGATGCTCACCGGCGCGGCCGGCCCGCTGGAGCGGCGCAACCCCGAGCAGGTCCCGGCCTTCGTGGCCGAGGAGTCCGGCAGCGCCGACCAGCCCCGCACGCTGGTCCTGGACGGCCGTCCCGGCCAGGTCACCTACACCCTCGTCCGCGGCTCCGGCGCCCGGCTCGGCGACGCCGACCTGGCCGCCCAGGCGGGCGAGGACGCACGGCTGGGCGGCATCGTCGCCCACCTCGTCGCCGGCTCGGGCGCCGACCAGTCCAGCCAGCTCGGCGGCTATGCGGTCCGCTACGTCCTGGTCCGGGCCGGGGCGCCGCGCGAGATGGGCCGCGTCCTGGACGCCACCCCGGGGCTGACCCGGCTCAGCCAGGAGGACGGCAGCGCGCTGTGGCGGGTCGACCGCCGGGTCTCGCGGGTCTCGATCGTCCCGCCGCAGTCCCAGGACGGCACCGCTGGGGACGCCGCCGCGCCCGTGGCCGTGGCCGCCGATCCCGTCGAGGCGCACACCAAGGTGCCCGCCGGTCCCGCCGGCCGGGTGCTGCGGCTCGCCGACGCCGCCGACGAGGGCTGGCAGGCCACCCTCGACGGCACCCCGCTCAAGCCGGTCACGGTCGACGGCTGGGCGCAGGGCTTCACCCTCCCCGCGAAGGGCGGCACCCTCGACCTCACCCATGAGGACCCGCTCGGCCACACCCTCTGGCTCTGGGCCCAGGGCCTGCTCGCCGTGGTGCTGGTGGTGCTGGCGCTGCCGGGCCGCCGCCGGGAGATCGACGACGACCTGCCCGAGGACGTGGCCGCCGCACAGGCCGCCGCGGCCACCGGCGACGGCCGCCGCGCCCGGCGCCTGCGCGCCCAGGCCGAGGCCGCGGGCACCGCGGACCCGGCCGCCCCGGAGGGCGGGCAGCCCATGGCCCCGGGCGCGGACCCGACGACGGACGCCGACCCGACGGCGGGCGCGGACCCGATGGCGGGCGCGGTGCCCGCCCAGGATCCCGCCGCGGCCGGCGACCCGTACGCCGCGGTGCCCCAGCAGCCGTCGTACGAGGACTGGCAGGCCGCCCAGCAGCAGCCCTACCCGTCCGCCGACCCCTACCAGGCGGACCCGTACGGCCAGCAGTACCCACCGGCCGGCCAGGTCCCGGCCGACCCGTACGCAGCCGATCCCTACCAGGCGGGCGCCTACGACCCGTACGGCTACGGACAGCAGCCCGCACCGCAGCCCCAGCAGCAGCCCTACGACGACGGCGCCCCGTATCCCGGGTACCCCGGCTCCTACGGTGAGCCGCGCCGTGACGGGAGCGACCAGCAGTGAAGCGCACCATGATGTCCCTGATCGGCGTGGCCGCCGGGCTCGCCGCGGTCACCGGCGTCGCGGCCGTGGCGGCCCCCGGCGGCGGCACCGGGAAGGCGGCCGGCGCCGGCAGCCGGCTGCCGGTCCAGCGCTCCGCGCTGCTGTGCCCCGCCCCGACCTCCTCCGAGGTCGGCGAGACGACCTACACCGCCTTCGCCCCCAAGGGCGCCGCGGCCGGCGCGGACACCAAGAAGGGCACCGCCGAGCTGCTGCCCGCCGGGACCGTCAAGGACGCCGGCGGCAGCGACGACGGCAAGGGCGGTAAAGCGGGTAAGGGCGGCAAGGCCGGCAGCGGCGGTGCGGACGCCGGCGGCAGCCGGACCGTCCCGCCCCGCGACACCAAGCCCGTCGTCCCCCTCCCGCAGGCCGGCACGCCGGTCACCGCGACCACCGACCGCCCCGACGCGCCCGCCCTGGTCGGCGCCGCGGACGGCACCCTCGCCCCCGGCTGGACCGTCCAGCAGACCACCGCCATCGCGGCCGGCTCCGGGCGCGGCCTGCTCGGCCTGAGCTGCACCGCCCCGGACACCACCTTCTGGTTCCCCGGCGTCAGCACCGACACCGGACGCCAGGACTACGTCCACCTCACCAACCCCGACGCGGTGCCGGCCGTCGTCGACCTCGAACTGCACGGCAAGGACGGCTCATTGGCCGGCTCCGCGGGGGAGGACATCACCGTTCCCCCGCACACCACCATCCCCGTGCTGCTCTCCACGCTGACCACCACCCCCACCACCAACGCGTCCCTGCACGTCATCGCCCGTGAGGGCCGGGTCGGCGCCGCTGTCCAGGCGACCGACGGCAAGCTCGGCAGCGACTGGCTGCCGGCCGCCGCCGACCCGTCCCCGAGCGTGGTGCTGCCCGGCATCCCCAAGGACGCCACCTCGGTCCGGCTGGTCGCCATCGCGCCGGGGGAGTCCGACGCCGACCTGAAGGTGCAACTGGCCACCCCGACCGGCCTGATCACCCCCGCCGGTCTGGAGACCCTGCACCTCAAGAGCGGCATGACCACCGCGGTGGACCTCAAGGACCTCACCAAGGGCGAGGCCGGTTCGCTGGTGCTCACCCCGGCCGACGGCGGGTCGAAGGCACCGGTCGCCGCCGCGCTGCGGGTCACCCGCGGCAAGGGCACCCACCAGGAGATGGCCTTCATCCCGGCGACCCGCCCCGTCGAGAACCGCGCCACCGCCGCCGACAACCGCGCCAAGGGCAGCACTCTCTCGCTGGTCGCTCCCGAGAAGGGCAAGGACGCCCGGGTGAAGATCACCGCCTCGGCCGGCAGCGCCGGCGGCACCCCGGTCAGCAAGACGTACACGGTCCGCGGCGGTACCGCACTGGACGTCGCTCCGCCCGTCCCGCAGGGCCTCAAGGGTGGCTATGCGCTCACCGTGGAGCCCGAGAAGGGCAGCGGACCGGTCTACGCCGCGCGGATGCTGGCGCAGCCCCAGGGCGGGGTGCCGGCCTTCACCGTCCAGCCGCTGGGCGACGACCGGGGCTCGGTCGTGGTCCCCACCGCCGGCCAGGACCTGTCGGTGCTCACCCGCTGACCCGCACCGCGCGCCGGGTCGGGCCCGCCGGCCCGGCCCGGGAGCGGGTGCGGCCCGCGGGTGCGGCCCGCGGCGCCCCCTGGCCGTACCGGGGGCTTAGTCCTGGCCGTACCGCGGGTCCACCGACTCCGGGGCCAGCCCCAGCAGCTCGGCGACCTGCTCCACGACCACCTCGTGGACCAACAGCGCACGCTCGTCACGGCTCTTGGTGCGGATCTCCACCGGCCGGCGGTAGATCACGATCCGGTCGCGATGTCCGCCGGACGCCGGCAGCACCCGCCCCAGTGGCACGCTCTCCTCGCCGGCGAGCGCCTCGGGCCCGTCGTCGGGGCCGAAGCCCGGCACCTCCAGGACCACGAAGTCGACCTGGGAGAGCTGCTGCCAGCGACGCTCCAGACGGTCCCGGGAGTCGTACACGAGATCCACGAAGGCATCGGCGCGGGTCACCGACAGCGGTACCTGCGGCGGCGCGATCGGGCCGCGCATGCCGCGGCCGTGCCGGTCGCGGCGCCGGAGCCGCGGCTCCGTGGGTCGGGGAGGTACGGGGCTGTCCATCAGCATCGAGCGTAGCCGTCACGGCACGCCCGGCACGGCAGAGCGCAACAAGAAGCAACATGTCGCAGACTGACCGGACCGGGATGCAACGCTTTCGTTTCCTCTCGTGCGCAGGATCACGGAACGCCCGGGGTTTGCCCGGAAAAGTAATGATTGATACCCCCGTTCTCCGCCCCACGCCCTCCGCCCCGCCCCGTCCGCCCCAGGACACCCCGAGCGGGTGCAGGTCAGACGCATCGGACGAAGCGGGACGACACGGTTGGGTGAGCCGGGGGAG
This sequence comes from Streptomyces sp. NPDC020742, assembly GCF_040641675.1. Taxonomy (NCBI): domain Bacteria; kingdom Bacillati; phylum Actinomycetota; class Actinomycetes; order Kitasatosporales; family Streptomycetaceae; genus Streptomyces; species Streptomyces sp. NPDC020742. The sequence continues at coordinate 31,006 of NZ_JBFAEA010000039.1, forward strand.
AGTCGTCGCGGCCCGCTCAAGAGTGCGGTACCGTCCAACGTCGTGAGCCCTGTACGTCGCTGTTCGCGCACTGCGTGCGGCCGCCCCGCCGTCGCAACGCTGACGTACGTCTATGCGGACTCGACCGCCGTGCTCGGACCGCTCGCCACCTACGCCGAACCGCACTGCTACGACCTGTGCGCCGAGCACTCCGAGCGGCTGACCGCGCCCCGTGGCTGGGAGGTCGTCCGCCTCGCCATCGAGCCGGGCCCGGCCCGCCCCAGCGGCGACGACCTCGAAGCCCTCGCCAATGCCGTCCGTGAGGCCGCCCGCCCCCAGGAACGCGCCGCCGGCGACGGCTCACCGCACCCCGGTGACCGCGACGCCCACCCCATGGAGGTCGCCCGCCGCGGCCACCTCCGGGTGCTGCGCTCACCCGACTCCTGACGCCCCGCCACCCGCCCGTCACGGCCGCCGGCCGGCCCGTCCCCCGGCGTGCCCGTACCGCCGCGAACCGCCGGGCGACAACGGTGGAATCGTGACCGGGGTCCAGCGCCCCGAGCGGTAGGTTGGAGGCGTCCGCACACACCTCCAGGAGGACTGGCCCGTGACCGACCTGTCGCAGATCGTGAAGGCGTATGACGTACGCGGCGTCGTCCCCACCCAGTGGGACGCACCACTCGCCGAGCTGTTCGGCGCGGCCTTCGTGGAGGTCACCGGCGCGGACGCGATCGTGACCGGGCACGACATGCGGCCCTCCTCGCCGGACCTGTCGGGCGCCTTCGCCCGCGGCGCCGCCGCCCGCGGCGCGGACGTCACCGAGATCGGCCTCTGCTCCACCGACGAGCTGTACTTCGCCAGCGGCGCGCTCGGCCTGCCCGGCGCGATGTTCACCGCCTCCCACAACCCCGCCCAGTACAACGGCATCAAGATGTGCCGGGCCGGTGCCGCCCCCGTCGGTCAGGACACCGGCCTCGCTGACATCCGTGCCCTCGTCGAGCGCTGGTCCGACCAGGGAGCCCCCGAGCCGGTCGCCGTGCCCGGAACGGTCACCCGGCGCGACGTCCTGGCGGACTACGCCGCCCACCTGCGCGGCCTGGTGGACCTCAGTGGCATCCGCCCGCTGAAGGTCGTGGTGGACGCCGGCAACGGCATGGGCGGCCACACCGTCCCCACCGTCTTCGACGGCCTGCCCCTCGAACTCGACGCGATGTACTTCGAGTTGGACGGCTCGTTCCCGAACCACGAGGCCAACCCCCTCGACCCCAAGAACATCGTCGACCTCCAGGCCCGCGTCCGCGAGGTCGGCGCCGACCTCGGCCTCGCCTTCGACGGCGACGCCGACCGCTGCTTCGTCGTCGACGAGAACGGCGACCCGGTCTCCCCCTCCGCGATCACCGCCCTGGTCGCCGCCCGCGAGCTGGCCAAGCACCCCGGCGGCACGGTCATCCACAACTGCATCACCTCCTGGTCCGTGCCCGAGGTCGTCCGCGAGAACGGCGGCACCCCGGTCCGCACCCGCGTCGGCCACTCCTTCATCAAGGCCGAAATGGCCGACACCGGCGCGATCTTCGGCGGCGAGCACTCCGCGCACTACTACTTCCGCGACTTCTGGAACGCCGACACCGGCATGCTCGCCGCCATGCACGTCCTGGCGGCCCTCGGCGGCCAGCCCCGCCCGCTGTCGCAGCTGGTCGCCCAGTACGACCGGTACGCGGCCTCCGGCGAGATCAACAGCACCGTCGACGACCAGGCCGGCCGGCTCGCCGCCCTCAAGGCCGCCTACCAGGACCGCCCCGGCATCACCCTCGACGAACTCGACGGCCTGACCGTCACCGCCGACGACTGGTGGTTCAACGTCCGCCCCTCGAACACCGAGCCGCTGCTGCGCCTGAACGCCGAGGCCCGGGACACCGCCACCGTCGAACGGGTCCGCGACGAAGCCCTGGCGCTCATCCGCGGCTGACCCGGCCCCGACCGTTCCCGGCCGCCACCGGAGGCCCTCTCCGGTGGCGGCCCCGGCGCGCCACCACCCCCGGACATCCCCGGACGGCAGGCCGCCGCCCACCCTCCGGCGGTACGCTGGCCACGCCGCAACCACCCCGAAGGAGCACCCTCCATGCCGGTCGAAGCCAGCCTGATCCAGATCCTCGCCTGCCCGGCGTGCCACGCCCCGCTGGAGGACCGGACCGACGCGGACCCGGCGGAACTGCTGTGCACCTCCGGCGACTGCGGCCTCGCCTACCCCGTCCGGGACGGCATCCCCGTACTCCTCGTCGACGAAGCACGCCGCCCCGCCTGACCGGGCCGCCGGGCCCGCCCCGGCACCGCCCGTGTACCCACGCCCGCACCGGCGATCGGAGGCCGCGCCCACCATGCTCGACGAGTCACTCCTCGACACCCCTGATGCGCTGGCCGGCGCCGACCGGTTCGGTCTGCTGCGCGGCGTCGCCGAGTCCGGCGCCCGGGTCCGCACCGCCGCCCGCAGCGCCACCGAATCCGGCATCGCGGACCTGACGCCCGACGGACGGCCGCGCGCCGTCCTCGTCGCCGGGCCCGGACCGGCCGCCGCCGGCGTCGCCGACCTGCTGCGCGCCCTGTGCGGCGGCAGCTGCCCGGTCAGCCTGATCCAGCCCACCGGCGTGGCCCCGCTGCCCGGCGCCCTGCGCTGGACGCTGCCCGGCTGGGCCGGCCCCCTGGACCTGCTGCTCCTCGCCGGCCCGGACGCCGCCGACCCCGGCCTCGCCGAGCTGGTCGAACAGGCCTACCGCCGCGGCTGCTCCATCGTCGCCGTCACCCCCGCCGGCGGCCCGCTCGCCGACGCCGTCGACCAGGCCCGCGGCCTCGCCATGCCCCTGGCCACCACCCCCTACGACGCCGAGTTCGACGTGGAGGGCGCCCCGCCGGCCGCCCCCGGCACCCTCTGGTCGGTGCTGATCCCGCTGCTGATGCTCACCGACCGGATCGGCCTGATCAGCGCCCCGCCGGACGCCCTGGGCAAGCTCGCCGACCGCCTCGACCAGGTCGCCGAGCGCTGCGGCCCGGCCATCCCCACGTACACCAACCCCGGCAAGACCCTCGCCGCCGACCTCGCCGACGCGCTCCCGCTGATCTGGACCGAGGGCACCCTCGCGCACGCTATCGGCCGGCACTTCGCCACCGAGCTGGCCGGCCTCGCCGGCCGCCCCGCCCTCGCCGCCGAACTACCCGAGGCACTCACCACCCACCGCACCCTGCTCGTCGGCCCCCTGACCGAACCCGACCCGGACGACTTCTTCCGCGACCGGGTCGAACAGCCCACCGCCACCGTGCTGCACGCCCGGGTGGTGCTGCTGCGCGAGGAGGAGCCCGGCCCGCTGTCCGCCACCCGCGCCGCCCAGGCGCTCGCCGAGAAGCGCGACACCGCCCTCAGCGAACTGGAACCCGGCGCCGGCAGCGACCTGGAGAAGGCCGCGGAACTTCTCGCCATCGTGGATTTCGGCGCCGTTTACCTGGCGCTCGCCGGCACCGGGTGATCTGTGACGGCAGGTCCGCCCCGGCGGCCCGCCGCACCACCCCGCAGTTCACCCCGCACCCCAGGAAGCAGCAGCCCGATGGACCGCCTCGCCAATACCGTGCGCCCCTACGCCTGGGGCTCCACGACCGCCCTGCCGGAGCTCCTCGGCACCGCGCCGACCGGGCAGCCGCAGGCCGAGATGTGGATGGGCGCCCACCCCGGCGCCCCCTCCCACCTCGACCGCGGCATCGGCTCCGTCTCCCTGGCCGAGGTGATCGCCACCGACCCCGAGGCCGAACTCGGCCCCGACACCGTCCGCGCCTTCGGCCCCCGGCTGCCGTTCCTGCTCAAGCTGCTCGCCGCCGCCGCGCCGCTCTCCCTCCAGGTCCACCCCGACCTGACCCAGGCCCGGGAGGGCTTCGCCGACGAGGAGCAGCGCGGCGTCCCCCTCGACGCCCCGCACCGCAACTACAAGGACGCCAACCACAAGCCCGAGCTGATCGTCGCCCTCACCCCCTTCGACGGCCTGTGCGGCTTCCGCCACCCCGCACACACCGCCGACCTCATGGCGGACCTGGGCCTCGACGACCTCACGCCGTACGTCGACATCCTGCGCGCCAGCCCGGAGGAGGACGCGCTGCGCGAGGTGCTCACCGCCGTGCTCAGCGCCGACCACCACGCGATCGCCGGGACCGTCGAACGCGCCGCGGTCGCCGCCGATCAGCTCGCCGCCAAGGGCGGCCCGCACGCCGACGCCTACGCCGCCTACGCGAGCCTCGCCCACCACCACCCCGGCGACCCCGGCGTACTCGCCGCCATGCTCCTCAACCACGTCCAGCTCCAGCCCGGCGAGGCGCTGTTCCTCGGCGCCGGCATCCCGCACGCCTACCTCAGCGGCCTCGGCGTCGAGCTGATGGCAAACTCCGACAACGTCCTGCGCTGCGGCCTGACCCCCAAGCACGTCGACGTCCCCGAACTGCTCCGGGTGGTCCGCTTCGAAGCCGGCGACGCGGGCGTGCTGCGCCCCGAGGACGTCGCCGGCGAAGAGGTCTACGAGACCCCGATCGACGAGTTCCGGCTCTCCCGCTTCGTCCTGCCGCCCGGCGCCGCCCCCCGCGCCCTGGTCTCCCGTACGCCGCAGATCCTGCTGTGCACCGCGGGCACCGTCCGCCTGCGCGACGCCGAGGAGAGCGCGGAGGCCGCCGCCCGCGACGAACTGGTCCTCACGGCCGGCGCATCTGCGTTCGTACCGGCCGGAGAACAGCTCACCCTCTCCGGCGAGGGCACCCTCTTCCGCGCCACGGTGGTGGCCTAGCGCCACCGCTCCCGTACGCGGAGTCGGTCCGGCAGGTGGCCTCCTGGTACCCGCCCGGCGGCGGGCTGCAACAATGACCGCCGCACGGCATTAAAGGGTCGGTAAAGCGGTAGAGCTCCGTCGAGGGAAGGGACTTGCGGCACCTATGAGCGCATCAGGCGGGACAAAGGCGATCGTTGCGGCGCTGGGCGCCAATCTGGCGATCGCCGTAGCGAAGTTCGTGGCCTTCGCCTTCAGCGGCTCGTCCTCGATGCTGGCCGAAGGCGTGCACTCGGTCGCCGACTCCGGTAACCAGGGCCTGCTGCTGCTCGGCGGCAAGAGGGCCAAGCGCGAGGCGACCGCCGAGCACCCCTTCGGCTACGGCCGCGAGCGCTACATCTACGGCTTCCTGGTCTCCATCGTCCTGTTCACCATCGGCGGCGTCTTCGCGCTCTACGAGGGCTACGAGAAGGTCCACGACCCACACCCGCTGGAGGACTGGTACTGGCCGATCGGCGTCCTGGTCTTCGCGATCATCGCCGAGGGCTTCTCCTTCCGCACCGCGATCAAGGAGTCCAACGAGCTGCGCGGCAAGCAGACCTGGACCCAGTTCGTACGCCGCGCCAAGGCCCCCGAGCTGCCGGTCGTGCTGCTGGAGGACTTCGGCGCGCTGGTCGGCCTGGTCCTCGCGCTGGGTGGTGTCGGCCTCACCCTCGCCACCGGCGACGGCGTCTGGGACGGCATCGGCACCATGTGCATCGGCGCCCTGCTGGTGGTGATCGCCCTGGTGCTGGCCGCCGAGACCAAGTCGCTGCTGCTGGGCGAGGCGGCCGGCCCCGAGCAGGTCGCCAAGATCCGCGCGGCGGTCGTCGACGGGGATGTCGTCACCCGCGTCATCCACATGCGCACCCTCCACCTCGGCCCCGAGGAGCTGCTGGTCGCCGCCAAGATCGCGGTGCAGCACGACGACACCGCCAGCCAGGTCGCCGAGGCCATCAACGCCGCCGAGGCCCGCATCCGCGAGGCCGTGCCGATTGCCCGGGTCATCTACCTGGAGCCGGACATCTACGACGAGGCCACCGCCGCCGCGGGCGCCGACCCGTCGAAGGCGCCCGGCGGGCACTGAGCGGCCCCGCGCACCCAGACCGAAGGCCCCCACACCCACCGGGTGCGGGGGCCTTCGTCCTGTGCGGGCTCCTCGCCCTTCCCCGGCTACTCGATCTCCGCCAGCACCCGCAGGATCGCCGCGGTGTCCTCCGCGTCCTGCAGCCGCGCCCGGAAGCCGGCGTCCATCAGCTTCCGCGACAACAGCGCCAGGATGCGCAGGTGTTCGTCCCCGGCCACCGCCTCCGGCACCGCGATCAGGAACACCAACCGGGCCGGCGTACCGTCCGGCGCACCCCAGTCGATGCCGTCCGTCGACCGCGCGAACCCGACCACCGGAGCGGTCACCGCATCGGTCTTGGCGTGCGGAATGGCGATCTCCTCACCGAGCCCGGTGGTGCCCTGCGCCTCCCGGGCCAGCGCCACCCGAACCAGCTCCTCGACATCCGCCACCCGCCCGGTGCCGGCCACCAGGGAGGCCATCTCGCGGATCGCCGCTTCCTTCTCGCTCGCCGCGAGCAGGGGGCGGACGGTCTGCCCGGTGAGGTGGCCGGAGAGGACCTCGGGCGGAGCGGGGGCGTCGCTGGGAGCGCCGTCGGGGGTGTCGTCGGGAGTGCCGGCCTCGGTTCCCGCGCCGTCCTCGGTGGCGTCACCGCCCTCGGGGGCGGCGCCGTGGCCCGAAGCGCCCTCCCGGCCGGTGGTGCCGTCCCGGCCAATGGCGCCGTCCCGGCCAATGGCGCCCTCGTCCGCGGTGCTGCCCTGGCCGTCGGCGCCCTCGTCCGCGGTGCTGCCCTGGCCGTCGGTGCCGCGTACGGACCCGCTGCCCGCCCCGGCCGCCACCGGCTCCGCGGCCGGCTCCGTGGCCGGCCCGGCAACCACCGGATCCGCCCCGGCTGCCTGCGCCGGCACCGCGGCCGCCACCGGGACCGTGGCTTCCTCCGGCTCCGCGGCCGCTACCGGCTCCGCGGCCTCCACCGGCACGGCTGCCTCCGCCGGCACCGCGGCCGTGGCACCGCCCTTCCGCCGCTCCGACAAATCCACCAGCGCCACCGTCGTCAGCGCCGTCACCGCCGCCCCGATCAGCACCGCGAGGAAGAACACCGGCACCCCGCCGACCGCCCCCAGCACCGCCACGATCGGCCCGCCGTGCGGCACCGCGTCGGTCACCCCGGCCATCCCCGCGACCGCACCGGCCACCGCGCCACCGAGCATGTTCGCCGGAATGACCTGCGCCGGCCGCGCCGCGGCGAACGGGATCGCGCCCTCGGAGATCCCGAAGAGCCCCATGAACAGCGCCGCCATGGCCGTCTCCCGCTCCTGCTCGGAGTAGAGCCGTCGGCGGATCAGCGTGGCCAGCCCCTGCCCGAGCGGCATCACCGGGATCGCCGCCGCGCACATCCCCATCACCGTCTGGTTCCCGGACGCGATCAGCCCGGCGCCGAACAGGAACGCGGTCTTGTTGACCGGCCCGCCCATGTCGAACGCGATCATCAGACCCAGCACCGCGCCCAGCAGCACCGCGCTGGACCCGGTCATCCCGCCCAGCCAGTCGGTGAGGTGGGTGAACACCCAGGAGATCGGCCTGCCGATGACCTGGATAAAGAACAGCCCCAGCGCCGTCGTCGCCACGATCGGGATCACAATGATCGGCATGATCGGCCGGACGAACTTCGGGACCCTGACCTTCTTGATCCACAGCACCAGATAGCCGGCCAGGAAGCCGGTGACGATCGCGCCGATGAAGCCCGCGCCGGCCTTGGACCCGTAGAGCGCACCCGTATTGGCGATCCAGCCGCCGATCATGCCCGGCACCAGCGCCGGCCGGTCGCCGATCGCGTAGGCGATATAGCCGGAGAGCACCGGAACCATCAGCGTGAAGCCGATGACACCGATGTCATTGACGTGCTTCCAGAACGACCCGTCGGGGATGACCAGACCGCCATCGGCCTGCGGGTGCCCGCCCAGCGCCAGCGATATCGCGATCAGCAGACCGCCGACCACCACGAACGGGATCATGTAGCTGACGCCGTTCATCAGCGCCTTGTACCCGACGCTGCGCTCCCTGCCACCGCCGGCGGACACCACGGACGCGGCGCCGCCGCCGTCCGCCCCGCCGCCGTGCACCGGGGCGTTGCGCACCCGCTCGATCAACTGCTCGGGGTGGCGGATGCCCTCGGCCACGCCGACCGCCAGCACCCGCTTGCCGGCGAACCGGCTGAGGTCGACGTCCTTGTCCGCGGCGATGATCACCCCGTCCGCATCCTTGACATCGTTGTCAGAGAGTACATTCTCGGCCCCGATGGAGCCCTGCGTCTCCACCTTGATCTCATGGCCGAGCGAAGCGGCGGCCTGCGCCAGCTTCTCCGCGGCCATGTACGTATGGGCGATGCCGGTCGGGCAGGCGGTCACGGCGAGCAGCTTCAGCCCCTGCCCGTCCCTCCCCGCTCCCTCGGGAGCTGCGACTGGCCTGGTGGTCACGTGGTTCTCCTTACACATCCGCGCGCGGTCGTACGGACGTTCCGGCGGTCTCGCGCTCCAGGCATCCTGCATGACCTCCCCCCACCTGCAAAGCCCCCCGGCGCCACCACCACGGGCTCTCCCGATCCCGGCCCCGTCGACCGCCTGGTTGCCCCGCGCGGCGCCTCCCCGCCCGTCCCCGACTGGCCGGGACCACACGGAAATGGCCCCTCCGGGCTGGGGTTCGCTGGGCCGATCGGTGTAGATTCGTGCCCAGTGCCAGACGTCGCTGCTGATGGCGGTCGGGCGGCCCGCACCGCGGACCGGCCGAGGGAGAGAGGGCCTCCGACGGACTGCGCTGCGGCCAGGGGAGACCAGGGGAGAGGTGTGTCCGCCTCCGCGTAAGCTCGTTGCCGGTACCGCCGGACCCCCGCCCGCGCCGCAGACTGCCCGCCCATCCACCTCGATTCCCGAGGAGCAGCCCGCATGACGACAGCAGCAGCCACCGGCCAGGACTTCAAGGTCGCCGACCTGTCCCTCGCCGCCTTCGGCCGCAAGGAGATCACCCTCGCCGAGCACGAGATGCCCGGCCTGATGGCGATCCGCAAGGAGTACGCCGCCGCTCAGCCGCTGGCCGGCGCCCGCGTCACCGGCTCGCTGCACATGACCGTGCAGACCGCCGTGCTGATCGAGACCCTGGTCGCCCTCGGCGCCGAGGTCCGCTGGGCCTCCTGCAACATCTTCTCCACCCAGGACCACGCCGCGGCCGCCATCGCCGTGGGCCCCGACGGCACCCCCGACAACCCGCAGGGCGTCCCGGTCTTCGCCTGGAAGGGCGAGACCCTCGACGAGTACTGGTGGTGCACCGAGCAGGCGCTCAGCTGGCCGAACTCGCCCACCGGCGGCCCGAACATGATCCTGGACGACGGCGGTGACGCCACCCTCCTCGTCCACAAGGGCGTCGAGTACGAGAAGGCCGGCAAGGTCCCCGCCGTCGAGACCGCCGAGAGCGACGAGCACCGCGCCATCCTGGAGCTGCTCACCCGCACCCTCGCCGAGTCGCCCCAGAAGTGGACGAACCTGGCCTCCGAGATCCGCGGTGTCACCGAGGAGACCACCACCGGCGTCCACCGCCTCTACGAGATGCAGCGCGACGGCGACCTGCTCTTCCCGGCGATCAACGTGAACGACGCCGTCACCAAGTCGAAGTTCGACAACAAGTACGGCTGCCGGCACTCCCTCATCGACGGCATCAACCGCGCCACCGACGTCCTGATCGGCGGCAAGACCGCCGTCGTCTGCGGCTACGGCGACGTCGGCAAGGGCTGCGCGGAGTCGCTCCGCGGCCAGGGCGCCCGCGTCATCATCACCGAGGTCGACCCGATCTGCGCCCTGCAGGCCGCCATGGACGGCTACCAGGTCACCACCCTCGACGAGGTCGTCGAGACCGCCGACATCTTCGTCACCACCACCGGCAACAAGGACATCATCCTCGCTTCCGACATGGCGCGGATGAAGCACCAGGCGATCGTCGGCAACATCGGCCACTTCGACAACGAGATCGACATGGCCGGCCTCGCCAAGCTCCCGGGCATCGTCAAGGACGAGGTCAAGCCCCAGGTCCACACCTGGACGCACCCCGACGGCAAGGTCCTGATCGTGCTGTCCGAGGGTCGCCTGCTCAACCTCGGCAACGCCACCGGCCACCCGAGCTTCGTGATGTCCAACTCCTTCGCGGACCAGACCCTGGCCCAGATCGAGCTGTTCACCAAGCCCGAGGAGTACCCGACCGACGTCTACGTGCTCCCCAAGCACCTCGACGAGAAGGTCGCCCGGCTCCACCTCGACTCCCTCGGCGTCAAGCTCACCGAGCTCCGCCCCGAGCAGGCCGCCTACATCGGCGTCCAGGTCGAGGGCCCCTACAAGCCCGACCACTACCGCTACTGAGCCGGGTCGCGCCCGCCGGCTGACCGGCACCACCGGCCCGCCGGCGCGCACCCTCCACAGCCGGTGATCCCAGGCCCTCGCCACCCATGGCGGGGGCCTGGGCCGTACCACCGCACCCCCGCCCCCCGCACACCCCGGCAAGACCCCGCCCACCGGCCGCCTGCCCCGGCCGGCCGCCGCCCGAAGGACAGCCCCCTCATGCCCCGCGGCCACTACTCCCTGCACGACCCGCACGACCACACCCCCCTGGGCGAAGAGCACTTCCACTGCGCCACCGGCCCCTCCGGCTGGCGCTACGTGTCCCAGATCGTCAACCCCGCCGGCGACCACACCGGCTCCGTCGACCTCACCCTCGACGAACTCGGCCGCCCCCTCCGCCTGGAGCTCCACGCCTCCGCCTGGCAGGTCCGCGGCGCGGCCCTGGACGGCGTCACCTGGGTACGCACCGACCCCACCGGTGAACACGCCACCGAAGGGAACGTCCCCGCCCACGCCTTCACCGGCGCGTCCCCCGCCTTCCTCATCGCCACCGCCCGCCTGCTGCGCCCCGCACTCGGCGCCGGCGCCGTCCGCACCCGCCTCGTCGCCTTCACACCCCCCGTCCTCGCCCCCCGCACCCTCGACCAGTCCTGGGCCCTGATCAGCAGCACACCACACACCACTGACACCGGCCCCCTCATCGCCGACGCGTACCAGGTCAACGACCTGGAGACCGGTGAACAGCACACCGTCCACCTCGCCGGCGACGTGGTCCTCTCCGCCCCCGGCATCGAACTCGAATCCCTCGACTCCCCGCCGTCCACCTTCACCTGACCACCCACCCCCACCGCCCCGCCCCACGCACAGCTCCCTGCACCCACCTCTCCCCGCACACAGCTGCGCCCGCCCCCACGCCCGACCGCCCCGTCCGGCCCTTACGGCTTGCCCACCGCCCGCCCACGGCCTGACACCGGCGGCGTGCACGCTCTACCGGCGGCCGGCGATCGTCTGACTCCCGCGGCACGAATCCTCAATCCTGCGATGGCACCCGGTCACTGCCTGCCACCGGCGGCGCGAGTCTTTTACGTACGTGGCGCCTGATCACTGCCTGCCACCGGCAGCGTGAGCCTTGTACGCGGCGACCCGGTCACTGCCTGACACCGGCGGCGTGAACCCTGTACGCGGCGCCCGGCCACCACCTCACACCGGCGGCGCGAACCCCGTACGCGGCGCCCGGCCACCACCACCCGCCCCACCCCCGTCCGCCTCGCCCGCGCCACCCGGAACCGGCACCTCGGCAGGCCCCGGGCCGCCCGCGCCGGCGACACCGGTCGGCGGCAGACCACCCCGGCCCGACACACCACCCGCACCAAGCCCCCCGGCCCCAGCGGCATCTGCCCGAGGAGCCTCGGCCCCGACGGCACCCGCCCCAGGAGCCCCAGCGCCCCCACCAGGCAGCGCCCAGCCCGCCCCCGCTCCCGCCACCGGCTCCCCGTTGCCCGGCGCCACACCACCGGTACCCCCAGTCATCACCGGCCCGGTAACGCCAGAAACCCCACCGCCCCCGGCCGCAGCCCCCACACCACCCGAAGGCGCCGACGACCCCCCGAACGCCCTCCGCGACTCCCGCGCCTGCCGCTCACCGACCACCGCCGCCAGATAGGCCGCGGGATGCACCTCCGCCGGCCCAGGAACCCCGGTGAATCCCCGCAGGTCCTCCGCCAGCCGCCCCGCCATCGCCGCTCCGACCTGCGGATCCAGCTGCTCCGTCCGCACCAGGTACTGCCGCACCGCCAGCCACCAGCCATCGGGCACCCGTGACAGATCCAGCTTCCCGAGCTCCGCCACCAGCCACGGAGGCGCCGGCGGAAGCGCCCGGCCCGCCTCCGCCGCCGGCATCCGCTCCCGGATGACCAGCGTCCCCGCGAACACATCGCCCACCCGGCGCCCGCGCGCCGAAACCAGCGAGGCGATGGCCGCAACCACCCCCATCGTCAGCACGATCTCGATGGCCCCCATGGCGCCCCGCACCAGCGCATGCCGGAACCGGATCGGCCCCCCGTCCTCACGCACCACCCGCAGCCCGCAGATCGCCTTGCCCAGCGACCGGCCCTGGCTCAGCGTCTCGACCACGATCGGTATCCCCACCTGCACCAGCAGGAACGCCGCCACCGACACCGCTGCCACCGCCGCACTGTCCATCGACGAGGTCGTACTCACCAGCACCATCGACACAGCGAGATAGACGCTCCAGCCCACCGCCACATCGACCGCCACCGCCAGCCCCCGGCTCGGCAACCTGGCCGGCCGCAGCCCCAGCACCACCGCTTCACCCGTGACGAGCTCACTCACGCCGCGCCCACTCCCTCTCGTCCCACGCTGGTTGCCCATGCCCCGCCCACACCGCGTCGGGCCCGGCCAGTCTGCCAAGCTGACCGGGCCCGACACCTGCCCCGGCGCTGCGAGGAGCGACCCCGTATGGACCTGGATGTCTTCATCACGGCTCACAGCGCCGAATGGGACCGCCTCGACGCGCTCCTGCACCGCAAGCGCCGCCTCACCGGCGCCGAGGCCGACGAACTCGTCGCCCTCTACCAGCGCACCACCACCCACCTCTCCCTCCTCCTCTCCAGCGCCCCCGACCCCGCGCTGACCAGTCGGCTCACCACACTCGTGGCCCGCGCGCGCAGCGCCGTCACCGGCGCCCGCAAGGCCTCTTGGCGCGACGCCGCCCGCTTCTTCACCACGGCCTTCCCGGCAGCCGTCTACCGCCTGCGCCACTGGTGGATCCCCATCGCGGTCCTCTCCACCGTCGTCGCCGCCCTCCTCGGCTGGTGGGTGGCCACCCACCCCGAGGTCCAGGCGACCCTCGGCGCCCCGGAGGACCTCCGCGCGATGACCCGCCCCGGAGGCCAGTACGAGACCTATTACTCCAGCCACCCCGCCGCGTCCTTCGCCGCCCAGGTATGGACGAACAACGCCCAGGCCGTGGCGCTCTGCCTGGTCCTCGGCGCCTTCCTTGGCCTCCCCGTCCTGTGGATCCTGCTCCAGAACATGCTCAATCTGGGGGTCGGCATCGGCCTGATGTCCTCGGCCGGCCGCCTGGACACCTTCCTCGGCCTGATCCTTCCGCACGGCCTCCTAGAACTGACCGCCGTCTTCATCGCCGCCGGCATCGGCCTCCGCCTGGGGTGGACCGTCATCGACCCGGGCCCGCGCACCCGCCGAACGGCCCTGGCGGAGGAGGGCCGCTCCGCCCTCGGCGTCGCCCTCGGCCTCGCCGCGGTCCTCTTCATATCCGGAGCCCTGGAGGGCTTCGTCACCCCCTCCGGCCTGCCCACCTGGGCCCGCATCGGCATCGGCGTCCTCGCCGAGCTGGCGTTCCTCTCCTACGTCTACGTCCTGGGTGCCCGGGCGGTACGTACCGGCGCCACCGGCGACGTCGACAGCACCGACCGCGACGCCACTCTCCCCACCGCCGCCTGATGTGCATCGAGCCCCGCTGACCTGCTAATCTCTCCCTCGCCCCAGAAACCCGTTGACACGGGTGACAGGGGGAGGTAGATTCGAACGGTTGCAGCGAACTGGACAAGTTCACCTGTGACGGTTAGTCTCTTCTCCGCTTCGGCCGGTACTTTCACTCGGCGAAGCGCAACCGACCACTTACCGGAAGCCCCGGCTGAATTAATTCGGCCGAAGCTCTTCTGATAAAGTCGGAAAAGCCAAAAGGCACCCCCTCCGACGGGGAATCAGAAAGAAATTCAGACCGGCAACGGAACGAACAAGATCTGATAGAGTCGGAAAGGCCGAAAAGCGAAAGCCAGACGGCCGAGCCAGCCCCAACAGGGCGCCGGAGACG
>NZ_JBFAEA010000040.1:0-39468 GCF_040641675.1 Streptomyces sp. NPDC020742
GTGGGGGCCGGGGCCCGTCTCACGACTACCGGTCGGGGACCACTTACGCCCGCCCCCACTCACCGTTTTTCTCCCCCTTCCACGGGAGGGGGTGGGCCTGCGGGGGTGGGTGTCCAGACGTAAAGCGAAGCAGTCTGGACACCCACCCCCGCAGGACCACCACCGCAGCCGACAGCCCCGCGCAGCGGACCCGCCCGCCGCAGGCGCCACAGCGCGAAAGCCGACAACGTCGGAAAGCACCCAGCCGCCAGGCCACGGCGGCAAAGCCGACAACGTGGGAAAGCCGCCCGCCGCAGCGGCAGCGGCGTTAAGGCGTCGCGTGGGACGGCCCGCGGCGCTGCTGTTCGGCGCGTGCCACGTCCTCCGCGGCGCGCAGCGTCCGGACCGCGTTCTGCCAGGTCAGTTTGGCCAGGTCGGGGTTGGACCAGCCGCGGCGCTGGAGTTCGGCGATCAGGTTCGGATAGCCGGCGACGTCGTCCAGGCCGTCCGGGGTGAAGGCGGTGCCGTCGAAGTCGCCGCCGATGCCGAGGTGGTCGATGCCGGCGACCTCGCGCATGTGGTCGAGGTGGTCGGCGACGGTGGCGGCGGTGGCCCTGGGCCGCGGGTGGGCGGCCTCGAAGGCCCGCTGGACCGTCATCCCGGCCTCGGTGGTGTCGAGCGGGTGCAGCCCGTGGGCGCGCATGTTCTCGTCGGCGCGCTGCGTCCACTCGACGGCGGCCGGCAGCACGAACTTCGGCACGAAGGTGGCCATCGCGACACCGCCGTTGGCGGGCAGTTGGGCGAGCACGTCGTCGGGGATGTTGCGCGGGTGGTCGCAGACGGCGCGGGCCGAGGAGTGCGAGAAGATCACCGGCGCGGTGCTGACGCGCAGGGCGTCGCGCATGGTGTCGGCGGAGACGTGCGAGAGGTCGACCAGCATCCCGCAGCGGTTCATCTCCCGTACGACCTCCTCGCCGAATGCCGACAGGCCCTGATGGCGCGGGGCGTCGGTCGCGGAGTCCGCCCAGTCGATGGTGTGGTTGTGGGTGAGGGTCAGGTAGCGCACGCCCAGGCGGTACAGGGCGCGCAGGGTGGCCAGCGAGTTGTTGATGGAGTGGCCGCCCTCGGCGCCCATCAGGGAGGCGATCCGGCCCTCGGCGCGGGCCGCCTCCATGCCGTCGGCGTTCAGCGTCAGGCGCAGGTCGTCCGGGTAGCGGGCCACCAACTCCCGTACCACGTCGATCTGTTCGAGGGTGGCGCTGACCGCCGCGTCACCGGCGAGGTCGGCGCGGACGTACACCGACCAGAACTGCGCGCCGACCCCGCCGGCCCGCAGCCGGGGCAGGTCGGTGTGCAGGTGCGCGGACTGGTCGGTGGCGATGTCGCGCCGGTCGAGGTCGTAGCGGACCTGCTCGCGCAGCGCCCACGGCAGGTCGTTGTGGCCGTCGACGACCGGCCACCGGGCGAGCAGGTCTCGCGCGGCCTCCCGGTCGTTCGGCGTCACTTGCCGCCGCCGAAGCCGAAGCCGTTCGGGCCGACGGCCTTGTTGCGCAGCCGGCGGCCCTTCTCGGTGGCCTGTTCGTTGAGCTCCTGCTGGAACTCCCGCATCCGGCCGAGGAGTTCCCCGTCGTGCGCGGCGAGCATCCGGGCGGCGAGCAGTCCGGCGTTCCGGGCCCCGCCGACCGAGACCGTGGCGACCGGCACCCCGGCCGGCATCTGCACGATCGACAGCAGCGAGTCCATCCCGTCGAGGTACTTCAGCGGGACCGGGACACCGATGACCGGCAGCGGGGTGACGGAGGCGAGCATGCCGGGCAGGTGGGCGGCGCCCCCGGCCCCGGCGATGATCGCCTTCAGGCCGCGGTCGGCGGCGTCCTCGCCGTAGGCGATCATCTCGCGCGGCATCCGGTGGGCCGAGACGACGTCGACCTCGAAGGGGATCTCGAACTCGGTGAGGGCCTGGGCGGCGGCCTCCATGACCGGCCAATCCGAGTCGGAGCCCATGACGATGCCGACTACGGGGGCGTTGGAGGGGCGGCGGTCGGGTGCGGGGCTGGCCGTCATTCGGTGATCGTTCCTCGCAGGTAGCCGGCGGCGTGCGCGGCGCGCTCACGCACGTCCGCCAGGTCGTCGCCGTAGGTGTTGACGTGTCCGACCTTACGGCCGGGCTTGACGTCCTTGCCGTACATATGGATCTTCAACTGCGGGTCCCGCGCCATGCAGTGCAGGTACGCGGAGTACATGTCGGGGAAGTCGCCGCCGAGGACGTTGGCCATCACCGTCCAGCGGGCCCGCGGGCGCGGGTCGCCGAGCGGGAGGTCGAGCACGGCACGGACGTGGTTGGCGAACTGCGAGGTGATCGCGCCGTCCTGGGTCCAGTGGCCGGAGTTGTGCGGGCGCATGGCGAGCTCGTTGACCAGGATGCGGGGGGTGCCGTCGGCCGCGACCGTCTCGAAGAGCTCGACCGCGAGGTGACCGACGACCTCCAGCTCCTTGCCGATCCGCAGCGCCAGCTCCTGGGCCTGGCCGGCCAGCTCGGGGTCCAGCTCGGGCGCGGGCGCGATCACGGTGTCGCAGACGCCGTCGACCTGGACGGACTCCACGACGGGGTAGGCGACGGCCTGGCCGTGCGGGGAGCGGACGATGTTGGCGGCCAGTTCGCGGACGAAATCCACCTTTTCCTCCGCAAGGACCGGCACCCCGGCACGGAAGGGCTCCTCGGCCTCCTTGGAGGATCGTACGACCCAGACGCCCTTGCCGTCATAGCCACCCCGGACGGTCTTGAGGACCACGGGAAAACCTTCACCTTCGGCGGCGAATCGCGCCACGTCCTCGGGGTCGGCGACGATGCGGTGCCGTGGGCAGGGCACGCCGATGGCGTCCAGCTTCGCCCGCATCACCCCCTTGTCCTGGGCGTGCCGCAGCGCCTCCGGACCGGGCCGGATGGCGATGCCGTCCGCCTCCAGGGCCCGCAAGTGCTCGGTGGGCACATGCTCGTGGTCGAAGGTGAGCACATCGCAGCCGCGCGCGAAGGCACGCAGGGTGTCCAGGTCGCGGTAGTCGCCGATGACGACATCGCTGACCGCCTGGGCCGCCGAATCCTGCGGGGTGTCGCTGAGGAGCTTGAACTTGATGCCGAGGGGGATACCCGCCTCGTGGGTCATTCGGGCGAGCTGACCGCCGCCCACCATGCCGACTACCGGGAATGTCACGCTCCCAGGGTATCCGCACGGCGTCTCGGCGCCGACCCCGGCTTGGACGATCCTCCGAGTTCGCACGTTCGAAGATCACTGCAAGCGGGCTCCGTACCGGGCATTAGTGTCAGGCACGGGTGTGCGAGGGGCGCCGGGCGCGGGGGCCCGGCCGAGGGGAGGCCGGATGGACAACAGCGGCATATCGAAGGGCGCCAGGACGCTGGTGATCGCCGTCGCGGTCGCGGGGCTGCTGGTCGCCCTGCACTCCGTCGTCAGCCAGCTGTCCGCGCCGGAGGTCTTCGGCCCGGACGACACCGAGATCACGGTGTCGCCCGGGGACCGCTTCAGCGTGCGGATCACCGACGGCCCGGCCGACGGCGCGCGTTGGATCATCGCCGAGCCCCGCCCCGACCCGGCCGTCCTCAGGGCGGCCGGGGTGCGCGAGGCCCCCGACCCCACCACCCCGTCGGTGGGCGGCCCGGCCCGCTTCCTCGACTTCGAGGCGGTGCGCCCGGGACGTACCGACTTACGGCTGTTGCGCTGTCGGCGGTGCACCGCCGACGCGGCCGACGAGCCCGGCGCCCGGACCCTCAACTTCCGTGTCAGGGTCGGCTGACCGCCCTTGTCGCACGGTCCGTTGCGCGAGGGGACAAGGCGGCGGGCACCGCCATCCGGGCGTGGTTAGCATGAGGGAGCGGGCCGCGGTTGACGGCCGCGAACACCGTCCACGCCGGGGAGCTGAACGACCACCATGAGTGAGCGGAGCGCACTGCGGTCGAGACTGGAGGCGCTCGTACGGGAACTGGTGAAGTTCGGCGCCGTCGGCGGCGCCGGCGTCGTGGTCAACTTCGCGGTGTTCAACCTCGTTCGGCATCTGACCGACGTCCCCGTCGTACGGGCCAGCATCATCGCCACGGTCGTGGCGACCGGCACCAACTACCTCGGCTACCGCTACTTCGCCTACCGCGACCGCGACAAGCAGGGCCGCACCCGCGAGCTGACGCTCTTCCTGCTGTTCAGCGCGATCGGCCTGGTGATCGAGAACGGCCTGCTGTACGTGGCGACCTACGGCTTCCACTGGGACAGCCCGCTGCAGAGCAACGTCTTCAAGTTCGTCGGCATCGGCCTGGCCACGCTCTTCCGCTTCTGGTCCTACCGCACCTGGGTCTTCCGCACCCTGCCCGCCCGCGAGGCCATAGAGACGGCCGAGTCCTTCCTCGCCGACGGGTCGCAGCGCCCGCGCAGCGCCTCCCGCAAGTAGTCGCCCAGCCCGCAGGGCGGCTACTCCTCGACCGCCTCCGCCTCACGGGCCAGGAACAGCGCGAAGACCGGCGGATGCTGCTGCAGCAGCTCCAGCCGCCCGCCGTCCGCCTCCGCCAGGTCCCGGGCGACGGCCAGCCCCAGCCCGGTGGAGTTGCGGCCCGAGACCGTCCGCTCGAAGACCCGAGAGCCGAGGTCCGGCGGGACCCCCGGCCCGGCGTCGGTGACCTCGACGACCGCCTGGTTGCCGGTGACGCGGGTACGCAGCGCGACCGTCCCGTCGCCGTGCATCAGCGAGTTCTCGATCAGCGTGGCCAGCACCTGGGCGACCGCGCCCGGGGTGCCCACGGCCCGTAGGCCCTTCTTGCCGGAGCGGACGATGGCGCGTCCGGCGCTGCGGTAGGCCGGGCGCCACTCCTCGATCTGCTGCTTGACCACCTCGTCGAGGTCGAAGGCGACCGCCGAGCCGGAGCGCGGGTCACGGGAGTTGGTCAGCAGCCGCTGGACGACATCGGTCAGCCGCTCCACCTGGGCCAGCGCGATGGTGGCCTCTTCCCTGACGGTGCCCAGGTCGTCCGTGACGGTGATCTCCTCCAGCCGCATGGACAGCGCAGTCAGCGGGGTCCGCAGCTGGTGCGAGGCGTCCGCGGCCAGCCGGCGCTCGGCGGTGAGCATCCGGGCGATCCGCTCGGCGCTGGCGTCCAGCACGTCGGCGACCCGGTCCAGCTCCTGGACGCCGTAGCGGCGGTGCCGCGGGCGCGGGTCGCCGGAGCCCAGCCGCTCGGCGGTCTCGGCGAGGTCGGTGAGCGGCGCGGTCAGCCGGCGGCCCTGGCGGACGGCCAGCACCACGGCCGCGAGGATCGCCAGCAGCGCCACGGCCAGGATGACCAGCAGCGTCCGGCCGATCTCCGAGCTGATCGTGGAGCGGGACTCCTGCACCGTGACGGACTCGCCTTGGTCGCCGCGCACGGTGGACTGGATCACATCGCCCGCGGGGCGGTGTCCGATCTCGATCGGCGGCTTGCCGGGCACCTTGATCTCGGCGTGCCGCTTGGCGGTGATCTGCTCGGAGAGGACGTCCGGCGTGATCTTCTCGCCGCTGCCCAGCCGGCTCTCCACTATCCCCACGAGCCGGACCGCCTCGGAGGCCACGCTCTCCTGCGCACCGGACTGGATGGTGCGGGTCTCGACAATGACGAGCGAGACGCCGAAGACGGCGATCACGACGAGCACCACGGCGAGCGTGGAGTTGATCAGGCGGCGGCGCACGGGTCCTGGACCTCGTCAGCTCTTCTCGAAGCGGAAGCCGACCCCGCGGACGGTGGCGATGTAGCGGGGGTTGGCGGCGTCGTCCCCGAGCTTCTTGCGCAGCCAGGAGATGTGCATGTCGAGGGTCTTCGTGGACGACCACCAGGTGGTGTCCCAGACCTCCCGCATCAGCTGGTCGCGGGTGACGACCCGGCCCGCGTCCCGTACCAGGACCCGCAGCAGGTCGAACTCCTTCGCCGTGAGCTGGAGTTCCTCCTCGCCCATCCAGGCGCGGTGGGACTCGACGTCGATCCGTACGCCGTGGGTGGCGGGCGGCTGCTGGGGCTCGGCGGTGGAGCCGCGGCGGAGCAGGGCCCGTACCCGGGCGAGGAGTTCGGCGAGCCGGAAGGGCTTGGTGACGTAGTCGTCGGCGCCGGCGTCCAGGCCGACGACGGTGTCCACCTCATCGGCCCGGGCGGTCAGCACCAGGATGGGGAAGGAGTGGCCTTCGTTGCGCAACCGGCGGGCGACCTCCAGGCCGTCCATGCCGGGCAGCCCCAGATCCAGGACGACGAGGTCGATGGCGCCCTGGAGACCGGCGTCGAGCGCCGTCGGGCCGTCCTCGCGCACCTCGACTTCGTAACCCTCGCGGCGCAGGGCGCGGGCGAGCGGCTCCGAGATGGACGCGTCATCCTCGGCGAGCAGTACACGGGTCATGGCCCGATGGTAGTCCGATGTGTGGTGACCGAGGGGTGGACCAGCGCGGATGGCTCAGGGCGGACCGTGCGCCGGGGTAGCCGCCCTGAGCTGCGACGAGCCGTTCCGTGTGCGGGCGCGCGCGGGCGGGCGCGGTCGCGCAAGGAGGCGTGCGGAGTTCCCGGTCACAGTGTGACCGTTGTCTCACCCATCCCAACACGAGGTTAACCGGACGTATGGTGGCGGCAACGTCCAACGCACAACCGCCGGGGCCGTGACGCACCTGACGTCATCGGTCCCTCGTTGTGTGCGGGTCCGGCACCACCGGTCCCGATACACAGTGACCGACCTGTCGACCGGGTCCGCCGCGCGAGCAGCACGGGGGGCGTGGATCCCGGCGTCGGGACCGTCCTGCTGGTGCCGCCTGTCAGAAGGCTGCCCGGCAGCGCGCCCCTTGGACGTGGGCGTTGGCAGGTCCTGCGCCGGATGCGGTCATCCCCCACCGGGCGCGTGCGGCCTTCCCAAGCGTCCCGAGCAGCAAGGAATCACTATGGCGTCCAGCCTGGCGAAGGGCGCCGCTCAGCAGGGGAACCCTGCGGACGGCGGCAAGACCTTCTTCGGCCATCCCCGAGGACTGGCCACTCTCTTCATGACCGAGATGTGGGAGCGCTACAGCTTCTACGGCATGAAGGCCCTGCTCCCGCTGTATTTGATCGCGCCCGGCGGGATGAACATGAACCCCGCCACAGCCACGGCCATCTATTCGGTCTACATGTCGATGGTCTACCTCCTCGCCATGCCGGGCGGTTGGGTCGCCGACCGCTTCTGGGGTCCGCGCAAGACCGTCATCGTCGGCGGGGCGGTGGTGATCCTGGGTCACCTGACGCTGGCACTGCCCAGCGCGGGCTTCTTCTTCGCGGGCCTGGCGCTGGTGGCGCTCGGCTCCGGCCTGCTCAAGGCCAACATCTCCACGATGGTCGGTCACCTCTACAGCGGCCCGACGGATCCGCGCCGCGACGGCGGCTTCACGCTCTTCTACATCGGCATCAACCTCGGTGCCTTCCTCGCGCCGCTGTCCATCGGCACGATCGGTGAGGACGTCAACTGGCACATCGGCTTCGCGCTGGCCGCGGTCGGCATGGCGCTCGGTCTCGCCCAGTTCCTGATCGGCACCCGCCACCTGAGCGCGACCAGCGACCTCGTCTCCAAGCCGGCGACGCCCGAGGACAAGGCCAAGGTCCTGCGCCAGGGGCTGATCTGGCTGGCCGTCGCCGCGGTCTTCTACGTGGTCGTGGTCGCCGCGGGTCTCTACACCATCAACTGGGCCCTGGTGCCGCTGACGCTGGCCGGTCTGTTCATCCCGGTCGCCGTGCTGTTCCGGATGAAGCGCGACAAGGAGCTGACCGGCGAGGAGCAGTCGAAGCTCTCCGGCTACATCTGGTTCTTCGTCCTCGCCGCCGTCTTCTGGATGATCTACGACCAGAACGGCTCGACGCTGTCGATCTTCGGTGAGAAGTCGACCACCAACCAGCTCTTCGGGTTCGACTTCCCGACGTCCTGGTACCAGTCGCTGAACCCGATCTTCATCATGGCGCTCGCCCCGGTGGTCGCCTCGGCCTGGCTGTGGCTGAACAAGCGCGACAAGGAGCCGAGCACCGCCGTCAAGTTCGCCTCCAGCCTCGGTCTGATCGGCGTCTCGTTCGTCGTCTTCCTCATCCCGCTGATCGACACCGCCGCCAACGGCGGCCGGGTCAGCCCGATGTGGCTGGTGGCGGTCTACTTCGTGCAGACCGTCGGTGAGCTGTGCCTCTCCCCGGTCGGCCTCTCGGTCACCACCAAGATGGCGCCGGCCAAGTACGGCTCGCAGATGATGGGTGTCTGGTTCCTCGCGGTCACCTCGGGCGACTCCGTCACCGGTCTGCTGTCGACCGCGGGCGTCGACCTGAATACGACCTTCGCGGTCGGCGTGGAAGCCGCCGTCGCGGTCGCCGCCGGCCTGGGCATCTGGACGGCCCGCAAGCGGATCAAGGAGCTGATGGGCAGCGTCAACTGACGTCTGCTCCCCGGATGTCCGAAGGGGGCGTCGCACCGTCGGTGCGACGCCCCCTTCGTCCGTCTCCGGAAGGTGCCGGTCAGCGGATGCGCGTCCGGCGCCGCGGGGTGAAGGTGAAGACCGCGGCACCGAGCAGGACGACCGTGCCGGCGACCAGACCGAGCGCGGTCAGCGCGCCGTGGTCACCCGCGCCGGTCTCGGCGAGGCCGCCGCTGCCGCCCGAGGCGCTCGCCGGGCCCGCCGTGCCGCCGGAGGCCCCGGCGCCGCCCGAGGCGCCGCCCGCCGCACCGCCCGACGTGCCGCCCGACGTGCCGCCCTGCTGCGCCGAGGTGTCCAGGGCGAGCGAGACGCCCGGGTCCTTCTCCGGGGTGCAGGTGGTGGTGGTCCCCAGGGCGTTGACGGTGAGCACCCCCGGGGTCAGCGTGGCCTTGCCGGTGGCACCCGGCTTGTAGGTGCCCTTCAGATCGGGGATCGCGATCGGCTCACCGGACTTGATGGGTCCGGCGTTCGGCGGGCCCTGCACCGCGACCGAGCCCTTGTCCGCACCGCCCACCGCCACGGCCATGGACGGCTTGACCGCACCCTTGGGGATGTCCGCGGGGCTGTCCATGACGGACTTCTTGAACTGCACCGTCAGGTCGTAACTGCCGCCCTTCTTGACGGCGTTGATCTGGACCGGCGAGGTCGCCTTCTTGTCGCCGATGGGGGTCTTGCAGGCGTAGGGGACCATGATCTCCTTGCCCTTGTACGCGGTGCCGTCGGGGTCGCCGCCGCTGCCACCGGACGTACCGCCGCTGCCGCCGGTCGTGCCCGCGCTGCTGCCGCCGGTCGTGCCGCCGCTGGTGCCACCGGACGTGCCGCCGTCGGTGCCGCCGGTCGTCCCGGCGCTGGTGCCGCCCGACGTACCGCCGCTGGTGCCACCCGACGTACCGCCGCTGGTGCCGCCGGACGTCCCCCCGCTCGTGCCGCCGGTCGTGCCACCGGTCGTGCCGCCCCCGCCGTCGGTCACCTTGATCGTGACCGCCGGCTTGACCTGCTCCTTCGGCGAGCACTTGGTGTCGGTGGAGATCGGCTTGTTGACGTTGATGTTGTAGAAGCCGGGCGCCAGGGTGACCTCACCGGCCTTGGTCAGCTTCAGCTTGCCCGTCATGTCGGACAGCTTCATCGGGGCGCCCTTGGGGATCGGCGGGTTCTTCCGCGGCCCCTGCATCGACACCTCGCCGGTCTGCGCCCCGGCCACCTTGACCGTGCCGGTCGGCTGGACGGTGTCCGCGCCCAGATCGAGGATGTCGGGGTTCTTCGACGCCCCCTCGACCGTCTTCCAGACCACCGTGACCTCGTCGCCCACCTTCGCCGTCGCGGGCGCGCTGACGTCCACCTTGGTGGTGCCCTGGATCGGCGGCATCCCCGATATCGGCGGTGGCAGGCACTCCGTCTTGTACGACACCTCCGCTGCCCGGGCGGTGCCGGCCGTGGCCATCACGCCCGCCCCCGCGAGCACCAGCGCGGCCACCGGGGCCACCGCCGCTCTCCTCCGTTGCCTCATCACGCAGAACCTTTCGACGTCGGTCGTTCGGTTGATGTGGTGGTGGACGGTGCGGTGTCCGGGGTGAACCACGGCAGCGCGGACGGGCCGCCGGCCGACGTGGTGCCACCTGTGCCGGCAGCAACTGCCCCTCGGCGCGGGCGTACCCGGTCCACGACCGCCATGCCGATGCGGAACACGGCCGTGGGGATCACCAGGCTCAGCAGCACCCAGAAGAGCGTCACGCCCCAGGGTCTGCCGACCCCCCAGGGCTGCTCGACCAGGACCTTGCCGCCGTATCTGAGGGAGACCAGATAGTCCCCGTGGGCGCCGGCCGCCAGCTCGACCGGCAGTCTGACCTCGGCCCGCTTCCCGGCGGGTACGGTCCCCCGCCACTGCTGCTCCTCCCACTGGGGTGCGAAGACCCCGTGGGAGGTGCCGACCTGGAAGACCGGGTTCCGGGCCGGCGCCGAACCGAGATTGCCGACCGTGACCCTCAGCTCGCGCTGCGGCGGGGCGCCGAACCAGGTCAACAGGCCGCTGCTGCCCTCCAGCCGCGGCTGGGCGAGCACCGTCAGCCGGCCGCCGGCCGGCTCGTCGGGCAGCGGCGCCACCGGATGGCCGGCGACCGTGAAGGCGGCGTCCGCGGTGGCCGCCGCGCCGGTCACCGTCGCCACATGCACCACACAGGGGCAGGGCTTGGGCGGCTCGGCGACCGGGAGGCTCCTGCGGAAGGCGCCCCGGGCGTCGGCGGTGACCGCCCGCCCATCCCCGTTCGCACAGGAGTTGCTGCCGCCGATCATGTTCTGACCGCAGATCAGCAGCGTGAGCAGGGCCTTGGGCCGCCAGCCGCGGCCGGTCACCGTGATGCTGCCGCCCTTGCCGGCCTCCGTACGGGAGAGGTGGAGGACGGGGCGCCCGTCGTCGGAACGGACGGCCGCGCCCGCGGCGGTGGCCGGCGGCAGGACCAGGGCCAGCACCGCGCACAAGGCCAGTGCGGCCGTGGTGCGCCGCCGGGTGCCCGCGCCGGAGCCGCCGGTCACCGCGGGCCGGGCCGCTGCGGGCCGGGCCGTTGCGGTGCCCGTCCCGCCGCTCATGCCCGGGCCCCCGATCCGGTGCGCGCCACGTCCGTCGCCCGGCCGGCCGGGGCCCCTGCCGGAGCGGATGCGTCCGCCGCCGGGCCGCCCGGTGCGCCGTCGACGGTCCGCTCCCCGGCGGCCCGCTCCCGGCGGCCCCGGTGCCCGGCGCTCCACTGACCGGCCGGCCGCCCGCCAACGGCCCGTTCCTCGTCGGCCCGCCCGTCGGCGACCGGCTCATCGGATAACGGGCCGCCCTGCCCGCCCCTGTCGCCGTCGCCCGGGCGCCCGGCACGGCGCCGCAGCCGTACGGCCACCAGCCCCGCCGTCCCCGCCACCAGCACCAGCGCCGCCCCGATGCCCGCGCCCCAGGGCAGCGCCGGGTACGAGGCGGTCGCGGAGCCGCCCGCGCCGCCCGCCGCGGTCACCGCGAGGCGCACCTCCACCGCGTCCAGCGCGGGCGGGTCCGGCCAGCGCTCCGTCAGGTCGAGGCTCTGTCCGGGCCGCAGCCGGACCGGCAGGGTGCGGGCGGTGCGGCGCAGCAGCGTCCCGGTCACCCCCTCGGCGCGCACCGCCAGCCGCGGGGTGAGCGTGGTGTTACCGCGGTTGACCAGCGTGTACCGGATGACCGCCGCGCTCCCCCGCCCGCTGACCGTGACGTTCTCGACGGTCAGCGCGGACAGCGTCGCCCCGGTGATCCGCAGGTGCACCGGCACCACGGCCCGCCGTCCCTCCCCGCCACCGCCGTCCGCCACCACGGCGCCGCGGTACGCGCCGGGGGCCGCCCCGCGCGGCACGGTCACCGTGAACGGGACCGCCGCGCGGGTCCGCGGCGGGACCCTGACCGTTGTCGAGGCGGGCCGGAGCCAGCCGCCGACGGGGGACCCGGAGCCGCGCAGGCGGACGGTGACGGGGCGTCCGGTGGGGTTGCTCAGGGCCAGCCGGTCGGTCAGGACGGTGCCCGGCGTGCCCTCCAGATAGACGTACGGACGGTCCTGCGGGCCCGGCTCGGCGCCGGCACCCGGCGCGGGTGCGGCGGACCAGCCGCGGTCCGCCGGTGCGGCCCCGGCCGCGGCCGGGGCCAGCAGCACGGCGGCGGTCGCCAGGACCGCACCGCGGACCACGGTGCGAGGACGGAACGGCATCGGCGGCTCCTGGTGCTCGTACGGTGACCGTTGCGGACGGGGTGCGGCGCGGCCCGTCAGGTGTGCCGTCGCCGGCGGGTCAGCCAGAGCGCCCCGGCCGCACCGGCCAGCAGCACCGTGCCGCCGAAGGTGCCCAGCGCCAGCGCGGAGTCCGCGGGCCCGGTCTGCGGCAGCTCGCCGCCCGGGGCGCCGCCGCCGGCCGTCGCGCCACCGGAGCCACCGGAACCGGAGGTGCCGCTGCCGGAGCCGCCGCTGCCGCCTCCGGAGCCCTTCACCTCGAGGGTCAGGGCGGGCTTGGGGTGGTTGCTGGGGGTGCAGGTCGTGGTGGTGCCCAGCGCCTTGATGGTCAGGGTGGACGCGGTGAAGGTGACCTTGCCGCTGCCCTTGGGGGTGTAGGTGCCGCTCAAGTCACTGATCTTGATGGGGGTGTTGGCCGGAATCGCCTGGTCGTTGGGCGGACCCGAGAGCGGCACCGTGCCGCTCTCCGCCCCGCCCAGCTGGATCAGCGCGCTGGGCTTCATGGCGCCCTTGCCCAGCTCCACGGGGCTGGAGGAGACGCCCTTTTGGAAGGACATCACCAGCTTGTAGGCGCCCCCGCTCGGGGTGCTCTTGATGTCGATGGGCGAGACCGCGCCCTTGTTCCCGATCGGCGTTTTGCACTGGTAGTTGACGTCGACGACCTCGGCGTGGGCGGCCGGCGCGGTGAACATCACCGCGGACCCCGCCGCCAGCGCGACGCCGGCGGCCAGGCCGGCCGCCCGGCGCGGGCGCCTGCCGTGCTGTGCGTAGAAGCGGGCCACGTTCGGTTCCCCTTCTCCCGGTGGGGGCGCACCGCCGGATGTTACTGACGGCACATCAGATCGGCCGCTCAAGGTACGCCGGGGACCTTGACATGGGAAGGCACAGCACAACCCCGATCGGTGCGGGGTCCTTGCGACGGGGGATTCCGGCCCGCCACCGGGGGGGGAGCTACCTCGGGCGACGTCCCACCGGAACCCGGTCCGGACACGACACAGCGCGGGCCCGCAGACCCGCGCTCATCCCCGTCGTACCCGCGGACCGGTCAGGCCGGTGCGGCGAGCTCCGCCCACACGGTCTTGCCCGCGCCGTCGGCGTTGCGCACCACGCCCCAGTCCAGGCACAGCCGCTGCACGATGAACATGCCGTGCCCGCCGGGGCGGCCCGGGCGGTGCGGGCTGCGCGGGGCCGGCGAGCCCGCGCCCAGGTCACTGACCTCCAGGCGCAGCACTTTGCCGATGCAGTGCAGCCGCAGCTCCTCGGGGCCCTCGGCGTGCAGACAGGCGTTGGTGACCAGCTCGGAGACGACGAGCAGCACGTCCTCGGCCGCGGCGCGCTGATCGGCACTGGCGGCCGGCAGCCAGCCCCAGTCGTGCAGGGCCTCCCGGGCGAAGTCACGGGCCCGCGCCACCGCACCGCGGGCGCCCGCCAGGCGCAGCCGGCGGATCTGGCCCGCCGGCACGGCGGCGGGGGGTACGGCGGCGGAAGCACCGGCGCCGCCCGGCTCCGGGCCGAGATCGCCCGGCGGGTACGGCCGGGTGGTGCTCATCAGCGCTTCACCTCACCGATTCGCCTATTCACGGAGAACAGATAACTGACTGATTGCAACGGATTCAGATGTCTCCTGCCCGACCGGACCGCGAGAACACCCACTTGTTGGGTACGGAAGTTGTGACACGTACTACGTGCCCGGAATGCAGCATTCCGGGTGTCGGCGTCACCGTCAGTCGGACAGGGCCGCATCAAGGGAGTCGTGCACGGTGAAGACGGCCTCCGCACCGGTGATCTCGAAGACCCGGGCAACCACCGGCTGCATCTCGGCCAAATGAACCCCGCCCCCCTCGGCCTCTGCCTTCAGGCGCGCACCGAGCAGCACATTGAGCCCGGTGGAGTCCATGAACTCAAGGCGTGAGCAATCCACCACCAGGCGTGCATATCCGTCGTCCACACACCCCTCCAGTGACTCACGCAACAGATCCGCGGTGTGGTGATCGAGCTCACCCGTGACCGTCACGACCGCGCTGGCGCCGTGATGGCGGATCTCCACGTGAAGCCGCCCCCGGCTGGCACTGCCGACCGTCCCGCGGTCCATGCGTGCGCACCCCTCTTGCTCTCTAGACGACCGGATTGCTTACGACTGCGCTCGTCGAACCCTACGCCTTCCTGACGTCCGTCGGTACCCGAACAATCCGCATATGGCCCAATATACGGACAACACGCACTTGCCATCTTCAGGCAAAGGCAGGTAGGCGTAGTAAGGACACATTCGAAACGGCCGGCTTTGGAGGCGCCGCACACCGCAGCTTCACGCAGAGGCTTCGGCAGCCATATGCCGAGAACGATGGAGGAGACCATGTCACCCCGGCTCGACGAACTGCGCACTGACGACAACCGGCAGCCCGCATCGTCGACACCCCTGTCCGACGCGACCGGGCATATCCCTTCCCAGCCGCTCCCTGCCGAAACGGACCTGGCAGGAACCCCTGAGATCGACGGTCTGCCCGAGATCCCGCCGTTCGACGAGGTGGGTCCGGTGGACGCGAGGGCTCTGTCCAAGACCCTCTTCGAGCGGCTCGAATCGCTGGAGGAAGGCACCCACGAATTCGCGTACGTCCGCAACACGCTGGTCGAGCTCAACCTCGCCCTGGTCAAGTTCGCGGCCTCCCGCTTCCGCTCGCGCAGCGAGCCCATGGAGGACATCGTCCAGGTCGGCACCATCGGCCTGATCAAGGCGATCGACCGCTTCGAGATCAGCCGCGGCGTGGAGTTCCCGACGTTCGCGATGCCGACCATCGTCGGCGAGATCAAGCGCTTCTTCCGCGACACCAGTTGGTCGGTGCGCGTACCGCGGCGCCTGCAGGAACTCCGCCTGGACCTGGCCAAGGCGGGCGACGAGCTGGCGCAGAAGCTGGACCGCGCCCCCACCGTGCAG
Source organism: Streptomyces sp. NPDC020742 (assembly GCF_040641675.1). Lineage (NCBI taxonomy): Bacteria > Bacillati > Actinomycetota > Actinomycetes > Kitasatosporales > Streptomycetaceae > Streptomyces > Streptomyces sp. NPDC020742. Next base: position 15,127 of record NZ_JBFAEA010000040.1, read on the forward strand.
GAACTCGCCGAACGCCTGGGCATCACCCGGGACGAGGTCGTCGAGGGGATGGCCGCGAGCAACGCCTACACCGCGAGCTCGCTGGACGCCCAGCCCGAGGAGGACGACAGCGAGGGTGCGCTGGCGGACCGGATCGGCTATGAGGACCACGGCCTGGAGGGCATCGAGTACGTCGAGTCCCTCAAGCCGCTGATCGCCGAACTGGGGCCCCGTGACCGGAAGATCCTCTCGCTGCGGTTCGTGGCCAATATGACGCAGTCCGAGATCGGTGAGGAGCTGGGCATCTCCCAAATGCACGTCTCCCGCCTGCTCTCCCGCACGCTGGTCAGACTCCGTAAGGGCCTGATGGTCGAGGAGTGAGGGACCCGCGGTCCCTGCCGGCCCACTGCGGCCGGCAGTCGCCCGCGCAGAGGAGGGCCTGCCCCGAGGTGTTCGGGACGGGCCCTCCTGTGCTGTGCGGATCACCCGGCCGCGCGCGGACGGGTGCTCAGACGAGAACGCCCTTGTGCCACACGGCCGATACCAGGGGGACGCCCGGCCGGTAGGCGAGGTGGACGTGCGAGGGGGCGTCCAGGAGGGCCAGGTCGGCCCGGGCGCCCGGGGCGATCCGGCCCACATCGGTACGGCGCAGCGCGCGGGCACCGCCCGCGGTGGCCGACCAGACCGCCTCGTCCGGCGTCATCCCCATGTCCCGTACGGCCAGCGCGATGCAGAACGGCATCGAACTGGTGAAGGACGAGCCGGGGTTGCAGTCGGTGGACAGCGCGACGGTGGCTCCGGCGTCCAGCAGCCGGCGGGCGTCGGGCCAGGTGGCGCGGGTGGAGAACTCGGCGCCCGGTAGCAGCGTGGCGACGGTGTCGGACTGGGCGAGCGCGTCGATGTCCTCGCCGCTGAGGTGGGTGCAGTGGTCGGCGGAGGCGGCACCGACCTCGACGGCGAGCTGGACGCCGGGGCCGTGGCCGAGCTGGTTGGCGTGCACCCGTGGCACCAGGCCCTTGGCCTGACCGGCGGTCAGCACGGCACGGGCCTGATCGCCGTCGAAGGCGCCCTTCTCGCAGAAGACGTCCACCCAACGGGCGTACGGGGCGCAGGCGTCCAGCATCGGGCCGGTCACCAGGTCGACGTAGCCGGCCGGGTCGTCGGCGTAGTCGGGCGAGACGATGTGCGCGCCCAGGAAGGTGACCTCGTCGGTGTGGTCGGCGGCGATGCGCAGCGCGCGCGCCTCGTCCTCGACGGTCAGGCCGTAGCCGGACTTGGTCTCCTGGGTGGTGGTGCCCTGGCGGAGTCCCTCGGCGAGGTAGCGGGCCACATTGGCGTGCAGGGCGTCGTCGGTGGCGGCGCGGGTGGCGGCGACGGTGGTGCGGATACCGCCGGCGGAGTAGGGGCGCCCCGACATCCGGGCGTTGAACTCCTCGGTGCGGTCACCGGCGAAGACCAGGTGGGAGTGGGAGTCGACGAAGCCGGGGATCCCGGCCCGGCCGCCGGCGTCGACCGCGTTGTCGGTGGCGGGTGCTTTGCTGGAGGGACCGACCCAGGCGATGCGGTCACCGTCGATGACGACCGCGGCGTCCTGGATCAGACCGAGGGGGCCGGCACCGAGGGAGGGGTCGTTGGTGACGAGCTGGGAGATGTGGGTGAGGGCGGTGGTCGGCGTGGAGTTCGTCGTCATCGCGGGGGTGTTCTCCTTCAGCCGCTTACCGCGGCGATGGACTCTGCGAGGGCGGTGGGGACGTCGGGGACACGGGTGTGCACACCGTCCCGGACGATCTGCCGCCCGCCGACGATGGTGTGTCGTACGTCCGCGGCGGAGGCGGCGAATACGGCCGTCTCGGCGGCCAGGCGGGGCGGTGGTCCGGCGGTGCGTACGGAGTCCAGTGCGATCGTGGTGAGGTCGGCGAGCGCGCCGGCCTCGAGGGTGCCGGCCTCGTCCCAGCCGAGGGCGGCATGGCCGTCGGCGGTGGCCGCGCGCAGCAGGGCGGCGGCGGTCCAGTGCCCGCGGGTGCGGGTGCGCAGCCGCTCGTCCAGCTCCATGGCGCGGGCCTCTTCGAGCAGGTCGATGACGGCGTGGCTGTCGCTGCCCAACGACAGCGGGCTGCCCCGGCCCTGGACGCGGGCGGCCGGGCCGATGCCGTCGGCGAGGTCGCGTTCGGTGGTGGGGCACATGCACACGCCGGTGGTGGAGCCGCCGAGCAGCGCGATGTCCTCGTCGGTGAGGTGGGTGGCGTGCACGGCGGTGGTGCGCGGGCCCAGCACCCCGTGCTCGGACAGCAGCTCGGTGGGGGTGCAGCCGTGCGCCTGGCGGCAGGCGTCGTTCTCCGCGGTCTGCTCGGAGAGGTGGACGTGCAGCGGGGCCTGCCGGGAGCGGGCCCAGTGCGCGACGGTGCCCAACTGCCCTGCGGGGACGGCGCGTACGGAGTGCACGGCGGCGCCGATCCGGGCGTGCTCACCGCCCTTGAGTGCATCGGCGCGCTCCGCCCAGGCCTCCGCAGTGCCGTCGGAGAAGCGCAGTTGGTGCTGGTCGGGCGGGGCGCCGAAACCGGCCGAGAGGTAGGCGGTGTCCAGCAGGGTGATGCGGATGCCGGCGTCGGCGGCGGCCGCGATCAGCGCCTCGCCCATGGCGTTGGGGTCGTCGTAGCGGGCTCCGCCGGGCGCGTGGTGGAGGTAGTGGAACTCCCCGACGCAGGTGATGCCGGCCAGCGCCATCTCGGCGTAGACGGCGCGGGCGAGGGCGTAGTAGGTCTCGGGGGTGAGCCGGTCGGCGACGCCGTACATCACCTCGCGCCAGGTCCAGAAGGTGCCCGAGCCGACCTGGACGCTTCCGCGCAGCGCACGGTGGAAGGCGTGCGAGTGGGCGTTGGCCAGGCCCGGGACGGTCAGGCCGCGCAGCGCGACGGCGCCGGGCGGCGGGGCCTCGGCGCCGGTGCGGACGGCGGTGATCCGCCCGTCCGCGACGTCCACGGCCACGCCCGGCTCGACATGGGTGCCGAGCCAGGCGTGTTCGAGCCAGTACGTCGTCGGTGTTGCCTGCGTGGTCAGTGGCACGCCAGCCCCTCCAGTACGTCGGCGAGTGCGGTGACCCCCGCGACGCAGTCGTCCTCCTCCGCCGTCTCGGCGGGTGAGTGCGAGACGCCGGTGGGGTTGCGGACGAAGAGCATGGCCGTGGGGACGGTTCCGGACAAAATACCGGCGTCGTGCCCGGCGCCGGTGCCCAGGACCGGCACCGGCCGCTCCCCCGTCTTGCCGAGGATCGCGCCCAGCTCGTCCCGTAGCGCGTGCTGGAACTCCACCACGGGCGTGAAGGATTCCCGGACCACGGTCAGGTCCACGCCGTCGCGGGCCGCGCGCTCGGTGGCGGCCCGCTCGATCCCGGTGACCACGGTGTCCAGGGTGTCCTGGTCGGGGGCGCGGGAGTCCAGCCAGCCGCGGACGAGCGAGGGGATGGCATTGACGCCGTTCGGCTCCACGCTGATCTTCCCGAAGGTGGCCAGGGCACCGGCCAGCCGGGCCTGCTCGCGGGCGGCGAGCACAGTCGCGGCGTAGCTGAGCATCGGGTCGCGGCGGTCCTGAAGGCGGGTGGTGCCGGCGTGGTTGGCCTCGCCGTGGAAGTCGAACCGCCAGCGGCCGTGCGGCCAGATGGCGGAGGCGATGCCGACCGGGTCGCCGGACAGGTCCAGGGCGCGGCCCTGCTCGACGTGGAGTTCGACGAAGGCGCCGATCCTGGCGAGCCGTTCGGGGTCCGGGCCGATGGCCTCCGGGTCGTATCCGGCGCGCTCCATGGCCTGTGGGAGGGTGATGCCGTCGCCGTCGCGCAGTTGGTGCGCGGCCTCGGTGGTCAGCGCCCCGGCGGCGAGTCGGGAGCCGACGCAGGCCAGCCCGAAGCGGGCGCCCTCCTCGTCGCCGAAGTTGACGATCGCCAGTGGCTTGTCGAACTCCGCTCCCCTGCGGCGGAGTTCGTCCAGCGCGGCGAAGGCGGAGACCACGCCCAGCGGGCCGTCGAAGGCTCCGCCGTCCGGTACGGAGTCCAGGTGGGAGCCGGTGACGACGGCGTCGCCGGGGGCCACGTCCTGGTGGCCGGTGGCGCCGAGCCAGGCCCACTGGTTGCCGTTGCGGTCGGTCTCGTAGCTCAGTCCGCGGGCCTCGGCCTGCGCCCGGAACCACGCACGGCAGTCGGCGTCGGCGCCGGTCCAGGCGTAGCGGCGGTAGCCCCCGGAGGCGGAGCTGCGGCCGAGGGGCCGCAGCTCCTGCCACATCTCGTGGAACGAGGCGGTCACGCGCCCTCGCCTTCGCCCTCGCGCATCGGGATGCGGACGCCGCGTTCGGCGGCCACCTCTTCGGCGCGCTCGTAGCCGGCGTCGACGTGCCGGATGACGCCCATGCCGGGGTCGTTGGTGAGCACCCGGCGGATCTTCTCGCCGGCCAGCGGCGTGCCGTCGGCGACGGTGACCTGGCCGGCGTGGATCGAGCGGCCCATGCCGACGCCGCCGCCGTGGTGCAGCGAGACCCAGGAGGCGCCGGAGGCGACGTTGACCATGGCGTTGAGCAGCGGCCAGTCGGCGATGGCGTCCGAGCCGTCCTTCATCGCCTCGGTCTCGCGGTAGGGCGAGGCGACCGAACCGCAGTCGAGGTGGTCGCGCCCGATGGCCAGCGGCGCCCGCAGCGTGCCGTCGGCGACCATCTCGTTGAAGCGCTCACCGGCCTTGTCCCGCTCGCCGTAGCCGAGCCAGCAGATCCGCGCGGGCAGGCCCTGGAAGTGGACCCGCTCGCCGGCCAGCTTGATCCAGCGGGCCAGCGACTCGTTCTCCGGGAAGAGGTCCAGGATCGCCTTGTCGGTGGCCGCGATGTCGCGGGCGTCGCCGGACAGCGCCGCCCAGCGGAACGGCCCCTTGCCCTCGGCGAACAGCGGGCGGATGTAGGCGGGGACGAAGCCGGGGAAGGCGAAGGCCCGGGTGTACCCGGCCAGTTGGGCCTCACCGCGGATGGAGTTGCCGTAGTCGAAGACCTCGGCGCCGGCGTCCATGAAGCCGACCATGGCCTCGACGTGCCGGGCCATCGACTCGCGGGCCCGCTGGGTGAAGTCGGCGGGCTTCTCGGCGGCGTAGGCGGCCATGTCGGAGAAGTCGATGCCGACGGGCAGGTACGACAGCGGGTCGTGGGCGCTGGTCTGGTCGGTGACGATGTCGATCGGCGCGCCCTCGGCGAGCATCTGCGGCAGCAGCTCCGCGGCGTTGCCGAGCAGGCCGATGGAGAGCGGCTTGCGCTGGTCGCGGGCCTCCACGGCGAGCTGGAGGGCGTGCTGGAGGCTGTCCGCCTTCACATCGAGGTAGCGGTGCTCGATGCGCCGTTCGATGGCGCGCGGGTCGCAGTCGATGCAGATCGCGACGCCGTCGTTCATGGTGACGGCGAGCGGCTGGGCGCCGCCCATGCCGCCGAGGCCGGCGGTGAGGGTGATCGTCCCGGCGAGCGTGCCGCCGAACTTCTTCGCCGCGACGGCCGCGAAGGTCTCGTAGGTGCCCTGGAGGATGCCCTGGGTGCCGATGTAGATCCACGAACCGGCGGTCATCTGCCCGTACATGGTCAGCCCGAGGGCCTCCAGCCGGCGGAACTCCTCCCAGTTGGCCCAGTCGCCCACGAGGTTGGAGTTGGCGATGAGCACCCGCGGCGCCCACTCGTGCGTCTGCATCACGCCGACCGGCCGGCCGGACTGGACGAGCATCGTCTCGTCCTGCTTCAGCGTGGTGAGCGTGCGCACCATCGCGTCGAAGGAGCGCCAGTCACGAGCGGCCTTGCCGGTGCCGCCGTACACCACGAGCTGGTCCGGGTGTTCGGCCACCTCCGGATCGAGGTTGTTCTGCAGCATCCGCAGCGCGGCTTCCTGCTGCCATCCCCGAGCACTCAGCTCCGTACCGCGCGGTGCCCGCACGGGTCGCGGTCCCGACATGGGCCGTGCCTCCTCGACTTGAATGGATTGAGCTATTCACATACTGGCTTCGCTGAATAGCACTAGTCAACAGGATGCGGCAGACGACTCGCCGCGGGGTACGGGAACCGGCCGGTCGGGACGGGAGGGCGGGGCGGCCGGGACGGGAGGGCAGGGCGGCCGGGGAGGGGCGGGGCGGCCGGGGAAGGGGCGGGGCGGCCGGGGAAGGGGCGGGGCGACTGGGAAGGAGCGGAGCGGCCAGGGAGGGGCGGCGTCGCCGGGAAGGGGCGGGACCGCAAGGGGGGCGGGACGGGGCTGAGTGGGGGCGTGCGCACGACACTCCGCTCGGCGCCCAACGCCCGACACCCGACACTCGGCACCCAACGCCCGGCGTCCGGCGTCCGGCACACACCGCCCGCCGCCCGCCGCCCGCCGCCGGTCCACACCCACAGGTTTCGACTTGCCTGCTGGGAAAGCCTGCGCTAACTTTCCTAGTGGGAAAGTGAACGGGGATCCCCGTCCGGACCGTCTTGGGGAGGCGAACGGCATGAGCACACCGGTGGACGCCGAGCAGGCCTGGCTGGATCTGCAGCGCATCCGGGTACCACAGGAGCGCGTCTACGACGAGATCGAAAGATGCGCACACCACGACAGCAAGTCGACGTACACCACGGCCGGAATCATGTGGGTCTTCATCGCCAGCTGGGGGCTCGCACTCCCCGACTGGGCGTTCTGGCTGGTGCTCGCCGCGTATGTCGTACTCCTCGGCGGACTGGCGGTGGTCTACAACCGCCGCTCTCGGATGCGGCTGCACCGCTCACGCCACAGCTGGCGCCAGGTCGCCACGTTCTTCGCGGGGATGGCGGTGACCGGCACGACGATTCTGCTCTCGGGCCGGCTGGTGGAGTCGCTGGGGCTGCCGTACGGCAGCCTGATCCAGGCCACCGTCTCGGCAGGCGCGTTCCTGCTGATGGTCGGCCCGGCCAACCGCTGGGCGGTCAGCACGCTGCGCGACCGGGGCGCGAGAGCCCTGCACGAGGGGGTGGGCCGATGAGTACCCCGAGCGGCTTCGACGAGCTGATCCACCCCTCCACCCGGTTGTCGGTCGTGGCGCTGCTCGCCGCCACCGAGTGGGCCGACTTCCCCTTCATCCGCGACAGCCTCTCGCTCAGCGATTCCGCGCTCTCCAAGCAGCTGCACACGCTGGAGGAGGCCGGATACCTGGAGATCCGCAAGGAGGGCGGCGGGCGCAAGCGCCGCACCAAGGTGCGGCTGACCCAGCGCGGCCGCACCGCCTTCGAGGGCCATGTGGCGGCGCTCCGGGCGATCGTCGAGGGCGCGGGCCCCCTGGCGTCCGCCGACCCGGCGGCACCAGAGCCGGCCACCGACCGGACCACAGACCACCGGCAACAGCACGCAAAGGCGGGACAATGACCACGACCGCACCCGCCCCGGCGGCTCCTGCCCCGGGCGCCGCCGCAGCCGACGCCGTCATCCGCACCACGGATCTGCGGATGTCGTACGGCAGCACCGATGTGCTGCACGGCATCGACCTCGACATCCGGCGCGGCGAGATCTTCGCCCTGCTCGGCCCCAACGGCGCCGGGAAGACCACCACCGTCGAGATCCTGGAGGGCTTCCGGCAGCGCTCCGCCGGTGAGGTCCGCGTCCTGGGCACGGACCCGGCGCACGGCGACGACGCCTGGCGTGGCCGGATCGGCCTGGTCCTCCAGGCCTGGCGCGATCACCGGCGCTGGCGGGTCGCCGAGTTGCTGACGCACTTCGCCACCTACTACCCGGATCCGCGCGAGCCCGCCACGCTGCTGGACCTGGTCGGGCTCGGTGCGCAGGCCGACCAGGTGGTCGACCGGCTGTCGGGTGGTCAGCGCCGGCGCCTGGACGTGGCGCTCGCCATCGTCGGCCGGCCCGAGCTCCTCTTCCTGGACGAGCCGACCACCGGCTTCGACCCGGAGGCCCGCCGTGACTTCCATGCCCTGGTGGAGCGGCTCGCCCGCGAGGAGGGCGTCACGGTCCTGCTCACCACCCACGACCTCGCCGAGGCCGAACGACTGGCCGACCGGATAGCGATGCTGGTCAACGGGCGGATACGGGCCTGCGGCACCCCGGCGGAGTTGGCCCGGCGGGCCGCCGCCCAGGCCGAGGTCCGGTGGACGGCCTCCGACGGCACGGCCCGCCGCGAGCGCACCGAGGACCCGTCCCAACTGGTCTGGGAACTGCACCGGGACGCCGGCGGGCCAGTCGCCGACCTGGAGGTCCGCCGCCCGACGCTGGAGGACGCCTATCTGCACATGGTGCACCGCGACGACCCGGCGGGCGGCGGGACGCCGGATGTGGAGCGCCCCGCCGCCTGAGGGTCGGGGTCAGGGACCGAGCCGGGGTCAGGCCCGGGCCGGAGCCGGGGACCGGGCCGGAGCCGGCCGGGATGACGGGAACGGGATCGGAACAGGGGGCGAGGCCGGGCAGCCGGATGGGCTGGACGGGGCGTCCGGCCGGACGGGTCCGGCGGCTTTACGGGGTCGACGGCTTTACGGGGTCGACGGTTGGACGGCTGGCCGGCCTCTCGGACTGGACGGCCGAGACGACAGCGGGCCGAACTGACAGCGGAACAGAAGTGGCACGGGGACAGAAGTGCACGGGGACAAAAGTGACAGGGGGACAGAAGTGACAGCGGCAAAGGAAACGGCCCGCGGAAGCAGGGCAAAGGGCTCGGGGGATATGGCAGCTCAGGATGGCGCGGTTCCGGGTCATGGTGACCGGGCCGGTGGCCACGGCACTCCCCAGGGCAACGCCCGGAACCGCCCCCGGGGCGACGTCCGGGACGGCATACAGACCGGCGGCCAGGGCGGCACCCTGGCCGGTGGCCGGGCCTCGCAGGAAGGCGGCCGGGCCTCGCAGGGAGAGGGCCGGGCCGGTGGCCGGGCGTCGCAGGCCGCTGGCTCGGGCTGCGGGCGCTCCTCAGAGCGGCCGGTGGCGGGGCGACGCTCCTGGCGGGCCGGCATCCAGCGCGGCACGATCGAGCTACGCCACCTCGTCCGCACCCCCAAGGAGCTGACCGGCCACCTGACCAACATCGTCGTCGCCCTGCTGCTCGCCGGCTATATCAGCGACGACGTCCCGGGCACCCGGGTCCCGATGGCCCACCTGACGCTCTCCGGGTTCGCCGCGTACCTGCTGTTCCAGATCGGCGTGATCAACCTCCCGCAGATCCTGGTGACCGAGCGGGAGGAGGGCGCCCTGCTGCGGCTGCGCGCCACACCCGGCGGCATACCGGCCTACCTGATCGCCAAATCGCTGCTGGTGGTGGCCGTGGCGCTGGGCACCCTGGTGCTCCTCCTGGGCAGCGCAGCCCTCCTGGTGGACGGGCCGCTGCCGCACTCGCCGGCCGGCTGGCTGACGCTGCTGTGGGTCACTGCGCTGGGGCTGCTCGCCGTCGTACCGCTGGGCGCCGCGATAGGGGCCGTGCTGCCCAACCCGCGGGAGGCGCTGGCGCTGATCATGCTGCCGGCGATGGGGCTGCTGGGCACCTCGGGCGCGATGTTCCCGCTCAGCTCCCTGCCGGTGGTGGTCCAGAAGATCGCCTCGGTCTTCCCGCTCAAGTGGATGGCCCAGGGCCTGCGCTCGGCCCTGCTCCCGGACGCCGCACGCGCCGCGGAGCCGGCCGGCTCCTGGGAGCTGCCGACCGTCGCCCTGGTGCTCACGGCCTGGGCCGTGTGCGGCTTCCTGCTGGCCGTGCCGCTGCTGCGCCGCGCCGCCCGCAGGGAATCCGGCTCCCGGCTCAGCCGGCGCCACCTCAAGGCGGGCCTGAGCGGCGCCCGACCCGTGTGAGCCCCGGCCCTCCGCCCGGCCCGGCCACCGCCCAGCCGCCGGGCAGCCCCATCCGGAGGCGGCAAAGGGGGCGGCAGAACGGCCGGTCATTGAGCGGTCGAGCGGCGGGCGACAGGGCGGCCAGGCGGCAGACGACAGGGCGGCCGGCCAGTGGACGGCCCGAGGGCGGGCAGCAGAGCATCTGGGTAGTGGGCGGCAGGAGCCCGGCGGGCAAGGGCAGTGCACGACAGGGGCAGTGGGGCGACAGGGCCAGGGCAGCGGCGCAATGGGCGGCCGACAGCAGGGCGGCCGGGAGCAGCCGGCGGTGGGCAGCGAGGCAGCAGGCAGCAGGGCCGTGGGCGGCATCAGCCCGGAGGCAAGGGCAACTGGGAGCCAAGCGGCGGCCGGCAACAGACAGTGGCCAGGTGCAGGCGGCGGCCCGGCAGCAGGCTGCAGCCAGGAGCAAGCGGCGGCCGGCAGCAGACGGCGGCCAGAGCAAGCGGCGGCCGTGTGCAGGCGGCGGCCCGGCAACAGGCTGTAGCCAGGAGCAAGCGGCCGCTGGTATCAGGCCGCATGGCCGGGCGGCCTCGTCGCGCGCTCGCCGGCCGGTACCCCGTGGCGGTCCTCCCGCCTTCAATGATGGAGTGGAGACATGACCCTCACGGACCGAGACCGTGCCGTAGCGGCAGCCGTTGCACAAGGGCTGGTCGGGGAAGCCGAGCCCGTCGCCGGCCTGCTGGACGTCGCCGGGATCCGCCGCTCGGCGGGTGAACTGCGCGCGGCCTTCGACGAGTTCGCCGCGCCGGGCACCCCGGTCCTGCACGCCTTCGCGGTGAAGGCCGCCTCGCTGGTGCCGGTGCTGCGGCTGCTGGCGCAGGAGGGGCTCGGCTGCGAGGTGGCCAGCCCCGGGGAGCTGCGGCTGGCCCGCGCCGCCGGGGTGCCGGTCGCACGCACCGTCCTGGACTCCCCGGCCAAGACCCCCGCCGAGCTGCGGGAGGCGCTCGCCCTCGGGATCGCCGTCAACGCCGACAACGCCGAGGAGCTGGCCCGGCTCGACGGGTTGATGGCCTCCGCGCCGAGCGCCGCACCGATCGGCCTGCGGGTCAATCCGCAGATCGGCGGCGGCAGCATCGGGGCGATGAGCACGGCCACCGACACCTCCAAGTTCGGGGTCGCCCTGCGCGACGCGGGTGCCCGCGACTGGGTGGTCCGTGCCTTCCTCGCCCGGCCGTGGCTGACCCGGCTGCACGCCCACGTCGGCTCCCAGGGCATGCCGCTGGAGTTGATGGCGTCCGGCGTCCGGACCCTGTTCGACCTGGCCGAGGAGATCAACGGGCGGGCCGGCCGGCGCCAGATCGACACCCTGGACATCGGCGGCGGGCTACCGGTGAACTTCGCCTCGGACGCCACCACCCCGACCTACCGGGAGTACGCGGCGCTGCTGCACAAGACGGTCCCCGGGCTGTTCTCCGGGCGCTACGGCCTGGTCACCGAGTTCGGCCGCTCCCTGCTGGCCAAGCACGGCACGGCCCTGGCCCGCGTGGAGTACGCCAAGTCGGCCGGCGGCCGGCCCATCGCGGTCACCCACGCCGGCGCCCAGATCGCCACCCGTACCGTCTTCGTGCCCCGGGCGTGGCCGATCCGGGTCGCCGCCTACGACGCCGAGGGCCGCCCCAGGACGGGTGAGCCGGTCGCCCAGGACATCGCGGGTCCCTGCTGCTTCGCCGGCGACCTGGTCGCCGAGGACCGCCCGCTCCCCCTGCTGCGGGCCGGCGACCACGCCGCACTCCTGGACACCGGCGCCTACTACTTCTCCACCCACTTCGCCTACAACTCCCTCCCCCGCCCCGGGATCTACGGCTATGCGGTGGCCCCCGACGGCGCCGTCCGCTTCGGGACGGTGCGCAGCCCCCAGACGCTGGAGGAACTGACCGCGGAGAGCGGCGGCGCTCATGCGGAGGCGCTCGGCGGCCTCGGGACGTCATAGCCGCGGCCCCGGCCAGCGCCGGCCCGCAGGCGTTCGCGCGCGCTTGCCCCCAGCGTGTTCACGCGTACCCGACGCTCCCCGGACGGCTCCGACGCCCCCGGACACCTCGGGACGCTCCCGTCACTCCCCCGACACTCAGACACTCGGACACTCCGGCGCCCCGGACGCTCTCCGGTCGTTCCCCGGGTGGCAGCCTCCACAGCAGGCAACCGCCCCGGGCCGTAACGGGCCCCGGGATCACCCCGCGTCACTCCACGAACAGCCCCCGCGCCGCCGCCCCGGCGTCGAACTCCTCCAGTCGGGCCTGGGCATCCGGCAGGGCGTCGCACATCGCCTCCAGCAGGACACGGCCCAGGAGCATCGGCGCACAGGCCGTGTCGAAGGCCAGCCCGGTGCCGACCGGGGCCGGCAGGAGCAGGTCGGTGTGGTGGGCGACGGGGGCGAAGGCGCTGTCGGCAACGGTGACCACAGTGAGCCCCGCCCTACGGGCGTAGGCGAGGGCGTCGACCACCTCACGGGGGTGCCGCGGCAGGGCGAAGCAGATTAGGGCGTCGGCACCGGCGCGTACGGCCGCGTCGATGCGGTCGGTGAGCATGGTCCCGCCCTCGTCCAGGAGGCGGACGTCGGGGTGGACCTTGCGGGCGAAGTAGCTGAAGCCGGCGGCCTGTGCGGAGGCGGCGCGCAGGCCGAGGACGGGCAACGGACGGGAGGCGGCGAGCAGCCGACCGGCCTCGATCACCGGGGACGGGTCGGCGAGGGCCGCGGCGAGGTGGCGGAGGTTGTCGATCTCGGCCTGGACGGCCTGCTGGTACTCGTTGGCCACGCCGGTGTCGCCGGGCTGCTCGGCGGGGGCGACCTCACGCAGGTGCCGACGCAGCGCGGGATAGCCGTCGAAGCCGAGGGCGACCGCGAAGCGGGTGACCGAGGGCTGGCTGACCCCGGCCAGTTCCGCCAGTTCGACGCTGGAGAGGAAGGGTGCATCGGCGGCCCGGCGCACCATGCAGTGCGCGATCCGCCGCTGGGTGGGCGTCAGCCGGTGGCCCTCGAAGAGCTTCTGGAGGCGGGCGGCGGTGCCGGTCTCGGCCCGCGCCGCCGCGGCGGCGGCCCGCTCCTGCGCGGTCCGTCCCCGCTCCGTCCCGGCCGGCCGGCCCCCGTCCGTGCCGGCGGTGCCACCGCCGTTGTCCCCGTCCCCGCTCATCGCCTCTTCCTCCCGGCCCGCTCGGGGCCTTGTCCTGTGTCGACCGACTGTACGGAACTTCTGGCCCGCACCGGTCCGCACGACGCATCGGATCCTGCCGTACACCGACCCCGCCCCACGACGTCCGCCCCACGACGTCCGCCCCACGACGTCCGCCCCACGACGTCCGCCCGACGACATCCGCAGCGGGAAACGTCCGCACCGAGAGACGTCCGCACCGGCAAACGTCCGCCGAGACGTCCGCACCGCCTTCCCTGCCGGACCGTACGCCCCAAGGGACCGGCCCGGACACCACCGCGGGCGGGGACCTGCCGCAGGCGTGCCACTGCCCACGGCCGGGGCGCTGCCGCCGCCCGGGCTCTGCCGCCGCCGCGGCACCGCTGCGGCTTCAGCTGGCCCCGTCCAGCCCCCCGCCCAGTCCGCCGTCCCGTCCCGCGTCCCGTCCCGCGTCCCGTCCCCCGGCGGCCGGTCCGTCGTAGCGCGGCGGCAGGCCGAACAGGGGGAAGAGCCGTTCGGTGTCCAGGAACGACTGGAGGGCGGTGATCCGCCCGTCCGCGGTCTCGATGACCTGGATCGCCCAGGGCCGGCCGTCCGCGCGGTACTGGCCGAAGGCCGGCCGGCCGTTGGCCGCGACCGGCACCAGACGGGAGCCCCGGCAGCCGCAGCCCGGCCCGAGCAGCCACTTCAGCACGTCTTCCCGGCCGCGCAGCCACAGCGCGTACGGCGGCATGGAGAGCGTGGAGTCCTCGTGGAGCAGCGCGGTCAGGGCCTCCATGCCGAACCGTTCGAAGGCGTCGACATAGCGCTGGAGCAGCGCCTGCTGGGCGTCGTCCAGCGGCCGCGGCGGAGTCCCTCCGGCGGAGCCTGCGGAACCGGAACCGGAACCGGAGCCGGAACCGGAACCGAAACCAGAGCCGGAGCCGGAATCGCGATCGGAATCGGGGTCGGAGCCGGGGGCGGAGGCGGCGGCGAGGGTGGCCCGGGCCCGCTGGAGGGCGCTGTTGACCGAGGCGACCGAGCTGCCCAGCAGCTCCGCGACCTCCGCCGCCGACCAGCTGAGCACCTCGCGCAGGATCAGCACGGCCCGCTGCCGGGGCGCCAGGTGCTGCAGCGCGGCGATGAACGCCAGCCGGACCGATTCGCGGGCGACGGCGGTCTCGGCCGGGTCGCCGGCCGGCGCCAGCACCCGGGCGTCCGGGACCGGCCCGATCCAGGTCGCCTCGGGCAGCCCGTTCCCGATCGGGGTGTCCACGCTCGACGGGGAGGTGAGGTCCATCGGCCGGGCTCGGCGGCGGCTGCCCTTGAGCAGGTCCAGACAGACGTTGGTGGCGATCCGGTAGAGCCAGGACCGCAGGGACGAGCGCCCCTCGAACCGGTCGTGGCTCCGCCAGGCCCGCACCATGGTCTCCTGGACGGCGTCCTCGGCCTCGAACGCCGAGCCCAGCATCCGGTAGCAGTAGCCGGTCAGTTCGGTGCGGTGCGCCTCCAACCGGTCCGCCAACTCCTCCTGCGCACCGACCCGTTCACCGGCCCGTTCACCGGACCCTGCCACCGCAGGGGCGCCGTCCGCCACCGTGGCACCGCTCGTCGAGGACCGCTTCATCGAGGACCTGCCCTCCGTCCGCCTGCAGTCCGCCGTTTCCACCGTCCGCCTGCCGTCCGCCGCCCGCCGGCCGCCCGCCTGGCCGCCGCGCCCCGACGGTAGCGCGGAGCACCAGGCACCAGGCACCAGGCACCAGTCTGCTCCTGGCGCCCGACCGTCGCGAGCCCTGGGCCGACGGGCATCCGAACCGTGACACCCGCCCCGCAGCGCCCCTGCCGCCCCGCGGCGGGTGTAACCGGCCGGACGCCCCCAACCGCTCGTTCCGTCCCACCTATTGACCTCCCATTCATCGCCCATTGATCCTGCATGAATTCATGCAGGAGAGATGACGACCCGAGGCGGACTCATGGCAGGTGTGGTCGAACAGCACTCGATCGACGTCGTCCCCGACGACGAACGGCACGGCAGCGCGGTCAGCCAGTTCACGCTCTGGCTGGGCGCCAACCTCCAGATCACCGCCGTCGTCACCGGCGCACTGGCCGTGGTCTTCGGGGCGAACGCCTTCTGGTCGCTGATCGGGCTGCTGCTCGGCAACCTGCTGGGCGGTGCGGTGATGGCTCTGCACTCCGCACAGGGCCCCCGGCTCGGGCTGCCGCAGATGATCACTTCGCGGGCACAGTTCGGGGTGCGCGGGGCGGCGGTGCCGCTGGCGCTGGTCATCGTGATGTACATCGGCTTCTTCGCCAGCGGCAGTGTGCTCGCCGGGCAGGCGGTCGGCGAGCTGACGCACCTGGGCGAGACGCCGGGCATCGTCGTCTTCGCCGCCGCCACCGCCGTCGCCGCCGCGGTCGGCTACCGCCTGATCCACATCCTCGGCAGGATCGCCGCCCTGGTCTGCGCCCTGGCCTTCCTCTACCTGGGCATTCGCCTGCTGCACCGCGCCGACCTCGGCACGCTACTGGCCGACCACCGCTTCGCCCTGCCGGTCTTCCTGCTCGCCGTCTCGCTCGCGGCCTCCTGGCAACTGGCGTTCGGCCCCTACGTCGCCGACTACTCGCGCTATCTGCCGCGGCACACCTCGGCGCGCGCCACGTTCGGGTGGACGCTGGCCGGTTCGGTGCTCGGCTCCCAGTGGTCGATGTCCTTCGGCGCGCTGGCCGCCGCCGCGGCACCCACCGCGTTCGTCGGGCACGAGGTCGGCTATGTCGTCGGCCTGGGCGGCGGGGGGCTGATCGCCTCGTTCCTGTTCTTCGTGATCGCCCTCGGCAAGCTCACCATCAACGTCCTCAACACCTATGGCGGCTTTATGTCGCTGGTCACCAGCGTCAGCGGCTTCCGCGGGCTGGGGACACCTCCCGCCGAAGGCAGGGGGAGCACCCTGTCACCGCGCGGCCGGTCCGCGTACATCGCGGGGATCATGGTGGTCGGCACCGCCGTGGCCCTCCTGGGCAAGGACTCCTTCCTGACGTCCTTCAAGGACTTCCTGCTCTTCCTGCTGACGTTCTTCACACCCTGGTCGGCGATCAACCTCGTCGACTACTACCTGCTCTCCAAGGAGCGTTACGACGTCCCAGCGCTCAGCGACCCGACCGGCCGCTACGGCGCCTGGAACGTCCGGGCCCTGACCGTCTACGCCGTCGGCGTGCTCGCCCAACTCCCGTTCCTGGCCAGCGCGTTCTACACCGGCCCGCTGGTGGCGCGGCTCGGCGGCGCCGACATCTCCTGGCTCGTCGGCCTCGCTGTCCCCGCCGTCCTCTACTGGCTCACCGTCCGCCGCGACACCGCCCGCCTCCTGCCCGCCCCGACGGCCGACCGGAACCACCACACCGACCCGGACCACCACACCGACCAGGACCACGACGCCGACCCGGACCACCACACCGACCAGGACCGCGACGCCGACCCGGACCAGCACGCCGACCAGGCCGACCAGGCCGCCGACCAGGCCAGCCGCGGCGAGGAACGGCCCGCCGGATTGGGGGGATAGCCCTACCGCGCGGCGCCCGGCTGGTCCGTACGCTCACCAGCATGGCGACTCACGACCCTGATCTGCGCAAGGAGCTCGATGCGACCCTCCAGACCCGCAAGGACCTGGGGGCGGAGTACGAGTCGGAGCTGGTGGAGTCCTTCCTGGAGAAGCTCGACCGGACCGTCGAGCGCCGGGTGCGGCGACAGCTCGCCGAGCAGCAGATGCAGGTGGCGCGCGGCGCCCGGCCGCAGCCCCGGGAGGGTGGCACCACCGACTTCTGGGAACGGTTCGGGGTCGCGGCGCTCTCCCTGGCGCTGGCCATCCCGCTGTCCGCGATCGCCGCGGGCAACGCGGGGCTACCGGGCCTGCTGGTGTGCTGGGCCGGCATCATCGGCGTCAACGCGGTGCACAGCCTGAGCCTGCGGAGCCTGCTGCGGACGCGGACGGAGCGCCGGGGCGAGGACTGGGAGTAACGCCGGGGCGAGGACTGCGAGTAACGGGGCGGCGGGACCAGCGGGCACCCGATCCGGCACACCGGGGCAGCAGTACCAGCGGGCACCCGATCCGGCACACCGGGGCAGCGGGTTCGGCGGGCACCCGATCCGGCGCGCCCAAGGCGGCGGGACCGCCCGGCATCCCGTGCCCGCGGGACGGCTGGACCGCCCGGCGCCCGGCATCCCGTGCTCCCGGGGCGGCGGAGCGTCCGAAGCCCGGCATCCGGTACACCCGGCACGGTCGGCCACCAACTCCCCTACGGGAGGTACCGAGAAGGAGAGATGGCGGGGACCGCCACACCCCGGCACGAGCCGGGGGCGGGACGTCGGCGGTCCCCGCAAGGGACGCGCTCCGGGGCGTAGCCGGTCATCGCGTCCGGCGGCGACCGTGGAGGTCCGGGAGCCGCTCCGGAGGTCCGTGTCGCCGTGCACACCAAGGTGCCTGACGCGTGTTAAGCCCGTGCTGCCAGCACATGACACCTACGTACACCTTGCGGTGACGGCCCGTTTCCTGACGCCCCCCTGACGCCCCCTGACGCCCTGCCTCCCGGGCGCCCTGACACCCGGCCGGTGGCGCCGGACGGCGTCCGCACCAGGGAACGACCACACCAGGGGGACGACCACACCAGGGACCGCCACACCAGGGGACGACCACACCAGAGGGACGACCACACCAGGGGACGACCGCCCCGGGCGGCGGCCACCCCAGGGACGGCCGCCGCACCCGGAGCTACTTACCGGCCTCGCGGGCCAGGAACGCCAGCAGGTCCTGCCGGCTGACCACGCCCTTGGGCTTGCCCTCGACCAGGACGATCGCCGCGTCCGCGCTCTCCAGCACCGCCATCAGGTCGGAGACCGACTCGCCGGAGCCGACCTGCGGCAGCGGCGGGCACATGTGCTTCTCCAGCGGGTCGGTGAGCGAGGCGCGCTGGGTGAAGAGCGCGTCCAGCAACTCCCGCTCCACCACGGACCCCACGACCTCGGCGGCCATCACGTCCGGGTGCCCGGCGCCCGGCTTGACGATCGGCATCTGGGAGACGCCGTACTCGCGCAGCACGTCGATCGCCTCGCCGACCGTCTCCTCCGGGTGCATGTGCACCAACGAGGGCAGCGCGCCCTCCTTGTACTGCAGCACGTCGCTGACCCGGGCCGCGGTGCCGCCCTCCTCCAGGAAGCCGTAGTCGGCCATCCACTCATCGTTGAAGATCTTCGAGAGGTAGCCACGGCCGCTGTCCGGCAGCAGCACGACCACCACGTCGTCCGGACCGAGCTTCGCCGCCACCTCCAGCGCCGCCACCACGGCCATCCCGCAGGAGCCGCCGACCAGCAGGCCCTCCTCCTTGGCCAGCCGCCGGGTCATCTGGAAGGCGTCCTTGTCCGAGACCGCCACGATCTCGTCCGCAACCGTGCGGTCGTAGGCGGTCGGCCAGAAGTCCTCACCGACGCCCTCGATCAGGTACGGGCGCCCGGAGCCGCCGCTGTAGACCGAGCCCTCCGGGTCGGCGCCGACGACCTTGACCCGGCCCTCGCTGGCGTCCTTGAGGTAGCGGCCGGTGCCGCTGATGGTGCCGCCGGTGCCGACGCCCGCCACGAAGTGGGTGATCCGGCCGTCCGTCTGCGCCCACAGCTCCGGCCCGGTGCTCTCGTAGTGGGAGCGCGGGTTGTTCGGGTTGCTGTACTGGTCGGGCTTCCAGGCACCGGGCGTCTCACGCACCAGGCGGTCCGAGACGTTGTAGTACGAGTCCGGGTGCTCGGGGTCCACCGCCGTCGGGCAGACCACCACCTCGGCGCCGTACGCCCGCAGCACGTTGATCTTGTCCGTCGACACCTTGTCGGGGCAGACGAAGATGCACTTGTAGCCCTTCTGCTGGGCCACGATCGCCAGGCCCACTCCGGTGTTTCCGGACGTGGGCTCGACGATGGTGCCGCCCGGCTGCAGCTCGCCCGACTGCTCGGCGGCCTCGATCATCCGCAGGGCGATCCGGTCCTTGACCGATCCGCCGGGGTTGAAGTACTCGACCTTCGCCAGGACGGTGGCCTGGATGCCCTTGGTCACGTTGTTGAGCCGCACGAGCGGGGTGTTGCCGACGAGCTCAATCATCGAATCGTAAAACTGCACGGTGGTCTCCGCGGTCGGGGGCACGCTCTCCTGCGCCCGTGCCGTCAGCCTATTGCCCGGGTCCGTTGGAGGACGGATGCGTTGCGTTCCGTCCAGAACGGGCAACACCCTGTTGTAGGAGTCCTTGTCGTTTCAAGAGCGCGTCCGGTCCCCGAGGCCGTGGCGCGCCCGCACTGCACGGGGAGGTGCCCGGCCATGGCGATGACGCTGTCCAGGGCGAGAGTGGCGCGGCGGATCGCGACCGCCGCCGCGTTCGGCGGCGGCGGGATCGGCCTGCTCGGCGTCGCCGCCGTCGGTGTGCTGCTGACCGAGGTCCGGCTGGCCCGCCGTACGGTCGGCGGCTCCAGCGACATCCCGCCGTGCGCGGACGGCCGCTATGGCGCGGCCTTCGGCCACCGCACCGACCGCCCGCCGCTGCGGCTGGGCTTCCTCGGCGACTCCACCGCGGCCGGTCAGGGCGTGCACCGCGCCTCCCAGACGCCGGGCGCCCTGCTCGCCTCCGGCCTGGCCGCGATCGCCGAGCTGCCCGTCGACTTCCGCAATGTCGCGCTGCCCGGTGCCCAGTCCGACGACCTGCCGCGCCAGGTGGAGCTGATGCTCTCGGAGGGCACCGGGACCCCGGACGTCTGCGTGATCATGATCGGTGCCAACGACGTCACCCACCGGATGCCGCCCGCGCAGTCCGTGCGGCACCTCTCCGAGGCGGTGCGCCGGCTGCGCACCGCGGGCTGTGAGGTGGTGGTGGGCACCTGCCCCGATCTGGGCACCATCGAGCCGGTCTACCAGCCGCTGCGGTGGGTGGCCCGGCGACTCTCCCGGCAGCTGGCCGCCGCCCAGACCATCGGGGTGGTGGAGAACGGCGGCCGTACGGTCTCGCTGAGCGACCTGCTGGGCCCCGAGTTCGAGGCGCACCCGCGGGAGCTGTTCGGGCCGGACAACTACCACCCCTCCGCCGAGGGGTACGCCACCGCCGCGATGGCCGTGCTGCCGACGCTGTGCGCCACGCTCGGGCTGTGGCCGGAGGAGGAGCGGCCGGAGCCGTCCCGTGGCGAGGGCATCCTGCCGGTCGAGCAGGCGGCCGCCGAGGCGGCGTCCGAGGGCGGTACGGAGGTCACCGCCTCCCGCCGCGCACCCTGGGCGCTGCTCAAGCACCGGCGGCGGCGCCAGCTGCCGGAGGCCGAGCCCACCGACCCGTCATCGGTCACCGGCTGACGCCCCCCGGGCGCCACCGAACGGCAACGGCCACGCGCCGGGCACCCACCGGGCACCCACCTCCTGAAGGGACGTACGGGAATACCCGGCGCCCCTTCCCCGTTCCTATAAGCGCCCGCTTAGAAAAGAGGCCCGCATCACAGGCCGCACCCCGTGACCTCAGCAGTACGTGCAGGTAACTTCCCTCACAGTCCAGCCCTCTTCGCCTTTCTGGAGCCGTGATGCCCGAAGCCGTGATCGTCTCAGCCGCCCGCTCCCCGATCGGCCGCGCCTTCAAGGGCTCGCTCAAGGACCTGCGTCCGGACGACCTGACCGCGACGATCATCCAGGCCGCGCTGGCCAAGGTCCCCGAGCTGGACCCGAAGGACATCGACGACCTGATGCTCGGCTGCGGCCTGCCCGGCGGCGAGCAGGGCCACAACCTCGGCCGCATCGTGGCCGTCCAGATGGGGATGGACCACCTCCCGGGCTGCACCATCACCCGTTACTGTTCCTCCTCGCTCCAGACGACCCGGATGGCGCTGCACGCCATCAAGGCCGGCGAGGGCGACGTCTTCATCTCGGCCGGTGTCGAGACGGTCTCGCGCAGCATCAAGGGCACCTCCGACGGTCTCCCCGACACCCACAACCCGCTCTTCGCCGACGCCGAGGCGCGCACCGCGGCGCGCGGCGAGCAGGAGGGCACGGACTGGCACGACCCGCGCGAGGACGGCCTGGTCCCGGACGCGTACATCGCGATGGGCCAGACCGCGGAGAACCTCGCCCGCCTCAAGGGCATCACCCGCCAGGACATGGACGAGTTCGGCGTCCGGTCCCAGAACCTCGCCGAGCAGGCCATCAAGAACGGCTTCTGGGAGCGCGAGATCACGCCCGTCACGCTGCCCGACGGCACCGTCGTCGCCAAGGACGACGGGCCGCGCGCCGGCGTCACCCTGGAGGGCGTCCAGGGCCTCAAGCCGGTGTTCCGCCCCGACGGCCTGGTGACCGCGGGCAACTGCTGCCCGCTGAACGACGGTGCCGCGGCGCTGGTCATCATGTCCGACACCAAGGCGCGCGAGCTGGGCCTGACCCCGCTCGCCCGGGTCGTCTCCACCGGCGTCTCCGGCCTCTCCCCCGAGATCATGGGGTACGGCCCGGTCGAGGCCAGCAGGCAGGCCCTGCAGCGGGCCGGCCTCGCGGCCTCCGACATCGACCTGGTCGAGATCAACGAGGCGTTCGCCGCCCAGGTGATCCCGTCCTACCGGGACTTGGGCATCGACCTGGACCGCGTGAACGTCAACGGCGGCGCGATCGCCGTCGGCCACCCCTTCGGCATGACCGGCGCCCGCATCACCACCACGCTCATCAACTCCCTCCAGTGGCACGACAAGCAGTTCGGTCTGGAGACCATGTGCGTCGGCGGCGGCCAGGGCATGGCGATGGTCATCGAGCGGCTGAGCTGAGCTGGAGCGGAGGGTGGGGGCCGGGTGCGAGGTACGAGTGCCCGGCATCCGCCCGCAGCGGAAGCGAAGCTCAGCGCGACCACGAACGCGACCACGGACGCGACGATCAATACGCGCGGCTGAGCCGAGTTGAGCTGAAGCGATGGCCGTGGGCCGGAGGCCGGCCGCCGGTTCCGCTCGGCCCGCCTCCACCTCCGCGTCCACCTCCGCCCCTCCTGATCACCGCTCCCCCACCACGGCCACCGTCCCGACCACCGTCCCGACCCCCGGGCCGGCCATGGACGGGAAACGGACCAACTTCCGCCCCGCGCACACCCTTCGCGCCTGTACGGACACGGGCGGCTACCCCGGCGTGAGCCGTGTCACGCGGTAACAAGATCGCGACCCAATCTCCCCCAGGATTGTGACCAACGCCCCGGGGCCGAGGTGTTCTTGCAGGTCAGTATGGGGTTACCCCACCGCACCAGGCCCTGCTCCCCTAGCATTTCGGGACATAGCGCCCCCGGTCCGGTCGCCGACCCCCAGCAGGCTGATGTAGGAAGTCGGAGAACATTCTGCTAACGGGAGTCCGCCGGTGAGCGAACCGCCACCAGGCGTCACCCCGTGAGCGGGTGCAGCACGGAGGTCGGCCCCGGCCGGCGACGGGGAGTCCGGGTACCGAGGCGCGGTCCGTGGGAAGCGGGCCGCCGAGCGAAGTCAGGAGGACGCATGAGCGAGCGAACCGTCGGCAGGTGTGCGCCTCGCGCATGCGAGGGCGAACGAAGCGAGGTTCCGGCATGAGCGTCACCACCGTCGTCCCGCTACTGACCGCGGCCGTCGCCGTGGCACTGGGCGCCGCCGCCCTGGGCACCGCCCGTGCGCTGCGCCGCCAGATCACCGGGCTGCACACCGAGCTGATCGCCGCCCGCCGGGACGCCGCCGCCCGCGCCGAGCTGGAGAGCGCGGCCCGGGCCGCCATTCCGGCGGCCCGTACCACCCCGGCCGCCGAGACCCCGCTCGCCGACATACGCGCGGCGGTCGCCGATGCGCTGGCCGAGGAGCGGGAGCGCGAACTGGCCGAGGCCCGCGCGTTCTGGGCCGCACAGGAGGCCCGGGACGCCGCCGACGCCCCGTCCCTGCTGGGCGGGCTGGCCGGCCTCGGCGACGAGAGCCCGCTGGACGCCCGCACCGACCAGCGCGAGCGGCCCGAGTCGGACCGGCTCGACACCCAGCCGTTCCTGCCCCGCCAGGCGGACTTCGCCGGCATCGAGCCGCTGCTCGGCCCGGACGCCCTGGAAGCCATGGACACCCTGGAGTCGGTGGAGGCGCTGGAGGCCCTGGACGCACCGGAGCTGGAGCACGCCGAGGAGACCGAGTCCCCCGAGCTCGCCGCCGCGCGCCGGCGCCACCCCTCGCACCCGGACTTCTCGCCGTCGCCGGTGATCGGCGACCACGAGCGCACCGTGGCGCGCCTGGAGGAGCTGGCGCAGGAGCGCACCCCGGTCGCGGACGTCCGGCCCGGTCCGCTGGGCACCCTGGACGTGTACGTCTTCGCCGACGGCACCACCCTCTGCCTGACCCCGGGGCAGCGCGAGGCCGCCGAGCGGGTCGCCGAGGCGCTGCACGCCGGGCGCACCCCGGTACTGCTGGGCGGCTCCGGGATCTCCGGCGCCTATGCGCTGACCTTCTCCTGGGGCGAGAGTCGGGACGAGAGCGTCTACCTGCTCGCCGACCGGGTCATCGCCTCGCTCTGAACCGCTGCGGCGGCGTGCCCGGGTGGTCCCGCTCCGGCGGGCCCCCGGTCAGCAGCGCTCCGCCGCCGCCCGGACGGCCCGCAGAGCCGTTGCCAGTTCCTCGGCGGGGGCCGCATTCGCGTCAGTGTCCGCGTGCTGCCCGCCGGGCCCGGCGGCCGCCGCCCGCAGCGCCTCGACGAGTTCGTGCCCGGCCACCGCGAGCTGGTCGCCGATCGCGAACATCCCGATGTCCGGAAGCTCCCGCGGGGGCTCTTCGGGCCGCTCGATCAGCTGCGCACGGGTCGCCAACTGCCGTGCGAGCGCCAGCCCTTCGGCCGCGGCACCCTGGTCGAGCCGGCTCTGCGGCAGCGCTCGGAGGCGGTCGGCGAGGGCGTCCACGGCGGTCTGCAAGGGGGTCACGTCAAGCACGTGGTGAGCCTATGCGCCACTCCCGGGTGGTTGCCAACGGCGGAAGGCTCAGGCACGGTGTGCTGAAGAACCAGCATCGACCGCGTCCGGAGGCGCCGATGTCTCAGCTCTTCTCCGAAGAGACCCACCGGAACATGCTCTCCCGTATCCCGCACTGCACCGGCCGGGAAATCTCCGACTGGCTCCGCACCGTTGACGAAGGCCCCGCCCTCTTCCGCTTCGACGAGAAGGTCAGCTGGCTCCGCG
Source organism: Streptomyces sp. NPDC020742 (assembly GCF_040641675.1). Classification (NCBI taxonomy): domain Bacteria; kingdom Bacillati; phylum Actinomycetota; class Actinomycetes; order Kitasatosporales; family Streptomycetaceae; genus Streptomyces; species Streptomyces sp. NPDC020742. The sequence goes on from NZ_JBFAEA010000040.1 coordinate 39,220, forward strand.
GCGAGCACGACCTCTCGTACGGGCACGCGAAGGCGATCGTCCATGAACACGACCTCAGGCGCGCTGCGCGGAAGTTCTGACCGCCGCTGACGGCCTGCGGGCCGGACGGACAGCAACACGCGACACCCACCCACCATGCCGAAGGGCCCGCACCCGCTTGGGTTCTAGTGAACGTTGCAACACCCCAGCTCAAGGGGTGCGATGGACTTCACGATCCGAGCGGACCGGACGGCTCAGGGGCCTGTGAAG
>NZ_JBFAEA010000041.1:0-38037 GCF_040641675.1 Streptomyces sp. NPDC020742
CTGGTGTGTGGACGTAAAGCGAAGCAGTCCACACACCAGACCCCGCAGGCCCGTCACCGCACCCAACAGCCCCGCGCAGCGGCACCGCCCGCCGCGTGGGGGTACCTCCCACGCCCTTAAGGCAGTGGGGGAGCAACGGCGACAAACCCCCACGGCGGGACAGCCGAACACGTGGGAAGAAGACCAAGCGTCAGCGATCCGGCAGGGTGATCACCGGAAAGCTGCCCGTGTTCGTCGGGGCGTTCTCCGGGAGCCAGAGGACCGAGACCGCACCGGTCGAGCCGTCCGTGAGTGCGTCGGCGTTGTGGAAGGTGAGGCGGGCGCCGAGCACCCGGGCCTGGCCGGCCGCGATGGTCAGGCCCAGGCCGTGGCCGCGGCCGGCCCGGTCGCTGCTGCCGGTGCGGAACCGGCTGGGGCCCTCCCGCAGCAGCGCCTCGGGGAATCCGGGCCCGTGGTCCCGGACCCGTAGGACCCGGCCCTCGACCGTGACCTCGATCGGCGGCCTGCCGTGCCGGGCCGCGTTCGCGATGAGGTTGCCCAGGATCCGCTCCAGGCGCCGGGGGTCCGTGGTGACCTCGGCCTCCCGTGCCACATCGACCGTGATGTCCGGGTCCAGGGCGCGCACCCGCCGGACGACGAACTCGCCCAGCACCACGTCCTGCAGTTCGGCCCGCTCGGCGTGGCCGTCCAGCCGGGCCACCTCCAGTACGTCCTCCACCAGGGTCCGCAGCGCCTGCGCCCGGTCCCGTACCAGCTCCGAGGGGCGGCCCGGGGGCAGCAGCTCGGCCGCGGTCAGCAGACCGGTCACCGGGGTGCGCAGCTCATGGGCGATGTCGGCGGTCACCCGGCGTTCGGCCTCGATGCGTTCCTGGAGGGCGTCCGACATGGCGTCCACGGCCCAGGCCAGGTCGTCGGTCTCGTCGTGCACCCGTCCGCCGCCGACCTCGTCGCGGATCCGTACTGAGGTGTCCCCGTCGGCCAGCTTGCCCGCCGCAGCGGCCGCCTTACGCAGCCGCCGAGACAGCCGCCCGCCGACCAGTACGCCCAGGGCACAGCCGCCGACCACGACCGCGGTCGAGCCGATCACCAGCGCCCGGTCCAGGTCGTCCAGCACCGCGAAGCGGTCCGGGAAGCGGTCGTGCATCGACAGCACCCGGCCGTTGCTCAGCGGGGTGGCCGCCCACACCTCGGGGGCGGTCTCCCCGGTGTCCTGGAGGTAGGTGGCGCGCTCGTTCTCGGCGACCTCCTTGCGGAGCGCCGGCGGCAGCGCCGGATCGTCGATCTTCGCGCCGAACTGCAGACGGTTGGTCGACTCGAAGATCTTCTGGGTGAAGTTCAGGCGCTCGACCTGGACGTCCCGGCTGTTGTCGAGCATGGAGTGGCGGGCTGCATTGTGCACGACAAGGCTCAGCGCGACCGCGACCAGAGCTCCGACGAGCGCGATCGCTGCGCTGAGCTTCCATCTCAGCCCTGTGCGCAGGGCCAGCCTCACCACCGTGGGCGTCAGCCTCTCAGCTTGTAACCGAAGCCGCGGACCGTCTCGATCCGGTCCTGGCCGATCTTGCCGCGCAGCCGCTGGACATGGACGTCCACCACCCGGGTGTCGCCGCCCCAGCCGTAGTCCCAGACCCGCTCCAGCAGCCGGTCCCGGGACAGGACCGTACCGGGGGCGTTGGAGAACTCCAGCAGCAGCCGCATCTCGGTGGGTGTCAGCGCGACGTTCTGGCCGCCCTTGCGCACCTCCATGCCCTCGGTGTCGACCTCCAGGTCCCCGAAGCGCAGCACCGCCTCGGCCGGATCGTCCACCTCGGCGGCCGCCGGCCGGCTGCCGTTCGGGCCGCTGGCGTGCCCGAAGCGGCGCAGCACCGCACGGATCCGCGCGACCAGCACCGCCCCGTCGAACGGCTTGGTGACGTAGTCGTCCGCGCCCGCCTCCAGGCCCAGCACCACGTCGATGGAGTCGGCCCGGGCGGAGAGCATGATCACCGGAACCGTCGACTCGTCGCGGATCCGGCGGCACAGGCTGACGCCGTCCAGGCCCGGCACCATCACATCGAGCAGGGCGATATCGGGCTGGTTGGCGCGGAACGCCTCCAGACCGGCCAGCCCGTCGGGCATCGCGGTGACCACGAAGCCGTCCCGCTCCAGAGCGAGCTGGGTGGCCTCGCGGATGACATCGTCGTCCTCGACGAAGAGCACATGGGTGTCGGCCATGCCGTTGTCTCAACCCTCCGATCCCGGGTCGTCGCCCGGCTGCCCGCCGTCGACGGTGGTCTTGCTGTAGTCGGTGTGGTACTCGTCGTCCGAGGTGAAGCGGCCGTGGGTCCAGCGGTACGTGGTCACGTCCTCGCCGGACGGGCAGCAGACCTTGTCGCCGGGGGCGTAGGTCTGCTTGGAGATCTCCAACTCGCCCTTGTTGACCGCGGCGTACACCGACGGCTGCTCGTTGGCGTACACGTTGTCATACCCGTCCCGCGCGCCGCTGTGCCTGCGGTAGACGTACGAGCCGATTCCGACCGAATCGGCGCAGGTCATGACGTTGACGATGACGTCTTGGGAGGTGCTGCCGGTGAGCGACGCATAAGTCACCTCGACCGGGTACTCGTCGGCCGCGCACGGCTTGTAGAGGGACTTCTTCACGTCCGGGCTGACCTTGGGGTCGTCCTTCATCAGCCGGACGGCGTCGACCTTCTTGTAGCTGGCGGTGGAGGTTGGGCTCGGGGACGAACTCACCCTGCCCTTGGGTGCGGGGGTGGTGCTGGCGGCCCCCTCGCTGCGGACGCCCTCGCCGCCCGGGTTGCACCCGGCCAGCAAAAGGCCGACGGCGGCCACACCCGCCGTGGCCGCGCCGCCCTTGGTCAACCCGATCCTGGTCAACCTTTTCCTGGTCAACCTGTTCCTGGACAATCCGCTCCTGCTCACCGTGCTGCTCGCACAGCCGCCGATGCCGCTGCTGTTCCTGATGTGATTGTCGCGCGTCGAGCTGTGAAGCGTACGCTGTCCCAGGACGTGACCGTTTTCACATGTAATGTCGCGCTTTTTGCCGGTAGTGTCGCGCGCTTCGACGCGCCGCCCCCTACCGGAGGGGCACCAGGGCTCGGATACCGTGCGCCGCCGGTCAGGCCGCGCACCGCTCCCGCTCCTGCTCCCCGCGCTCCAGCATCCGTGCGTCGATGTCCCGCATCTGCAGCTCCTGGCGCAGCCGGGCCAGTGCGCGGTGCAGGGTGCTCTTGACCGTACCCGTGGACATCCCGAGCGCGGCAGCGGTCTCCTCGGTGCTCATCTGCTCCCAGTGCCGCAGCACCACGACGCTGCGCTGCTTGGGGGCGAGCACCCCGAGGATGTCCATCAGCAGGGCCCGGTCGGCGCGCTGCTCGGTGCCGTCGTCCACGCTCGCGTCCGGGAGCTGCTCGGTGGGCACCTCCTCCAGCTTGCGCGCCCGCCACCACTCCGTGCGGGTGTTGATCATGACTCGGCGCAGGTAGGCGTCGGCCAGCGACTTGTCCGCGATGCCGTCCCAGCGGCCGTAGGTGCGGACCAGGGCCGTCTGCAGCAGGTCCTGGGCGTCCACCGGGTCGGGCACCAGGCGCCGGGCGCTGCGCAGCAGGGCCTCCTGCCGCGTGCGCACGTACTCTTCGAAGTCCAGTACCTTGCCGCCGCTGGTCGCCATTTCGACGCCTCCGATCCGCTTGCGATTCCCCACGTTGACCGTGCTGGCGGTCGTCTCCAGCACGGGGAAGACGCTACGGAGAGGGTGTTGCGGCGTAATGTGCGTGGGCCCCACAAGGAGTGCACGGAAAACCCTCGGTTGTGTAACAGCCCGCTGGGGGTCATACCTCGGACGGACGGCGGGCCCCCGCGGGTCCTCCTCCGGACGGAGGGTGGCCCCCACCACAAGGCCTACGAGGCACTTCCCTGCGGTGACCGTCCCTTACGGGTGGTGCCATCCGGCCATATTGTCGGCGCTTTTCCGTCAGTACACCCGAGGTCTGACACGGCATCAGGCCCGGCCGCCGCGGCAACCGGGCCTGATCGGCGCTCTGTGACCGTCCCGCTACGACAGCGGCAGGCGGTACCGACCCCCGGTCACCGGCTCCACCAGACCGTCCGAGACCAGCCCGTCCAACGCCCGGGCCCGCTGCACCGGCTCGTCCCACACCGCGTCCAGCACCTGCTGCGGCACCGGCGTGACCGCCTCCCGCAGCACCGCCAGCAGCTTGCCGCGCACCTGACGGTCCGTTCCCGCGTACGCCTGGGTGCGCCGCGGCGGCCCGTCGTGCGCCGGCGACCCGGCCAGCCGCCACGCACACTGCGCCGCGATCGGGCAGCGGTGGCACTCCGGCGTTCGCGCCGTACACAGCAGCGCTCCCAGCTCCATCGTGGCCGCCGCCCAGCGCGCGGCCAGGCCCTCGTCCTCGGGCAGCAGCTGGCGGGCGAGCTTCCGCTCCGCCGCGGTGGTGGCGTTCGGCGGGAACTGCCGCCCGGTCACCGCCCGCGCGAACACCCGGCGCACATTGGTGTCCAGCACCGCGTGCCGCTGCCCGTACGCGAACGACGCCACCGCGGCGGCGGTGTACTCCCCGACGCCGGGCAGCGCCAGCAGCTGGCCGTGTTCCCGCGGCACATCACCGCCGTGCCGCTCCTGTATGGCGGATGCGGCGGCGTGCAGACGCAGCGCGCGCCGCGGGTAGCCCAGCCGGCCCCACGCCCGAACCGCCTCGCCCGGCGCCTCGGCGGCCAGGTCGGCAGGGCGCGGCCAGCGGGCCATCCACTGCTCGTACACCGGCAGCACTCTGCTGACCGGGGTCTGCTGCAGCATGAACTCGCTCACCATCACACCCCAGGCGCCCGCCTCGGGGCGGCGCCAGGGCAGATCGCGGGCGTGCTCGTCGAACCAGTCGGTGACCGGGCCGTGCAGCCCGGCCCCGTCTGCGGCGCCCGCGGCCGGAACGGCGGCGGAGGCGGTCTCGGCGGCGGCGGTCGTGGCGGTGGAGGTGACAGGAGTCGAAGTCATGGCACCGCCGATCCTGGCACGTCGGCCCGCGCCCGGGAAACGCACCGGGCCCGCCCCGCCGCGCGCCCACCCGCACGCAGGACGGCGGCGTACGCACGGTGGCCGCTACCGGCGGTAGGGGCGGCAGTGCGGAAGGGCGGCCCGGGGCGGGAAGAAGAAGGACGTGGGGCGGGGGAAGATGCGGGGACGGAAGGACGAACGGCCACGGTGCGCGGGGATGAGCGGTGCGCACCGGCGACGAACGGTGCGGTGCAGGGATGAGCGGTACGGGACACACGGAAACCGCGGGCGTGGCGGGGGAGCCGGCCTGCCCGGAGTCGATCCGGCGGGCGCTGGCCGCGCACACCACCATGACGCTGGCGTACGGGGACGAGGACGGCCCGCAGGCCTGTGCGGTGCTCTACGCGACGGGCGGTGGGCCGGCCGGCGGTGGCGACCGCATGGCCGGCAGCGGTGGGGCACCGGGGGGCTCCGGCCCGGATCCGGTGCTGTACTTCGTCACCGCGACCACGACCCGGCACGGCCGGGCACTCGCGGAGCCCGGCGCCCGGGTCGCGTTCACGGTGCAGCGGGACGGCCAGGAGTGGAGCGAGCTGACCGGGCTCCAGGGGCGGGGGCGCTGCCGCACCCTGTCCGGCGCCGAGCGGGCGGCCGGCTGGCGGGCCTACACCGGACGCTTCCCCTTCGTCGGGCAGAGCGACCGCCTCCGGGACGCCCTGGAGCGCACCACCCTGTGGGAGCTGCGCCCCGACTGGCTCCGGCTGATCGACAACGGGCAGGGCTTCGGGCACAAGGAGGAGTGGCGACGGGCCTGAGGCGGACCGTCGGCGCGGCGGTGAACGTCGGGGGCAACGGCCGGAAGTGCGGCCGGAGCGGAGCAGACCGCGGAGATCCGAAGGAAACGCGCTAACGGGGCATCGGGCCCGTTACGGTGGGAAACGCGGCTGCGGGAACCGCTCCGGACCGATCATGGGAAAAGTTGCAGTCCGATGCGGCGGGTAGTGGCCGGTGTGGCTGCTGATCTCTCGTAGAGTTTCCGCGTGGGATCACTGCGCAATCCGATCGGGCCGCTCCCCTCCTCCATCTACTGGCGGCGGAGGGCCGTTGCGCTGGCCATCGTCGTCCTGCTCGCCGTTCTGGTCGTCTGGGCGCTCACCTTGGGCGGGGTCGGTGGCGGCAACGGCGAGGAGGGCAAGGGCGGTTCGCACGGAAAGGGTCCCGCGAACTCCATCACGCCCGGACCCTCCTCCGGAGGCTCGTCGGACGATCAACGGCCGGGCGGACGCGATGAGTCGGCCGGCGGGGGCTCGGGCTCGGACTCCGGTTCGGGCGGCGGCGATGACGCGTCGGGCGGCGGCGGTGATTCCGGTGACGGCAGTGGCTCCGGGGACAGCGGTTCCGGCTCGGCCTCGGGTGGCAGCGGGCCGCTCGGCCAGGGCTCCGGCAGCGCCGTACCGGCCGACTCCTCCCTCCCCAACTGCACCTCTCCCACCGTAGAGTTGGTCCTGCGCAGCAAGAAGGACTCCTACTCCCCGGACCGGAAGCCGACGTTCGAGCTGACGGTCAAGAACACCGCCGACGACGAGTGCAAGGTCGACCTCGGGCGGAAGGCCGCGGTGTTGACCATCACCGACTCGGCCGGCGACGACCGGGTGTGGGCCTCCAACGACTGCCCGTCCGGCACGGCCCCCGCGCTGCTGAAGGTGCCGGCCAAGGGCGCGGTCACGCGCACCGTCGAGTGGGACCGCCGGGCCAGTGGCCCGCGCTGCGCGACGCCGAGTTCGGCCACCGTGCCGGCCGGTGCGTACCGGATCGAGGCGCAGGTGCCGGGCCTGAAGACGGCGCACACGACGTTCGAGCTGGCCAAGGACTAGGGCGCCTCTTTCGGACCTTCGTGGCTCGCTGATCCCCGAAGATCCAAAAGAAACGCCCCCACCGCTGCCCGGCAGCGGGCCCGCGTCCTCCTGGAAGCTCCGCTTCCGTTAGTTCCGCCCGTAGTGATTCCGCCGAGAGCGTGCGGCACTGGTGGCGGTCGCACCGGTCCGGCACAGTCGCCGGTATGAGGCTTCTGATGCTGGGCGGAACGGAATTCGTGGGACGGGCGGTCACCGAGGCCGCGCTGGCCCGGGGTTGGCAGGTCACGGTCTTCCACCGCGGCCACCATGCGCCGCCGCAGGGCGCGACGGCGCTGCACGGGGACCGCGGGGACGCGGCGGGCCTGGCGGCCCTGAAAGAGGGCGAGTGGGACGCCGTCGTCGACACCTGGTCCGGCGCGCCCTCGGCCGTACGGGACGCCGCGCGGCTGCTGGCCGGGCGGGCCCGGACGTATGCGTACGTCTCCAGCCGGTCGGTGTACGCCTACCCGGCCGCGTACGGGCTCGACGAGAACGGCCCGTTGGTGGACGGTTCGGCCGACTCCACGGACGGTGCGGACTACGCGGCGGCAAAGCGGGGCGGCGAGGTGGCCGCGGTCGAGGCGTTCGGGGAGCGGGCGCTGCTGGTCCGGGCGGGGCTGATCATCGGCCCCTACGAGAACATCGGGCGGCTGCCGTGGTGGCTCGGCCGGATCGCCCGCGGCGGACCGGTCCTGGCGCCGGGGCCGCGGGAGACGGCGCTGCAGTACATCGATGTGCGTGACCTGGCCGAGTGGCTCCTCGATGCGCTGACGGCCGGCCTCGGCGGCGCCTACAACATGCTGAGCGGGGTCGGGCACGCCACGATGGGCGAGTTGCTGGAGAGCTGTGTGGAGGTGACCGGCTCGGACGCGGAGCTGCGCTGGAAGGACCCGGAGGAGGTGCTGGCCGCCGGCATCGAGCCGTGGACCGAGCTGCCCATCTGGATCCCGCCGAGTGAACTGCGCGACGCGTTCTACGGGGCGGATGTCACCAAGGTCCTGGCGAGCGGGCTGCGTTGCCGTCCCGTGCGGGAGACCGTCGCCGACACCTGGGCCTGGCTCCAGGAGATCGGTGGCTCGGCGCCGCAGCGGCCGGACCGCCCGGCGGTGGGTCTGGCGCCGCAGAAGGAGGCGGCGGTGCTGGACGGGGGCGGGCGGACGCCCTGACGGACGGGGCCCGATGACCCCCTGACGGAGGGGGCCGGCGGGCGGCGGGCCGGGCCGCGGAAGCGGTGGCTCCGCCGTTCCCCGGCCCCGTCGTCTACCGCGGCCCCTGCCGCCGTCCGTACCGGTGCACGGTGGTCAGACGTACCGCTCCAGGATCGACGACTCGGCCAGTCGCGACAGGCCCTCGCGTACGGAGCGGGCGCGGGCCTCGCCGACGCCGTCGACCGTCTGGAGGTCGTCGACGCTGGCGGCGAGGAGCTTCTGCAGCCCGCCGAAGTGGTCGACGAGGCGTTCGATGACCGTGCCGGGGAGGCGGGGGACCTTGGCCAGCAGGCGGAAGCCGCGGGGGGAGACCGCCGAGTCCAGGGTCTCGGGGGAGCCGCTGTAGCCCAGCGCACGGGCCACGATGGGGAGTTCGAGCAGCTCGGTGTGGGTAAGCGAGTCCAGCTCGGAGAGCGCTTCGGTGACGGTGCGGGAGCGCTTGGCGGTGGGCTCGGGGACGTAGTCCCGGACGACCAGCTCGCGCTCCGGCTCCACGCCGGCGATCAGCTCTTCGAGCTGGAGGGCGAGCAGCCGGCCGTCGGTGCCGAGTTCGACCACGTACTCGGCGATCTCGGTGGCGATCCGGCGGACCATCTCCAGGCGCTGGGCGACCGCGCTGACGTCGCGGACCGTGACCAGGTCCTCGATCTCGAGTGCGGAGAGGGTGCCGGCGACCTCGTCCAGCCGGAGCTTGTAGCGCTCCAGGGTGGCCAGCGCCTGGTTGGCGCGGGAGAGGATCGCGGCGGACTCCTCCAGGACGCGGCGCTCACCGTCGACGTACAGGGCGATCAGCCGCATGGACTGGCTGACCGAGACGACGGGGAAGCCGGCCTGGATGGAGACCCGCTGGGCGGTGCGGTGGCGGGTGCCGGTCTCCTCCGTGGGGATGGAGGCGTCGGGGACCAGCTGGACGCCGGCCCGGAGGATCTTGGTGATGTCCTTGTCGAGGACCAGGGCGCCGTCCAGCTTGCACAGCTCGCGCAGGCGGGTGGCGGTGAATTCGACATCGAGGACGAAGCCGCCGGTGCACATGGTCTCGACGGTCTTGTCGAAGCCCAGCACGATCAGGCCGCCGGTGTTGCCGCGGAGGATCCGTTCCAGGCCGTCGCGCAGCGCGGTACCGGGCGCGACGGCGCTCAGCGAGGCGCGCATCAGGCTCTCGGTGCCGGGGTTCCCACCGGACCTGCCGGGAGTCGATGCCCGGTCGTTGACTGCCACTGCACTCCTCCGTCGCAAGGGTCGCTCGGTCCGCAGGCCGCCCGGCCCATGCCGTGGTTGACGTACCAGCGGAGCGTACGTGGCCGACAGCCAATTCTGCGGTGACGGGCGAGACCAGGGCAAAGTCTACCGGCGTACGCCCTCTTCCTGTGGGGCCTCCCGGCGCATGCGCTTGGGCAGCACGGTCAGCGCCTGTCCGACGTCGGCGACCTCCATCACCCGCATTCCCTCGGGGATCTTGCCGGGGTCGGAGGGGACCAGGGCGTGGGTGAAGCCGAGCCGGGCGGCTTCGGACAGTCGGCGCTGGACGCCGGTGACCCTTCTGACCTCGCCGGCGAGCCCCACTTCGCCGATGGCGACGAGGTTCTTGGGCAGCGGGGTGTCGCTGGCGGCGCTGGCCAGGGCGAGGGCCACGGCGAGGTCGGCGGCGGGCTCGGTGAGCTTCACCCCGCCGACGGTGGCGCTGTAGATGTCGCGCTTGCCGAGGGCGCTGATCCGGCCGCGCTGCTCCAGGACGGCGAGCATCATCGACACCCGGGAGGTCTCCAGTCCGGAGGTGGTGCGCCGGGGGGAGGGGATCTGGGAGTCGACGGTGAGCGCCTGGACCTCGGCGACGAGCGGGCGGCGACCCTCCAGGGTCACGGTCAGGCAGGTGCCGGGCACCGGTTCGGCGCGGCGGGTCAGGAACAGCCCGGAGGGGTCGGCGAGGCCGGTGATGCCCTCGTCGTGCAGCTCGAAGCAGCCGACCTCGTCGGTGGTGCCGTAGCGGTTCTTGACGCCGCGGACCAGGCGCAGGCGGGCGTGCCGGTCGCCCTCGAAGTGCAGGACCACGTCGACGAGGTGTTCCAGCAGGCGGGGGCCGGCGATGGCGCCGTCCTTGGTGACATGGCCGACCAGCAGGGTCGACATGCCGCGTTCCTTGGAGGCCCGGATCAGCGCGCCGGCGACCTCCCGGACCTGGGCCATGCCGCCGGGGGCGCCGTCGATCTCGGGGGAGGCGACGGTCTGCACCGAGTCCAGGACGAGCAGGGAGGGCTTGACGGTGTCGAGGTGGCCGAGGACGGCGGAGAGGTCGGTCTCGGCCGCGAGGTAGAGGTGGTCGCTGAGGGCGCCGATGCGGTCGGCGCGCAGCCGCACCTGGCTCGCGGACTCCTCGCCGGTGACGTAGAGGGTGCGGTGTGCGTCGGAGGCCGACTTGGCGGCGGCGTCCAGCAGCAGGGTGGACTTGCCGACGCCGGGCTCGCCGGCCAGCAGCACCACGGCGCCGGGGACCAGCCCGCCGCCCAGCACCCGGTCGAGCTCGTCCACGCCGGTGGAGCGGGCGGTGGCCTGCCGGCCGTCGACCTGGCCGATGGGCAGGGCGGCGGTGGTGACCCGGCCGGGCGCGGTCGTACGGACCGCCGGGGTGCCGCCGAACTCCTCGACGGTGCCCCACGCCTGGCACTCGGGGCAGCGGCCGAGCCACTTCGCGGTGGTCCAGCCGCACTCCGTGCAGCGGTACGAGGGGCGCTCCTTGCCCGACGATTTACGAGTTGCCATGGAGTCACCGTAGCGGCGGGGTGTGACAGCGCCGTCGCCCGAGGGGCGGGAGGGGCCTCGCGCGGCCGGTGCGCTCCGACCGGGTGGCGCCACGTGGAGCGCACCGGCCGGCGGAAAGGAAGGGCGGTGTCCCCTTTTGAGGGAGATGGTCACCCGTAAGGGTTAAAAGTGTGCGAGGAGAGCAGGCCTGGCTGCATCATCCCCCTACCGTCGCCCGGGTGATGAGCAGCAGGCCCGAGCACCCCACGCACTCCACCGGCGCACACCGGTCGCGCGGCGACGACCGGCGCCGGAGCCGCCCACAGCCCGCCGAGCGGCCCGCGCCGCCCACCGCGGCCGAGTCCGGCGACGGCCATCAGCCGTATCTGGACGGGCTGTTCACCTACTGTCTGTCCGTCCTGTGCGACCACGATGCGGCGACCACGGTGCTCGGTGAGGTGTTGGCGCTCGCCGAACGGCACCACACCCGGCGGCCCGCCGACCCGGTGCTGCACCGCTCCTGGTTCTATGCGCTGGCCCGCTGGGCCTGTCTGCGCCGGCTCGCCGAGCGGACCGGCCCGGACGCGGGCCGCTCCGGCCGGCGCGAAGGGTCCGGGGCGCGGCGCGGGGACGGCGGACGTGCCGCGGCGCGGCGGCCGGACACCGGGCAGCGGCAGCGCGAACTCGCCGCGCTGGCCTGGCCGGAGGCGGCCGGCACCACCCCCGAGCAGCGGGAGGCGCTGGAGCTCTCGGTGCGCCACCGGCTCTCCGCCGACGAGGTCGCCGCGGTGCTCGGTGCCGACCCGATCGCCACTCGGGCGCTGCTGGCCACCGCGTCCTGCGAGGTGGAGCGGACCCGGGCGGCGCTGGCGGTCGTCGAGTCCGGGCGGTGCCGTGAGGTCGCGCGGCTGGCCGGTGACAGTCAGCTGCTGCTGGGCGCGGCGCTGAGCCGGGAGCTGGTGCGGCATGTCGACGACTGCGCCGAGTGCCGGCGGAGCGCGGAGCGGGCGACGGTACCGGGGACGTGGCCGGGCACCGCACCGGTGGCTCAGGGCGCGCTGCCGCTGGTCGGGGCGCCCCGGGAAGCGGTGGCCGGTGCGCTGGCGGCGGCCCGCCGCTCCCGTTCGGGCCGGGCCGAAGGGGTGCCCGGGGCCGGGCGCGGTGGCCGGGCGGCCGGGGCAAACGGTTCTCCTCGCTATGACCGCAGCGGCTTCCCGGTGGGCGCGCCGACGGACCGGGCGGCCCGCCGGCGCAGGCTGCGCGCCCGGGCGCTGACGACGACGGTGGTGGCGACGGTCGTCGCGGCGCCGGTGCTGGCCCTCTGGGCGGCCTACCGGGAGGCCCCGGCCACGGGGGAGGCGGCGGACAGCTCGCCCTCGGTGACGGCCAGCGAGCACGAGGCCGGCCCACGACTGGGCGGCCGCCCGTACGAGAACGCCGGCAACGCCCGTACGACGCCCGTGCCCGGTTTCACCGCCGGTGACGGGACGCCCGATGTGTCGGTCGAGGTGGTCAGCGCGGACGGCACGCCGGTGCGGCCGGGCGGGGCGGCGGGACGGTCGCAGAAGGGCCCGGGCCGGCTGACGGTCGCCGCGCAGCCGAGCGGCCGGGCGACGCTGATCACCCTCAGCGCCTCGGGCGGTACGCCGGTGCACTGGACGGCGTCGCCGGGCGCGGCCTGGCTGCAGCTGAGCCGGACGGCGGGTTCGCTGCGGCCGGGGGAGACGGCGACGATCACGATCTATGTGGACCATGACCGGGAGCCCGCGGGCCACTGGCGGGCCAGGGTCGCCATCGAGCCCGGTGGCACCGCCGTGACGATGGAGGGCTACGGCGCGACCGGTCCGGCGCCCGGCCACCCGCACGGGCCGGGGCCCACCCGCCCAACGCCGGTCCCCTCGCACCCGACGCACCCCACGCACCCGGGGACGCCGACGCCCACCCATCCCGCGCCGACCCCCACGCCCACCAGCCCCACTCCGTCCCCGACGCCGACCGCGAGCACCCCGAAGCCGTCCTCGACGCCCTTCAACACGACGCGCCCGGCGCGCTGAGCGGCCGGCCCCGCGCTACGGGGCCGGACGCTCAGCGGGGCCGGCCGCACGCAGCGGCCTCGACGGCGGGCGCCCGCGAAGAGCCGGGGGGAAGCGCCTCAGGTCACCTTCTGGTGCTTCTGGTCCTTGGTCGCCTTCGAGGGCCCCGGCGGCTGCTGCGGGTCCGCGGGGTGCGGCGCCATCGGCAGGGTCGCCGCCAGCCGCTCCTCGCACAGCTCGACGAGCTTGGCGTAGCCCTTCTTGCCCATCAGCTCGGTGAGCTCCGGCTTGTAGGAGACGTAGACCGGTTCGCCCGCGCCGTGCGCCGAGGTGGCGGAGGTGCACCACCAGTGCAGGTCGTGGCCGCCCGGCCCCCAGCCGCGGCGGTCGTACTCGCCGATCGTCACCTGGAGCACCTGGGTGTCGTCGGGCCGGTCGATCCAGTCGTAGGTGCGCCGCACCGGCAGCTGCCAGCAGACGTCCGGCTTGGTCTCCAGGGGCTCGCGGCCCTCGCGCAGCGCGAGGATGTGCAGCGAGCACCCCGCGCCGGCCGGGAAGCCGGGGCGGTTCTGGAAGATGCAGGAGCCCTGCCAGCGGCGGGTCTGCCGCTCGCCGTCCTCGTCCTCCTCGACCCAGCCGGTCTCGGTGCCGACGTCGTGGAACTGCCACAGGTCGGGCGTGAGCCGCGCCACGTGGTCGGCGACCCGCTGCTCGTCGTCGTCGTCCGAGAAGTGCGCCCCGAGCGTGCAGCAGCCGTCGTCCGCGCGGCCGGCCTGGATGCCCTGGCAGCCGCTGCCGAAGATGCAGGTCCAGCGAGAGGTCAGCCAGGTCAGGTCGCAGCGGAAGAGCTGCTCGTCGTCCGCCGGGTCGGGGAAGGTGACCCAGGCGCGGGCGAAGTCGAGCCCGACCTCGTCGGCCGGGGCCCCGGCCGCCTGGGCACGCCGCTTTTCTTCCTTCTTCAGCGCTTTTTCGTGCTTCGCCTTTTTCGTCTTAGCCACGGGGTCCAGCGTACGGGGCGCCGCGCGGACCTGAGCAATTGCGGAATTCTGCAATTTCCCGTGTGGCGGGCCGGGCCCCCGCGCGAACACGGCCCGGGGCCTGGGGGGACCGCGCCGAGAGGAGTGTGCCGTGCGCGCAGTAGGTTTCCCCGTATGAGACTCGGTGTCCTCGATGTGGGTTCGAATACGGTCCATCTGCTGGTGGTGGACGCGCACCCGGGCGCGCGCCCGCTGCCCGCCTACTCGCACAAGGCGGAGCTGCGCCTTGCGGAGCTGCTCGACGAGAGCGGCGCCATAAGCGATGCGGGCGTGGAGCAGCTGGTGGCGACCGTCCTCGACGCGCTCCAGGTGGCCGAGGACAAGGGCGTCGAGAGCGTGCTGCCGTTCGCCACCTCCGCGGTGCGGGAGGCCACCAACGGCGAGGACGTGCTGCGCCGGGTCGCCCTGGAGACCAGCGTGGACCTCCAGGTGCTCTCCGGGGAGGACGAGGCGCGGCTGACCTTCCTGGCCGCGCGCCGCTGGCTGGGCTGGTCCGCGGGCCGGCTGCTGGTGCTGGACATCGGCGGCGGCTCGCTGGAGATCGCCTACGGCCTGGACGAGGACCCGGACGTGGCGGTCTCGCTGCCGCTCGGGGCGGGCCGGCTGACCTCGGGCGACCTGCCCGGCGACCCGCCGGAGTCCGAGGACGTACGGGGGCTGCGCCGGCGGGTGCGGGCCGAGATCGCCAAGGTGGTCAGCGAGTTCAGCCGGTACGGCACTCCCGACCGCGTCGTCGGCACGTCCAAGACCTTCCGGCAGCTGGCCCGGATCGCGGGTGCCGCACGCTCCGCCGAGGGCCTCTACGTCCAGCGCGAGCTGACCCGCAAGAAGCTGGAGGAGTGGGTGCCGCGGCTGGCCGGGATGCCGGCGCGGGAACGGGCGGCGCTGCCCGGCGTGTCGGAGGGGCGCTCGCGGCAGCTGCTGGCCGGGGCGCTGGTCGCGGAGGCGGCGATGGACCTCTTCGGGGTGGAGACCCTGGAGATCTGCCCGTGGGCACTGCGCGAGGGCGTCATCCTGCGACGGCTGGACCACCTGCCGTAGCCGGAGGGCGGGGCGGCGGCCCGGCGTGAGACTCGTCACGTCCGCGCCCGGCGCTCCGTCACACCCGTACCGCCGGTCACGCCGTTCCCGCAGCGCGTACGGAGCGGGACGCGGCCCGCTGACCGGGTGTCGCGGCTGTCGGGACTCCTGCCCCGTGCGCCGTGGTGGCCCTTACGCTGTCCCTCGTGACAGAGCCAGTGGTGCGCATCCCGGATGCGAAGGTCGCGCTGTCCACGGCCTCGGTGTATCCGGAGTCGACGGCGACGGCCTTCGAGATCGCCGCGCGCCTGGGCTACGACGGCGTCGAGGTCATGGTGTGGACGGACCCCGTCAGCCAGGACATCGAGGCGCTGCGCCGGCTGTCCGACTACCACGGCGTGCCGGTGCTGGCCGTGCACGCGCCGTGCCTGCTGATCACCCAGCGGGTGTGGTCCACCGACCCGTGGGTGAAGCTGCAACGGGCCCGTACGGCGGCGGAGAAGCTGGGCGCCTCGACGGTGGTGGTGCATCCGCCGTTCCGCTGGCAGCGCAGCTACGCCCGGGAGTTCGTCCGCGGGGTGTGGCGGATGGCGGGCGAGACCGACGTCCGGTTCGCCGTCGAGAACATGTACCCGTGGCGCTACCGGGACCGCGAGATGCTGGCGTACGCCCCGGACTGGGACCCCACCAACGACGACTACCGGCACTTCACCGTCGACCTCTCGCACACCGCCACCGCGCGCAACGACGCGCTGGAGATGGTGGCGCGGATGGGCGACCGACTGGCGCACGTCCACCTGGCCGACGGCAACGGCTCGGCCAAGGACGAGCACCTGGTGCCCGGGCGCGGCAGTCAGCCCTGCGCACAGGTGCTGGAGCGGCTGGCCGCGAGCGGCTTCGACGGGCATGTGGTCGTCGAGGTCAACACCCGCCGGGCGATGTCCGCCGCCGAGCGGGAGGCCGACCTGGCCGAGGCCCTGGCCTTCACCCGGCTCCACCTGGCGTCGCCGACCTGGGTGCCCGGCTCGTGAGCGAGCGCGCGGACGGCGGGGGGCCGGAGAGCGGTTCCGGGCGCGAGGGGCAGGGGCAGAGCGGACGGCTGGACGACGGGCCCGGGCACGCCGGGCAGGAGCAGGACGGAGAACCGGACGACGGGCCCGGGCGCGCCGGACAGGGACAGGACGGAGAACCGGACGGGGCCCCCGCCCCGCGTCCTGCCGCACGTCCCGCCCGGCGCCGTGGCCGTCCCGCCCGCTCCGCGGAGGCCGGCCCCGGCACCCGGGAGCAGATCCTGGCCGCGGCCCGCGCGGAGTTCGCCGAGCGGGGCTACGACCGGACCTCGGTCCGCGGGATCGCCAAGGCGGCCGGGGTGGACGCGGCCCTGGTGCACCACTACTTCGGCACCAAGGAGCAGGTCTTCGGCGCGGCCATCGAGCTCACCTTCGCGCCCGCGCTGACCATGCCGGACGTCATCGCCGGCGGTGGCGCGGACGTCGGCGAGCGGATGGCCCGCTTCATGTTCGGCATCTGGGAGAACCAGGTCACCCGGCAGCCGCTGCTGGCAATCATGCGCTCGGCGCTGACCAACGAGACCGCGGCAGCGGTACTGCGCGGCCTCGTGGCCCGGCAGATGCTCCAGCGGGTGGCGGGCGAACTCACCGTTCCCGAGCCGGAGTTCCGCGCCCAGCTGGCCGCCGGTCAGCTCATCGGGATCGCCCTGCTGCGCTATGTGATCAGGATGGAGCCGATGGCCTCCGCGGAGCCGGAGCAGATCATCGCGATGGTGGCGCCGGCCTTGCAGCGGTACCTCACCGAGGCGTGACGCCCGGCTGGCGACGGCGGTCGTGGCCAGGCGCGACGCTCGGCCGGCGACGGTCGCGGCAGCCCGCGGCCCGCGGCCCGCGGCGGCCCGTACGGCGCTCGCCAGCTGTCCGCACTACGGTCACCCGTCTCACATACCGGAGTCACTGTCCAGATCTTGGATCAAGAGCGTAACCTCGGCTTCAGCTGCTATATGACGCCGCCCGGTGGGTGACCGGCCCCCGGCCCCCGCACCGGACCCGGCGGTCGTACGGACGAACCCCGAGGGAGTGACCATCGTGCCTGAGCTGAGGTCCCGCACCGTTACCCATGGCCGCAACATGGCGGGCGCCCGCGCCCTTATGCGGGCCTCGGGCGTAGCGAGCGAGGACATCGGCAAGCCGATCGTCGCGGTCGCCAACTCCTTCACCGAGTTCGTGCCCGGCCACACCCACCTCGCCCCCGTCGGCCGGATCGTCAGCGACGCCATCCGTGAGGCCGGCGCCGTGCCCCGCGAGTTCAACACCATCGCGGTCGACGACGGCATCGCCATGGGCCACGGCGGCATGCTGTACTCGCTGCCGTCGCGTGACCTGATCGCCGACTCCGTCGAGTACATGGTCGAGGCGCACTGCGCCGACGCGCTGATCTGCATCTCCAACTGCGACAAGATCACCCCCGGCATGCTGATGGCCGCGATGCGCCTGAACATCCCGGTGGTCTTCGTCTCCGGCGGCCCGATGGAGGCCGGCCAGGCCACCCTCGTCGACGGCACCGTGCGCAAGCTGGACCTGATCAACGCGATCGTGGACTCGGTCAACGAGAACGTCTCCGACGAGGACGTGCTGCGGATCGAGGAGAACGCCTGCCCCACCTGCGGCTCGTGTTCCGGCATGTTCACCGCCAACTCGATGAACTGCCTCACCGAGGCGATCGGCCTGTCCCTGCCCGGCAACGGCTCGGTGCTGGCCACCCACACCGCCCGCAAGGCGCTCTACGAGAACGCCGGCCGCACGGTCGTGGCGATCACCAAGCGCTACTACGAGGACGGCGACGAGTCCGTCCTGCCGCGCAACATCGCCACCCGCGCCGCGTTCGAGAACGCCATGGCCCTGGACATCGCCATGGGCGGCTCCACCAACACCATCCTCCACCTGCTCGCCGCCGCCCAGGAGGCCGAGCTGGACTACGACCTCAAGGACATCGACGCCGTCTCGCGCCGGGTGCCCTGCCTGGCCAAGGTCGCCCCGAACGTCGCCCCCGGCGGCACGTACTACATGGAGGACGTGCACCGCGCCGGCGGCATCCCCGCGATCCTCGGCGAGCTCTACCGCGGCGGCCTGCTCAACGAGGACGTGCACACTGTCCACTCGCCGACCCTCGCCGACTGGCTGAAGACCTGGGACGTGCGCGGTGGCTCCCCGTCCGCCGAGGCCGTCGAGCTGTGGCACGCCGCCCCCGGCTGCAAGCGCTCGGCCACCGCCTTCTCGCAGTCCGAGCGTTGGGAGTCGCTGGACGTGGACGCCGAGGGCGGCTGCATCCGCTCCGTCGAGCACGCCTACTCCCAGGACGGCGGCCTGGCGGTCCTCAGGGGCAACATCGCCGAGGACGGCTGCGTGGTGAAGACCGCCGGCGTCGACGAGTCCATCTGGACCTTCGAGGGCCCGGCCGTGGTCTGCGAGTCGCAGGAGGACGCGGTCGACAAGATCCTCACCAAGCAGATCAAGGAGGGCGACGTCGTCGTCATCCGCTACGAGGGCCCCAAGGGCGGCCCCGGCATGCAGGAGATGCTCTACCCGACGTCGTTCCTCAAGGGCCGCGGCCTGGGCAAGGCCTGCGCCCTGATCACCGACGGCCGCTTCTCCGGCGGCACCTCGGGCCTGTCCATCGGCCACGCCTCGCCCGAGGCGGCCTCCGGCGGCGCGATCGCCCTGGTCGAGGACGGCGACCGGATCCGCATCGACATCCCCCACCGCTCCATCGATCTCCTCGTCACCGATGAGGAGTTGGCCACCCGCCGCGCGGCGCTGGGCGGCGTCTACGCCCCCAAGCAGCGCGAACGCAAGGTCTCGGCGGCCCTGCGCGCCTACGCGGCGATGGCGACCAGCGCGGACAAGGGCGCGGTGCGGGACGTGGACGCGCTGGGCTGAGCCCGGCCCGGCCCATGGACCGGCCATGACACGGGGAGCCCCTACGGACGGCCGTGGGGGCTCCTTCGCGCGGGCGGGAGGGACGCGCCGGTCAGGCCGTCGGACGGAAGGCCGTGACCAGCAGCGTGGTGGCGGTACGTGGCTCGCCGGTGGTGGTCGGCAGCACGTCGACGTCGATGCCGGTGAACCCGGCTCCGTCGAGGAGCTTGGCCCAGACGTGCTCCTGGAGCACCCAGCGGCGCATCGTGGTCGGCTCGCCGTCGGGCGTCTTCGCAGGGATGTCGGCGTGCACCACATCGGGCTGGGCGGGGGCGCCGTTGAGGTAGTGGGCGAGGGTGGAGAAGACCAGCCGCCCACCGGGCCGAAGCGCTGTGGATGCCGCAGGCAGCAGCTCCTGCGGGTCGGTGAAGTCCACGGCGCCGAAGACGCTGTACAGCATGTCGTAGCTGCCGGCCATGGTGTGCAGGTGCTCCACCACGTCGGACTGCAAGATGCTCAGGCACGGCGCGAGGTGGCCGAAGAGGTCGGTGGCCATGGCGTGCTGCGCGGGCGAGGCGTCGACGGCTGTGACCCAGTCCGGCTGGTGGTGGGTCGCCAGATGGGCCGCATGCCGGGCCGCCCCGGCACCGAGGTCGCCGATGCGGCGCCCGTTCAGGTCGCCGAGGACCTCCGGGCCGGGCCCGCTGTCCTGGCTCCAGGTCCAGCGGAAGGCCCTGGGGACGGCCCGCTCTGTGGCGGCACGGGTGCGGCCGTAGTGGTGCCAGAGGTCGGGGGAGGTGGTGGTCACCCGCCTCATCCTGGCGTGTGTGCCGTGGCGGGTGGTGCGATTCAGCGGAAACTCACCCTGGCGTGCCTCAGTGCCCGGGCCGGTTGGCCGGGGCACCAACGTAACGGCGATGTGGAGTGGTCAGTGCGAGTCGTTGCCGGGGTGGCATGGGCCGCAGTTGGCGGCGTCGGTCCACAACGACAGATCGACCTCCCAGCCGTCGCCGGCTATCCGGTGGGCCGTCTTCATCACGGAGCCGTCGTTCTTGAACTCGACCTTGGGCACGTGGTGCAGGAAGTGCCCGTTGTTGTGCTTGTTGCACAGCTCGGCGTACGCCACGGTGTCGAGGATGATCGTGTGGACGCCTATGTCGACGAGTGTGCTGGGCGCGAGCCCGAGTGACTCGCCGCGGTGCTTCATCGCGGTGAGCAGATAGGCGTATCCCTGGCCAAGGACGCGGGCAGCCATGATCGAGTCGTACGGGTAGTCGCGCATGAGGAGCCCGACCTGCTTCTCCCACAGGTCGGCCGGCACGACATCGCGTACGGAGCGGACCGGTCCGGTAGTCGGGTCGGGGGCCTGGAGTGGTGCAGCTGCGGTGGCCATGATGCCTCCGGTAGACGATGCCTCCGGGGATGGGGGCGACGCGCCCAGAACAGCGCATCGCTCCGTTCGCTGGCGACCAACTTCCCATCTGGGAAATGCGTTTGCACGTCCTGCAAGCTGTCTCGACGCTTCCCTCCGGCAGCCCTACCGTAGAAGGACCGGTTGCGTGGCAGGGGAGGGGCCAGTGCCCGTTGACCCCCTCTGGAACAGTATGCGAGCGCGTGAGTTAGCTGCGCAGCGGCGGACCGGCGCACTGATCCGGCTGGGGCGTGAGTACCGCGCGTGGACGCTGGCCGCCCTCGGTGACCGTCTTGGCTGCTCGCCGGCAACGGTCTCCCGGTTGGAGCGCCGCACGCGGATCGTCGATCTGGCGCTGGTGTACCGCGCCGCACTCGAAGTCGGAGTTCCTCGACACATCCTGGTGACTTCCCTTGCGCCACCGTCTGCGACGGCCTCGGCGGCCACTAAAGTGACGGCCAGCCCGAGTGACGCCGAGGAGGACTCCATGCGCCGCCGTACGCTGCTCACCGCCACGGCGGCTGCCGGACCGGCTGCCTTGCTGATGGGGCTGGACGAGGCCTTGGCGGACGCCCCCACGCCGTCCGGCGCCGGACCGCTGGAAGCTCGCTTGGCCACTGCCCGCGATCTGTACGACAACGGCGCTCACAGTCAGCTCCTCGCCTCGCTTCCGGGCCTGTTCGCTGACGGGCACGCTGCCGTCGCCTCCCGCCGCAGTCTCGACCAGGCTCGGCTCTCCACCGTCTACAGTCTCGCCTCCGCCGTGCTCAGCAAGCTCGGGTTCTACGACCGTGCACGGCTCACCGCGGATCGTGCCCGTACCTGGGCTCAGGTCTCTGGTTCGCCGCTTGCGGCGGCGGCCGCCGCCCGGGAGCTAGCGATCGTGTTGCGCCACCAGGACCAGCACACCGCCGCCCAGCGTCTTATGTCATCGGCCGCTACTGACGTTGAGGCGACCGGGCTACGCACGGACGCATCTGCCGCTGCGTATGCACAGATGCTGTGCACGCTGGCCTACACCGCCGCCCGGGGTGGGCAGCGCGACGCCCTGGCGATGATCGAGGAGGCCCGCCGCGCCGCCCGCCGGCTGCCGCCCACTGCGCCAGCGGGCCGCCTGTTCCCCATCGGTCCGGCCGCCGTCGACCTGTACGCGGTCGGCGTCCACTGGGCACTCGGGGACGCGGGCGCCGCGTTGGACGCGGGGAAGAACCTGCACGCCGTCCAGTTCCCTACGGCTGAGCGGAAGGCGCGCATGGGTACCGACATGGCACGGGCATGGTGGGCATGGCAGCGTCCCGAGCAGACAGCCCGCGCCCTGCTGGCTGCCTGCCGGGCCAGCCCCGGCGAGGTTCGGGATCGGCCGGCAATCCGGGCCATCGTCCACGAGCTGGCCCAGCGGCATCCGCACACCATCGGAGTGCGCGAGTTGCGCATGGCTGTGGCAGGGGCCGTTTGACGTCCTGGCCGATGCACCAGGTGACGAGGAGTGGGGCAGCCACTGACGCGAAGAGCCCCAACGGCCGCCCGTGGGGGCTCTTCGCATGTAGGCAGCGAGGACGCCGATCAGGCGCCGGGGAGCTCCCCGCGCTTCACGGCGGTGACGAAGGACGACCAGGCCGGCGCGTTGAAGAGGAGGGCGGGGCCGTGGGGGACCTTGCTGTCACGGACCGGGACGAGGGCGGGGAGGTCGTCGGAGACTTCGACGCAGTTCCCGCCGTCGGGGTTGCTGTAGGTGCTCTTGCGCCAGGTGGCGGTGGTGAGGAAGTCGTCGGACACCTCGAGGCACTGGCCGCCGTCGGGGTTGCTGTAGCTGCTCTTGCGCCAGGCGATGGTGCTCAGGTCGATGGGTCGCACGGCACTTCCTCCAACAGGCGCATGACGAACTTCCGCGATGCGACCGGGCTCAACGCCAGGTCACGCATTGCATCGTACGCGCGTTGTAGGCGCTCAACAGGTGTGTTTTCCTCGATGAGTTCGCCCCGGTGGACGTTCTCCGTATAGGCCACGGTGCGGCCGTCCGAGAGCCGGAGAAACATCACATCCGTACTCACCAAGCCGTGCGGCCCAGCGCTGTGAGGTAGTACGTGAAACGTGATGTTCGGGCGCTTTGCGGCTTCCATCAGGTGCGTCAACTGCTGCTTCCACGCCGGTGCTTCGGACAGCGGCGTCCGCAACACAGACTCCGACAGGATTGTTCGGAAAGGCGGTGCCTCTTCACCGAGCAGCAGCTCGCAGCGCCCCATGCGTGCTTCAACCTGCCGGGTCAGATCGTCCCCCTTGGCGCCGCCCAGCGAGAGCACCTCGCGGGCGTAGCCTTCCGTTTGCAGCATGCCCGGAAGGACGCTGACGCCGAAGTGCCACAAGCTGACCGCCTCGGCCTCCAGCGCCATGTACCGCCGGTACCGCTCCTTGAACTGCGTGGGATCCCCCGCCGCCAACTCCCAGAGGGCCAGCAGCAGCCCCGGTGTGCCGTAGTGCTGGTCGAGGGCCTCGGCGACCTCCGGGCTGCCGATCGTCTGGCCGCTCTCCATCTTTCCGAACAGGGACGCGTCCCAGCCGAGCGCCGCGCCCAGTTGGCGCAGGCTCTCCCCGCGCTGCGTACGCAGCAGTCGCAACTCTTCGGCCAGTCGTTTGCGCGGCTCCTGGCTCCGGCCGGTGACCGCTCTTCTCGGTGGCATCGTGCCCTCCTCCGTGGAAGGTGTGGAACTAACGGTCCAGGGCGCCGAAGCGCAGCCCGCAAGGGGCCTTCACGCCGCCTTCCGGCCCCATCCTCGTAATGGCCGTGCCACTCACCGTAGTCACGGCCGGTCACTCGCACAGGAAAACGGCGGACAGGAGCCACGGCATGACCAGGCCGCAGATCGACGAGGCAGAAGCGGCGTGCGACGAGTTGGCCGACGCGCTCCGGCGGGCGGGCATCGTGCTGCCGTCGCTGGGCGTCGACCCGATGTCGTACACCTACGAACGGCCGGCCCCGCTGGTCGAGTTGGGGCGCTGCCCGGTGGAGACGGTGCAGCGGCTCGTCGCCGTGCTCGACCGGGCGGCCGGCCGGTGAGCGTACGGCTCCGCCCGGTGCCGTACGTCTCGCCGGCGTGCCACATCGGCAGGCATCCGGCGTGCGACAAGGGCGGTGTCGACCGCGAGGCCGCCCCCATCCCCGGGGTGCGGCGTGAGGCGTGTGCCTGCCACTGTCACCAGGGCGGGGCGCCGGGGCGTCACCAGGTGGCGGGGTCCTTCGCCGGGACCGAGAACACCGTCCCGTCGGGCGCCGCAGCGTAGACCCGGCCCCGCGGGCCGTCTGGGCGCGGTTCCGGCAGCTTCTCCACGAAGCCGTTGTGCCGTCGGCCGTCCAGCCGGGGCGGGGTCTGTCCCAGCAGGCCGCCGGAGCGGGCGTCGATCGCCAGTAGCCGGCCGTCGGCCGCGGTGAAGTACAGCCGGTCGCCGCTGACCACGGGCGATGAGCCCCGGCTGACCGAGGTCTCGGTGTCCCACTTCCGTGCCCCGACGGCCTGGAGGGCGCCGCCCTCGGCCAGCAGGTACGCCGTCCCGCCCCGCACCACGGCGGCCGCCTGGTCCAGCGGGGCGGTCAGCGGCAGGCGCCGGGTGTGCCCGGTCGTCGGGTCGTAGCGGACGACGGCGGTGGTGCGGAACGACAACTTGGGGTCGGTGACGGTGAAGTAGACGGCGCCGGAGGTGCCGGTGCCGGCGGGGGTGAGGAGACCGGGCAGGCGGCGGGACCAGAGGAGCCGGCCGTCGGCCGGGTCGACGGCGGTGACCTGCGAGGTCCTGCCGTCGGGGGAGGACTCGGCGGCGTACGCGGCGTGCGGGTCGCCGAAGCCCTTGAAGAGCGGCAACTCATGGCCGGGGAAGCGCTTGTGCCACCGCTGCCGGTGGGTGGTGCTGTCCAGGGCGGTCACCGTGCCGTCGCCGCCCGCCAGCAGGATCCGGTCGCCGATGACCGCAGCGCCACCCTCGTAGCCGGAGACGTCCTTGCTCCAACGGGTGGCGCCCTTGCCGTCGGCCGACGGGTCGAGGGCCGAGAGGCGTGCGGCATCGGGGGAGAAGACGTAGAGCAGCCCGCCGGAGAGCACCGGGGCGGTCGGCGATGCGCTGGGCCGGCCGGTGGGGGCGGCGGCGCGCTGCCACGCCACCCGGCCGGTGTCCGGGTCGAGCCGGGCGGCTAGCACGCCGGGCTGGCCGCAGAAGACGGCGCCGGATCCGGCGGTGCAGTAGGGGAGTTCGGCGTCGTGGCCCTTGGGGCGCTGGAGGAGCGTGGTGTGCCAGGGGCGGGAGGTGGCCGTCCGCCCGGTGCCCGAGGCGTGCGTCTGGAGCGCGGGGTCCTGGCCGGGGCCCCCGGGGGACAGCGCACGGATGCCGGCGAACGTGCCGGCCCCGGCCACCACCAGGGCGAGGGCGGCCCACAGGGGCCAGCGACGGGTACGCGCCCGGGAACGGGAGAGGTCGCCGGCGCGCCGGTGCGGGTGTTCGCGGGAGCCGGCGGGGCGGCCGTCGGCGGTTTCGGCCCCGGTGCCGTCGGTGGTCCGGTACCCGGTGCCGTCGTCGGTCCCGTTGCGGGGCGCGCCCGGGTTTCCGGTCGCGGGGCCGTCGGCATCCGGGGCGGACGGTACGGGCGGGGCGGGTGCCCGTACATGGGTGGTCTCGGCGCGGGACGGGGCGGCCTCGGCCCGTACGGGCCGGCTGGTCTGCCCGGGCTGCCGCTGTGCCGGTATGCGGCTCTCCAGGGGCGTGCCGTCCGGCGCCGCACCGGTCCCTTCGGTGGCCGGGCCCGGCTCGTACGGCACGCCCAGCGGGACGGCGGGCCCGCTCTCCGGCGCGTCCGACCGCAGCAGCTCCATCAGCGCACCGGGCGTCGGGCGGTCCGCCGGCTCCTTCGCCAGGCAGCTCTCGATCAGCGGCGTCAACTCCTCGGGCACGCCCGTCAGATCGGCCTCGTCGTGCACCACCTGGTAGGCGACGATGTACGGGCTCTCGGAGTCGAACGGGCCACGCCCGGTCGCCGCGTGCACCAGCACCGAACCCAGCGCGAAGACGTCCGCGGCGGGCCCCACCTCGCGGGGCCGCTGGAACTGCTCGGGCGCCATGAACGGCGGGGTGCCGATCAACTTGCCGGTCTCGGTGCGCATATCGCTGTCGGACGGGCGGGAGATGCCGAAGTCGATGACTTTCGGCCCGTCCGCGGCCAGCAGGACGTTCCCGGGCTTGAGATCGCGGTGCACCACGCCGGCGCGGTGGATGTCACGCAGCGCCTCGGCGAGGCCGGCGGCCAGCCGACGCACCTCTCCGGGCGTCAGCGGGCCGTTCCGCTTCACATGGTCGGAGAGGGTCGGGCCGGGGATGTGGAGGGTGGCCATCCAGGGGCGTCCGGCGTCCGGGTCGGCGTCCACCACGGGTGCCGTGAAGGCGCCGCTGACCCGCCGCGCGGCCGCCACCTCCTGCCGGAACCGGCCCCGGAACTCCGGGTCTTGGGCGAATTCGGCATGGATGACCTTGACCGCGAGCGGCAGTCCGGAGGGCGAGCGGGCCAGATGGACCACGCCCATACCGCCGGACCCGAGCCGCTTCTCCAGGCGGTACTGCCCGGCGTATTCCGGACGCTCCGCTTCCGGGCCGGCCCCGGAATCGCGCAGCGACGGCATGGATCCACCCCCGTGTCGTTCCCTATGCCTATCGGTCGCAGGTGCGACGCGCGGAGCCTAGTCGATGGCGCGTGCGAAACGGGTGAGGCTTGCTAGCGTGCGCGTCGCACGCCGACCGAAATGCTTCCGACGAACGTGATCGTCCGCGTATTGGGCGTCACGGGCATCAGAGGCATCAGAGGCATCACGGGCGTCACGGCGTCATCAACTACGCATGGCGTCACGGGCGTCATCCACTACGCATCCAGCACGGGGGAATACCGCATGACGAACTCCGACCTCACAAACCCGGACATGACGGCACCGGACACGGTCGCGCCGGAGGCGCCGGGCGGGCCGGAATCCGCCGAGCCGGCGGCGCTCGCCGCTGCCGCCGGCCTGACCTTCGCCCTCGCGCCCGGGCACCGCGTCAAGGTCCGCAAGGGCCCGGGCACGGACTACCCGGTCGTCCGCCTGCTGCCGGAGGGGTCCCGGATCCAGATCCACTGCCAGCAGCACGGCGAGCGGGTCAGCGGCCCGTACGGCACCACCGACCTCTGGGACAGCATCGCTCCCGGCCAGTACGTCTCCGACAGCTACGTCCACACGGGCAGCTCCGGCATGGTCGCGCCGAGCTGTACGGGCTGAGCTGTACGGGCTGAGCCGTACGGGCCGAGCGGGGGTCGAGCGGCGGGGCCGAGTGGTGCGGGGAGGGCGCCCGCCGTACGGATCCGGGGCGCTGGCCGGCCCGGGGCGCCGACCGAGCCCCGGCGCCGACCGAGCCCCGGCGCCGTACGGGCCCGGGGTGCCGGCCGGCCGCCGGGGATAATCGGTGTCATGAGCGAGCAGCAGACGCCCTCCGGGGGCCCGGAGCGCGGCGGCCCCGAGCCGGAGGAGATCCGGTTCTTCGGCACCACCTGGGTCCACCACGACGGCGGTTACGCCCTGCGCCGGGCCGGTGTCGCGGTCGGCTCGCTGCTGGCTGCCGCGGCCGGCGCTGCCGTGCTGCGCTTCGCCTTCCAGGGGCTGGAGATCGCCTCGGTCGGGCCGTTCGTCGGCATCCTTGTCGTCGTCTGCTTCGCC
This sequence comes from Streptomyces sp. NPDC020742, assembly GCF_040641675.1. Classification (NCBI taxonomy): domain Bacteria; kingdom Bacillati; phylum Actinomycetota; class Actinomycetes; order Kitasatosporales; family Streptomycetaceae; genus Streptomyces; species Streptomyces sp. NPDC020742. The sequence goes on from NZ_JBFAEA010000041.1 coordinate 27,003, forward strand.
GTTTGCAGTGCGCTGGCCTTCCGGCGGACCTGGGACGGCTTCGTGCGCCGCCCGGACGCGGCGGCCCGCGCCGCCGCCGACCGGTCGGGGCAGAGCCTGATGCTGATCGGCTTCATCGGCTCGCTGCTGGCCTACTTCTGCCGCAGCCTGATCGAGGCCCCGGGGGAGAAGCTGCATCGCGCCGAGTACGCGGCGGCGTGCGAGCGGTACGAGCGCCGGCGGGGCGCCCGTACCGGCAATCCGGCGGGCCGGAAGCCGAAGAAGCGCCGCTGACGCCCGCCGGCGCCTTCCGGTCCCTGTGCCTTCCGGTCCCTGAGCCTTCCGGTCCCCGGCAGGCCCGTCCTGGGTGGCCGGCGCCGGTGCCGGCCGTTCCTGGGCGGACCGTGCCCGGTCGTAGCGGTCCGCCATCGTGCGGAACACCTCGCGCGGCTCCCAGTGCGTCGCGTCCCGCAGCGTCACCACGCCGTACGACGACAGGTCCGCGCCCTTGCGGGTCTTGAAGGCCGCGAAGGTGAACCACAGCGCGGTGTCCACGCCCTCCGCCTCGAAGACGTCCAACAGCTCGGTGAAGTAGCGCACCTGCTCGCTCTCGTCGGGCACCGCGTCGGCCGGCGGCTGCCAGGCCAGCCCGCCGCGCTCGCCCGCGCCCCGGTAGGCACAGGTGCCGAACTCGGTGACGGCGACCGGCTTTCCATGGCGCAGGTGCCCGCGCAGCTCGTCGACGAACGTCGCGGCGTTGTACGCCGCCCGGTAGGCGTCCACCCCGACCAGGTCGAACGGTCGCCAGTCGATGTCCTCCCACGGCCCGGAGGCGTAGGTGATCCGGCCGCCGAATCGCTCCCGCACCAGGCCGGCGACCTCGGCGAGGAAGCCGTTGAGCCGTTCCTGCACCGGGCCCAGCGACATCCACCACGCGCGGTCCCCGGTGGTCATCGCCCGGAGCCGGTCGCCGTAGGTGTCGCCCGGGATGAAGCCGGCGCAGAAGGCGCTCAGTTCACAGCCGGCGACGAACACCACCTCGGCGCCGCCCGCCCGCAGGGCCTCGGCCCGCTCCGCGCAGTCCGCGAAGAACGGCCGCAGCTCCTCGGTCGTGAGATCCACCGGGAACGGCGCGAACCACACCTCCAGCCCGGCCGCCGCGGCGTGCTCCGCGGCGATGCCCAGCCGCTCCGGATCGCCGCCGGATATCCGTACCGCGTCGCAGTGCAGCCGCTCGGCGATCACCGCCATGTCCGCGCGGACCGCCTCGGGGTCGAAGACCGGGCGGGAGTGGTCGTCGCCGGGTAGGAAGCCGGTGTCGTAATTGATTCCCCGTGCGCGCATGTCGCGTCTCACTGCTCCTTCTGTCCGGTGGGGGAGGGGCCGCCGGTGGACCCTTCGGCCGCCGCCCCGCGCGCCGCTGCCTGGTGCGCTGCCGCCTCGCGCGCCGCCGGGTGCGTTGCCGCCGCGGGTGCCCCGTCGTTGCGCGCCGCCGCCGCGCGTGCCCCGTCGTCGCGCGCCGCTGCCGCGCGTGCCATGCCGTTGTATGCCTCGTCGTCGTATGCCCCGTCGTCGTGTGCTGTGGTGTGCTCCAGGCCGTCGGCGAGCAGGTCGAAGGCGCGCTCGACGTCCTGGGCCAGTCGGCGGCGGGCCTCCTCCGGCGAGGCGCCGTCGGCCAGCCGCCGGAAGAACGCCTCCTGGAGCGTGACCAGGGAGGCGCTGATCTGGGCCGCCATCAGGACCGCGGTCATCTCGTCCCGCTCCGCCGCCAGGACCTCGGCCAGCCGCTGCCGCTGCTGGTAGAGCAGGGCGTTGGCGGCGCCGGAGAGAGCCGGGCTGTCGAAGATCACCCGTACCCGGGCGACCATCAGGTCCCGGTCGGCCCCGGTCATCGGGGCCGCGGCGAACGCCCGGTAGTGCGCCCGCAGCGCCGCCAGCGGCGACTCGCCGGCCGGCCGCCCGGCGACGATCCCCGCGAGGTCGTCGTCGCCCACGCCCTGCAGTGCGAGCGACTCCTTGGTCGGGAAGTACGAGAAGAGTGTTGCCTTGGCCACCTCAGCGGCCTCGGCGATCTCGTTGACCGTCACCGCCTCGAAGCCGCGCTCGGCGAACAGCCGCCAGGCCGTCGCCGCGATCCGCCGTCTCGTCTGCTCCTTCTTCCGTTCACGCAAGCCCACCATGCCCCACCGTAACCAGACCAAGTTCAAAAATGAACCCGGTATGGTTTTTTCCTTCCTCCTGCGCCGGTGTCGCCTCGCGGGCACGATGAGGCCCATGCCCACCCAGCCGCCCCAACCGCCCCAACCGCCCCAACCGCCCGTCTCGTCACAGCCCCCGGGGCACCGCACCCTCGCCCGGGCCTTCGACGCGGTGGCCGCCCAGTACGCCACCGCCCGCCCCGGCTACCCGCCGGCCCTCTTCGACGCGATCGAGGAACTGGCCGGCCGACCGCTGGCCGGCGCACGGGTGCTGGACGTCGGGGCCGGCACCGGTATCGCCACCGGACTGCTCACCGCGCGCGGCGCCCAGGTCACCGCCGTGGAACCGGGCGCCGCCATGGCCGGCGCGCTGCGCACCGCCCACCCCGGCACCCCGCTCGTCCGCGCCGCCGGCGAGGCGCTGCCCTTCCCCGACGACGCCGCCTTCGACCTCGTCGGCTACGCCCAGGCCTGGCACTGGACCGATCCGGCCCGCTCGGTGCCCGAGGCGCTGAGGGTGCTGCGGCCCGGCGGTGCGCTCGCCCTGTGGTCGAACATCCCCGACCCGGACGTCACTTGGGCCGCTGAACAGGAGGCCCGGCTCGCCCGCCGCCTGACCGGCTACCACGCCCACAGCGTCGCCCCGGAGGCCCCGGACCTAATCCGCGGCCTCGGCCTCGGTCTGGACCCCGCCTACCGGATCCTGCACTGGACCCGGCGGGTCCCCCTCGACACCCACCTCGCCATGCTCGGCAGCCGCTCCTACTTCGCCGCCATTGGCCCCGAGGCCGCCGCCCCCGTCCTGGCGGACGAGCGCACTGCCCTGCTGGACGTCTTCCCCGACGGCATCGTCGAGGAGGCCTACGCACTCGACCTCACCGTCACGATCCGGCCGGCCGCATCGTCCTGAGAGGTACGGAGCCGCCCGGTGGCGAGCCGGGCGGAGGTACGGAGCCGCCCGGTGGCGAGCCGGACGGAGGCACGGAGCCGCCCGGTGGCGAGCCGGACGGAGGCACGGAGCGAAGGAGTCACCCCATGACGGAGACGCAGACCGGCGTCCGGTGCGCCGAGAGCGGCCAACTGCACGGCCGGCTGGCGCAGTTCGAGGACCAGCGGCAGCGGCTGTGGGCCATCGCGTACCGGATCACGGGCACCGTGACCGACGCCGACGACGCCGTGCAGGAGGCCTGGCTGCGCTGGCAGGCGCTGCCCGACGAGCCGCCGGTGGCCAGCCCGCGCGCCTTCCTCACCACCGTCGTCAGCCGGATCTGCTACGACCTGCTGGGCTCGGCCCGGGCCCGCCGGGAGACCTACGTCGGGCCGTGGCTGCCGGAACCGCTGCTCGCCGGGCCGGAGTTCACGGTGTCCGCGGCGCCCGCCGGCGCCGGGCCCGAGGACCGGGTCACGCTCGACGAGTCCGTGGGGATGGCGCTGCTCGCCGTCCTGGAGCGGCTCACCCCGGCCGAACGCACCGCCTTCGTCCTGCACGACGTCTTCGCGGTGCCCTTCCCGGAGATAGCCGAGGCGGTCGGCCGCACCCCCGACTCCGTACGGCAGCTGGCCTCTCGCGCCCGCCGACGGGTCCGGTCCGAGGCGCCGCGCCGCACCGTGGACCGCGCCGAGCACCGCCGCACCGTCGAGGCGTTCCTCTCCGCCGTCATGGGCGGCGACCTGGAGGACCTGCTGGCGGTGCTCGACCCGGAGGTCATCTGGCGCTCGGACGGCGGCGGCAAGGTGAGCGCCGCCCGCCGGCCGGTGCTGGGCCGCGAGAAGGTAGCCCGCTTTGTGCACGGTCTGCTCTCCCGCAGCGCCGAGTTGGGCGGGGTGCGGGTGGCCCTGACGGACGTCAACGGCGCCGCCGGGCTGGTCTTCGCCGATGCGGCGGGCCGCCAGGCCGGGGTGTTCGCGTTCACCGTGCACGACGGGCTGATCACCGAGGTGGACGCCGTGATCAACCCGGACAAGCTCGGCCACCTCGACCTCGGCCGGCTGTAGGCCCGGCCGGTCGGGCGTCCAGGAAGGGGCTCCCTGGCCGGTGTCACATTCGCGGCCGCCGTTCCGTCCTCCTTTCAGCGCCGCCCGCCCGGGCACCGGCGCCCCGGCACAGGAGGACAGCATGAAGAATGTGCGGAAGCAGCGGGTCGTGGTACTCGGCGGCGGCTACGCCGGCACCCTCGCCGCACTCCGGCTCGCCCCGTACGCGCGGGTGACCCTGGTGGACCCCGACGACCGGTTCACCGAGCGGGTACGGCAGCACGAGCTGGCCGCCGGCCGCCCCGATGTGACGTACCCCCGGGCGCAGTTGCTGCGCGGCACCGGCATCGAGCAGCTCGCCGCCCGCGCCACCGCCCTGGACCCCGACGCCCGCACCGTGCACACCGACAGCGGCCGCACCCTGGGCTACGACCGGCTGGTCTACGCCCTCGGCAGCCACACCGACCCGCGCGGCGCCGGGGAGCGCAGCTTCACCGCCGAGAGCGCCGCCGCCCTCCACAAGCGGCTGCGGGACGCCCCCGGCGCGCTGACCGTGGTCGGCGGTGGCCTCACCGGCATCGAGATGGCCACCGAGCTCGCCGAGGCGTACCCGGAGTGGGAGGTCCGGCTGTGCACCGGTGGCGAGGTCGGCGGCGGGCTCTCGGCCCGCGGCCGGGCCCATGTCCGCGGCGTGCTGGGGCGGTTGGGGGTGGCCGTCGAGGAGGGCCGCCGGGTCGGCCACGCGGACGAGATCGACACCGACACCGTCGTCTGGGCGGCCGCCCTGAAGCCCACCGCCGGCCTCGCCCAGGACGCCGGCCTGGCCGTCGACCCGGCCTCCGGCCGACTCGCGGTCGATGCGGCGCTCCGCTCGGTCAGCCACCCCGACATCCATGTCGCCGGTGATGCGGCCGCCGCCCACGCCCCACGCGCCGGAGCGCTGCGGATGGCCTGTGCCACCGCGCTGCCCACCGGCTCGCACGCGGCCGGCGCGATCCTCGCCGAACTCCGCGGCGCCGAGCCCGCGCCGCTGGCGTTCGGCTATGTCTTCCAGTGCGTGAGCCTGGGCCGGCGCGACGGCCTGATCCTGTCGGTACGGGCGGACGACACCCCGCGCGAGCGGGTGCTGACCGGCCGCCCGGCCGCCGCCTTCAAGGAGCAGGTGGTCCGCGGCACCCTGCGCTTCCTGCGGCTGGCGGCCCGCCGCCCGGAGGTGATCCGCCTGATACCCGGCCTCGGCTGAGGCGGCGGGAGGCGGCCGGTCGCCCCGGACCGGCACCTCAGCACACCCAGTCAGCGCAACCGGTCAGGACACCCGGTGCGGCTTCCCCTTGCCGTACAGCCAGGTGTCGAAGAGGCCCGTCAGGTCCACCTCGGTGCGCTCCTGGCAGAAGGCGATGAAGTCCTTGGAATCGGCGTTGCGGTAGCGGTACTTGGCGGGCCACTCCTTGAGGATCCGGAAGAACGTCCGGTCGCCGACGGCGTTGCGCAGCTGCTGCAGCACCATCGCGCCCCGCTCGTAGACCGGCGCCTCCGTCACGTTCGCCGGCTTGCCCGGGTCGCCCGGCGGGAAGTCCCAGCGCGGGTTGTGCGCGCTGCTCTTGTAGAGCGCGTCGAACTGCTGCTGCGGGGTCTTGCCGCCCTGGTGCTCCTCCCACAGCCACTCGGCGTAGGTGGCGAAGCCCTCGTTGAGCCAGGTGTCCCGCCAGGTCTTCGGCGTCACCGAGTCCCCGTACCACTGGTGGGCCATCTCGTGCACCACGGTGATGGTGTCCGGTGCCCCCGCGTAGACCGGCTTGGTCTGCGACTCCAGGGCCTCCCAGCTGATCCGCGGCGGCGTGTCGTCGACGATCGCGCCGGCCGAGGAGAAGGGGTACGGGCCGAACACCTTGGTCTCCCAAGCGATGATCTCCGGCAGCCGCGCCAGCGGCTTCCGGCTCGCGGCGGCCTCCGCCGGGTCCACCGCGACGTACAGCGGCAGGCCGCCGGGCGTCTTCGAGGTGTGCACGTCGAACTTCCCGATGGTGGCGGTGGCGAGGTAACTGGCCATCGGCTGGGGGCTGTGCCAGCGGAAGGTGGTCCGGCCCTTGGCGGTCTGCTGCGAGAGCAGCTCGCCGTTGGCGACGGCGGTGTAGTGCTGCGGCACGGTGACGGTGAAGTCGTAGGTGGCCTTGTCGTCGGGGTGGTTGTTCGCCGGGAACCACGTCATCGAGCCGGCCGGCTCCCCGGAGACGAACGCCCCGTCGGGCGTGGTGACCCAGCCCTCCGTCGTCCCGTCCGGGTCCTTCAGCTCCTGCGGCTTCCCCTCGTACACGACGGTGGTGCGGAACTGCGCGCCCTTGGCGATGCCCTTGGCCGGCGTCACCGTCAGCTTGTGCCCCTTGCGGGAGAACGCCGAGGCGGCGCCGTCGACCCGTACCGCGGTCACCCGCAGACCCTGCAGGTCCAGCTTGAAGGACCGCAGGTCCTGCTCGGCCCTGGCGGTGATCTCGGTACGCGCCGCCAGCTGCTTGCGCTGCACGTCGTAGTCGAGGCCGATGGCGTAGTGGCGGACGTCGTAGCCGCCGTTGCCCAGTGCGGGGAACAGCGGATCGCCGACCCCGCCGCGGCCGGCCGTCCCTCCTGCACCCACGGTGGCGCCGGTACAGGAGGACAGCAGCAGTGCGACCGACAGGGCGGCGGTCGCACCGCAACGGCGAAGGGGCCGGCGGCTCACAACACTCCTCGGGACGGCGGTCACGACCCCACGACCCTACGGCGATTTCCGCCGCCCCGCCCCTGGGTTACCCAGGGAGCCCGCCGCAACGGGCGGGTGACCCCGTCAGGGGGCGGCGGAGGAGGCCTTCTCCCGCGCGCTCCCGCCCGGCCCGCGGCGCTGCTCCTCCCAGTGGCCGAGCGCCGCTGCACACGCGTGGTCCAGGTGCCGCAGCCCGGACAGGTCCAGCTCGACCTCCCGGTCCCGCGGCAGCGCCTCCAACTGGTCCAGCAGCTTCGGCAGCCGCAGGAAGGTCGCATTGCCCAGGGCCCGGACCCGTACCGGGCCGGTGCCCTCCAGGCCGGCCACCTCCAGGTGGACGTGCGAGGTCTCCCACGCCGACTTGGCCACCGCCATCAGCAGCCCCAGCAGCACCCCCTCGAACATATTGGTCGCCACGATCGCCACCGCCGTCGCTGCCAGCACCACGGCCTCACCCCGGTGCTCCCGCCACAGCGGACCCCACGCCTTCACCGGGAGCAGCTTGCAACCGGCGTGCACCAGGACGCCCGCCAGCGCCGCGATCGGCACCACGCCCAGCGCCGCCGGGAACGCCACCGCGAACACCAGCAGCCACACCCCGTGCAGCACCCGCGACGCCTTGGTCCGCGCCCCGGCGTGCACATTCGCGGCGCTGCGCACGATCACCGCGGTCATCGGCAGCGCCCCGAGCAGTCCGCACACCGTGTTGCCGGCGCCCTGCGCCATCAGCTCCTTGTCGTAGTCGGTCTTCGGCCCGTCGTGCAGCCGGTCCACCGCGGCCGCACTGAACAGCGACTCGGCCGAGGCGATCAGGGCGAAGGCCAGCACCGTGCCCAGCGCCCCGAGCACCGCGCCCGCCTCCACCAGCCGCGCGAAGTCCGCGCTGCCCGGCGGCCGTACGACATCCAGCAGGCCCTGCACCTCGACCCGCGCCACCGGCAGGTCCAGCACGCCCACCACCGCGGTCGCCAGCGCCACCGCCACCAGCGGTGCCGGCAGCACCCGCGCCGCCGGGCGCCACCGCGGCCACAGCACCAGCACCACGATGGTCGACACCCCGATCGCCAGCGCCACCGGCGCGTCCTCCGAGGCGAGGGTGTCCACCAGGAGCCGCGGCAGCCCGGCCAGGTTCGCCGGCCCGCCGCCCGGCGCCTTGGCGTCCGCCAGGGCGTACACCTGCCCGGTGATCAGGACCAGCCCGATGCCCGCGAGCATCCCCTGGACGACGGCGACCGAGATGGCGCGGAACCAGCGGCCCAGCCGCAGCGCCCCCATGGCCAGTTGCAGCACCCCGGCGATCAGCACCAGGGCGCCCAGCGTGCCGAGCCCGTACTCCTGCACGGCCTCGTAGACCAGCACGGTCAGCCCGGCGGCGGGCCCGCTGACCTGCAGGCTGCTGCCCGGCAGCAGCCCGGTGAGCAGCCCGCCGACCATCCCGGTGACCAGCCCGAGCTCGGCCGGCGCGCCGGAGGCGACGGCCACCCCGACGCACAGCGGTACCGCCACGAGGAAGACGACGAGGGAGGCGGTGACGTCGGCCCGGAGGGTGGCCGGCGACCAGCGGCGGTCGCCGCGCGACCCGGGTGCGGATATGGACGGCTGGGACGGGCGTGAGCGGGCAACACGGAACCTACGCATGAGCAAGCCTCCAGCAGGAGTGGGATGCGGTGGCGCACGCGCACACGGCACCGGGCCCGGGCGTGGACACGTGCGGCAGCACGCGCCGCGGCACGAACGGGCCGGGCGGACAGGCGGCGTTGATGCGCCGTGAAGGGTGCGAGCGGTGACGGCTGGATCCGTCGGATGCGCGGGCCGGGGAAGGCCCCGGGGAAAGCTCGTGGCTCTCAGCAGCGGAAGACGCCGTGATGGACCGGTAGTTCACCTGATCTCGACACCGGTACGGCCTGACGGCCGGTCAGCGGGGCGGCGATGCCCACACCGGCCTCGGTCCTCTCGGGCTCGCTCGTCGACACCGGCGTGCCCGGCGGCGTCGGTGCGCACAGCGTGGCCGCGGAACGCCCGCTACGGCGCGGTGGGCAGCGGTGGGCGGCGACCTCCGGATGCTCGGAACCTTCCGACGCCACCGGTGCGGCGTCCGTGGAGCGGGGACCGGCCGAGCTGCTCGCGGCCGTCCGGCGCGCTCCGTACGCACCGTCCGCGCACAGCGGCAGGGCCAGGACGACGGCCAGGAGGATCAACAGGAGCCGGCCGAGGCCGCCGACCCGGATCGTCGCCATCGTCGCCCCCTTCGGCGCGGCTGGACAGGTCACCCCATTGTGTCGAGGTGGACGCGCCCGTTCGCACCTCGGTTTGTAACCACCCTGTAAACGCCGAGTTATCGGACAGGAAGGAAGGGTTCCGTTCGCGCCGGCGATCGCCGGAACGTCCCCCGCGCCCCAATGCGCCCTTGCCATCCGGCCCCACTCCGCACCACACCTACCCCCTTGACGCTTTCTCCTCCCCACCTCACTATTCACCGCATGATGAATTACCGCCCCGAGGACCACCCCGCCTCCCCCTCCCCACCCTCATCACCCGCCGTCCACGCACACGGCCTCACCGTCGCCCGAGGCGGCCGCACCGTCCTGGACTCCCTCACCTTCGACCTCCCCCCGGGCCGGATCACCGGCCTCCTCGGCCCCTCCGGCTGCGGCAAGACCACCCTGATGCGGGCCGTCGTCGGCACCCAGGCCACGGTCACCGGCACCCTCGACGTCCTCGGCCACCCCGCGGGCCACCCCGCCCTGCGCCCCCGCATCGGCTACGTCACCCAGCGCCCCGCCGTCTACGACGACCTCACCGTCCGCCAGAACCTCGACTACTTCGCCGCCGTCCTCCACCCCGGCCGCGCCGCCCACGCCGACCGGCGCGAGCGCGTCGACCGAGCCCTTCAGGACATCGACCTCACCGACCACGCGGGCGCCCTGGCCGGCCCCCTCTCCGGCGGCCAGCGCAGCCGGGTCTCCCTCGCCGTCGCCCTGCTCGGCGCCCCCGACCTCCTCGTCCTGGACGAACCCACCGTCGGTCTGGACCCCGTCCTCCGCCGCGAGTTGTGGCACCTCTTCCACGGCCTGGCCGCCGAGCGGGGCACCACCCTCCTGGTCTCCTCACACGTCATGGACGAGGCCGAGCGCTGCCACTCCCTGCTCCTGATGCGCGCCGGCCGGATCCTCGCCGCCGACACCCCGGACGCCCTCCGGGACCGCACCGGCACCCCCACCGTCGAAGCCGCCTTCCTCCACCTCGTCGACACCGACGCGGCCGCCCCCAAGGAACTGGCCTCATGACCACCCGCACCGCCCCCCTCTCCCCGTCGCGCACCCTCGCCACCACCGCCCGCGTCCTGCGCCAACTGCGCCACGACCCCCGCACCATCGCGCTGATGCTCGTCGTCCCGTGCGTGATGATCGCCCTGCTGCGCTACGTCTTCGACGCCCGCCCGGAGACCTTCGACAGCATCGGTGCCTCACTCCTCGGCATCTTCCCGATGATCACGATGTTCCTGGTGACCTCCATCGCCACCCTGCGCGAACGCACCTCCGGCACCCTGGAGCGCCTGCTCGCCATGCCCCTGGGCAAGGCCGACCTGATCAGCGGCTACGGCCTGGCCTTCGGCCTGCTGGCGATCATCCAGTCCGCCCTCGCCACGGCCCTGTCCGTCTGGCTCCTCGGCCTCGACGTCACGGGCTCCCCCTGGCTCCTGCTCCTCGTCGCCGTCCTCGACGCCCTCCTCGGCACCGCCCTCGGCCTCTTCGTCTCGGCCTTCGCCGCCTCGGAATTCCAGGCCGTCCAGTTCATGCCCGCCGTCCTCATGCCCCAGCTACTGCTCTGCGGCCTCTTCACCCCCCGCAGCACCATGCACCCCGCCCTGGAGGCACTCTCCGACGCCCTGCCGATGTCCTACGCCGTCGACGGCATGGCCGAAGTCCTCCACCACGCAACCCCCACCGGCACCTTCCTCCGCGACACCCTCATCGTCACCACCTCCGCCCTCCTGGTCCTCACCTTGGGCGCCGCGACGCTGCGCCGCCGGACGGCGTAATTCCCACGTGTTCGGCTGTCCCGCCGTGGGGGTTGTTCGCCGGTGGGCCGGCGGCCCGTGCATTGTCGACTTTCGCGCCGTTGCGCCTGCGGCGGGCGGTGCCGC
>NZ_JBFAEA010000042.1:0-35577 GCF_040641675.1 Streptomyces sp. NPDC020742
CACCCGCTACGACAAGACCGCCGAGTCCTACCAAGCAGCCGTCACTCTCGCATCGCTCCTGATGTGGGCGTGACATTTGAAGACAACTCCTAGGCATGCCCGGTCCACCACCCAAGGACCCCGGCACCAGCGACGACCTCATCCGCCACGCCCTCCACCACCCACCCCGGCTACTGGCCATCGACGAAGCCCACCAACTCTCCGCTTCCTGCCTCGAGTACCTCCGCTACCTCTACGACGACCCCCACACCCGCATCGCCATCGTGCTGGCCGCCGGCAGCCACCGCATCCGCGCCCTGCGCACCTCAGCCATGCTCACCTCACGCGTGACCTGCTGGCACGACCTCGACCCCCTCGATACCGCCCAGATCACCACCGTCATCCCCGCCTTCCACCCCCACTGGAAGACCATCGACCCGGCCCTGCTCCTGCACCTCGACCAGATGTGGGCCCACGGCAATTTCCGCCGCTGGGCCACCCTCACCCACCGCACCACCACCCGACCCGACCGCACCGACCCCGTCACACTCCTGCGCCACCTCACTCCCCGCCCGGAGCAGCGATGACCCCCCACCCGCCCCCCTCCGGCTCCGGTTCAGCCGAGCCGGACAGTCCACTCCACGACCGCGAGTGGAGCCCGACCTGGCCACCCCGCCATCACACCACCCTCCCTCCCGTCACCCTCGTCGTCACCATGCAAGACGAACAGGACTACATGCGCCTGGCGTTCGACGCCCACCAGCCCCGCCACGGACGCATCACAGTTCACCCCACCCCGCTTGCAGGAAACGGCCCCTACCTGGCCCACGACCTGATCCGCGCCCTCGGCAAACACCTGCCTCTACCCGACGACGACCACGGCCTGCCCGCATGGGCCACCAACTCTGACCGCACCTGGCGCATCACCACAGCCTGGATGCTCACCCTGGACATCAGCCACCTAACCATCTGCCGCGCCCACCGGCTCAGCACCGGCCAATGGGAGCAACTGCTCGCACTCAGCGCCCGCACCGGCATCCACCTGACCCTGCTGTGCAACGGCCCCATCCCAGTGACGACCCTCAGCCTGCTGGACACCATCGAGCATTGGATCCTCGACAACAGACGTGCCGCAGCCTCCCACTGGCGTCCCCAGACCCGCCCGCGACAACCCGCCGGCTACCCGTGGTGGCAACACCGCGCACCCTTCCCGCCACGCGACGACGAACTGCAGTTCCGCATGCCACCCCAGCCTCTGAAGCCCGTCCTTCTCGCCTTCGCACCCTCGCCCCTGTGCCCTGGTCCCATGCCGCCCCTGCCCGTACCGCACCAAGACCCTCTCCACCCCCACACCGCCCAAATCGCCGACCGCATCCACACCCGCGTCGCCCACCCCGTCCACGCCGCCTGCGTCGCCCTGGCAGCACTGACCGGATACAACAGCAAGCAGATCAAGGCCCTCCACACCCAGACGAGCAACGGCCTCCCCGCACTGCCAGCCTGGACAATGACACTGATGGACGCTGCCCGCCACCTCGTGGCCCTGCGCGGCCACCCCGGCGCACCCAACCCACTGTCCGTCCCTCACTGGGAACACGCTGACATTGACCAGGCACTCCACGCCTGCCGACTCCGGCCCACCCCGCCCAACCGCCGATCCCGCACAATCTCCACCTCCGTCCCACTGACGGAGACTGTCCGCCAGCTACGCGGCCTCCCTGCTCTCTGAAGGACACCTATGCTCGACCAGCTCTACACCGATTCCGTCGCAGAAGCCCTCGACATCGCCGATGGCCACCACTGGACCCGTCAGCCCCCGCGCTCGGACCGGGCCCGTTTACGCTTTCTCGCCTCCCGCAGCGCAGACCTCGCCACCCTGGCCGGCCGCCTGAACACCACTCCCCAGACCCTGCAGCGCCTCCTCACCAACCAACCCACCGCACCGAACGAGGCGCTGAGCCGGGCCATCATCAAAGAAGTGATCCGGCTGTGGCAGCCCCGTATCCGCCGCCAGGCCCACCGGGCAGTCCGCGATCAGCAGCACAACCTGTGGGTGCACTTTCGTGGTTGGTTTGGCTTCAACGCCGCAGCAGGGTCCTCCGACGACGGCCGTATCCGCTCCCTGTCGCAGCCCCTGCACCACCCGTACCCGGCGCGGTTGCTCGAGGCCCGACACCACGGCGCCAGCGAGCAGGAACTTCGCAGCATCGTTGCCGATGGGGTCGGCGAGGCGTACTTCCGAGTTTCACCAGGACCCAATGGCCTGCACGCGGTACGACTCACCGAAATCGACTACATCGAGTTCTCCTACTGAACCCGACCACCTGCCACGGGCAGACAAGACCCTGTTGAGCCGAAGCACGATAGGTGTCACAACAGCAGGCTTGTTGTCACCTTCGGCGCTGGCGCCGACAAGCCGTCGTGAGGGAGGGGTGCCGCCGTAGGTCCGTGCCGGCTGCCGGGCTTCGCGCGGAAACTCACTCCCGACCATGGGCCAGCCCATACGCTGAACGGATGGCCAAGGACATAGTCAGCGCCCGTTCCCGGAACCGCATGCGGGAGATCAGTTCGACCATCGGGCTCGACGAACTCTCCGCGTGCTGGGAGGCCGAAGGTTTCCGTCAGGTGTCTGTGCTGGAACCCCGCTCGGGTGGGGCGCGCAAAGCCCGATTCGACTCGTACGTCGATGGCATCGACTGGACCGACACCGACCAGGCACAGCGCGCCCTGTCCGCGTTCGAGGGGATGCTCGTTGCGTTCTTCGGGCCCGGAGGCGTCACGCCAGGCGTGGAGCGCTTCTACAACGACATCGCCCGGGAGTTCACCCGAGACGGTTTTCAGATCAGTCCTACCTTCCAGATCCTCCCGATAGGGGAGTGGCGGCCCGAACACTCTCGGCATGCCGCCCAGGCGTACGCCGATGCCCTCCGCATCCTGCGCAACGCCCGCAACGAGACTCAGCGCTCCCACCTCCTCACCGCCGGCATGGAGGAGGAACGCCTCCGCGACATCCAGCTCATCGCCCTGAACGGCTACTTCGAGGGCAAGTCAACCGGCGAGACGCTCAATGGCGAGGGCAAGACTGACATCCTCATCCGCATCAACAACCGCAACATCGTCATATGCGAATGCAAGATTTGGCGCGGACCTAAGTCCGTCACTGGTGCGCTTGACCAGCTACTTCGCTACACGGACACCGACACCGTCCGCACGGCGCTGCTGACCTTCTTCCGCGCCGGTGACCCGCAGGCCCGGATCGCGGACGCCATTGCAACCATCCAGAACCACCCCGGCTACGAGTCCACCGACGCCACTCGCGCCGACGACAGCCAGCAGTGGACCTTCATGATCCGGGGAAGCGGCACCCCGGGCCAGGCCACCCGCACCGAGGTCGCCTTCATCCCCTACGTCATCGCCTGACCTAGGGTCCGACTTCGGCCCTACCACGACGTCGCAGAAGACCACAGGAGCCCGTTCTTCGTGACAGATAAGCTGACGAATGATCATCTGTGACAGACCGCTTGCCTCACTGGTGACAACCGGAACGCTTCGCCCGGTCTCATTCGCCACCTCATCCGGATCTGCAGGTGACAACTATCGAGCGTCGGCTCACGCACCCGCCCTTTATGACTTCCGCCGACGCCTGCCGCAGCGTTCAGCCTCGCTGCCTGCTCACCCGACCGACGACCCCGCTGCGTCGCTCGGAGCAGGTGGGGAAGTGCCATGGGCCGCAGAGCAGCGTCCCGGCTGAAGCAGTCAACGGGCCAAGCCACGGATCACTCCGCTCCCGGCTCTGTGGCCTGTAGATATTGATGTGCCTTTCTTTGACCCGGCTTACTCATGCAGCTAGTGTCATAGCCGAATCAGATATCTGATCCCGCTTGCTGGAGTGCATGTGCTGCTGACAACAGGTCAGGCTGCTGAAGAACTTGGCTGTGCCGTGACCACGTTCCGCCGTCTCGTGCGTGCCGAATTGCTGCCGGGACTGTCACGCCGAGGCGTACGCGTCATGGCCCCCCTCGGGATGGTCCAAGCCCTCGGTGCACGGCACAGCGCCCCCCTGGATCAGCTGGACGTCCGGGAGATCGCCGTCTTGCGGGTGGACGTCGCTCAACGGGCCCATGATCCGGAACGTGACTGGATCGGTTTCGCAGCCTCCCTCACGCCTGAAGACCTTCTCAAGGCGCTGCGCGGTTGGTGGCGGTGCGACGCAGCGAGCGTCGCAGCTGGGGAAATCTTGCCGGTGACCCTTGCCGGGTATGTCGTCGCCGTCCTCACCGGACTGTCCCGCTGGGAGAAGAACGAGCATGGCCGACACGCTTTTCCCGATGCTGTCCTGGCCGGCTACATCACTGACCTCACCCGCCCCACGAAACACCTGACTGCTCCCGCAGCCCAGGACCGCGCCGTCGCAGACCTGCTGCTGGGCACCCGCCTTGCCTCTCACTCTGGCGGGGCGATCGCCTATGTCGCTGCAGGCAACGCCGTTAACTAACCCACTTCAAAGGGATTGCGATGGACAGCAAGGCCTACACTGCCGCTCTCGCCGAACTGCGTACCCTGCGTGACGAGATCAAGAAGAAGCAGGCTGAGGTGGCGAAGCTTGAGACGGAGCGAGCCCGCCGCGTAACCGCCCTGGCCGGGTACGAAAAAGCCAAGGCTGAGCGGATCGCGCCAGCGGCCGGCATGAGCCTCGCGGAAGTCGTCGCCATCGCCCCCATCCTGGCGCCGGACAGCCTCACCGCCCGCGCGCAGCCTGCGCCGACTAGTCCCGCCCCTGACGTCCACGCGCAACCTGTTGAGGAACCTCCCGCCGCACAGACGCCTGAGCCGGCTCCGGGAGCAGCTGCTCCGTCCATGGCCCGCGGCCCCCGGACACCGGCGCCCGCCGACGCAGCCCCGTCCGCGACGGCCCAGGTCGAGGTCCCTCCTGCCACGGTCCACGCCGCCCCGGCCTCGAGTGAGCCCGCGGCCGCCTCACCGCCACCTCCGGCAAGCGCGCCGTCCCCGCTGGCCGCTGCTGGCATGCCGCGGTCCTTGCCGTCCTTGCCGGAGGGGCCTGAGGGCGACCGGTGGGTCGGTCACACCGCCAATCTGGCCTCGACCCGGCCGAACTTCACTCAGCAGGCCCGCTCCACCGCTTTCCTCGACACTGCCACCGGCATGCTGGTCTACCGTGACCAGGCCACGCGCCTCGATCTGGCCTCCGCTTCCGCCGGCGACATCCTGCAGGCCGTCTTTCACACCGTTCCCGAGGGGGTGGAGCGGATCTACATCACCGCGGGCGATCCCTGGCACCGTGATGTCGGGCGTTACCCGTTCCTGCGTGATGCCGTCGCCGCATGGCTGAATGCCCCGACCGAGGGCTGGCGCACCGACACCGGCCGGGGCAAGGACCGCATGGCCGGGCACTTCGTCCACGCCCGCCATCCCGTTGGCCGCTACCAGCGCGAAGGCGCAGACCAGCACGTCGAGATCCGGTCGGTGGGGGAGTGGTTCGACCCTGACGGAGCCGACCCGACCACCATCCGTGATGCTTTCGTCCTGCTGTGGAAGGCTTTGCGCGCTCACTGGCCCGATGCCGTCATCATGGGCTCGCCCTCCCAGACTGGTCGCGACTTGTGGACCCGCACCATTCCCGCCCGTGGACAGTTCTCTGAGGGTTACCCCGTCCTGTCCGAAGAACTGCGCGGCCTCCTGCACGCCACCGCCGGCCAGGGCCGCACCGAACTGATCACCCCACCCGATGTCCCCGAACAGCTGCCGGCCCTCGTCGAGTACGACCGCACCTTCGCCTACGCCAAGCACACCTGGAAGTCCCCCGTCGGCGCCCCCCGCCGCATCACCGCCGCCACCTTCGCCTCCTGGAGCGAGAAAGAGCAGACCAAGGCCCTCTTCGGCTGCGGCCACTGGCAGGTACGTGTAACCGTCCCCGACGGCTGGAACCACGTCGGCATTCTTCCTGCCCCGGCCCCCGGCGAACGTGCCTGGCACTACCCCCGCACCCCCGGCACCACCTTCACCACCTGGGCCGGTGGCCCCGAGGTCTACACTGCCCTGTCCAACCCCCTGGCCCCGTGGAAGGTCGAAATCCTCGACGGCTTGCTGTGGGACGACGGCAAGCCCCTGGACGACTGGTCCAAGAAACTCAAGGAAGCCTGGGCATCCCTCTCAGCCCAAGCCGACCTGCACGGCGACCCCACCCACCGCCAAGCCGCCCACCTCGCCTCCCGCGCGGTGCGCTCCCTGCTCCTGTATGGCATCGGCTCCTTCGCCCAACGCCCCCGCACCGTCACCGGCACCACCCCCCGCACCGCCGAGCGCGACATCCCTGCCGACGCCGAAATCATCGGCTTCGACGACGACCACGTCACCTGGCAACGCCCCACCGGCTTCTCCCGCGACCCCAACGCCCACCCCGAATGGGCAGCCACCATCTGGTCCGGCGCCCGCGCCGCCCTGCTGTCCATGCGCATGCGCGACGACAACACCCACGTCGGCGCCCTCCACGCACCCCCCGGCACCGTCGTCGCCTTCCGCACCGACGCCATCTACCTCACCGCATCCCAAAACTGGCCTTACCACGGACAGCCCGGCGAATACCTTTACAAAGGCCACCTTGCCGGCCCCCTGCCCGCACCCACCACCGAAGACGAACTCCTCGCCCTGCGCGATGCCGGACGCCACGCCTTCCACCGCACCCGAACCGGCGGTGACGCCTGATGCCACCCAAACGCCGCACCCCTGAACTGAACGAAGCAGCCCAGCTCTCCGACCAGCTCCGGGCCGCCGGCTACACCAAACGCGACATCGCCCGCATCATCAACCGCGACCCCTCCCTCGTCTCCCAGTTCTACACACGCCACAAAGGTGCCGCCTTCGTACCCGCCCTCACCCACGTCCTCGAAGCAGTTCAAGTAGGCGGCATCACCGACATCGATGAACTCACCGCCCTGGCTGCCCCCCACATCACCCGCCGCACCACAGCTGATGGCACCCGCGCCCGAGTGCGTACCAAAGCCATCCTCATCACCCCCACCGGAACCGGAACCGGCCGCGCCGGCGCCCAAGCCATCACCTCCGGCTCCACCCGCCTGCGCCCCCTGATCGCCGAAGCCGCACGACGCGGCCTGCGCCTGGCCTTCACCGTCCGCATGCCGAAGACCTCCTACATCCACGCCTCCGGCAGCCGCACCGACTCACCCGGCATCCGCCGTGACGTCATCCAGCGCGCAGACCACACCGAGGAACGCTCCTACGGGTCGGCCACCACCGGGGGGTTCGACGCCATCGACTTCGCCCGCCGCGTCGACGATGCTTCCGGCGACGTCACTGCCGCCGTACGGCAGTGGCTCGTGGAAACCGGCCGTATCCATCCAGACGCCCACATCACTCACTTGGAGATCCGCACCTGGCGTCGATTCTGACGCATGTCCAATGCTGTACCGGTGGTTGGTCCGCGAACCCACCGATACGACGGGCCGTTCGGCAGGGCTACGTCGCGGGCCAGTGGCCGGTGCTGTTACCTGTCGGCAGACGCGCCCAGACCCGACGCCGCTGGCAGGAAGCGATGGAGCAGGCCCGCATCGACCTGCTCCAGGACCTCCGAGTGAAGGCCTTGCGCGAGCAGACCGATGCCTGGCACGAGGCCGGCCGAATCCGCGCCTACTGCGACGCCCTCCACCAGTACATCTCGTCTACGCCGGCCGTCAGCCCGGAGGAGCAGCAGTCCGTCATGGAGTGGATCACCTGGGCACTCAGCTATGCGGACGACATCGACCCGGTGCACCGCCGCCCCCACATCCCCAAGGGTCCACCGGTCCGGCCAGAGGATCTGCGGCCATACCTCAAGGGCTGAAGCCCACATGGCCCCAAGCGCGCCTGAGAGGGCGCCGTCAAGCAACTCCCGGTGGCGGGTGGCATGGATGGCGGAGGCGCGGACACGGCGAACGCCCTGGTCGCGGCGAGGCGCTATGGGGGCTGGCCTTGGAAGAGGACGACCTCATGCTCCTGGCCGCAGGTTGGGCAGCGGCATTCTCTTCAGCCTTCCGGACGGAGTCTCCCTCGGACGCGGACGTATGCCCGTGGCGCCTGCGGTTGGAGCGAGGGTCATGACCAGGGCGTTCTGCCTTGATCTCGGCCAGCTTCGTTGACAACTTCGGCAATGCGGCCCCCGTTGTCAGTGCTCCCGCTTACCGTTTGGAGAGTGGATGCCGCACCTGCACCCTTAGACACCGGCTTCGCGCAGCGCATCAAAGCGCTGGCGTGCACCGCACCGTTGCACGATCTAGATGCCCGCAAGTCATCTGTACAGACAGCCGACTTGACCGCCTACCAGATGAGCGAGCTCGCACTGCACGCGATCGATCTGGTGACCCTCGCGATGGACTTCGATGCCGGCGCTTCTCCCGAGCGGACCATTGAGGATCTGTCCCGGTACGCCGCCGAACAGGCACCAGACCGCTCTGCGGATGAGCATGAGCACGCTGCTGGATGGGTGCTTGAGAACCTGCTCAATGTGGGATCGGCTGATCGCGGCTTTCGTGCCGTCTACGGAATGACGGGCACGGATGGGTGCTACGAGCGGCGCGATTTCGACTTCAAACTTCTCGAGGAGGTTCCGGGGGCAGACGGCGGGATCTATCTACGTGCTTCGAATGAGGCGGTTAACGTCCTGGTCGGCGCGCTGGAGGTCGATATTGAGTCGGCGCAGATTGCCGCGGATGTGCGGCTCGAGACACTGATTCGGCGCGGTCGGCTGTCCGACGCCCAAGCTGCGGCTCAGGCCGCGCGGTACCGGACGATCCAGTATGGCGAGATGCTGCGCCAGCGGCTCGAGGCGACCAGCCGCGACGTGCGCACTGTGGACTGGCTGAGCGCCATGCCGGCGTTTATCGAGGAGGCTCTTGAGCACATCGAGGCCCGTTGTCGAGCGGAGAACGCCATCCTGGTGAATATCACAGAAGCGCGGGACACCGCCGATACGCCGGTCCGCAAGCAGCAGGCCGCGAGGCTCGTCGGGATCGTCCGTGATTGCTTGCGGCGCCACGAGCAACTTCAGGCAGCGCTGCAGAACGCGGGACGGCGCTTTCGGGCCGAGCAGGATCGGCAGACATTCGCACCGCAGCCGACACGAGCCGACCTCGACCTGCACGCTCAACTGCTGCAGCCCGCAATGACCTTGCCCGTCTGCGACGCCGAGGGGGTGCTTGCTACGTACTTCACGCGGGTGGCCGGCCTGAGCGTGCGTCCGGCCCTGCGACTGGTTGACCTGTTCACCTTGCTGGTGACCCCGCCGGTGATCCGGGAAGTGGTGGGGAGTGAGATTGAGGATCCTGAGCTGTCCGACGCGGCAGAACTGCCGGCTTTCCCGGATGAGTGCTACGAGCACTTGGAATGGCTTCTGAATCTGGACGTGGAGGCCCCGCGACGCCTGTCCGGTCTGCTGGAGGAAGCTCGCGAACTGCACCCTGAGCTGCCGTTGCTGGTGGTCGTGCGGGTTCTCGCACTCGCGGCGCAAGAGATCGGCCCCGCCATCCGACACGGCGCGGCCTCGGTCCTCATCGCCGTTGATGACGGCACTCCGCTGAGTGACCCTGAATTCGCTGGCGCCGACCTCATCGTTGCCCGGGCCGGGCTTTCCTACTCCGCCGACGCCAGTGACTCGGACAACGAAGGTGCAGGCGTGGGTGCCCTCCCCGCAGGCCTCATCCCTGCTACGCGTGAGAGGGGAGCCGCATGAGCGCCTCAGATACCGCAGCCGAAGCCTCCCGGCTGGTCGGGTTCGGATTGCGGCCCAAACTCGTTCCTTCCCGCGACGAGGAATACCGACGGCTCGTGCGGCGCTTCCGTAGCGACGACGAGTTCGCCGCCGTCACCGCCGCCGTTGCCCGGGGGCTGGACCTGGTCATCCTCGAGGTCACCGAGCGCACAGGGGTGGTCGTCGCCTCTACCGAAGAGAGCGTGTTCGCCATCCGGATGGCCGATTACGCGCGCCGAACCGGCGGCGAGGGGAAAGCGCACGAGCGGGTGCTCCACGCCCTGGCTCACCTGGGTGCCGCCACACTTGCCTTCCCCCGGCCAGCCGATCTGGCCGACGAAAGCTACCTCGGCCGGATCACCGTGGAGGGAGTCGAGGCCTTCGTACGACAGGCTGCAACGGCGCTCGCCGAGAACGCGACGGCCGAAGGAGAGGACACCGACCCTTCCAGCGACCGCCCGGGACTGGAAACGGTGTGGCGGGTCTATACGCGCCGCGCCCGGACCGGAGCGACCGGTGACGGGCGCAAACTCGCCAGCTCCACCACAGGCATCGTCAGCAAAGCACTTGCCTTCCTCGCCGACCAAGGCCTGCTCGTACGCACCGGCGACGCACGGGGCGGTACCTACCGCACCACGCCGCGCTATCGGGCACAGGTCCGGGAGGCCGGCGCAATCATGTTCGAGGAGCTTCTGGCACTCGGCATCACCGCAATCACCGACGGGACGGGCACGCTGGCCGCCGTCGAATGGGCGCCCGACGACATTGCCCAGCTGTAGGGGAGGGATGGCTATGTACGAACTCAACCGAGTGCGCATGTTCGGCGTGGGCCCACGTGGAGCCCGCTTCACCGACGTCACCTTGAACTTCGCCGATGTGGGAGCGCCCATCGGCGCAGGCACCTTGTTTGATGCACCGACGCGCCGCCCCAGCCCCTACAGCCTGCTCTTACTGGAAAACGGCGGCGGCAAGAGTGTGCTGCTCAAACTGCTGTTCTCCGTGGTCCTTCCCGGCAAACGCAACACCCTCGGCGGCGCGTCAGACGTCCTGGAGAAATTCGTCGTCGGTGAGGACGCCGGGCATGTCGTACTGGAGTGGATGCACGTCAAAACCGGTGAGCGGGTCGTCACGGGAAAGACCTACCAGTGGCGGCGCACGAGCACCAGCGACGGCCGCAAGCTCAGTGAGGCATGGTGGTCGCTGCGCCCCACCGCCGCCGTAGAGGTGGCCACGCTGCCATTCACCGCCGACGGCCGCCGCTTAAGACTGGGAGGTTTTCAGGAAGCGCTGGAGGAGATTGACCGCAGTCACCCCGCCACCCAGCTGGCCTGGATCGGCTCCCACCAGGGGGAGTGGCTCGAACACCTGCGCAGCCTGCGCATCGAACCCGACCTGTTCGCCATCCAGCGACAGATGAACGCCGATGAAGGGGAGGCGGCCAGCGCGTTCAAGTTCAAGAGCAGCAAAGAGTTCGTCGACTGGCTGCTCACAGTCGTCATGGACCCGGCCGATGCGGTCAGCGTGGCGGAGAACTTCGACAGCTACGCAACCACAGTCGGCGATCGCTCGGCGATGTTGCTGGAGCGCGACTTCGCCGACGGCACCGTGGCCGCCCTACGCCCGGTCGGCGGCGCGTATTCCAAAGCCACGCAGGCGCGAACGTTGCTGGAGCGCACCCAGCAGGACGTTCGGACATTCAGTGCTCAAGTTGCAGCGAGGCACGCCGCTGAGCAGGCTGCTGCCCGACGGCTGAGCACCGAGTATGACTCCGCGGCAGCCGAAGCCAGTACGTCCGAGAGCGACCGTGATCGCACGCGTGACGTCGTCAACGAAATCCGTCGTCAGACGCTTGTTCTCGAACTCGCGGTCGCAGAGGAACAGCAGAACGCCGCACGAGACGGGCTTGCTGCCGCTGAGCTCGAGCTGGCTGGCTGGGCGGCGTGCGAGATGGTCGAAGCACGCGATCAAGCAGCCGCTGATGCACGCGCAGTGACGCAACAGATCACCGACGCCGAAGAGAACGCACGGCCCGCCCTGGCCGCACGCGACACTGCGGCAGCCCAACTCCTGGCGAAGCTGCATGACGAGGCAGCCAATGACCGAGCGCGAGCAAAGCGGCACAATCAGGAGGCCGGACAGCACAAGGTGGCCGCTGGCGAGGCGGACGAGCAGCGGACCACCGCGCTGCGCGCTGAAGAGAAGGCCCGCAGTGAGCAGAAGTCTGCCCTGGCTGAGGTCACAGAGACTGCCCGCGCAGTGGACCAGGCCGTCTCCGAGGGACTTCTCCCGGTCGGCACTGACGTGCCAGCTGCCGCCGTGGAAGCGCGAAGGAACGCAACCCGGCTGGGTGAGGCGCTCGCCGCGACAGAACGTGATGCTGTCGAGGTCGCGAGGGAGCTGAAGGCCGCCCAGGCTCGCGCCCGGAAGGCCGCCGAGGTACTGCTGGGCAAAGAGCGCGAGCGGGAGCCGCTGACACAGCAGTTGCAGCATCTGACTGCCCAGGCTTCCCGGCTCGCCGCGGACGAAGTAGTCCTCGCAGCCCTGGCGGTGGAGAGCCTCGACACCGAGGCCCTCGACGCGTCGGCCGAAGCACTCGCCCGTCAGCTTGCCGATGACATTGGCGTGCGTGAGGAACGCCTGGACGGCCTGCGTGGCGCACAGAGCAACGACATCCGGTTGCTGACCGCCCTGGGCGACGGGGGCCTGTTACCAGCCAGACCCGAGACCGAGGCCGCTGTCGAGGTTCTGCGCGCTTCAGGGATTTCGGCCCACACCGGCTGGCGGTACCTGGCACAAAACGCCGCCGCCGACGAGCGCGCCCTACTCATCGCGGCGCATCCCGAACTCGCAGACGGCGTTGTGCTCGTCGACGCCACGCAGCTTTCGCAAGCCCGCACTGCTATCGAGGCAGCAGAGCTACTGCCGGCAGCCGCGATCGCCGTCGGCAGCGGCGTGCAGCTCCTCACCGCAGCCGAGTTGACCGGTACCCGCTTCGTCATCGACACCAATCCGGCGATGTTCGACGAGGCAGCGGCCGAGGCCCGCCGAGCGGAGCTGAGAGAGGACATGAACCGCCGCGGCCAGGACATCGAGACGCTCACCAGGGCGCTACGTCGAACGCGGGATGTTGCTGCGGAACTGGCTGCCTGGCGCAACGCCTGCCCAGCCGGTCGTCTCACCGAGCTGACCGAACAGGCCCTCGCTGCCGACGCCGCCGTCACCACAGCCCAGGCACAGACAACAGCAGCAACTACAGAAGTGGAATCGTGGGCAGAGCGCGAGAACGGCTGCTCCACGCGACTCACTGAGCTACGTGTACAGGAGCGGGTCGTCGCGGACACCGCAGGCGCCCTCGAACGCCTCGCGGCACGAGCGGAGCGCTCTGCTGACGCGCAGCGAAGAGCGGGAGAGCTGGAGCAGGCCAGAGAATCTGCTCGCCGCACCGTAGATGAGGCGACGGCAGAGAGAGAACAGCATCTGGAGCAGGCTGAGGAGGCCGTGCGGACGGCAGAAAACGCTCGCGACCGAGCCGAGCGCCACCTCGCGGCTGCAGCCGAAGTCGTCACCTCCAGCGGCGAGGTGGCCTTGGCCGTTCCAAAGGAGAGCCTGCTGGCTCTCCAGCAGGCTTACGCAGCAGCAGTCGACGTCTACCGAAGCCTTGAGGTCGGCCAGGACCTACTGTCACAGGCAGACCAGGCCACGGCTGAGGCTGCCCGGCGCCGCACCGACGTTGAAAGCCTCGCATCCGAAGTGACTACCGAAGCTGAACGACTGCTCACCACAGCAGCCGGTGCCGATCGCGCCAGCCGGCAGGCCGCAGTCGCCCAGGCAAGTCGTGAGAAGCAGCGGCTGACCACGGCCATCAGCACAGAGGTTGAACGTGTCGGACAGCTCCGCAGCGAGCTGCGCACCGCTAGTCCCGGCGCTGAACGTGACCGAAACGTGTGGATCACTCTCCCCGAGACACACCGCCCGACCTCCGTAGAGCAGGGACGCCAGCTCCTAGTGACCGCACAGGCCGAACATCGTGCCGCGCAAGAGGTCCTGGAGACTGTGACGCGGAACGCCACAGACCTGCAACGCCAGACCCAGCAGGCAAGTGAAGCCGCCCGTAGCTTCCGAGAAGTGCTCCAACCCATGCAAGCGACCCTTGAGGACACCTCCAGCTCACTGGCGGGGTCGCCCTCCACGACGGAACGGGCCCCTGAAACTGCTGAGCCCTATGAACAGTCGCTAGAGACCGCTCGCGAGCAGTCCGACCGGCTGCGGCGCAATCTGCGTGACGCCCGTGCTGCCGCAAGTGCCGCCGACCATGAACTCAACGACCTCATCGCTGCCGCAGTCCACTTCGTCAGCGGAACTCGTTTCGACACAATGACGAACGTTGCCCGAAGGGCCATCATCAGCCTGGGACGCGAACATCTGGGCGCCCGCGCCACAGAATTCGCCGAACAGCTCGCACAGCGGCTCGCCACGCTGAACACCGACCTGGACAACGCCAGCAAGCACCGCAAACTCATCGTCGAGCGACTCGCCGCGCTCACGGACGGGGCGCTCAAAACCCTACGCACCGCATCACGGCTGTCGAAACTGCCCTCCGGACTCGGAGACTGGGAAAACAAGGAGTTCCTCCGCATCCGCTTCACCGACCCCGACCCCAGCCTGCTCGCCGCCCGCATCGGCGAACTGGTCGACGACATCGCTGCCGCCACAGCGACCCGCCAGATCGGAACCCGCGGCAGTGCCCCAAAGCGCGACGGCATCACACTCCTGCTGCGCTCCGCCGAGGTAGCCGTCCCCAAAGGCTTCACCGTCGAAGTACTCAAGCCGGACTCTGTCCTGCGCGACGAGCGCGTCCCCGTCGAGCAGATGAACAGCGTGTTCTCCGGAGGACAAGAACTCACCGCCGCGATCATCCTGTACTGCACTATGGCAGCGCTGCGAGCCAACGAACGAGGCCAGATGCGCAACCGCCACTCCGGCGTACTGTTCCTCGACAACCCGATCGGCAAGGCAAGCGCGTCCTACCTCCTCGACCTACAGCAAGGCGTGGCCTCGGCCCTGGGTGTGCAGCTGGTCTACACGACTGGACTGTCCGACGACCGCGCCCTGGCAGCGTTCCCCCTGTGGATCCGGATGCGCAACGACGCCGACCTGCGGGCCGGACTCAAGCACATCCGAGTCGCCGACACCGTCCGCGCCCAACTGCCCGATCCATACGATGACGAAGAATCCGGCCTCCCTGGCACAGCGCCAGGCACGGTCACTGCAACCCGCGTCTACCGCCGGCCCGGGGAGAGGCAATGAACCCCTCAACATCAAGCAACGTCATGCTGTCCCCACGAGCTTTGAGGCTCGCCGCAGCGCTGGAGGAGTGGCCGCGAAGAACTCTCACCCTTGCTGAGTTGTGGGAGATCTTCGCGATCGCTGACGCTGCCTCCGCAATGCGCCCCAGCCGCCGCACAGACCTCGCTGAGGCCCTCGAAGCGCTCGCCGCCGCGGGCTTGATCAACTGCTCCCGCACCCGGGACACGTCAGCATCCCCCGCACTGCCGACTCGCCTGACGCTGCCAGCTCCGCAACCCTCGTCCACGGCCGCAGCGCTGGCTCACACGATCGCGTGGCGCCCGGAGCTCGCTTGGGCAGCCTCAGCTCGGCTCACACTGGGACAGATTGGTGTCCTGCGCTCAATCAACGACTGGCTGCGTGACTGCGGCCGCGACGACGACGTCTCACCCTTGAGGGAACGTTCTCTCGAAGTCCTCGGACACGAGAAACGCCTCGATGCCCTGCTTGGCACCTCCCTGTTTGCACCAGGCCGGCTCACGCTTGAACTCCTGCGCACCTTCCGCGCGCACCCACCCCTGCCAGCCCGCCGGACCGGAGACGGCCCCGTGCTCCTCGTGGTGGAGAACGCCGACACCTTCGACACCCTCACTCGCGTGCTGACGGCCGGCCCCGGCGACGTCGGCTGGGTGGCCTGGGGCGCAGGGGCGGCATTCGAGGCATCGGTTGCCTCAGTCCTCGACATGACAGAGGTACGGGCGATCGCATACTTCGGCGACATCGACGCCGATGGGCTCCGGATCCCGGCCAGTGCACACCGAAAGGCTGCGCAGAACGGACTGCCTCCCGTACGTCCGGCGACAGGCCTGTACCGGCTGCTGCTCGACATAGGGGTGCCCCAGCCTGGCCAAGCGCCGCTCGCCGTGGGGAAGGCCAATGATCTCGCCAGTTGGCTCCCCGAGCCCCTGGCAACGCGTGCAGCGTCCCTTCTCGCCACCGGATGTCGGCTTGCGCAAGAGGCAGTCGGCACGCGTGCTCTGCAGGCACACATGGACGCGAGTGAGTGGCGGGACGGCCTCGGATTCCCCAACTGACTGGATTCTGTGCGCGGCGATTGGAGGCTGTGGCCATGGGCATTTTCAGCGTTGCTGCTCCCTGGTGGGGACAACTTTGATAGCTGACGCCAGGTGGTTGGGGTTGCCGTGGGCTTGGCAGAAGATGCGCTCAGGGGTGAGCGCTCGCACTCTTGAAGGCGCAAGCGTGGCTGCTAGCAGCCCGCGAGAAGGCGTTGCCGGCCATCCGCCTCGCCTGATCGACCCACCCCGCGCGCACCATCGCGGTCATCGCCCCGGAGCGCCCTGCAGGTTTTCGTTGGCCCCTACGGCCCCGCCGGGCAGGCATGATGTCTCGTCCATATGCTCCGGCTTGCCTCAGCGCACGGCTCTCGGCCTGCCCCGTTTTTTCTCTCCGTTATCGCAAAACCTCCCCTCGCAGGCATCCCGTTAGTTACGGTCTGTACTCACAGAACCACCCGATAGTTCGGTGCCCCGACAAACGGTGTCTACCGCCAGTCGGTAGTGCCCGACACGGTGAGACCGAGACAGGGAACGGCCGATGACCGATACCGACGCCGAGTTCCACGGCGCTGACAGCACCGTATTCGGCCGTAGTTCTGCCCCCGTGACCGGCCAGCAGTCGTTTGTAGCCCACCTCACCAGCGGCGATGCCGAAGACGAGGTGGGCAAGGTGGCAGGCACTGAGGACTCCACTCCCTTGAAGTTCCACGTTGCTCTTTCCCCTGACGCCTATCTGCAGCTTGACGATGTGGTCAGCACCCGCCGGGAGATCCCCGGGCGCGGCACGGTCGTCACATCCGGCGTGGTGACCGAGGTGGTCGCTCGTCACGAGGGTGCATCGTTCGGCTCGGATGTGTTCCTTATCGCCGACGGAATCCTGCCGGCGAACGTGCAGGAGATCGCCGAGGTCACAACCACTCGAGTCGACCCCGAGTGCTACGTCCCGCCACGCCCCGGCGAGGTCGCCATCCGGGCCGCGGGCACTGCCCGGGACGCCGCGCTGTACTTCGACCGGATGGATGCACGCGTCCCCGCCGGCATCGGCCGGGACGGCGAACCGATCTATCTCAACCTTGAGTTCCTTGACGGCACCCGTGGCGCTCACGTATCGATCTCGGGTATCTCAGGAGTGGCGACCAAGACCAGCTTCGCGCTGTTTTTGATGCACTCGCTGTTCACCTCGGGCGCCCTCGGGGCCCGTGCGGTCAATGCCAAGGCCTTGATCTTCTCGGTCAAGGGCGAGGACCTGCTGTTCGTCGACCAGCCCAACGCCCGTCTCGACGACACCCTGCGCGCCGCGTACGCCCAACTCGGCCTGCCTGCACGCCCCTTTGCCTCGGCCGGCTTCTACGCCCCGCCGCTGCCTGGTGACACCACTGGCCGCCCCCACGTCACCGGCAGGACCAGCGGCGTCACCACGTTCTGGTGGACCCTGGCCGAGTTCTGCGAACGCGAGCTGCTCCCGTACGTGTTCGCCGACGTCGAAGACGAGAAGAACCAGTACACGATCGTCGTGCACCAGGTCACCAGCCGGCTGCGCCGCGAAGCGCAGGCCGCAGGGAACGACGGCGCGGTCGTCATCGACGGAACCATCCTCCGCACCTGGGCGGAGATGATCGACTTCATCTCTGACAAGGTCACCGACGACGTCACCCGCCCGGACTGGGCGGGCCCGGCCATCGGCCTGGGCACGGTGAACGCGTTCGTGCGGCGGCTGCGGTCGTCCCAGAGGCCCCTCGGGCCCTTGCTGCGCGGAGACCTGAACACGAGCACCGACCGCCCGGTTGCGCACTCCATCGACACCTCGCAGCAACAGGTCACCGTGGTGGACCTGCACAACCTGCCGGAACGGGCCCAACGGTTCGTTGTCGGTGTCGTGCTGGCTGCGGAGACCGATCGCAAGGAGCAAGCTGGCCCGGGCGGGCTGCTGTTCACGATGGTCGATGAGCTCAACAAGTACGCGCCTCGCGAGGGATCCTCCCCGATCAAGGACGTACTGCTGGACATTGCCGAACGCGGCCGCTCGCTCGGCATTATCCTCATCGGCGCCCAGCAGACCGCCTCCGAGGTGGAACGGCGTATCGTGTCGAACTCCTCGATCAAGATCGTCGGCCGGCTTGACGCTGCCGAGGCTGGCCGCCCCGAGTACGGCTTCCTGCCCCCCTCACAGCGCCAGCGCGCCACGCTCGCCAGGCCCGGCACCATGTTCGTCTCCCAACCGGAGATCCCGGTGCCCCTGGCAGTCGAATTCCCCTTCCCCGCCTGGGCCACCCGGCTCTCCGAAGTCGCCGACCCCACCTTCACCACCGGCAGCCCCGCAGCTGGCCAGGCCACCGGCAGTGCGGCGCGACCGGACCCCTTCAGCAGGCTGCCTCGGCCCGAGAGCGATCCGTGGCCTGACGACACCGACGACGGCGCCATCGACGAGCCGCCCTACTGACGCCTGCCACCTCACTCCCCGGCGCACCAACGCGACACGCTGCTCTTTTTCAGCCACCCGCAAAGGACCCGCCCGTGAAGTTCCTACACACCTCCGACTGGCACATCGGCAAAACCCTCAAGAGCCGCAACCGGCTCGAGGAGCAGGCTTGCGTCCTGCGAGAGATCACACAGATCGCTGTCGGCAACGACGTCGATGCCGTCCTCATAGCCGGCGACATCTATGAAAACGTCGCACCCACTGCAGACGCGCAGAAGCTCGTCGTGCGCACCCTGCTCCACCTGGCCAGGCAGAACATTGAGGTCATCCTCATCGCCGGCAACCACGACCACGGCGCCACGTTCGAGGCCTACAAGCCACTGATGGACGTCGCCGGAATCCACGTCTACGGACAGGCCAGACCAGCCGCGAAGGGCGGCGTGCACACCTTCCGCGCCAAGTCCACCAACGAGCACGTCAACGTCGCTGTCCTGCCGTTTCTCTCCCAGCGCTACGCCGTCCGCGCCGCCGAGATCATCGCCAACACCCCGTCGCAGAACGTCGGCGCATACGACCAGCTCGTTCGTGATGTCCTGGCCAATCTGACGGGAGCGTTCACCCCGGACGCCGTCAACATCATCATGGCCCACCTGACCTGCACCGGCGGCGCCTTCGGCGGCGGAGAGCGGCCCGCCCAATCGATCATGGAATACCATGTGCCCGCCGCGATCTTCCCCGCCGAGGCGCACTACGTGGCCCTGGGGCACCTGCATCGCAGGCAGCAGATCCCGGCCGCCTGCCCGGTGCACTACAGCGGCTCCCCCTACGCCATCGACTTCGGCGAGCAGAACAACACCCATGTCGCCTGCCTCGTCGAGGCGTCCCCCGGCACCCCCGCAAACATCACCGACATTCCCGTCACTGCCGGCCGCAGACTGCGCACCGTCGAGGGAACTGTCGGCCAGCTCACCGCCGACCCCGCCAGCTACGGCGAGGACTACCTCAGGCTCGTGGTCACCCAGCCCGGCTACGCCGGCATGCGCGACGACCTGTACGAAGCCCTCCCCAACGCCCTTCAGATCCTGATCCACCCCGATCATGCGGATACCGGCGCCACGGCGGGGATCAGCGTCGACCAGCCCGTCAAGACGCCTGCGCAGCTGTTTGCCGATTACTGCCACAGCGTCGGCGTCAGCGACGACCGGGTCACGGCTTTGTTCAACCAGCTCCACGACGACCTGACCCGCTCGACCACTCGTCTCTGAAGCCCCAGGCCTACACTCCGCCCAAAGGAATCCTGCAGATGCGTCCCGTTCGTCTGGAGCTCAACGGCTTCGCCGGCTTCCGCGCCCCCACCGTGGTCGACTTCACCGACACCGACTACTTCGCCCTCACCGGCCCCACCGGATCAGGCAAGTCCACCATCCTCGACGCGCTGACGTTCGCCCTCTACGGGTCGGCCTACCGGTGGGGACGCAGCAATGCCATCTCCTACGCGCTCGCCCCCACGAGCAACCGCTGCACGGTCTCGCTTACCTTCGACGTCGGATCGCAGCGCTACCAGGTCGCCCGCGAGGTCCGCCGCATCGGCCAGCAGATCCAGCAGAAGGCCGTCAGCCTGCTGCAGTTCACCGACCCCACCGCAGTCGCCGTCGAGGCAGACGGACCGCAGCCGGAGGTACTGGCCGGGGAAATCAAGGAACTCAACACTGCCATCGAGGAGCTGCTCGGCCTGTCCTTCGACGACTTCTGCCAGTGCGTCGTCCTGCCCCAGGGCGACTTCGCTCGGTTTTTGTCCGCCAACGTCAGCAACCGCCAGCAGATCCTGCTCAAACTCCTCGGCGCTGCCCAATACGAAGGCATCGGCAAGCGCGCCGGAGCCCAGGCCGACCAAGCAGCCAAGGAGATCGAGGTCCTCGACGACCAGCTGAGCCGGCACGCCGACGCCACCGCCGAATCCGAGGCCGCCGCACAGGCGCATGTTGCCACGCTTGAACTGCTGGCCGTCACCGTCGACCAACTCGTGCCCCGCGTCACCGAGGCACACACCCGCGCACACGAAGCCGACGCTCGAGCCGACAAGCTGCGCAGCGAGACCGATCTGCTGACCTCCATCCGCACCCCCGACGGCATCGAAGAGCTGCAACATCAGGCCACACAAGCACAGATAGCTGCCCGGCAGGCCCGTGACGCCGCCGACGCAGCCGCTCAGACCCTCTCCGACGCCACCAAAGAGGCTCAGTCTGGCCCCCAGCGCACTGACCTGACCGTCACCCGCGACCGGTACACCGAGAAGGCAGGCCTGGTTGGGCGCCGCGACGGCGTCATCGCCGATGCGGAGCGTGCCCAAGGGGAGTTGACGCAGTGCGAAGAACGGCTGAATGCGTCGAAGGACGCCGTCGCCAAGGCCCGCGGCAGCGCCGAGGAGGCCCGTGAGCGCCACGACCAAGCCCGGCAGACGCACGAGAAACTGCAGCGTCGCCGACAACTGCTGGATGCCGTCCGCACCCCCGACGGCATCACCGACCTGACCAGCCGCGCCGCAGCTCATTCCAACGAGGTCGAAGCCGCCGCCGGGCAGCTGGCCACGGCCCGCGACCGGCATGAGCAGGCCTCCCGTGCGCTTACCGCCGCCGGCGATGGCAGCCGGCTCACGGACGCGCACCAGACACTCGACCAACTCCTCGACGTCATCGGCGTGCTCACGGACGCCACTGGCGAACTGGACAACTGTGTCGATACGACCAGCCGGACCGCGGAGGCGGTGGCCGGCGCGCAAGCGCGCCTGAACGCGGCCACGTCCACGGTCGACGAGGCCCGCGCCCTCGCCGGTGCCGCGCAGTTGCGCCCTCAGCTTCAGGTGGGACACGCCTGCCCGGTCTGCGAGCAGAACGTCACCACCCTCCCGCAGCCGCTGTCCGATCCCGCTCTTCACACAGCCGAGGCGGCGCGGGCCGCTGCCGCAGAAGAACACCGTGACCTGCTGGCCCAATACGAGGACGCCAAGACGACGGTCGCCGACAAACAGCGAGTCGTAGACCAACTCACCACACACTGCACCCTGCTCGATAAGAGGCTGGGCACGCTGCTGCCCGACCGCTCCGCCGGCACCGACCGCGACTGCAACGCCGACCGCGCCCAACTCGACGAACTCACCGCATCCCGCGACCAGCTGACCGACGATGAACAGCAGGCCCACGACGCGGTACAGAAAGCCAAAACTGCTCACGATTCCGCCACATCGGCGGCGGCCGCGCTGCAGCGAGAACTCGACCGGGCCCGCAGCACCCTCCACTCGACGCTGGGCACGGTGGCCGCTCTCGACCCGCCGGCCGTCGACGCCGACGACCTGACCGCGGCCTGGGCCGACCTGGAGGCCTGGGCCTGCACCCAGACCTCCACCGCAGAACGCGACCTGGCAGCCGCCGCAGTCGAAACAGCCGACGCCGAAAAGACCCACTCGGACGCGACCATTGCGCTGGATGCAGCCGACCGCGCGCACGCCGACGCCCAGGCTTCCCACACCACAGCCGTCCGGGACGCCGCAACCGCCGACCTAGAGAAGACGACCCTGACCGACCGCCTGAGCAAACTCGAGACGCTTCTGGACCAGGCGCCGCCGGAAGACGAACTGACGGCCCTTTTCGAGGAATGCGCCCGCCTCGAGGCGGCCGTGAAGACAGCCACTGCTGACACCAACCACACACGAAAGACAGCCAAGGCAGCGGCGGCCGAGCAGGAGCAGTGGCAGGACCGCACCGCGAGTGCCCGATCCGTGTTGACAGCCAGCCGGGATGCGGTAGCGGCGCTGAATCCACCGAGCCTCGACACCGACGACCTCGCCGCCGCCTGGTCCATCCTGACCGGCTGGGCCAGCCTCGGGGCCAGCGACCGGCAAGCCGCCACCCTGCGCGCAGATTCCGACGCTCAGACCGCCCACGACGAAGCCGACCAGCTCCTGGGCCGCCTGGAGGCACTCCTGGGCGACAATGACCTGGATCCCCACGACCTCGTTGACGGCCCGGGGCGTGCCGCACAGGCCCCACGGATGGTGGCGGTCGCAGCCGAACGCGCCCGGGGCCAGGTAGAAATGATCCAACGCAGCCTCGCCGACGCCGCCTCGATACGAGACAAGATCGACGCCGCTCGTACCCGGCAACAGGTAGCCGCCGAGCTGGCCCGGCTGATGCGGTCCAACAAGTTCCCCCAGTGGCTCGCCAACTCAGCCCTCGACACCCTGGTCGCCGGCGCCTCGCAGTCACTGCGCCAGTTGTCAGGCGACCGCTTCGACCTCAGCCACCAAAAGGGCGAGTTCTACGTCATCGACCACTTCGACGCCGACTCCTCGCGCTCGGTGCGCACCCTGTCCGGCGGCGAAACCTTCCAGGCCAGCCTGGCCCTCGCACTGGCCCTCTCCGACCAACTGGCCAGCCTGGGCGGCGCCACGAAACTGGAGTCCATCTTCCTCGACGAGGGGTTCGGTACCCTCGACGTCGACTCGCTCCAAACCGTCGCCGACACCCTGGAAAACCTTGCCCAGGGAGAGCGGATGGTCGGAGTGATCACCCACGTCACCGCCCTCGCCGAACAGATTCCGGTCCAATTCTACGTCCAGCGCGACACCCGCACCTCCACCGTCACCCGGCAGGGCACATGATCAGCGCAGCACAAGCCTCCCGCATGCGGTTCCACGTCGACGGCTGGGACCCCACCTACGGTTCCAGTGTCGAGAACGCCGAGAACGGCATCGGCGACTCCACCGCCGAGGTCACCCCCCACATCGAACTCGCCCCGGCCGACTGGAAGCCCATCTCGCCCTCCCAGGTATCCGCCCCAGGCGCAATCCTGTTCGTCGACGGCATCCGCCGCGTCGAGGCCCGCATCTGGATCGAACAGCCCCCATCCGCTGAACCGGCCACAAGCCCCGGCAGCGCAGTCCGGGATGCCCGGATGGCGCTGTGCGCCTCGTACGCGGCAGGCACTGTGTGCTGCTGCCCCGATCGCGGCGCGCATCTGCTGACCATCGACTACCGGCGTGGCCTGTTCACCACCGCCACCAACGCCGCCGACGTGCCCACCACCGCCGGAACCTACAAGGCCACCATCACCCCCGACGACCAGGACCAGAACCTCGCAATGCTGCTCTCGACGGCACTGCAACGCCAACTCACCGATCTCGAAGTCCTCGTCGCCACCCATGCCCGCACCGCCCTGACCGGCCACGGCGTCCCCGAAGACTCGGACCTCCTGGTCGTGGACGGACCGCTGCGCGGCCGCACCCACCTGCCGCGCGCCCTGGGATTCATCAAGTCCCACCGCACCGCCTACCTGCCGCCCGACCTGCACGCCATGATCGCCACCCTGGCCCCAGGCGAACGCAGCCCGGTGTTCTTGATGGGCACCTCCTGGCACCGCCACGCGTGGTACCTGCGGCTACCGTGCACACCCGGCGCCCCGTGGGCCGGGGTAGTACGGCTGGAATGCGCCGCCGACATCCCTGCGTCCGAGGCGATCGAGCTGGCAAACCTCTCCCAGGCCTTCCTGCCGCGGTACGCCAGCATCGAGTACAAAGACACCCGGGCCCCGCAGAACCTGGTGCCGGTCGCCGGACTGGAGAGAGACCTACGCCGCCACCTGGGCAACCCCATCCTGCTCAGCCGCGCTCTACGCGTGGCATCGGCAAGCTGAACCGCAGAAACCCGCCAGCTCCCACGCCCGCAACGCCAGCAGCCCGACCGCACTGCCGAGTAGATCTCCCGGCAACGCCCCAATGACCGCCTCACCAGCTCATGTCCCGGAGCGGCACCCCCCATGGCCACCACATCCCTCGAACTGCGCCCCCATCAAAAGGAAGCCGTCGCCGCCACGATCCACACCCTGCGAGAGCACCCCCGGGCCACGGTTGTGGCAGCCTGCGGCACCGGAAAGACCCTGATCGCCGCCCGCACCACGGCCCGCCTCGCAGCCCGCGGCCGCGTCCTGGTCCTGCTGCCCACACTGGACCTGCTGTCGCAGACGATCCGCTCCTGGCACACAGCCGGACGCAAAGGCACCGCCATCGCAGTGTGCTCGGCCCGCCAAGCCCTTGACCACGAGCCCCTCGGCACCGATGTCCCCCTCACCACCGACCCCGCGGAATTGGCCACTCTCGCCACCCCGCCCCGCCCAGGCCCGGTCACCGCCTACGCCACCTACGCCTCCATGCCCGCCGTCATCGCCGCCCACCGCGACCACCGCCTGCCGCCGTGGGACCTGGTGGTCGTCGACGAGGCCCACCGCACCGCGGGGCGCCTGGGCAAGGCCTGGGCAGCTGTCCACCACGACGACCAGGTACCGGCCGCCCGCCGCCTCTACCTGACCGCCACCCCCCGCATCTGGGGCCCCGACGACGCCCCGGACGGCGACGGAGCAGAGACCGTGGCCTCCATGGACGACGAAGACCACTTCGGTCCCGTCGCCTACCACCTCAACCTCTCCGACGCCATCGATCTGGGGCTGCTCGCCGACTACCAGATCCTCGTCCCCGTCGTCACCGACGCGGACCTGCGCGACTGGCTGGCCACCGGACCCGGCGCGGGCGTCGACGGCCTGCACCTGGCCGGCCGCCAGGTCGCCGCCCTGCGCGCCATCCACGACCACAAGCTGCGCCGCATCCTGACCTTCCATCACCGTGTCGCCGACGCCCGAGCCTTCGCCACCACCCTGACGGAGACAGCCGCCGCCCTTCCGACACCCCTGCGCCCCCAGGGACTGTGGGCGGACTGGGTCAGCGGCAGCCACACCCCGCAGATCCGCCGCCGCCTCCTGCTCGAATTCACCTCGCACACCAGCCCCGACACACCGGCCGTCCTATCCAACGCTCGCGTGCTCGGAGAGGGCATCGACGTGCCCGACATCGACGCGGTCGTCTTCGTCGACCCCAAGAACAGCCCCGTCGACACCGTCCAGGCCGTCGGCCGCGCCCTGCGCCAGCACCCTGGCGCTGGCAAGAAGGCCACCCTCGTCGTCCCCGTCTACCTCACCCCCGACGAAGACCCCGACGACCTCCTCGGCGCCGACGCCTACACCCCGCTGTGGCGCACCATCCAGGCCCTGCGCGCCCATGACGACCGCCTCGACGCCCGCCTGTCCGACCCGCGCACCCAACGCCCCACCACGCCCCCCGAAGACCCCGAAGCCTGGCTGCGCTTCGACCGTCCCACCCAGGCCGACGAGATCGCCCTCGCCCTCTCCCTGCGCGTCCTGGCCCCCAAAAGCGCCGAATGGCGCCGCGGACTCGCCGCGGCCCGCCGCTTCCGCCACACCCACCACCACCTCGACGTCCCCCAGAACTACGAGGACCCCACCGGCCATCCCCTAGGACGCTGGCTGACCTGGCAACGCCACCTGCACACCAAGGGCACGCTCGACGCCGTACGGGTCCAGGCCCTCGAACGCCTCGACATCATCTGGGACCCCCGCCAGCAGGCCTTCGACCGCGGACTGGCCCACGCCGCCGCCTACGCCGCCTGCCACGGCCACCTCGCCGCCCCCGTCGACGAGATCCACGACGGCTTCCCCCTCGGCCGCTGGCTGGCCACCCAGCGCACCCGCGCAGAGACCCTCACTGAACAGCGCGTCACCGCCCTCACCGATCTGGACCGGTGGTGGAACCCGCCCTGGCCGATCACCTGGCAACGGGCCTACCACGCCGCTCGTCAGAGCCTGGCAGCCAACAAGACTCCCTCCGAGGCGGAGAGCTGGCTTGAGTCACAGCGCGCCCGTACCAGCAGCCTGCACCCTGAACAGAAGTCACTACTCAGGGAGTTGGGTCTGACCGGACTGCCCGACACATCTACCTCCCCGACGACGGACAGCCGCCTGCCGGCGCGCGAGCGTGCCTTCCAACGCGGGCTGACCGCCGCACGGGCCTTCCGTGCGCGCGAAGGCCATCTCAACGTCCCCCAGCGCCACATCGAGAAGATCGAAGGCGACCCCGTGCGCCTGGGCCAGTGGCTGAGCAACCTGCGCCGCCGCCGCTCCGGCCTCAGCTTGCAAAGGCAAGCAGCCCTGACCGAACTCGGTCTGTAAGCAGGTGAACGCACCTCCTCGACGAGACGGCCAGACGCCAGCCGAAGTGGCAAGAGGTTCAAGCCAATGGCCTGACTACGCACTGTTCTCACCCTGCGCCGTTCGGGAACGCACCCTGTAACGGAGGCGAGAACCTTCAGGCACCCTTTGCGGCGCGAGCGCGTGTCGGGCCCCCAGGGGGCGACCATCACTTGGCCGTCGCGCACGGCCCTGCACCGAAAGGCTCCACGCCCTCGGGGCCGCCGTCGATACGCTTCCCCCTAGTCCAGGCCTCCCGGGGGAGTCGACATGGCCAACACGTGTGTGTTCTGCGGGGGAAAAGCGGGCAGCCGTGAGCACGTGCTGCCGCAGTGGCTGCGGCGCCAGGCCCCCGAGAAGTTCGTGAAGGCAGGCGGCACCCGCACCATCCGCACCAAGCAGGGCGAGTACCGGCAGATCGCTGAACTCTTCGCCACCGCCACCGTCAAATGCGTCTGCTCCACCTGCAACAACGTCTGGATGTCTCGCGTTGAGCACAAGGTTCAGCCGTTCCTGCACCACGTGATGCTCGGCTGGCCGGTGACTCTTGGCCCTGACGAGCAGACCGCCCTCGCCACGTGGGCCATGAAGACGTCGATGATGATGGTGCAGTCGAGCGTGCTCGACGACCTGACGGTGATTCCGCGCGCCGACTACCTTCAGTTGCACCGTCACGGCCAGCCGTCCATACGCCGCACCACAGCGCGAGCCCTGTATGTCGAACCGCCCGGCGATGAGCACCAGCACGAGTGGGGAACCTTCCATGCCCGCAGGCTCGGCGGGAAGACCAGCGGCTACTCGGTCATCCTGCGCACCGGCGCCCTTGCTGTGCAGTTCACCTCACTGCGCCTGGACCCGGGCTACGAGACCGCCCGATACGGCGAGAACGGGCAGCAGCTGAGGCTGTGGCCGCCCACCGAGGCGTTCTCCTGGCCGCCGCCCACACCCACCTCCAACGACGCGCTGGCCTTTATGCATCCGGCCCGGGTGTGGGCGAAGAAGCGGAAGGCCTGACAGCCCTGCCCCTCGGGCCGGCGGTGACCTTCGCCGTCAGTTTGGGGCGTGCCCTCAGCCATCTCCCACAGCCTCCTCACCATCAGGCGGCAGTGGCCAAACCTCTCCGTTCGGAACCTCCCCACTCCGTTAAACGGCGGACCAAGTGAAGCGGCGAGCAACCCTGGTCGATTTCAGAGGTCCCCATCAGTACGGCTTGTGACAGGTGAGGGGAGGCACAGGGCACCCGGCCCGCCCCGCCTCACCCTGGGCTCGGCGGGGCACGGCAGCAGTCGACAGCCCCCGGCTGCGCCGGTACCGGCCTGGAAGCCGCTGCGCCCGCCGTCACCGCACCTACTCGCTCAGCCCTTCCTGCTCGACGAAGCTGGGATGCTTTTCATCAGCGCTCTTGGCGAGATGCAACGGCGCGGGCAGGTTGGTCCGCCCGTCCCACATAGCGGCCTGCTCGGAGATCCGCGCGGCAAGACCTGCCAGCTGCTCCTCACGCCAGCCGCCGTGGTGGGCGATGACGTATTCGGTGCGGGGCATAGCGTGGAAGGGGGCGCCCATCTGGGCCAATTGCCCGCCGGGCAGGGTGCGGCGTGTGTACTGGGTGCCGGTGCGCTGGCCGCCCGCGTGCTGCCGGGACTGCCCGGAAAACAGCCAGGACACCACGTCCCCGTGATCGTGACGGTAGAGGATCTTCTCCGGCATGATCGGCTGCAACGGGTTGGTCGGCACCTTGCCCCCGCCGCCGGTGCGCCGTGACGGCTGGGGTGTGCCCTGCCCGTTGCCGACCCTGACGACTGCCACATCCCGTCCCTGCGAGATCAGGCTCTGTCCGGGAACCTTGCCGTCACCGAGCCGGTCGTTGCACAGCCCGGGCCAGATCCGCTCACGCTCCTCAGTGAAGAGAATGATCGGAAACCGGTCGCCGAGCGCGGCCAGTGCCCGCTCCACGTAGGTGCGCACGTTGTCCGGGCCCCCGTGGTCCTCCCGCAGGTGATGCCCTTTTTTGCCGATGGGGCCGGCATGGTGCAGGGCCCGGGCCTGGGCCAGGGGGCGCCAGCCCTGGTCGCTATACATGAGGGTGGGCCAGTAGGCGTCCTCGCCCAGCGGGATCCGCATGGCGACCAGCGTGATGGCGAGCACGGCCGGTTTGCGGGGGCGGCCGGGACGTTCGTCGAAGCGGTGGTAGCGGGTCCACAGGCCCACCGCCACGGCCTCCCGGTCAAGGGCGGTGTCCTTGGCGTTGCGGTGGAAGGCGGTGGCAGCCAGGCGGTTGTCGATGATGCCGGAGTCGGAGTGCAGGCTACCGAGCGCGATCTGCACCGCATGGTCGTCCTTGTAGGCGACGTCCGGCTCCGGCAGACCCGCCTTGAGGGCCCTGGACCGCGCGACCTTCTCGGGCGTGTTCAGCCGGTACGGGTCGCCGGGATCGGAGTCCATAGTGATGAACTGCGAGGGGATGCCGCGCTCGGCGAATAGCCCTTTTAGTACGTGCTTGGCGTCCGTCACCCCCGCTTCCTTCTCCTGCTCACTGGGGTAGCGCGTCTCGCACAGGGCGGTGACCAGGGCCCGCCCGGCACCGGGCTTGAACCAGGGCAGAGTGTTCAGGATCAGGCCGCGGTCGTGGCTGCCGTGACGGACCAGTTCGGGCAGCCGCACCGTCACGAGCTCGTACCCAGGCGCCAGGACCACCGGCTGCTCGTCAGGCAGATCGGCCAGCTCGGGCCGCGCGTAGTCGCGGCCCAGCTGCCCCATCACCCGCGTGTGCCACTCGGCCGACTCATACAGCACGACGGTACGCAGCGCATCGAGACGGGCGCCCGTCATGGCGCCGGCCATCTTGCCGGCCGGCACGTAGGGCGGCAGGCTCCCGCCCGGCTTGCTGATCCTGATGGATGTCCCGGCGTAGACGACGGGCGCCTGATCGAAGACGCGCCCGGCGTGTTCCTCAAGCCGGGCGTGGAACATCGCCCCGGCGCCTTTGTCAATCGGGTGCTTGCCCGTGCGGTGCACCCCGCGCACCTCAGCCAGCTCGTCCAGCCCCGTCAGGGGCGGCTGGGGCAGGCGGCCGACACCGCAGGCCTCGACGATCTGTGCCGTCGCCCCGCGGTAGCGGACGGCCGCGGGCTGCATGAACCCGTCCGGGCCCTTCTCCCAACGGGTGCTGATCGGGGCCTTGAAAACGATGTCCGGGTTGACGGGATGACGCAGCAGGACGTTGCGGATGCCCTTGTAGTGGGTGGCGACACGCGAGATACGCGCCGACAGATGCGCCACGAGACTCTTCCCGCCCGGGGCGGGCTCGACCTCGATGTGGATGCGTTCCATGGCGTAGCCGGCGATGCGCCGGCGCTTGCCGCTCTCCTCGTCGATCCACGTCCTCTCGTGGACCAGCGGGGCCTCCCACGCCAGCAGGTCGCCCTCACTGTCGAGGTGGAACCGCAGCCCGGGCAGAGTCTCGTCGACCAGGAGCGGCTGGGCGGCCAGCATGCTCGCCAGCCGCCACCCGGCGACCCGAAAGGCCCAGCGGGGACCGGTGATCTGCCCCATGGTGTCGCGGTGCAGCAGCGAACTTAGCGGCTGGGGCCCGTCGTCGGACAGCTGCAGCAGGGCAGAGAGGGTGTCACGGCCTTCATGCCTGTCCAGCCGCGTCTCCCACTCCCGCATCAGGGTCCGCACCACGGCCTCGTCCACTGCCTTGGGCGTGACGATCACGCTCCGCCCCGCCCAACGGCCGGTCCTGGCGGGCCGGTCAGGGTTGGTGAACACCAGCCGCTCACCGGTCACGGCGCGCGCCGCTGTCTGCAGGGACGCGATCGGCGGCACGGCGTCCTTGCCCCGCTGCCGGGGCAGCCGCCGCCAGGCCGGCGCGAACGCCTCGTCCTGCGGATAGACGTGCACAGCACCCAGCAGCCGGTCATCCAGCGGGAAGGACAGGGTGAACAGGCGGCCGCGCTCGTCACTCACCATTCGCCCATTTCCTCTTCCTCGTTCTCGTATCCGGTGGGGGAGTGCTCCGCCAGCCCCAGCAGGGCATCGGTCATAGTGGTGCGGTAGACGGCGTCGATCAGCGGCATGTGGTCCTCGTCCTGCCATTTCCCGCGCAACTGCTCAAGGAGGGAGGGCAGCGTTGAGTCGGCGGCGGTATGGGTGAAGGCGGCGTCCAGCAGCCGCAGCCGCCCGTGATCCCCGCCGCGCCGGGTACGCCCGCCCAGCTGGATCAGCCGGGTCAGGATCTCCGCGACCACGGCGAGTTTGACGTCCTCGCCCAGCGACTTGAAGTAGCCCTGCCCGCTGCGGATGTCATCGAAGATCTGGCCCGCCACGATCCGCAGCCGCTCCAGCTCTGCCGCAGGCTCCGGACCGGGCCGCCGCCGTCGGTAGGCTAGAGAGTTGACCAGGGACAGCAGCACCGGGGGGTCTTCCATCACCGGAATGGGCCGGTTGACCAGACAGGCCACATGCAGCAGGGAGCGCCCGTCACGGTCGACGATGTTCAGACCACGCTCGACCCGTGCCATGGGGGCGATCAGGTACCGGCACCGGCCGTGACCCACGGCGTGGGGGAACTGCTCGAGCCGGTTGCTGGGGATAGGCACCCAGCCGGGCGGCATGCGCTCCAGCGAGGCCATCTCCTGGGGCCGCACCGCCACACAGATCTCCGATGCCGCGACCCCCGCGTCGATCATGCCGCGGGCGAGCGCGGGACCAGCGTCGTAGGCAGTCGGTGCGAGCAGCGCATACGCACGGTGCGCCGTGGCAGGGTCGGCGGCCACCGCGTCGAGCTGCGCGGGAAGGTCCTGACCGACGCTGCGCCCCATGGCCGTATAGGCGCGCTCCCGGTTTACTCCGTCAGTGCCGGACACCACGATGCCCGCCCCGTTGTCCTGGCCAGCCTGCAGCTCGACAGCGAGGCTTCCATTGACGTCGTCCGGCACGTACCAGGCCGGCTCCGGCAAGAGATGATGACGCGGCGCATACGGCATGAACGCCGTGGCGGACATCCCGATCACTGCCCGGCGGGTGCCGGTATGGGCAAGCGCGGTCACCTCGCCCAGGTAGGCCAGGTGAGCGTGCGGATCCCCGACATAGGACTTCAGCCGCAGCGCCGTCTGGTGCCGGTCGGCAGGATCGAACGTCTCGGAGAACGCGAACAGCGCCCGCCCCAAAGGAC
Organism: Streptomyces sp. NPDC020742; assembly: GCF_040641675.1. Classification (NCBI taxonomy): domain Bacteria; kingdom Bacillati; phylum Actinomycetota; class Actinomycetes; order Kitasatosporales; family Streptomycetaceae; genus Streptomyces; species Streptomyces sp. NPDC020742. Next base: position 31,785 of record NZ_JBFAEA010000042.1, read on the forward strand.
CGTAGGGGGCAGCCCGCCACGGCACATGAGAGGCCAGCGCGTCCACCAGGCCGTTGCCGGCGGAGATCCCCGCCCCCTGCAATGGTGCAGCGACACCGACGATGCGGTGCAGGATGCTGCGCATCTCCTCCAGATACGCGCGCCGGGCCGCCAACAGCGCCAGCGAGGACAGCCGCTTCTCGTCCGTCTCACCGGTGATCGCCGAAAACGCTTCCCCAATGCGCTTCAAGGTGGCGTGGGTGAGCCGGTCCGACCCGCCAGCCAGATCCGTGACCGAGGACAGCAGCTCCCTCAGCTCGGCCAGCCCCTCGACCTCATCGGCGAACTCCAGCGGCCCCTCCCGCTTGTAGAGCTGGTCGACCGCCTGCATCTGCTGCTCAATGGGCCGCTCCCCAGCCTCCAGCCTGAAGATCCGGGAAGCGAACATCCCATCCCAGCGGCGCGGCACCACCATGCTGCGCCGCTCCCGGTCGGGATGGATGACCCCGCCGACGAGGTGGGACACGTAGGACTCGGCCAGCCACACCAGGTGGTTGATCAGCGGCCGCAGGTAATGCTCAAGGCTCATCGGTAGCCGGTGGCAGTGGCGCAGGAACTGACTGTCGAGCTCGCGCACCGGGGTGCGCTCTGCACCGTCCTGGGCCAGCAGCACCTGACGGGCCGCCTGGTCGAAAGCCTGCGCCTGCAGTGCATCGGCCTCGTCGATGATGACCAGATGGCTGCGGTGCAGCAGGAGCTGCTCGGTGGTCATCCGCCGTCCTGGGGCAGGCCGGCCCGCCACCGGCGCGTGGATGTGCCCGGTGAGGAAGTTCGCATGGTTGGTGACGAGGATGTCCGCCGACGCCGCGGCCCGGTGGTGGCGGAACTTCCCGCAGCCGCCGCGCCACGGGCAAGCCAGGGTCTTTTCTGCTTTCGGCCCGTTGGGCTTGAGCTGGTCGCACGGCTCCTGGCCCGGCGTCCAGGCATCCACCGCCTTTGAGGAGGTGGTGGCGTGCCCAGTCAGGGGGCAGCTGTAAGACATCTCCCGGTACACCCAGGTCCTGAAGTCCGCATCGTCCTGCAGGTTGCCGGCCGTCTGCTCGGCCAGATCCATCATGGAGGTGGGGGAGCAGACCGGCGTGACCTGTGCGGAGACCCCCAGATCGGCCAGATCCTGCCGCAGCCGGTACACAGTGGCCAGCACCTGCGCGCTCTGCGGAACGACCAACGAGATCACCCGGCCCCGCTGGGCGCACCACACCGCGACGAGTTCACTCAGGACGTTCTTGCCCATCCCGGTGGGGGCGTGGAAGACCCGCAGCGGCCCAGCCTGCACGCGCAGGAGCTCGCTCACGTCCGTGCCGTCGCGGCCGCGGGCGTGCCGCCTGATGTCCGCGACCGCCTTGCGCCGGTAGTCCTGCCCGCGCAGCTCATCGAGCCGGCTCGCGATCTCGTCCAGGTCGGCGAAGGGAATCTCCACCTCGTCCGCGACCGGGGCGTCGCCCAGCTCCTGCACCACGTCGGGGGCAGCGGGCCCTTGGTAGTCGAGGTCGTAGAAGACGTCCACCACCCGGCCGGAGGGGCTGAGCGGATCCCTAATCCGCAGGTCGCTGACGTAGGAGCCGGGCGGCGCAGGCTTGGGCAGCAACTGACCCTTGGCCGCGTTGTCCTCAAGCTCGTCCAGCAAGGCATCGATGAGGGCTTCCTCGTCACCCACGGGCAGGATCAGCACCTGCTCCTCCCCATCGGCCGAGGCAAACTCGACCGCCTCACCACTGTCCAGGACCGCTGCCGTCTCCGTGACAAACACCGAACGGGAGGCAAGGACAGCCGGCCGCTGCCGCAGCATCCGCGTGATCCGCACCTGATCGGGCAGGGCCAAAGCAGACCAGCCGTCCCACAGATGCATCTGCCCCGTGGCCAGGAAGTGAGCATCAGCAAGATCCACCACACTCCGCCACGACGCCTGCTCCTCCAGCGCCCGGTTGGGGAACACCCGCGCGGCCAGCAGGATCGCCGCCCGCAGCGTCAGCGGCACGCTGACGGAGTACCTCGCGTTCTTCGGCGACGTCATGCGCCCACCCCCTTCAACCGCCGGGTCACGGCCGCCTTGAAACGGCTGACCGTGAACACGCTGTAGCGCTGCCCGTCAGCAGTCCGCAGCGCATCGAGCCCAGACTGCAGCTGATTGACCTGACTGCGCCGGTAGTTGGGCACCACCACCGTCTCCCCGGCAGGCGGCCGGTCGATGATCGTCTGAGCGTCCTGATGGTCCTTGACGTCCACCCGCCAGCGATGCCCGTCCGCCAGGTAGACGCCGACATCCCACTCGTCCAGGTTCTCCCAGCGCTCGACCCGCACCCCTTCCAGCTTCTCCAGCCACTGCATCAGACCCACCTCACTCAGCCCGGGACAGGTGATGTACCGCCACACCCCCCAGTCCAGGCACAACACGCCCTCCGCTGGCTCCGCAGCCGTCGCCAACTGGCCCCGCCCACCGGTCAGTACAGGCGGCCCACTCCGCTTGCCACCGCCCGGGACAAGGCCGAACCGGCTCTGATGAGGTGGATACTCACACCGCAACTGCCCACCCCGCAGCACCATCGGATACCGGCACTGCGGACACGGCCACAACCACGACGACGCCCCCACCCACATCCGGTCCGAGGGAACAGGCCGATACACGTCCATCCGCGCCGCGCCACGCCGCGAGTACTCCTCGACCAACGCTCGCTCCGTGCCGTACGGCGCCTCGGTCAGCATGGTCCGCGCTGCCACATAGCCGGCCTGTCCATCGGAGCGGATGTGCCGAAAGGCAGCCCGCTCCGTCTGCTCGGCCGTCTGCCGAGCCCATGCCGGAAGCCACGTCCCACCGAGATCGAAATATCCGTCGTCCCCGTACAGGGCCTCCAGATAGTTCATCCCCGCCTCGAAGGCTTCTTCAGTCAGCTCATCGTTGTCCGTCAGGACAACCAAATCGCCCATGACAGAAGGAAGTTCGTCCCAGGCCAACGGCACCCACTCCCGTAAGCGCACCGGCAGCAAGTCGATCATCTCGGCAGGGGTCGAAGGGCCTGCCCCCACCGGCAGACTCGACAAGAGCACCCCGTGCATACGAGACAGCTCCCGCCACGCCCGAGGCTCCTCAACCCGGTTGATCCACGCCGCACCGGCCCGCAGAGCAGCGGTAATGATCCTCCGAGCGGCCACATGTTGACTTACAGGCACAGCTCATCACCCCTCCACGCCCCACCAGTGGTATTCGGGGCTCATTTCAAGACGGGCCAACAACTTCCGGAACATACAGGCTGGGTCTGACAACGCACTCCAAAACCGGCAAAGATGTGCCCTCGCGGCAGCGGGGAACTACAAGAAACCTGACACGCCGGCAGGCATGCCCCGGTGGCACCGTTCTGTTGGGCCGTCAGGGCCAAAGCGCACCTTCCCAGGTACGTCAGAGGGGGAGAGGAACCGGATAACTGTCTAAAAAACCTTTACGACATCACAGCGCCGTAGGCGCACGGGACGCACCGAACCCCTGCCCGGCAGGGCAGGGAACCCGAACCCACCCGACACCCCACCGTCATGCCGCCAGGCATGACACCTGAGCACGCGACAGCGGAGCCGTCAGGCCCCGCTCCCTCTTTCCTTTATTGGCCCGTCAGGGCCAACACAGCCAACACACAGTCATGCCGCCAGGCATGACGACGCGTCACCTTACGGGTCGTCAGGCCCGGAGTTGGCCGTCAGGCCAACTGAAGAGCCGACAGGCTCTCCGCCGTCGATCAGCCGCTCCCAGCGTGCCCAGTCGGCG
>NZ_JBFAEA010000043.1:0-34545 GCF_040641675.1 Streptomyces sp. NPDC020742
AGGGGGGACCCTGTGGGAGAGTAGGACGCCGCCGAACAATCATTGTGGGAAAGCCCCGCACCTTATGGTGCGGGGCTTTTCTGCGTTCCGGGGCCGTTCGCTGCCTTCCCTGTGCCGGTCGCCCGCGCCGGCTCTATGGGTTCATCCGTCGAGGAACGGAGGGACGGGCCAGAACAGCTGGCTATCCGTCACTGCAAACTCAGGTTGTCTGCGGGAAGCTTCCGACCCGTTGGAAGTGAGTTTGCTGTTCGACTGGGCAGCTACGGCAGGCCCGTCCGTGATACCCCAGCTCGACTGACCTGTCCGGACTGCTGGCCACGGCCTATCAGATCTCGGCGAGCCAGCTGCTCAAAAAGAGCGATCACGGCAACGCATAGCCCGCGGTCGGCAGGGCGGTGGCCGGCGCCGAGCGCTCCGGCGATCCGGGGTGCTCGCGTCCAGCTTCCGGGTACACGCCCACGTCCTCGCCCATGATTACCACACCACCCAGGCCAGCACCCCCGTCCGGGCACACCGCCGACCAGCTCACGGGCGCGTACGACCAGCGCTCCTCGAAATTCCTTGCCTCGGTACGAGCAGTCCTTCCGAGTGCGCCGGCGGATTGCTGTTGAGGGACGCCGCCGCGCGGGGTTGCGGCGGCGGTGCAACAGATGCAAATGCAGGGGGGCGTTCATGGCGTCGTGGGACATTCAGCCGCAGGGAGTGCAGGGCCAGCTGAAGGTCGTCGGCAGGCATGCCGAAGATCTGGGCGATGCGCTGAATTCTCTGCTTTGCGACATGCCTAGGCGGGGGGTGCGGCGGTGCCGGGTTCGCAGGCCCGCGCCACATCCGTACGGGCCGGTGGTGCCGCAGAAGGCTCCATGGTGGTTGTCGCGGACGTCGACAGGGCTGGTCGGTGCGGCGCTGGCCGAGTACGTGATGCGTCGCAAGACGGACTGACGGTGATGGCCGATCGCTGCCAGGCTGCCGTGCTGGGGGCTGCCAAGGCCACCAATGAGTAGGTCCAGGGTGATCTGGAGGCGGCCAGGAACGCCCAGAACGCCAACGCCGCCCGGGCTGTGTGGGTGGATGCTCTCAAGGACTTCGGGGGGAAGGAGAAGTGAACGATGCGCCGGTCGATCCGGCCCTGGTACCGGTCTTCACCGGTGATCTCGATCTTCTCGAAACCAAGGTGAAGGCGCTGTCCCGTGGCGACTCCACGGTCGAAACCGCTGGCTCGGCTGTCCAAAATCCTTCGGCGGATTGGCCGCCTTCTACAAAGCGCCTGAAGCGGAGCAGCTGTTCGGTATCACCAAGCCGGTGGCGGACAAGGCGCATGACCTGAGCGAGGACGTGCGTGTCATCTCCCGGGCTCTGGGAACCTACGCCCGCGAGATCACTCCGCTGGTCCACCAGCTGGAGCAACTCAAGCGGGGCGCCGCAGAATTCCGCGCCAAGGAGGCTGCCGAGGACGATTGGAGCGAGGACGGCGATCTGGCTGAGGAGAACCTCAACCGCCACAACAAGATTGCCGAGGTCTGGGCCGCGTTCCAGGAAGCTGAACGCGCCCGAGGGCGCCCTCAAGCTGGCGGACGGCACGGTGCAGTTACCCAAGGGCGCTGCCGTTCCAGAGGGGGCGATCAAACTCCCCGACGGCAGGATCAAGCTGCCCGAGGGGACGGTCACCCTCCCGCCGCGTACGGGCGTGTCAACCGGTCGGCAACCCGTCAGCAGAGATGTCGGAGATCACGGTGGTAGGTTCGGGCGTTTGGCTCGACGCTGAAGGAAGCCGCCACCGTGAACCTGGCCTGGTCGAACTCAGCGTATCTCCCGACCTCATCGGTCCCTCGACGGAACTGTCGATCTACCACGACGTATGGGGTCTATGCGATTTCGGGGGAGGCCATATCCCACCCTGTATGCGCACGATGCCCCATGCCTAGCGGCAGCACTGCGCAGCTTGGACGACTCGCCGGGAGTTGCGGCCGAGCCTGGCGAGCCGACCTACGTCATGCAGCTCTTGCCGTTGTCCGATGGAGTGCCTCCGGTGTGGGACAAGCGGGGTCGCCCCCGCCCCAGGACCCGCGTGATGTATGTCGACCGCGGATACGACCACGGCCTCGACCGCCGACGGCTCGGCGAGCGGAACATCCTCTGAAGATCTCCCGCCGCGGGCAGCCGCGCGGCTCTGGCCTGGGCAGCATCCGCTGGGTCGCCGAATCGACATTGCTCATCGCCATGGCCTCCATCGTTTACGCACCCGTTGGAAGCAGCCGACGACATACACGATGGCTTGGTTCAGCTTGCCCACTGCACGGTGCCCGCTCGCAGACTCCCAGCATTCTGAAAGGACTCCCAAGAGGTGGAGCGCCTTGCGTTCGTAGCGACAGTGGAGGCCTGGCATTCGGCATGCCGGGCCTCACGGTCCGTTCGATGCTCGAATGATGGCGCCCCAGCCGCTGGAGGAGTCGAGATCCTTGCGTGCGGTGCGGTGCGGTGCGGTGCGGTGCGGTTGGGCGGTGCCGCGTTGTCGCAGCAATCGCCGCAGGCGATCGTAGTCGTATCCCTTGTCGGCGTGGAGCTTGGTCGGCCGACGGCGCCGTGGTACCCGGCGGGAGCGGATGGCTGCGGCGGACGAGCGCTTCACGACTGGCTTAAGGATCCGACCGGTCCGCAAGATTCCCGCTCGTGAGACCCCCGGCACAGCTGTGTGCACTGCCAGGTACCCTCGAATGCATCGTCAACGCGGCCCGACGGGCTTCCGCTCCACCCCGGTGGAACTTTGAAGGATACGCCCCCACCCGCACGAGTCACTTCGTGCTGCCTGGGGGAAATTCTTGCTGTTCCGCGCGTCCGCGAAAACGGTCGCCGTCATGGCACTCGACGGTTCGCTGTTCCTGCACCCCACCGATCAGTTCGTTCACATGCACGGCTACCGGCCCACCGCCTCGGAGGTGCGTTCCTGGGAGCAGAGCATTCCCGTCCTGGCTTCCGCGCTCAACGAAGCGGGCCTGGGGGACGTGGAGGTCATGCTGGAGTATGCGCTCCCGCTGAACAGTAAACGTGCCGATGTCGTGCTCGCCGGAGTGCATCCGGTGACAGGGGAACCGTCGTACGTGGTAGTGGAGCTGAAGCAGTGGAGCCAGGCCGAGCCTGACGAGGACGACCCGGTTCTCTGTCGTATCGATCAGTATGCGCATCCGGTCCTCAACCCCATAGAGCAGGTACGGCGATACTGCGAATACCTCGTCAACTTCAATGGCGCGGTAGCTGAGCACCCCAGCCGGGTCAGTGGAGTGGCGTTCCTCCACAATGCCACCGAGTTCGACGTCCGCGGTCTGCGTGCGATAGAGCTCGACGACCGTGGTCAGCTGTTCACCGGCGAGCGACGCGAAGAGTTCCTCGAGCACCTCCGTGCCAGGCTCAGCGACAGGCACCCGGGCGCCCGTGCCGCCGACGAACTGCAGGCGGGGAAGGCCGTTCCGTCGAAGCAATTGATGACTGTCGCTGCCCAAGAGGTACGCGAGCGCGAGCAGTTCGTCCTTCTTGACGAACAACAGGTTGCGTATCGAATGGTGCTCAACGCCGTGCGCAAGGCGAAGCGGCCCGACCACAAGGAGATCGTGGTTGTCACCGGAGGGCCCGGTACCGGCAAGAGTGTCATTGCGCTCTCCCTGCTCGGTGAGCTGTACCGGCAGGGTGTTCCGGCGCTACACGCCACTGGCTCTCAGTCGTTCACCAAGACGATGCGGAAGGTTGCGGGTACCCGCAGGCGCGAGGTGCAGGAGCTGTTCAAGTACTTCAACAGCTTCATGAATACAGCGGAGAACAGCCTTGATGTCCTGATCTGCGACGAGGCTCACCGCATCCGCGAGACCTCCGCCAACCGCTACACGCCCGCGGCCCACCGCACCGGTAGGCGGCAGATCGACGAACTGATCGATGTCGCCCGTGTCCCCGTCTTCCTCCTCGACGAGCACCAAGTGGTGCGCCCTGGTGAGATGGGGACTGTGGAAGAAATCAAGGCAGCCGCGGCTGCCAAGGGGTTGAGCTGCCATGTCGTGCCTCTGGAGGGCCAGTTCCGCTGCGGCGGCAGCGACGCCTATCTGCGCTGGGTCGTACGGCTACTAGGCCTGGAGCCTGGCGGCCCGGTGCTGTGGGAGCCAGACGATCGCATGCGGTTGCTGGTCGCCGACAGTCCGCAGGAGATGGAAGCATTTCTTGACGCTCGTCGCGCCCAGAACCACAGCGCCCGCATGTCCGCCGGCTACTGCTGGCGTTGGTCCCCGGAACCCAAACCGGGCTCACCGCTTCCGGCCGATGTCGTCGTCGGAAACTGGGCCCGTCCTTGGAACCTGCGAGGGGACCGTTCCGTGTCCGGCGCACCCCCGTCCGCCCTGTGGGCCACCGATCCTGCGGGCTTTGGCCAGATCGGCTGCGTCTACACCGCACAGGGCTTCGAGTACGACTGGTCTGGTGTCATCATCGGCCCTGATCTAGTCTGGCGAGGCGACCGTTGGGTCACGGACCGTTCGGCGTCCAAGGACCCGGTCTTCAAGAAGTCCACCCCGGAAGCCGACGTGGACCGTTTGATCCGCAATACCTACAAAGTGCTGCTGACCCGAGGCTTGATCGGCACGATCGTGTACTCGACCGACCTGGAGACCCGGGAGAAGCTGCGGGAACTGGTGGATGGCCGCGTGGAACAGGAACCACCATGGGCTGACAATGCAGCAGAGCCACAGCGTGCTCCTTGCACACTGCCTTCGAGTAGTGCCAACAGCGGTGGTGCCGTTTCTCGGTAGGCAACTGTGTCCCTAAGATCAGCGGTACCGGTTGCGGCCCGACGGGCTTCCTTCGAGGACATGCCCCCACCCGCACGAGTCACTCGTGCCTTGGGGGAATCACCTCTTGTCCATGCTCCTGCTGAAGTTGGCAGCTCGGGATCTTCTTACCCTGAACGCAAGGCGTCGGATGGTGCCGCATCTTGCCGCCAGGTGGCGACACTTCCGGGGGGCTGACGCCTCTTTGACGGAGCGCTCTGCGTGGGCGGAAAGCCTGGTGAGCCTCGCCAACGACCTGGTCGCCGCCGACCTGGGGAATGTGGAGATGATCGTCGAGTGCGCGGCCACGGTCAATGAGACCGATCGACCGGGTGACCCTCGACTCATCGATGTCGTTCTCGTGGGCCGCCATCCGCAGGGTCACCTATCGGTTCAACTCGTCGAGTTGAAGCGTTGGTCGATGGTGACCAGAGTGGAACAAGTCACCACGGAGCTGGTGCACGTGCCAGGGATGGGCAGAAAGAAGCATCCTGCTGTTCAACTTCGTGAATACTATGAGGCTTTTACGAGCGCCAGCGGGCCGCTGAACGGGCTCACCTTTGAATGCGGCGGCTTCGCCTACCTGCACAACGCCACCGAGGCGTCCGTGCAGGCCCTGATCGATGTAGACGCCCCGACCGGAGCGTGCGCTCGTGTGTACACGAATGACCGACGCGAACAACTGCTGTCCGACCTCCGGAAGCACTTCGCTGATGATGGTGGCGCCTCCGCGGCCGAAATACTTCTGCGGAGCATGGGGCTGCGCAACACGCCCCTGCTCGATGCCATGATTTGGTCCCGCGGAGACGACACGGTTTTCACTCTGCGCGGGCGCCAGAAGGTGGTCGCCGATCAGATCTTGGAGGCGGCTTCCAAGGTACTTCCGGACCCCCGGCTTCCCGCCCTGGTTCCGGATGAGCGGCGCGTGATCTTCCTGGTGACCGGTGGCGCTGGCACTGGCAAAAGCGCCATCGGCCTCCAGATTAAGGCGGAGCTGGAGGCTCAGAGCCGGACGGTCAAGTACGCCAGCGGCAGCAGGGCCTTCAACGGCGCAATTCAGGAACACGTCGGCTACGGCGATCGGAAGTTCAGGGAGAGTTTCACCTACTTCAGCAGCTTCGTCACCCCGCCGGATCCACCACTGGACGTGCTGATCTGTGACGAAGCACATCGCCTGCGGGACCGCTCGACCAGCCGCTTCTGGAAGCCCGAACAGCAAGGCACACGACCGCAGGTGGACGAGCTTCTCGAGGCGTCCCGTCTGACGGTGTTCTTCCTGGACGAGGGCCAGTCGGTGCGACCGAATGAGGTTGGCACCGTTGGCCTGATCGAGGAAGCGGCGGAGCGACACGACGCCCGGCTCGTGCGATACGGCCTTCAGGAGCAGTTCCGGTGTGGTGGTAGCGATGCCTACATCCGCTGGGTACGTGCCGTCCTAGGAGTGACGGACGGGGAACCCGAGGAGTGGACACCGGACGGACTGATGCACGTCGAGGTAGCGGACACCCCGGAGGAACTCGAACGCATCATTCGTACCGAGGCCCTGGCCGGTGCGTCCGCACGCATGGTCGCGGGCTACTGCTGGCCCTGGACGAAGCCGCTCGGCGAGGAGAAGCGGTTGGAGCTCGATGTCCGCATCGGTGACTGGCACAGAGCGTGGAACGCGGACAGCGACACCTTCTGCGAGAACGACGCACCACCATCGAAGACCTGGTCGGTGCACAAGAACGGTCTTGACCAGATCGGCTGTGTCTACACGGCGCAGGGTCTCGAATGGGACTGGTGCGGCGTGATCATGGGTGAGGACATGGTGCGCCGCGACGAACGGTGGGTGTTCCGTCGAGGCAAGGAGCGCAAGAGCCTGGAGCCGGGCGTAAAACGTGTTGCCGTACCCGGATCGTTCGACCCGAAGGTGAAAGCCAGCAGTGTCGATGACGAGGAGTTCTCCCGACTCGTCCGCCATGCCTACCATGTGCTGATGACCCGGGCCAGTCGTGCGACGGTGCTCTACTCCACGGATGAGGAGACGCGGGCCTACTTGAAGGAGCTCGTGGGTGAACTCCAGATCCACGGATTGCGCCCCACCTGGGAGAACCTGCCGCAGGAGGCGCGCATTTCGCACCTGCCCCGGCCCCGTAGAGGAAAGCGATCCCGCAGGAATCGAAGCAGGTCGGATACGCCAGGGCCGGATCTGCGGCTGTTCTGACTGACGCTGCCGAAAATGCGGAGTGGCGGGCTCTCCGGGCCCGCCACATGCCTGTGTCAGGAGACCAGGCTCGCTGCCGCGGTCAGGGCCGTCACCACGAGATTGGCGATGACACTGATGGCGACGTCGACCAGGATCTTGCTAACCCAGTGACGACGTGCAGGCTTGCACTCAACGGGGTTCATAGGTAACCACTCCTCGGCATGAGTTCGAAGTGGCAGGGATCGCCCTACCGGGCATCCGCACTCACACCACGTGCAGCACGGGGTGGAAACCACTCGTCAGTCACAGCCGGGGATCGGGCACTGAACACCGCCGACGTACCCTCCGGGAAGGTGCGCAGCGCGAACAACACTAGTACAGGGATGTGTTGAGCGTGAATCGATTTCTGGAGGTCGTCCCGGCCGCTAACAGGTGACCGGAGCGAGCCGCTGGGGCGCGTGCTCGCGACACACTCTCAGACGACGCCGAGCTGCTTGCCGTCGTACGCGAACAGATCGCCCAGGACGGGCAGCTGCGCCGCCGACTGGAGCTGCGTGCGGTCGGCGACCGGGGAGACATCGCCGAAGTCCGGGGCCGGGTCCGGGAACTGCTCGACATCGGTCCGTTCGCACAGTACGGACACGTCGAGTATGCCGACGCCCGCGCTTTCGGCGCACAGGCGGAGGAGGCGGTGCGGGCGATCGCCGGGCTCACCGACTCGGGACGTGCCGAGGAGGCGATCGGGCTGAGCCGCGAAGCGCTGCGGCAGCTCGCCGAGGCATATGGGCAGGTCGACGACTCCGACGGGGTGCTCGGCACCCTCGTGAGCGGTCTCGGCGAGGCGCACCTCGCCGCCTGCCGTGCGGCACCTGCCGACCCGGACGACCTCGCGCACTGGCTGGTCGCGCAGGCGCTCGGCGAGCTGGGAGAGCTCGTCGACATCGAGCCGCACGACTACGAGGAGGTGCTCGGTACCCAAGGGATCGCCAAGGTACGGGAGTTGGCGCTTGCGGCCTGGCGGGACCGGCCACACGGGTGGGCGGAGAAGGACCTGATGGAGCGCCTGGCCCGGGTGGCGGGGGAGGTGGACGCGGTGATCGCGTTGTACGCGGCCGATCTCGACCCGGACGGCAGCACCCATGGGGCCATCGCCCGCGAGCTGGACGCCGCCGGCCGCCCGGACGAGGCGCTGAGTTGGGCGGAGCGCGGCCTCGCGGAAACCCCGAGCCCCGCCGACCGGAGCCTCGAACTGATCGAGTACCTCTGCGCCCGCTACGCCCGGGGCGGCCGGCTCGCTGCGGCCGTGGAACTGCGCCGCGGATACTTCGCCGCCCATCGCACCCTCGCCGCCTATCAGCAGCTGCGCGAGGCGGCCCGTGCCGCCGACGTCTGGCCGGCGGAGCGGGAGCACGCACTCGCGGCGCTACGCGCCGAGGCGGCTGCGCATGGGGGGAACCGGTACCGGGGGCCGGTCCTCGTCGACGCCCTCCTCGACGACGAGGCCCTCGGCGCCGCCTGGCAGGCCGCGACCGAATGCGGCGCCGACGACACCCAGTGGCTCGTCCTCGCCGACCGCGTCCGTGCAACGCGGCCCGGCGACGCGCTCGACGTCTACCTGCGACTGGTCGAGCCCTTGACCCGCCGGACCGGTGCTCCGGTCTACGAGCGGCTGACCAGCCTGATCCTCAGCATCCGCGACTGCCACCGGGGCCTGGGCGAGGAGGAGGCGTTCGCGGAGTACGTGACCGCGCTGCGGGCCGACCAGCGGCGCAAGCGGAACCTGATGGCGATGCTGGACGCCCACGGCCTGTGAGCCGCGTCGGCCGGGCGGCCGGGCGGAGGGGCGGAGGGGCTGGCCGGGCTCAGCGCAGTGCCGGGTGTGCCCCGCCGTCTCGCGGCCACGGGCTGCCGAACGGGGCCGATGCTGTAGGCAGCGCGGCCTTCCCCGCTCGGCAAGTCCGTGCTCGGCAAGCTCGTAGTGCCCCCGTCAGACCGCTGTGTCCGGGTTAGGCCGCCCGCGTCCCGGTCAGACGGCCCGCGTCCCGGCCGAGCGGGCGTTGCGGGCCGTGTTGATGCGGCGCGCGGTGGCGAACAGGGGCAGCACCGCCGCGAGGGTGAGCTGGAGTGCACAGCCGGTCACCAGGAGGAACTCGGCCCCGGGGGCATCGGCCGCCCAGGCGACCAGACAGCCGATGTTCACCGCGGCCCAGCCCATCGTGGCGATCGCCATCTTGCCCGTGGGCTTGGGGTATTCGACCCGGCTGACCATGAGCCAGGCCACACCGAGCACCGCGAGCAGGGTGACCGTGAAGGGCAGTTCGAGGAGGACGATCGAGACTACGGTGAGCGCGGCGAAGGGGATCGGCATGCCCTGGAACATGCCGTCCTGCATGGTGGTGACCGAGAAGCGCGCGAGACGCAGCAGTCCGCCCAGCAGTACGGCGATGGCGGCCGCGACGACGAGGCCCAGGTTCGCGTCCTCGTTGACCAGTCCCCACACCACCACGAAGTAGGCGGGTGAGAGGCCGAAGCTGACCAGGTCCGAGAGGTTGTCGAGCTCCGCTCCCATCCCGGAGCTGCGGAACCTGCGCGCGACCAGCCCGTCGCAGAGGTCGAAGAGCGAGGCCATCAGGATGAGCATGACGGCGGTGGCCGCGCCGTGCCGTACCGATCCGTCGCCCCGGCCACCGGTGAGATAGGGGACCAGGACGGCCGTCGTGATGCAGTAGATGGAGGAGAATCCGCAGACCGCGTTGCCCAGTGTCAGCACATCGGCGACCGACAGCCTCGTGGGGGACGGCTGGCGATGCGCCTCCTCGGGGCTTTCATCAGCCCACGATGCTGGCACCTCGGGGTCGGTGAGGGTCAAAGCGCTCTCCTACGTACGTGTTGGGCCGGCGGTCTTCGGTGGCGAGCATCATCGCAGGGAGCGATGTGGCCGGCAGCCGCGGTCAGCGGCCCCGGACTTCCGGGGGCGACCGCAGGCACAATAACGGCACCCGGACCGCGGGGAGCGCTCAGCGGGGGGATCTCGGTCAGGCGGTACGCACTGTTCCGAGGACGGGCCTCGCATCACGGAGGTGTACGCGTCCTCCGGTGCTTGGGGCGCCGGACCGGCGGGTCCGTCCCCCGCCTTGAGCCCGTCCACCCAGGTCATGGGCGGGGTCTCCCCTCCTGTGCCCAGGTGAGGAGAGCGTGGTGCGCGGGGGACACCCGGGGTTTCACGGAGCGGCTGCCATGCCTCGGCCGTCAGTGAGTCCGTCGCCGATGCAGTCGATTTCGGGAGTGAGCAGCACACCGGTGCGTTCCAGGACCCGTTGGCGCACGAGCGTGGTGGCCTCGATGAAGCCGGCCGAGGTGGCGCCGTCGTCGGCGACCAGGGTGTAGTGCTGGGAGGAGATCCGGACGCCGTCGGCCACGGTGGTGCCCAGCGCGAAGCCGGCCCGGCGGATCAGCCAGCTGGCGCTGACCCGGATGGAGCCGTCGGGGAAGCTGTGCACCGGCGCACGGTCCCGGCGGAGCGCGGTGGCCTGTGCCTCGGTCACCTCCGGGCTGAGGAACACGCTGCCGATGGTGCGCGGCTCACGGCTGAGTTCGTCGAGGACCATGCCCTTGCCACGCCGTACGTCCCGTACGGCCTGGGCCGCCTCGGCCAGGGGCACCCGGCTGCCGACCGGTACGTCCAGCTGCCCGGCCACGGCGGGGTAGATGACCGGCGCGCTCAGCGTGGCCGGCCGCAGGGCCAGGACGAGGGTGAGCAGCGTCCAGCGCCGGGCGCCCTTGAAGACGCTGGTGCGGTGGCCCAGGCCGCACTCCTCGGCCGGAATCCGCACCCGGCGCCGCAACTGCCAGTCCCAGGCGGTGACGTCGACGAGGACGTCGGAGATCTCCTGGCCGTACGCGCCCACGTTCTGGACGGGCGCGGCACCGACCGTGCCGGGGATGCCGGCGAGCATCTCCGTGCCCATCAGGCCCTCGGTAAGGGCGGTGTTGACCAGGTCGGAGAGCGGGTGTCCGGCCTGGACCTCGACCAGGCGCCGCCCGCGTTCGTCGGCCCCCAGCAGCCGCACTCCCCGGGTCGCCATCCGCAGCACGGGGGCGGTACAGCCCCGATCACCGGCCAGCACATTGCTGCCGTGGCCGAGCGTGACGGGCGTCCCGGCGTCGGTGTGGCCGGTCCGGCGGCCGTCGGCCACCGCGCGGCTCGCGCTCGGTGTGCGCTGTTCGAGCAGGGAAACGGCGTCGGTGAAGTCGGCGGGCTCGTCGAGTTCGAGGAGCCAGGCCGCCGGGCCGCCGATGCCGAGCGTCGTCAATGGGCCGAGGGGGATGTCGTGGGCGATGCGCATGGGTGCTGGCGGTCCTCGGGTAGGGGAGCGCCGCGCCGATTGGGCGCGGCGGCACCGGACGGGGCGCCCGAGCGGCCTGCTGGGAGCGGGGCGTACGGGTGCCTGAGGGTGGGCGTCAGCATGCTGCGCAGGGCCGGGTGCCGTCCAGCGGGGGCGTTCGGCGAACGGCACGGAAGTCCGCCCCGGCACCGAGGAGTTGTCACCCGGCGCCGGACCTACAGCCAGCCCCGTTCGTCCGCGACGCGCAGCGCTTCCATCCGGTTGCGGGTCCGGGTCTTGGTGGTGGCCGCCGACAGGTAGTTGCGGACGGTTCCCTCGGAGAGGTACAGGCTGGCCGCGATGTCGGCCACCGTGGCGCCCGAGCGGGCGGCGATGAGCACATCCCGCTCCCGGGCGGTGAGGGGGGACTCGCCGGCCGCCAGGGTCGCCACGGCCAGCTCCGGATCGACCACGCGCTCTCCCTTCTGCACCCGGCGGATGGCGTCCGCGAGCGCCTCGACCGGGGCGTCCTTCACCACGAACCCGACGGCGCCGGCGTCCATGGCCCGGCGGAGGTAGCCGGCCCGGCCGAACGTGGTGAGGATGACCACCCGGCAGGACGGCAGCTGCTGGGCGAGCACTGCCGCGGCCGCCAGCCCGTCCAGGCCGGGCATCTCGATGTCGAGCAGTGCCACATCCGGCCGGGCCTTCCGGGCCGCGTCGACGATCTCGTTGCCCCGCCCCACGGAGGCGACGACCTCGAAGTCCTCCTCCAGGGCGAGCAGGGCGCAGAGCGCCTGACGGATCAACTCCTGGTCGTCGGCGAGGAGGAGACGGATCGTCATGAGGGAGAATCCGCCTTGGTTGCCTTGGTTGCCTTGGTTGCCTTGGTCGCCTTGGTCACGTTGTCCACCGTTTCTTCGAGTGATACGCGCAAGAGCCAGCCCCGTGGACCCAACGGTCCGGCCTCCACCCGGCCGCCGGCCGACGCGACCCGCTCCCGCAGGCCGGACAGGCCGTTGCCGAAGGCCGCGGGGCTGCCCACGCCGTCGTCGCGGATCTCCACGGCCGACGCGGAGAGCATGACCGTGCACCGGGCGGCCCGGGCGTGCCGGACGACGTTGGTGAGCCCCTCACGGACCACCCAGCCGAACAGCTCCTGGTGGGCCGGGTCGACCAGATCGGCGGCGGTGGGGAGGTCGGCGGTGACCCCGGACGCCCGGAGCAACTCCCTGCCGCGGGCGAGCTCGGAGACGAGTGTGACGTCCCGGTACCCCGAGACCGCGGCGCGTACGTCGGCCAGCGCCCGGCGGGTCAGGGTCTCCACCTCGGTGATCTCGGCGAGCGCGCGGGAGGACTCGTGTGCGGCGAGACGGCGGGCGAGCCCGCTCTTGACCGTGATGGCGGTCAGGGAGTGGCCGAGCAGATCGTGCAAGTCGCGTGCGATGCGGGACCGTTCGGCCTCCGAGGCCAGGCGGGCGACCTCAGCGCGCGCCTCGACCAGGGAGCGGTTGGCGCGGGCGATCTCGGAGAACGCGTACACGGTCAGGGAGGTGAAGACGATGGCGAGCGCTTGGTCCCAGCCGGGCCCGGTCCGCCACGAGCGGATCAGACACGGAACGACGAGACTCGCGAGCGCGCAGGCCGCCACGATCAGTGCCACATGGCGCCGTACGAACACCGCCGCCAGCGAGACGATGACCGCGCAGAGGAAGAAGGCATCCGTCCGGGCGAACGGCAGCGCGGCGACGAACAGCACGGTCATGGCGCCGAACGCCAGCCAGAACGGGGTCCGGGCACAGCGCGAGGCCGCGGCGCCGGCCAGGGCACCGCAACAGCAGAAACCGGCGACGATCAGATAGCCGGCGACGGCCTCCGGTCCGTGTGCGTAGCCGGCCATGCCGGCTGCCGTCGCCAGGGGGAAGGCGAGCATCCCGGCGGCGAGGGCGAGTCGCCGCCACCCTCGGGACCACCTCTCCGGAGTGACGGCCGACCAGTCGCCGGACGGCCTCATACCGTCGTACACCTCAGCTCGCTCCCCTCCTCGCGATCGGACGTGCGGCTCGGCACCGAGGGCGCCGGTCCAGCCGCTGCGTTCCGGTCCAGCCACTACTTGGCGAATGCCGCGCGCATCGCCCTGCCGTTCACCCGCGCCACGACGCCCAGCAGGAGGATCCCGCACACCGCCTGCTCGATGCGCAGCCACACGGGGAAGGCGCCGGGCAGCGCGACGATGACGGCGATGGCGAGGACCATGATGCCCGAGGCCAGGCGCAGGCGGAGGAATGACCTGCGTCGGCCGTGGGACGCCCGGGCGGCGAACGACATCATCATCAGGGAGGTGACGACGACGAGGGGCACGCGGACCCATGCGGAGTCGGTTGCGAGGTCGGGGTGGTCGCGCAGCGACACGAGGGCGATGAGGGTGAGCACGCTGAGTCCGGCGTAGCAGCCGACGAGCATTCTGGTGTGGCGGAAATCCCGCTGCAGGTCCTTAATGTGCGGGCGGTCCTCGGCGATGACCCGGGATGTCATGGTGCACCTCTCGCTGAAATTCGATGGGGGGGTAGGGGGAACGGGTAACTGGTAACGCGCAGGGTGGGAGTTGTGAGCCGTCCCCGGGCCGTCCATAGGCCGTCCATAGGTCGTCCATGAAGGGCGCCGAATCGCGGGACGAAACGGTTCCCTGGAATCCGAGACCGAGTCCGAGACCGAGTCCGAGATCGAGTCCGAGTCCGGGACCGAGCCTGAGCCCGAGACCGAGTCCCAGTCCGAGTGCGACCGGGTCGGCGACGCCGTCTTCACGAGTGTTTATGGTGCTGGTGGGCGCAGCATGGCCGGTAGTGAGATCTCCCATTGGCCGCCCATGACATTTGTCAGGGGGGCGCCCTTCTCCCCGCCGCAGCCATCCACAGAAGGGGCTCGTACACCCTGGCGAATGTAGGTACGTTGGGTGCAGGCGCCACTGGGGCGTCCGTACTCTGCGGTAGCGGTACGTGCGAGAAAGCGTGGCTGTTGTGTTGACGACGGGGAAGATCCTGCGGTTCGACGAGATTCGTGGTTATGGCTTCATCGCCCCTGACACGGGTGACGAGGACGTTTTCATGCATGCGAACGACCTGCTCGATGAGAAGTCCTTCTACCAAGCAGGTCTTGAGGTCGAGTTCTTCTTGGAGGAGGGCGAGAAGGGGCCGAAGGCCTCGCAGATCCGTCTCGTTCACAAGCCGACCGGGCGGCAGTTGGCGCGCAACTCGCTGGCGCCGGGAGGGCTGCGCACGCTGTCGCAGGAGAGCCGGGCGGACGACGAGATGTGCGATGTGCTGACCGTCGCCGATCTCCGGACCGAGCTGCTCGAGACCCTCGTCGCGGCCGATCAGACCCTGACGGCCGGGCAGATCCAGCGGATCCGTACGAGCATCGTCGAGATCGCGCGTCGGCACGGATGGGTCGAGGCCTGACCGACCCCACCGGCCATCTCGCCGGGACCCCGCGTTCCGGCGCTCTTCATGTCGCGGGGGCCGCAGATGTCTGATGCATCTGGGCCCCGCGCTCAGCCGTGCCCGGCCCGGCGGCAGTCACGGGCGGGCCGAGAAAGGGACCGACGTTCGTGACCCAGAGCCCCGCTGCAACCAACCAGTGGATACGGCGCTTTCACCCGGCGCCCGCACCCCGCTTCCGGCTGGTGTGCTTCCCCCACGCCGGCGGCTCCGCCAGCTTCTACTTCCCGGTCTCCACCGCTCTCGCCGGCACCGCTGAGGTGCTCGCGATGCAGTACCCGGGCCGGCAGGACCGCCAGAACGAAGAGCCGATCGGCACGGTGACCGGCCTGGCCGACCGACTGGCCGAGGCCCTACGTCCGTGGACCGACCTGCCGTTCGCCTTCTTCGGGCACAGCATGGGCGCGGTGTTGGCCTTCGAGACCGCACGGCGGCTGGAGAAGGACGGCATCAGCCCCACCATGCTGTTCCTCTCCGGACGCCGGGCCCCGTCGTTCGTCCGTGAGGAGAGCGTCCACCGGAGCGACGAGGGCCTGATCGCCGAGCTGAAGAAGCTGAGCGGCACCGACCCGCGGGTCCTGGACGACCCGGACCTGCTGCGGATGGTGCTTCCGGCGATCCGCAGCGACTACAAGGCCATTGAGACCTACCGCTGCGAGCCGGGGGCCAGGGTCGCCTGCCCGGTGACCGTACTGACCGGCGACAACGACCCGCGCACCACGGTCGAGGAGGCCCGGGCGTGGCAGGACCACACCGACGGTCCGTTCGACATCGCCGTCTACTCCGGCGGCCACTTCTACCTCTCTGACCACCAGCAGGAGATCAACGAGCGGCTCGCGGAGCACGCCCGCTCGGCCGGCTGACGACGGGGGACCGGGGAGGGGCGGGAGAGCGGCGGGGAAGCGGCGGGAGGGCCTCAACGCCCTTACCCGGCAGCCCTTTCCACCGTGCCCGCCTCGGCCCCTCCGGCTCACCGTAAGATCACCGAGGCGCTCCGGTCGGCGGGGTGAGCAGGCTCTGCCCGGTGCCGTGGGTGCCGTCAACTGCCGGGGCGGAAAGCCTCCTTGCCCCGGTCCGTCCGCTGACAACCGGCCGGTTGCAGCCCTCCCTCCAGACAGGTCCATGAATCGCATACCCAGGGCGCGCGCCGTCGCCATCGGCGTCGGTGCCGCGCTCGCCCTCGCTGCACCGTTCGTCGCCATGGACCGGATGACGCCGACCGCGCGCGCCGCCCGCCCCGGCCAGGAAGCGTCCGGGACCCCGGCCCCCACCGGGGGCGTCACCCTGGCGGCGATCCAGAAGGCCAAGGAGACCGCGCGCTACTGGACGCCCGAGCGGATCCGTGCGGCCGTGCCGGCGGACGCCGTACAGGACGGGCAGCGCCGGACCGGTGCCGTGCGGCGGCAGTCGGCGGCCCGGCCCAGTCATCAGGTCGACGAGGGGGTCGCCACGGTCGGGGTGTTCCTGTTCCGGAGCGCGGACGGGTCGCCGACGCCCCAGCAGTTCTGCACCGCCAGCGCGGTCACCTCGCCGACCAAGAGCCTGATCCTGACGGCGGCGCACTGCCTGAAGAGCGACAAGCCGTACCGCGATGTGGCGTTCGTGCCCGGCTACCGTGCGGGTGCATCGGGGGCCGGGCAGGCGGGGGAGACCCCCTACGGCCTGTTCCCCATGGAGCCGGGCAAGGTCTGGATCGACGACCGGTACCGGTCCTCGCCGCCCAGCGACGATGTGGACTTCGCCTTCGTACGGGTCGGGCCGAACGCCCAGGGGCAGCTGCTGGAGGACGCCGTCGGCCGCGGCAACACCCTCACCGCCGTCCCCACCGCGCAGCTCGCCCGCCGCGAGGTGACGGTCACCGGCTATCCTGGCGGTCGGAAGACCCCGCTGCAGTGCACCAACGCCACCCGGGCGTTCCAGCGCCGCTTCATGGAGATCACCTGTGCCGGCTTCCGGTCGGGGGTCAGCGGAGGCCCGTTCCTGGAGGACTTCGACGGCCGCCGCGGCAATCTCGTCGGCTCCATAGGCGGCTACCAGACCGGCGGGCACCGCGACGACGTCTCGTACTCCTCGCAGTTCGACGACGATGTCTTCCGGCTCTACCGCCGGGCGGCCGGCGGAGCGGGGCCCGACAGCGGCAACCCTCTGGGCAACGCCGGGACGTGGCAGCACGCCGCGAGCGTGACCGCGGGCCACTTCCACACCGCCTCGGTGCGCCGGGGCACGTCCGACCTCGTGGTGCGGTGGTCGGACGGCGAGGTCTCGCTCTTCCCCGGCAACGGCTCCTACGGGTTCGGCCGGGACATCCAGTTGGTCAAGCGGAACGACAGGTGGCGGCAGGCGAAGGCCGTCACCGCGGGCGACTTCACCGGTACGGGCACCGATGACCTGCTCGTCCGGTGGGCCAATGGCGCGTTGACGCTCTACCCGGACGTCGACGAGACCCAGGGGCTCGGCAAGGAGATCCAGCTCAAGGGCCCGAACGGCACCTGGCAGCACGCCGTCGGCCTGACCGCCGGCCGGTTCGGTGGGGGCAACACCCGGCGTGACGACCTCGTGGTGCGGTGGTCCGACGGTGAGATGAGCCTGTACACCGACGTCGACGGCACGGGCCTGCACGCCGAGAAGCAGCTCGCCAAGCGCAATGCGACCTGGCCGCACGCGGTCGACCTCGCCGCCGGGGACTTCGGTGCCACGGCCGGCGACCAGGCGCTGCTCGTCCGGTGGTCCGACGGCGAGCTCACCTTCTATGACGACCTCGCCGCCAAGGGGTTCACGGCCGAGCACCGGCTCCGGCCCCCGAAGTCCGCCTGGCGCGCGGGCAGCCTGGTCACCGTCGGCGCATTCGGCGGCGACACCCGCCAGGACGATCTGGTCGCCCGCTGGCCCGGAGGGAAACTGGCGATGAACGGCGACACCCGCGCCGGGGCGCTGGGCGCGGAACGGGTGCTGGTGCCCCCGCGGACCGGCTGAGCCGACCGGTGAGGGGTACCGGGCGGAGGGGCGCCGCGGCCGTCACCGGCGGCCGCACCCCGCCGCCCGGCGCCGCCCGCGGTGCGGTGGCTCACCCCAGTACGCGGCGAGCCGGGCCGAACGCGGCGCGTCAGTACGTGGCCAGCCGGGCCGAGACGCAGGGGTCCTCGTTGCGGAAGCCGAGGCGGGTGTAGAGCCGCTCGGCGGGGGTGTTGTCGGCGAGCTGCCACAGGGTGCAGAAGCCGTGCCGGCGGACCGCGTGCCGGGTCAGCCACGAGGTGAGGGCCGCGCCCAGGCCCTGGCCACGCTGCGCCGCGTCCGTGGCGACGGAGGCCATCAGGGGAGCGCCGCTGTCCCGCAGACTGCTCATGGCGCCGCAGGCCACCAGGTGCCCCTCCGGAGCGCGGATGGCGGCCCACAGGCTGACGTCGCTGGAGCCCGGGCCGGTGGAGTGGGCGGGGCTGTGCCGGTTGAGGAAGGCGAGCAGCTCGTCGTGGTGTCCCTCGTCGAGGACGACCACCCGCTCTTCGCCCCGCTGGACGGGCGGCTCCGCCAGCGTCCAGCGGAAGACCCACTCGACGGGGTCGGTCGCCGTGAGGTGCCGGCCGACGAGGGCGTCGGTGCCGCGGGGGCCGGTGAACTCCCGCACCAGGCCGGGCGACCCCTGCGCGGCGCGGAGGATGAGTCCGGCGGCGGCGACCGGCTCGCCGACGCTCCACACGTGTCCGCGGGAGTCGTCGAGCCAGGCGGCGGCGCCGTCGCCGGTCCAGCTGATCCGGCCGGCCGTGCGTTGCCGCGCGGCGCCGAAGCGCAACAACGCGGAACCGGCCTGGCGCTCCAGGCCCTGGCTGAACAGGTCGGCGGTCCGGGGGAGGAGTGTCGTTGCCTGCATCGCTCTCAGGGGAAGGGACGGAACGGAAGGGCGGACAGGGCAGGCGCACGGATCCGGGCGCGGCGCAGCGCGGCCGGAGGCCGTCCGTCTGGTGTTGGGGGGAGTCCGGCGGCTGCGCACGGGAGGCGCCGCGCCGACGGACGGCCCACTGTTGCACACCGCCCCTGGCCCGGCGCAAATCGCCCTGCGGTACCCCCACGGAGCCGGTCCGGCCACGGCCCCGGACCCGCCGTCAGCCGCTCGGCACCGTGACCACCACCTCCGCCGCGCGCAGCAGCTGGTCGCCCACGCGGTATCCCTGGCGGAGGACGGCGGAGCAGACGGGGACGGCGACGGCGTCGGAGCGGGTGCAGCCGACGGCCTTGTGGAGGGTGGGGTCGAAGGGGGCGCCGGGCACGGCCACGGACTGCAGGCCGAGGGCGCCCAGTTCGGTCTCCAGGGCGTCGGCGACCGGGCGGAAGCCGCCGGTCACCCCGTCCCGGTCGGTGGCTTCGGTGAGGGCGTCGAGGACGGGCAGCAGGCGGGTCAGGACATTGGCCACGGCGATCTCGGCGACGGCCTGGCGGTCGCGGTGCACCCGCTTGCGGTAGTTGTCGTACTCGGCCTTCAGCCGCTGGAGGTCGGCGGTGCGCTCGTGCAGTTCGGCGCGGAGCGCGGCCTCCGGCTCCGGCGGCCCGGCGGGGGCCCGGGCGCCGTGCGGCGGGGCCGGGGCGGATCCGGTGTACTCCTCGCCGTGGCCGGGGCGGGTGGGCGGTACGCCGGGGCCGTCCGTCGTCTGCCGGTCCCGGCCGACCAGCGCCAGCCGCGGGTGTGCGGCGGCGGGGGTGCGCGGGGTGCGGTTCATCGGGAGCCCCCCTCCCGCTTGTCGTCGTCGACGATCTCGGCGTCGACGACGTCATCGGCGGCGTCCGAGCCCTCGGCCGTGGTCTGCCCGCCTCCGCCGGTGCCCGCAGCGGCGCCGGCGGTGGGTTGCTCGCCCTGGGTCTGGGCGTACATGGCCTGGCCCAGCTTCTGGGAGACGGCCGCGAGCTTCTCGCTGGCGGCGCGGATCTCGGCGGTGTTCTCGCCGCTCTCCGAGGCGTTCTTGAGCTTCTCCTTCAGCTCGGCGGCGGCGGTCTCCACCTCGGTCCTGATCTCGCCGGGGATCTTGTCCGCGTTGTCCTGGAGGAACTTCTCGGTCTGGTAGACGAGCTGTTCGGCCTGGTTGCGGGTCTCGGCGGCCTCCCGGCGGCGCCGGTCGTCGTCCGCGTACTGCTCGGCCTCGCGGACCATCCGGTCGATGTCGTCCTTGGGGAGCGAGGAGCCGCCGGTGACGGTCATCTTCTGCTCCTTGCCGGTGCCCAGGTCCTTGGCGGTGACGTGCATGATGCCGTTGGCGTCGATGTCGAAGGAGACCTCGATCTGCGGGACGCCGCGCGGGGCCGGTGGCAGACCGGTCAGCTGGAACATCCCGAGCTTCTTGTTGTACGCCGCGATCTCGCGCTCGCCCTGGTAGACCTGGATCTGCACGGAGGGCTGGTTGTCCTCGGCGGTGGTGAAGATCTCCGAGCGCTTGGTGGGGATCGTGGTGTTGCGCTCGATCAGCTTGGTCATGATGCCGCCCTTGGTCTCGATGCCGAGGGACAGCGGGGTGACGTCCAGCAGCAGGACGTCCTTGACCTCACCCTTGAGGACACCGGCCTGCAGGGTGGCGCCGATGGCGACGACCTCGTCCGGGTTGACGCCCTTGTGCGGGTCCTTCCCGGTCAGCTCCCTGACCAGGTCGGTCACCGCCGGCATCCGGGTCGAGCCGCCGACCAGGATGACGTGGTTGACGTCCGCGACCTTGATGCCCGCGTCCTTGACCGCGTTGTGGAACGGGGTCTTGCAGCGCTCCAGGAGGTCCGAGGTGAGCTGCTGGAACTGCGAGCGGGTGAGCTTCTCGTCCAGGTGCAGCGGGCCCGATGCGGAGGCGCTCAGGTAGGGCAGGTTGATCGTGGTCTCGGTGGCCGACGACAGCTCGATCTTCGCCTTCTCGGCGGCCTCCCGCAGCCGCTGGGTGGCCATCTTGTCCTGGGACAGGTCGATGCCGTACGCGTTCTTGAACTGCGTGGTCAGATGCTCCACGATCCGCTGGTCCCAGTCGTCGCCGCCCAGGTGGGTGTCACCGTTGGTGGCCTTCACCTCCACCACGCCCTCGCCGATCTCCAGGAGCGAGACGTCGAAGGTGCCGCCGCCGAGGTCGAAGACCAGGATGGTCTGGTCGTTCTCCTTGTCCAGGCCGTAGGCCAGGGCCGCGGCGGTGGGCTCGTTGACGATCCGCAGGACATTGAGGCCCGCGATCTCACCGGCCTCCTTGGTCGCGGTGCGCTGGGCGTCGTTGAAGTACGCCGGGACCGTGACGACGGCGTCGGTGACGTCCTCGCCGAGGTACTGCTCGGCGTCCCGCTTGAGCTTCTGCAGCACCCGCGCGGAGATCTCCTGGGCGGTGAACCGCTTGCCGTCGATGTCGCCGCTCTCCGGGAAGCGCCACTGCGGATCGTCCATGTGCCGCTTGACCGACCGTGCGGTGCGCTCGACGTTGGTCACCGCCTGCCGCTTGGCGATCTCGCCGACCAGCACATCGCCGCCCTTGGCGAACCCGACCACCGACGGGGTGGTCCGGGCACCCTCGGCATTGCTGATGACCGTGGGCTCACCGCCCTCCAGCACACTGACCACCGAGTTCGTCGTACCGAGGTCAATACCCACTGCACGTGCCATGGTCCGCTCCTCACCTTGCGGCCCGCTCCGCCGCAGGGAAGTGGCCCGGCGGGCCCCGGGGGACGCCCGGGGCCGCGCCTCACACGCCTCTCACCTGCCGGTACGGAGCGTGAGCCGCCTCCACCACCTGCATAGATCGCGCCGGGTCGGCTGTCAAGATGCTGTGATCTGCGATGAATGCCCAGTTCATTCCGTGGGTGCCGAGGTCCAGGTGCCGAGGGACATCTCCGCGGTGATGCCCGGGCCGAAGCCGGCCAGCAGACCGCGGTGGCCGTCGAGCGGTGAGGCCTCCTCGAACATCCGGCCAAGGGCGTCGAGGACCACCGCGCTGGCGATGTTGCCGTACTCGGTCAGCGTGGCCCGGCTGAAGCGGAACGCCTCGGGCGGCACCTCCAGGAAGCGGCTGAGGTCGTCCAGGATGCGTGGCCCGCCCGCATGGACGAGGTAGAAGTCCAGCTCGCCCGCGTCCCAGTGGTGCTGGTCCGCGACCGCGCGGAGGGCCGGGGCGAGCGGCTCCATGGTTCCCGGCACCCGCTTGTCGAGCAGGAAGTGGAATCCGGTGGAGCGCACCGCGTAGGAGATCCAGTCCTCGGTGTGCGGGATGAGGTACGAGCCGTTGCGCTCCAGCCGGACGCCGGTGCCGCCCTCGCTGCGGACCACGGCGGCCGCGATCGCGTCACCGAACAGCCCGTTGGACAGCAGCGAACCCACGCCCAGGTCGGTGGGCTGGTAGCACAGCGAGCAGAACTCGCAGGCGACGATGAGCACATTGGCGTCGGGGTAGGCCCGGCAGAAGTCGTGTGCCCGGTTGATCGCCGCGCCGCCCGCGGCACAGCCGAGCTGGGCGATCGGGATCTGTCGGGTCTCCGACCGGAAGCCCAGCGTGTTGATCAGCCATGCGGTCAGCGCCGGCATCATGAACCCGGTGCAGGAGACATAGATGATCAGGTCGATCTGCCGTGCCTCCAGCTCGGCCTGGTCCAGCGCCTTGCGGACGACCGCGGGGACGCGGGCCTTGGACTCCTGCTCGTAGACCGCGCTGCGGGCGTCGAGTCCGGGGTGCTTGAGGACCTTGTCGATCGGCTGGATCAGATGACGGGTGAGCACGCCGGTGTGCTCGATCAGCCGGAGCACCAGTTTCAGCTGCGAATGATCCTTGTGCAGCCGCCGTGCGAGTTCGAGAGTGTCGTCCTGGGTGATGATGTATTCAGGGACGGCTATCGCCGGTTTGCACAGAACCGCCATGGGATCGACTCCTTGCAGACTGTGGTCCGCCCGTGCAGCCCCTGCGCTGAATGCGAATCGGCGGGCCAGCCTTTGAAGAATGGACTCTCCCCGAACCGGTGGGTCAACTGTTCGAACTACCCGGACAACGGTAAGCCGTACGGCGGCGGTCCGCATGCCGCCGACGGCTCCGCAGGGTCACCAGGAGACCGGCAGCTCCACCGGGTAGCGCCAGATCGCCGTGGTGTTCCAGGGCACTTCATCGGCCGGCTTCGCCAGTCGCAGATCCGGGAAGCGCCGTAGCAGCGCGCCGAGCGCGGTCTCCAACTCCGTGATGGCCAGCGGTGCGCCCAGGCAGTGGTGCCCGCCCCAGCCGAACGTCATATGGCTGGGGCCCTCGCGCTCCAGGTCCAGTTCGTCGGCCCGGTCGAACTTCTCCGGGTCGCGGTTCGCCGTCAGGTAGGAGACATGCACGATGTCCCCGGCGCGGATCGTCACCCCACTCAACTCCACGTCCTCGGTGGCCACGCGGGGAATGCCGACGCCTTTGCGGAAGGGAATGACGCGCAGCATTTCCTGGATCGCCTGCGGCAGCATCTCGGGCCGCTCGCGCACCATGGCCAGCTCGGCGGGCCGGGTGAGCAGGGTGTAGGTGAGGTTGCCGATCTCGTAGGTGGTGGTGTCCTGGCCGGTGATGAGCAGGACCATCGCCATCACGGTCAGTTCCCGGTCGTTGAGGATCTCGTCGCCGTCCCGGGCCGTGGCCAGCGCGCTGATCAGGTCGTCCCCCGGAGCGCGGCGCCGCTCGGCGGTCAACTCGGTGAAGTACGCGCGCATATCGGCCTTGGCGCGCACCGCGTTGTCCTTGTTGTCGAGCGTGGTGTTCATCATCGTCCGGGCGTGCCCGCGCAGTCGGTCGCGTTCCGACTCGGGGATGTCCAGGACCTCGCAGATGGTGGTCAGCGGCAGCGGGGACGCCAGGCCCTCCATCAGGTCGGCCGGCGGGCCGTGCTGGGCCATCCGGTCCAGCAGCTCTTCCACGACGTGCTGGGTGCGGGTCCGCATCCGCTCCACCTGGCGCGGCGCGAACGCCTTGGAGACCAGGCTCCGCAGGCGGCTGCTGGCCGGCGGGTCCATCACATTGATCGCCTCGTCCTGGACGATCGGCTCGGGCGTCATCCGCGGGAAGTCCCGGCCGACGACGCCGTGCCGGCTGAACCGCCGGTCCGTGGTCACCGTCCGGACGTCCTCGTACCGGGTGACCAGCCAGGCCTCGCCCTCCCCGTAGGGCAGCTTGATGCGGGCGACGGGTTCCTCGGTCAGCAGGCGCTTGAGGGTGGGGTCGAACTCCAGGGCCTCGGCGTAGTCGAATGGGCAGTGATGGACGGTGGGGCCGCGTTCCATGAGGACCTCCCGAAGGGGTATGCACCATTTCCGGTGAATCATCGTAAGCACGCGTTATGCCGGAAGCTCGGGTGTGCGATCCCGGCCGTGGGACACCCGCGGGCGCGCTCCCGCCGTGCGGCGGCGCCTTCCGGTCCCGCGGGGACGGCTCGGAACATTGGGCCAATCGGGTGGCGCCGCCGGTCGGGCCCGGCGGAGCCGCCCTGCTCCGGACGGCCCAGCCGGCGGTGGCCGCCGGGGCTCCGGTCCCCGCCGGGTTGCGGATTCCGTCCCGGTGCGCTGCGCTCTTCCGGCCGCGGGCCGGCCGGGGCGGCGGAGGTCGCCCCGAAGCGGCGAGGGCGCGGCCGCGAGGCTGCCGGGCAGGGCGCCCCGGCCGCGGCGCAGCGGGTGGCCGCCGCCGGCCCTCCCTGCGCGTGGCCCGGAACGGGTCTCCTCCCGCGTTGCCAGGAACCTCGCCCCCGACGCCAGGAACGGCTCGCCCCCGAAGCCTGGAACGGCCGGCCCCCCCCGAACCCCGGAGCGGCCCGCCCCCAGAACGCCCGGAGCGGCCCCCGTCGCCCGTCGGGAGCGGCCGATCTCGAACGTCTCCCTACGGCGCGGGAGTTCGCCGCCGGCCGCTCCCGTAACGTCGGCCGCTCCCGTAGCGCCGGCCGCTCCCGTAGCGCCGGCCGCTCCCGTAGCGCCGGCCGTTCCCGTTCCGTCGGCCGTTCCCGTACCGCCGGCTGCTCCGGTCCCGTCGGCTGCTCCGGCCCCTCCGGCCGCTCCCGTCCCGTCGGGTGCGCACGCCCGTGCGTTGGCGGAGCACCGGCCGGGCAGGTACCCGGGGCAGGTGCTCCGACCCGGCGCCGCGGCCCCGGAACGCCCTTCGGGACCCGCCGCTCGGGTCGGGGGCCCCACACCTCGGTGGCCCGGCCGCCGCCGTCGAGGAACGCACACGGCACCCACCCCTGGAGACCATGTGAACGCCCAACAGCCCTCTCTCCACTGGGAGGACGGCGCGATCGTCACCATCGATCAGCGCGTCCTGCCGCACACCCACCGGCAGCTGCGGCTGCGCACGGTGGACGAGGTCATCGAGGCCATCACCACCCTCGCCGTCCGCGGCGCGCCCGCCATCGGGCTGACGGGCGCGCTCGGCGTAGCGCTCTCCGCCTTACGGCACCGACAGCCCGGGGGTGGCGTCGACGAGCCGTCGGTACGGGCGGACGCGCAGCGCCTGGTGGCGGCCCGCCCGACCGCGGTCAACCTGGAGTGGGCCGTCCACCGGGTGCTCACCCGCCTCCCCGAGGGCCACCGGGCGGTCCTCGACGAGGGCCTGGCGATGCTCCGCGAGGACGCCGAGGTGAACGCCGCGATGGCGCGGCGCGCCGCGGACCTCCTCGACGACCTGCTGCCCGACCGCCCGCTGCGGCTGCTCACCCACTGCAACACCGGCCGGCTCGCCACCGCCGCGATCGGCACCGCCCTGGGCGTGATCCTCGAACTCGCCGACCGGGGACGGGTGGCGGAGGTCCTCGTCGACGAGACCCGGCCGCTGTTGCAGGGCGCCCGCCTGACCGCCTGGGAGCTGCGCGAGGCGGGCGTACCGCACCGGGTGTGCGTCGACTCGGCCGCCGCGTTCGCGCTCGCCTCGGGCCGGGTGGACTGCGTCCTGGTGGGCGCCGACCGGATAGCCGCCAACGGCGATGTGGCGAACAAGATAGGCACCTACGGCCTCGCGGTCGCCGCGGCCCGCAGCGCCGTCCCGTTCCTGGTGATCGCGCCCGAGTCCACCCGGGACCCGGCCCTGGCCACCGGTGCCGGCATCACCATCGAGGAGCGCGGCGCCGTGGAGGTCACCGAGTTCGCCGGCGGCCCGCTCGCCCCGGCCGGGACCGCCGCCTTCAACCCCGCCTTCGACCTCACCCCGGCCGACCTGATCACCGCGATCGTCTCCGAGAGCCGGGTGGACCGCCCGCGCGGGGCGCCCGCGGCCCCCGTGGACGAGCATCAGCTGGGCGCCGACATCGCCGCGATGGCCCGGTCCCTCTACGAGCGCGCCTGGATGCCCGGCACCTCCGGCAACATCTCGGTACGCGCGGACGACGCCGGCGGCACCGCGCTGATCACCGCCAGCGGCCGGGACAAGGGGGCGCTGACCGCCCACGACATGGTCGCCGTGCACGCCGCGACCGCGCAGCCCGTGGACCCCGAAGGCCCCCGGCCCTCCGCCGAGACCGCCATCCACGCCGCGGTCTACCGCACGACCGACGCCCGTGCCGTCATCCACGTCCACCCGCCCCATGCGACGGCGGTGGCCGGCCGCTGGGCCCGCGAGACGGCCGGCGGCGGGTCGGCCGGGCTGCCGCTCCGCCACTTCGAACTGCTTAAGGGCCTGGGCCTGGCGGATCCGTCCGCCACTGAAGTGCCCGTCTTCCCCAATCACACGGAAGTCGAGAGGATAGCCACCGAGGTGGCGGCCCATCTCCAGGACCGGCCGGAGGCACCGCCCGCGCTGCTCATCGCCGACCACGGCATCACGGTCTGGGGCCGGGATCTGGCGCAGGCACGCAACCGGCTGGAGTGCCTGGAGGCGATCTGCCGGCTCCTGTTGCTCGACGCCGGCGCCTGGCCGGCCCGGCCCGCCACGGTCCCGCCGGGGACCACGCTTTGGGAAGGAAGGACCGCATGACGCTCCTCCAGCTGATGCCGGACGACGCGCCACGCACCGTGCTGCTGCGCACCACCGACGCAGACACCATCGCCGCGGCGCTCGCCGACCACGGCGTTGAGTTGAGCCACTGGCCACTCCGCGGGCCGGTCGCCCCGGACGACGACAGCGACGCGCTGCTGGACCGCTACCGCACCGAGGTCGACGAGCTGTGCGAGCGCCGTGGCTTCCGCGTGGTGGACGTGGCCCGGCTGCACCCCGACCCCGACCCTGCATGGGCCGCCAAGGCCGAGAAGGCCCGCACCACCTTCCTGGAGGAGCACCGGCACGCCGAGAACGAGGTCCGCTTCTTCGCGCACGGCCGCGGCTGCTTCTACCTCCACCTCGACGGCCAGGTCTTCGCCACGGTCTGCGAGGCGGGCGATCTGCTGTCGGTGCCGGCCGGTACCCGGCACTGGTTCGACATGGGCGCCCGGCCCGACTTCGCGGCCATCCGCTTCTTCGAGGAAGAGGACGGCTGGGTCGGCGACTTCACCGGCGTCCCCCTCGCCCGTTCCTTCCCCTCCCTCGACGCGCTGGTGGCCGGTGGACCCCGGGCGGCCGCCCGGTGAGCCCCGACCCCGTCCGCGCCGTCGTCCTGGACATCGAGGGCACCACCGGCTCCGTCGACCACGTCCACGCGGTGCTGTTCCCGTATGCGCGCGAACGCTTCGCCGGCTGGTTCGCCGCACACCGCGGCCAGCCCCGGTGGACGGAGCTGATCGAGGACGTCCGCCGGGCCACCGGGGCAGCGGACCTCGACGAGGCGGGCGCGGTCGCCGCCCTGCACGCCTGGACCGACGCCGACGTCAAGGCGGCCCCCCTGAAGGCGCTGCAGGGCGAGATCTGGGCGGTGGGCTACGCCGACGGCACCCTGCACGGCCACGTCTACGACGAGGTCCCCGAGGCGCTCACCCGATGGCGGGCCGCCGGCATCGCCTGCCACATCTACTCCTCCGGCTCGACGAGCGCCCAGCGCAACTGGTTCGCGCACAGCAACCACGGCGATCTGACCGGCCTGCTCAACGGCTACTTCGACCTGACGACCGCCGGCCCCAAACGCGAGCCGGACTCCTACCGCACGATCAGCCGCGCCCTGCGGGTGCCGCCGGCGGCCACACTGTTCCTCAGCGACGTGGGGGCCGAGCTGGACGCCGCCGCGGCGGCCGGCTGGCAGACCCTCGCGGTCCGCCGCCCGGACGACCCCCGCGGCCCCGCCGTCGACGGCCACCCGGTCCGCACCGACCTGGCCGGCCTGGACCTCACCCCGCAACCCGCCATACCGTGAACGAGATAGGACCCATGACCAGCACCGCATCCCCGAACGGACCGACCACCCCCGTCGCCGAGCTCGCCGTCATCGGCGGCAGCGGCTTCTATGAACTCCTCGCCGACGCCGAGCGCATCACCGTGGACACCCCCTACGGCGCGCCGTCCGACGCCCTCACCCTCAGCGAGATCGACGGCCGGCGGGTGGCGTTCCTGCCGCGCCACGGCAGCGGCCACGCCGTACCGCCGCACCGGATCAACTACCGGGCGAACCTCTGGGCGCTGCGCTCCCTCGGCGTCCGGCAGATCCTCGCCCCGTGCGCGGTCGGCTCGCTCCGCCCCGAGCTGGGCCCCGGTGCGGTCGTCGTCCCCGACCAACTGGTGGACCGCACCAGCGGCCGGACGCAGACCTACTACGAAGAGGGCGCGGTGCACGTCTCGTTCGCCGACCCCTACTGCGCCCACGGCCGCCAGTCGGTGCTGGAGGCGGCCGCCGCGACCGGGACCGAGGCGACGGACGGCGGCACCATGGTCGTGATCCAGGGGCCGCGGTTCTCCACCCGGGCCGAGTCCCAGTGGTACGCCGCCGCGGGCTGGTCGCTGGTCAACATGACCGGGCACCCCGAGGCGGTACTCGCCCGTGAACTCGCCCTCTGCTACACCGCGGTGGCCCTGGTCACCGACCACGACGCGGGCATCGACACGGGCCAGAGCGTCTCCCAGGAGGAGGTCTTCCGGGTCTTCGCCCAGAACACCGAGCGGCTGCGCGCCCTGATACTGGAGACCCTCGGCCGGCTCCCCAAGGAGCGCAGCTGCGGCTGCCCCGACACGCTCACGGACATGAACCTGCCCTTCCCCCTTCCGTAAACGGCCCTCGCGCCGGCCGAGGCCCCGGCGTCGAAGTCCTGTTGCCGAAGTCCCGTCGTCGACGTCGTGCTGTCCGTGCGAAGGGCAGGCGGGGGTTCGACGGCAGGGCCTGGCCCCGGCACCCGGCTCCGTCCGCGGCCGGGGCCGGGGCCGTCGGCCGTCCGCGGCTCACTCGCTCTGATGGGCAGTGCGCGCCGCGACCACGAAGCGCTCCAGGGTGGCCCAGAACGGTCTGTAGGAGGCGTCGAAGGCCGCGCGGCCGTCGGTGTCACCGGCCAGTTCGGCGCGGACGGCCACGTAGAAGGGGCGGGTAGCCCGCTGGAGGGAGAGCGCCGCGGCGGCGACCGAGGGCGGGCCCTCCAGCTCGACCACGCGGGCGCACCGCCGGATCCGCACGTACTCGGCGACCTCCCGGTCGACCAGCGCGTCGAGCGAGGCCGTACGCGTCGCCGAGTCCGGCAGCTGCAGCGCCGCGGAGATCTCCCAGAACAACTCGCCCATGCGGTGGGTCTGTTCGATCAGATCCAGATAGGCCGCGCGCCGGCTCTCCCGCAGCCGCTCGGCGCGCTGGGCCCGGGCGGTGGTCTCGGCCTGTATCCGCGCGGCCCGGGTGCTGCCGCGGCTGGTGACCCAACTGGCGAGCACCGCCGTGCCACCGGTCACCACCGCGATCGCCAGGGTCCCCCATGAGCTGTCTCCCACGCGGGGTCACGATACCCAGCCGGCACTCCCTGCCCGGCGGGCGGGGACACCGCGCCCGGGCCGCTACGACGGGAACTCGTCCGGAGACACCTGACTGGTGGTCGCATTGCCGCCGAGCACCTTGTTCAGGGTGAACGTCAGCACGGTGTACTGCGTGCCCCCGGCCACCCGGACGGTCCGGAAGGTCGCCTCGTCGTCGAACTTCTCGAAGCTGCACCCGCGGGTGAAGGAACTCCGCGCATCGTCCCAGTCCTCTCCGGTGGTGAAGTACACCGTGTAGGAACCGCTGTTGACGCTGGGTATCGTCGTGTGCGAGCCGTGCCGCACATAGACGGAGAACGCCGTTCGGCTGCCGTGGGTGAGCGTCACCACCGCGTCCGAGCCGGTGCCGTTGTTGACCGTCAGCCGCCCCAGCCCGGCCCGGCTGCCGTCGCGGAGGAAGGCGCCGTTGGCGAGCCGGCGGTGCCGGGGCTGCTCGGTGCGCGGCAGGTGCAGCGCCGGGTCGTAGCCGAGCGCGGTGAGGGTGCGGCCGGCCGCCCGGACGCTCTTCGGGCCCTCGGCCGTGCCCAGGGTGACGCGCGGTGAGGTGGCGCAGCGTCCGCCGCCTCCCCGGGCGCTGCGCAGGTCCCGACCCAATGACCGTAAGGCAGCGGCGAGTTGACCGTTCCCCGCGAGGGCTTCGTCCGGTGTACGGGAGGTGTGCAGGGTGTCCGCGGCCGCGTCGGCCCGGGTGGCGGCGGCCTCCAGTGCCTCGTTCAGCGCACTGCCCTCGTGCGCCGTGTCGACCGCGCGCAGCGCGCTGTTGAGCGGTCCGAGCGCACCGGTCAGCGTATGACGGTAGGCGTCCGGGGCGACCGACGGCGTCGGGGACGGGGCCGCCGCAGCCGGTGAGGAGGCCGCCGGGGCACCGGAGCCGCCCGCCCGGTCGGCGCTGCCGCGGTCCGAGGAACAGGCCGCCAGCGACAGGGACAGCGCGAGCGCCGCCGCGGCCGCGGACACCGCGCTCCGGCGCGCCCCGCGAACCGTGCGGACCCCGTGCACCCCTTCCGCCCGTCCGGCCCCACGCGCCCGTCCCGTCCCGCGTGCCCTTCCCGCCCCACGTACCGTTCGCGTCCCATCAGATGTGCGCACAGCGGTGTACATCATCATGAGTCCCCCGATTCCCCCGGATTCCCCCGACTTCCGGCAACGGCCGAAAGCACCAGGCTCATCCTCCCGCGGAGGGCTGTCAAGGCTGCCGTCCGAGGCTGTGGACAACGGCGGTGACGCCCTCTGCCCCGGACCTCGGACCGCCCCCTGACCCGGGGGGCCCGGGACCGCCCCTGACCCGGACCCGGAACCGGCTTCCGCGCCCCTGACCCGGGCCCGGGACCGGGCCCGGCTTGGGCCGCACGCCCGCTCCGAGAGGCGCTCCCCGGGCACTACCTCTCACACAGAGCTAAAATCGGAGCATGGCCCCAGGGGACTTCCCCGACTCGCTCGCCGACGTCCTGGCCGCGGTCCCGCGGCTGATCCGGCGCCGGCTGCGGGCCGGTCTGACCACCCCCCGGCTGCGCGGCGCGCAGGTGGAGCTCCTGCGGCTGGTCGCGGCCCGCCCCGGCATACGGGTGTCGGCCGCCGCGCACGAGCTCTACCTTGCGGGCAACTCTGTCTCCACCCTCGTCAACCAGCTCAGCCGGGCCGGCTACCTCCGTCGGGAGA
Source organism: Streptomyces sp. NPDC020742 (assembly GCF_040641675.1). Lineage (NCBI taxonomy): Bacteria > Bacillati > Actinomycetota > Actinomycetes > Kitasatosporales > Streptomycetaceae > Streptomyces > Streptomyces sp. NPDC020742. The sequence continues at coordinate 31,276 of NZ_JBFAEA010000043.1, forward strand.
CCGCCCCCGACGACCGCCGCTCGGCCCTGCTGTTCCCCACCCCGGCGGCCCGGGCGCGGCTGCACGACTGGGAGGTCCGCCGCAGCGCCCTGGTGCGCGAGCAGGTGGCACGCCTGCCCGAGGCGGACCAGGTGGCCCTCGCCGCCGCCCTCCCCGCGCTGCGGCGGCTCGCCCACAACCTGCACACCGATACGGAGGGCCCATGACCGGTGACCTGGAGCGCGGCCCCGCTCCGACGGACGGACCGGTGCCCGACGCCGTGGCCTGCCGCGGCCTGCGCTACGCCTTCGGCGAGACCAGGGCCGTGGACGGCGTGGACCTCTGCGTACGCCCCGGTGAGGTCTTCGGGCTGCTCGGCCCGAACGGCGCCGGCAAGACCACCGCGATCCGCTGCATCACCACGCTGCTGCCCGTACCGGCCGGGATGGTGCGGGTCTTCGGGCACGACGCGGCGAAGGAACGGATGGCCGTCCGCCGGCTGCTGGGCTACGTACCGCAGCAGCTCTCCGCCGACGCCGGGCTGACCGGCCGGGAGAACGTCGCGCTGTTCGCCCGGGTCTTCGACGTCCCCCGCCGTGAGCGGGCCGAGCGGGTCGCCCAGGCGCTGGCCGCCGTCGGCCTCACGGAGGCGGCCGGACGGCTCGCCAAGACCTACTCCGGCGGTATGGTCCGCCGGCTCGAACTCGCCCAGGCGCTGGTCAGCGCGCCGCGTCTGCTGATGCTCGACGAGCCCACCATCGGCCTCGACCCGATCGCCCGCACCAGCGTCTGGGAGCACATCAACGCCGTACGGGCCGCCACCGGTATGACCGTGCTGGTGACCACGCACTACATGGACGAGGCCGACCAGTACTGCGATCGCGTCGCGCTAATGCACCACGGCCGGATCCGCGCCCTCGGCACTCCGCAGGCGCTCAAGGCCGATCTGCGTGCCCGCCGCCGTACCGCACCCGCCCCGGCCGCATCCGCTGCCCCCGCCGCACCGGTCCCGACGGGCACCCCCGGCGCACCGGTCCCGACGGGCACCCCCGGCCCCACGGCGACCGCTGCGTTCACCGGCCCCGTCGGCCCCTCCGCGCCCAACAGGCCGACCCAACTCACCGGATCCGCCGGATTCGCCGGCCCTGCCGACGGTCCCACCGGATCCTCCGCATCGCGCTCGGCGGACGCCGCGCCGACGCTGGAGGACGTCTTCCGGGACGTCGCCGGCAGCGGTCTCGACGAGCAGTCAGGAGACTTCCGCGATGTCCGAAGCACCCGCCGCACCGCACACCGAGTCGGTTGACGCCCCCGCCGGGGCCGGCGCCGCCACCCGGCTGGACCTGCTGCTGGTTCCGCCGCGCGCCCGGACCGGCTGGCGGGTGCTGCCCGCCAGGGTCGTCGCGATGTGCGCCGTCGAGCTGCAGAAGCTGCGCCATGACCGGACCGAGTTGTACACCCGCGCCGTCCAGCCCGCCCTCTGGCTGCTGGTGTTCGGTGAGACCTTCACCCGGATCAAGGCCATCCCGACCGGTGGCATCCCGTACATCGACTACCTGGCACCCGGGATCATCGCCCAGTCGGCGATGTTCATCGCGATCTTCTACGGCATCATGATCATTTGGGAGCGGGACGCCGGCATCCTCACCAAACTGCTGGTCACTCCCACCCCACGCGCCGCCCTGATCGCCGGCAAGTCCTTTGCCGCCGGGGTGAAGGCACTGGTCCAGGCCGTGGTCGTGATCGCCATCGCCGCGCTGCTGGGTGTCGCCATGACGTGGAACCCGCTGCGGCTGCTCGGTGTGGCCGTCGCCGTCGTCCTCGGCTCGGCCTTCTTCTCCTGCCTGTCGATGACCATCGCCGGGATCGTGCTGACCCGCGACCGCCTGATGGGCATCGGCCAGGCCATCACCATGCCGCTGTTCTTCGCCTCCAACGCCCTCTACCCGGTGGCGGTGATGCCCGGCTGGCTCCAGACCGTCAGCAGGATCAACCCGCTCAGCTACCAGGTCGATGCGCTGCGCGGCCTGTTGCTCGGCACCCACGCCCATCTGGCCCTGGACTACGCCGTCCTCGTCCTGGCCGCCGCCCTGGGCATCGCCGCGGCCTCCTCCCTGCTGGGCCGACTGGCCCGCTGACCCGCCCGCGCCGTCCCACCGGCGGGGCGCCTGCCGCGATCGTCCCGGCCGTCTGCCGCGACCCGGCCGTCTGCCGCGATCCGTCCCGGCCGTCTGCCGCGACCCGGCCCGGCAGCTCTGCCCCGGCCGCTCCATCTGGCTGCCCCGCCCCGGTCGCCCCGGTACGCCCTCAGCGCGCCCTCACCGGGCCATTCGCAGGGCCGTGCGCTCCGCCTCCGCCAGCCACTCCAGGTACCAGCTCGCGAACGTCGCCGGCTCGTCCCGCTCCGGCCCCACCCGCAGCGGCTCCAGATCCACGTCGTCACACCGTGCGTCCGCCCACACCCGGCCCCGCTCCGGTCCGCTCACCACCAGCCAACGGCGCTCGGCGCAGCCCGTGTGGCACAGGCAGATCGCCCCGACCGTGCGGTCCTCGGACCACCTCAGCGCCTCCCACCGCTGCCACCAGGCGTCCTGCGCCTCGTCGTAGGCGTCCTCGTCGGAGAAGTCCTCCTCCAACGGCCGCTCCGCCTCCAGGGCGGTGAACCGTGCTGCGTCGGGCCCGGTGGTCGAAAACGGCTCGGCCAGCCGCCCCGGGGCCGTCAGATCACCGCCGTCGCCCACCCACTGCCAGCCCCCGTCCGCCGCCCTGCGCACCGGAAAGACCCCATAGGCCGGGCCCGCGCCGCCCGCTCCCACCTGGCGCAGGAAGTCCCGGTACTCCTCGGGGAGCCGTACGCCCAACCAGCCTTCCAGGTCGGCCAGTTCCTCCGCGGTCAGCGGATCGGCCAGCGCGAAGCCGTGCCCGTAATAGCCGAATACTCTCTCCACGCCGACCGCCGAGCCGAGCCCCTGCACCCGCTCGCGGACCCCCGTCCACGCCTGATCGCTCATGCTCCCCACCGTACGAGACCCCACCGTCAACCCCCGTCGTCCGCGGGCCCCATGGCGCGGCCCCGGCGGGACCTTGGCGCAATGCCTACGCAACCGGCGGGCCGGCGGGGGCGCATCAGGAGGGCCGAGCGCCCTCGCCGTGCTCCGTCACGCGGTCAGAGGGGGAGGACGACGCGCATGTCCAGGCCGCCGCCCTCACGGGGTACGGCGGTGATGGTCCCGTCATGGGCCCGCACCACCGAGCGGACGATGGACAACCCCAACCCCACACCCTTGTCAC
>NZ_JBFAEA010000044.1:0-32563 GCF_040641675.1 Streptomyces sp. NPDC020742
TGTGGACGTAAAGCGAAGCAGTCCACACACCAGACCCCGCAGGCCCGTCACCGCACCCAACAGCCCCGCGCAGCGGCACCGCCCGCCGCAGGCGCCACGGCGAACAACCCCCACGGCGGGACAGCCGAAGGCGTACCGGCCCGCCGGCCCACCGGCGAACAACCCCCACGGCGGGACAGCCGAACACGTGGGAAGAGAAGGCCTACGCGTCGAGGCCAATGGCGAACGCCGCCTCCAGGTCGTGCTGGGAGTACGTGCGGAAGGCGATGTGCGTCTCCGTGGAGGCGACGCCGGGGATCTTGCTGATGCGGCCGGGGATGACGTCCGCGAGGTCGTCGTGCTTGGCGACCCGGACCATGGCGATCAGGTCGTGTGCGCCGGTGACCGAGTAGACCTCGCTGACGCCCTCCAGCGCGGCGATCTTCTCGGCGATCTCGGGGATCTGGTCCACGCTGGTCCTGATGAGCACGATCGACGTGATCACGGCTGGCTCTCTCCCTCGGTCGCCCGGTCGTTCCCCCTGGTGGCACCCACACTATCCCCCCGGTACCGGAGCCATGCGTACAGGAAGCCGAGCGCGAAGCCGACCACATGGGCGAGGTAGGCGACACCCGGGCCGTGGGGATCGTCCTGGGCGGCCTGCCACTGCAGAAAGAACCAGAAGAGCAGCACGATCCAGGCGGGAAAGCGCAGCGGCAGGAAGAACAGGAACGGAAAGACGCTGGTGACCCGGGCACGGGGGAAGAGGTAGAGGAAGGCGCCGAGGACCCCGGCGATCGAGCCGGAGGCACCGACCAGCGTCTGGCCCGACGAGGCGTGCGCGGCCGCGTAGCCGAGCAGCGCCAGGTATCCGATGATGAGGTAGAAGGCAGCGAACGGCAGCCGGCCCATCCGCGCCTCGGCCATCCCGCCGAAGACGTACAGGAACAGCATGTTGCCGAGCAGGTGCAGCCAGCTGCCGTGCACGAACAGTGCGGTGAGTGGAGTGATCAGCGCCCGTAGGGAGCCGCTCCACAGCTCCAGCGGGATCACGCCCCACCGTGCGAAGTACGCGGTCTGGGCCTTCAACAGGGCGTCGCCGGTGCCGTACATCCGGTTCAGTCCGGAGGCGGGGCCGACGACGAAGACCGCACAGCACAGGCAGATCAGCACATTCGTCAGCCGCGAGAACGCCGTGGTGAGGGACCGGTAACGGGAGGGGCCAGAACCTTTCGGAACCGGGGCGTCCGTGGTACCTGGGTGAGGGGGTGAAGCGCCCGAAGAACGCGGTGAACGGGGTGGGGGAGCCGGCGCCGTCATGAAGTGATCATGTCGTAATGCGGGCAATCGGGACAGAGTGCCTCGCCGCGTTCCGGCTCCTGGGCGGGGCCCGCACCGGGCACCCGTCAGGCCGTAGGGTTACAGGCAGTACTTTGCGTACTTCCGCAGTCCGACGGCGCACCGCGTGAACGGCGCAGCAGCACGAGATCGACGAGCACGAAAGAGGACGACACGATGTCTGTTCCCCTGCCGACGGCCGAAACCCGGTGGCGCTGCACGCTGTGCGGCAACCTCACCCGTTTCGACGTGACCCGCCGGGCCAAGGTCGTGGAGTACGTCCACCTCGACCTGGCCGGCGAGCCGAAGGTGGAGGAGCGCGAGGTCCTCAGTGAGACCATCGAGTCCGTGCGCTGCCGCTGGTGCAACGCGGTCGACCAGATCGAGCTGGTGGACCGTCCGGGCGCGAACGCCTGAGATCGGAGCGGAGCAGCCGTGGTGGAGCGTCCAGAAGGGGAGCCGGGGGACCAGCGTGACGACGTACCCGAGGGTGCGGCGGACGAGGTGCTCGACGGTCCGCTGCCCGAGGGCGTACGGCGCCGGGTCGTGGCGCTCACCGCGGAGGCGTTCGGTGCGCTGACGGTCGCCGAACTGCCCGCTCCGCTGCGGCAGTACGCCCGATTCACCCCGACCCGCCGGGCCAAGTTCGCCGGGAACGCGATGGCCGCGGCGCTGGAGAGCGACGCGGTCTTCCGGCAGCGGATCGCGGGCAAGCTGCGGGCGGCCCAGCCGGAGCTCGCCGAGGCGCTGGAGCACGGCACCCCGCCGGCCGCCGCCGACCCGCTGGACGTCGCCGCGGCCGCCTATGTGCTGCGCCCGGACGGCTGGGTCAAGCTCGTCGCGGCGGCCGGCGAGGAGGCCCAGCGGGTACGTGCCGAGCGGGCCGGTGAGGAGGCCGAACGGGAGCTTTCCCGGCTGCGCGAGGAGCTGGCGCAGGCGCGCGAGGAGGCCCGAACGGAGTCCGAGCAGGTCCGGGTGGACCTGGACGCCGTGCGCAAGGAGAACGAGTCGCTGCGGCGCAAGCTGCGCAGTGCGCAGAGCGACGTGAAGCGGGGCGAGGCGGCGGTGCGCAAGGCCGAGGCCGCACTGAGCGAGGTGCGGGACCGGGCGGCCACTGAGAAGGCCGCGGCGGACAGCGAGGCGCGCCGCCTCAAGGGGCGGATCGCCGAGGTCGAGGCGGCGTTGGAGACCAGCCGGCGGTCGGCCCGGGAGGGGCGCAGCGTCGAGGACATGCGGCTACGGCTGCTGCTGGACACCGTTCTGGACGCCGCTCAGGGGCTGCGCCGCGAGCTGGCCCTGCCGCCCGCCGATGTGCACCCGGCCGACACCGTCGAGGCGGTCGCGCCGGGCCGGATGACACCCAAGGACATCGCGACGCGTGCGCTGTCCGAGATGGATCCGGCGCTGCTGGACCAGCTCCTGGCGCTGCCTCAGGCGCATTTGGTGGTGGACGGCTACAACGTCACCAAAACCGGCTATCCGACCATGCCGCTCGACAAGCAGCGGCTGCGGCTACTGGGTGGCCTCGCGGTGCTCGCCGCACAGACCGGTGCGGAGATGACCTGTGTCTTCGACGGCGCGGAGCTGGCGGCGCCGGTGCTGCTCGCACCGCCGCGGGGCGTCCGGGTCCTTTTTAGCAAACCGGGCGTAACGGCCGATGAGTTGATTCGTCAGCTGGTTCGGGCCGAACCGCCCGGCCGTCCGGTCGTGGTGGTCTCCACGGACCGGGAAGTGGCCGACGGCGTGGCGAAGGCCGGTGCGCGGCCGGTCGCATCCGCCCTGCTCCTCAAGCGACTTGCCCGGACCTGATATCCGGGGTAACGGCGCGTTCCGGTCGGCCGAAAAGCGCTTGCCATTCGTATCTGAGTGTCAATTACCGCTTACTGCCTGTGTGGCGTTGGTAAAGGATGGGGTTTGTGGCGCAGATTTTTCCCGTGAGGATTTGAAGCGATCACAGCTCGGTTACTAAGGTCAGCCGCGAACCTTCATACAGGTGATCATCCAACCGGGATGAACAGTGAAGGTACCGCCGAGTCCGCAGCGTTGACGCGGAGCCGGGGTGCTATGCCCCCCACGGTCCCGGTAGGCGGCTGGAGGAAGAAGGAGCTCGCCCCCGTGGCGTCCCACCGTCGACCCAAGCAGCCGAGCCGTACCCGCGTGACCGTGCTCACCGCCACCGCAGCGGCGGCCGTCGCCCTGTCGTCCCAGGCCGCCCAGGCCGACCCCCAGCAGTCGAAGAAGGACGTCAAGTCCGAGGTCGACAAGCTCTACAACGAGGCCGAGCAGGCCACCGAGAAGTACGACGGGGTCAAGGAGCAGCAGGACAAGCTCCAGAAGGAGGTCGGCGACCTCCAGGACAAGGTGGCCCGCGGCCAGAGCGACCTCAACCAGCTCCGCAAGGGCCTCGGTGCGGTCGCCTCCGGCCAGTACCGCAGCGGCTCCATCGACCCCTCGGTGCAGCTCTTCCTCTCCGGCGACCCGGACACCTACCTCGAAAAGGCCGCCACCCTCGACCAGTTGAGCGGCAAGCAGGCCGAGCAGCTCAAGACCATCGCGGACAAGCAGCGCCGGCTCGCCCAGGAGCGCGCGGAGGCCGCGAGCAAGATCCAGGACCTCTCCGACACCCGTAAGGCGCTCGGCGAGAAGAAGGACGAGATCAAGGGCAAGCTCGCCAAGGCGCAGGCCCTGCTCAACTCCATGACGGCCAAGGAGCGGGCCGCCATGCAGGCCAAGGAGGACCGCGCCAACCGCAGCAACGAGCGGGTCAACCTCGGCGACGACGCGCCCGCTTCGCAGCGCGGTGCGGCCGCACTGTCCGCAGCCCAGTCCAAGATAGGTTCGCCCTACGTCTGGGGCGCGACCGGCCCGTCGTCCTTCGACTGCTCCGGTCTGACCTCCTGGGCCTATGCGCAGGCCGGCCAGTCGCTGCCGCGCACCTCGCAGCAGCAGGCCAACGTCGGCACCCGGATCAGCTCGGAGAGCGCCCTCAAGCCGGGCGACCTGGTGCTGTTCTTCGGCGACCTGCACCACATCGGCCTCTACGCGGGCAACGGCACGGTGCTGCACGCCCCGAAGCCCGGTGCCGCCGTGCGCTACGAGTCGATCAACAACATGCCGTTCCAGTTCGGCGTGCGGGTCTGAAAAGCCTCACAACCTTCTCAACCTGCCGCCCGAACGGGCGATTTGCCGCCCCGGCCGCTGACCTACCGCCCCGCCGGTGACCTGCACAGTCACCGGCGGGGCGGCTTTTTGCGTACGAAATGGGGTCTTTGGTCGGTGTGGACCGGCGCGGTTACTGTCTGCCCTCGCAGCATCCGGTCACCGCGCGCCCTCCCGGGGCGGCAGGGGCTTCCCCCGAGCTTCTCGGCTGCTCCCCCAAGCTCTCGACTCCGCTCAAGCAGGGGGACCGCCACGCGCAGCGGGGACCCCCCATATGAAGGAGTGTGGCTCTCGTGGCGTCCCACCGCCGTCCCTCGCAGCACGGCCAGGCCACCCTCGTCGGGGTCACCGTCCTGTCGGCCGCCCTGGCGACCGTGGCCGCCGCGCTGTCGGCCCCGGCCTCCGCCGCCCCCGCCGACCACCCGGCCGCCGGCACGGAAGCGGCGACCGCCCGGGTCGACCGGCTCTACGAGCAGGCGGAGCGGGCCACCGAGAAGTTCAACGGCGCCGACGCCCGGACCCGACAGCTGCGCGGCGAGGTGGCCGCCCTGCAGGACCGCACCGCCCGCGCCCAGGAGCGGGTCAACCGGCTGCGCGGCCGGATCGGTGCCCAGGCCGCGGCCCAGTACCGGTCGGGCGGGATCGACCCCACCGTCCGGCTGATGCTCTCCGAACGGCCCGACAGCTACCTGGAGAAGGCCTCCGCCCTCGACCGGCTGGGCACCGCCCAGGCCGGCCGGCTGCGTGAACTGCGGGCCGCGCAGCGCTCCCTGGAGCAGCAGCGCCGGGAGACCGCCGCCAAGCTCGTCCAGCTGGAGGCCGGCCGCCGGGAGGTCGCCCGCCGCAAGAAGGACGTCCAGCGCAGGCTGGCCACCGCCCGCCGGCTGCTGAACGCGCTGCCGCGGGAGGAGCGGGCGGCCTACGGCCAGGCCGCCCGGAGCGACGGCCGCGGCCCGGCGGACCCCGGCCTGGGAGGTGCGGCACCGGCCTCCGGGCGGGCTGCGGCGGCCGTCGCCGCGGTGCGGGCCGCCGTCGGTTCGCCGTACGCCTGGGGAAGCAACGGCCCCCGCACCTTCGACTGCTCCGGACTCACCCAATGGGCCTACCGGCACGCCGGCGTCTCCCTGCCCCGTACGTCACAGGCCCAGCGCGGCGCCGGCCGGCAGGTGCCGCTCGGCCAGCTGCGCCCCGGTGACCTGGTCATCTACCGCTCGGACGCCAGCCATGTGGGGATGTACGTCGGGAACGGGCAGGTCGTGCACGCGCCGTACCCGGGGGCCCGGGTGCGCTACGACCCCGTCGGGATGCTGCCGGTCTCGGCGGTCACCCGCCCCTGAGCGGACCGCCCAGCGTTTTTGCCCCGGCCGGGCGCGTCTTACGATCGGCCGCATGTCACACCAGCGGGCGAGACCGCGGCCGGCGCGGGCCGGGGTGGCGGGCTGCGCCGCCCTGAGCGGCCTCGTGCTGCTCGTCCCGCTGGCCGGCTGTGCGCCCAGGGCCTCGTCGGCGGCGCGCTTCCCCGACGTCCAGCGGATGCTCGACACCCGGGCCCGGGCCGTCCAGCGGCACGACGAGGCGAGCTTCCTCGCCGTCGTCGACCCCCGGGCCACCGCCTTCCGCGCCCACCAGCGGGCGACCTTCGGCAACCTCGCCGGCATCCCGCTCACCGACTGGCACTACGACCTCGACGCCACCGACGCCTTCCCCCTGCCCGACGGCGGCAGCGGCGAACGGCTGGCCGCCAAGGTGCGGCTGCGCTACCGCCTCAAGGGCTACGACACCGCCCCGGTCAACACCGTCCAGTACCTCACCCTCACCGAACGGGACGGCCGGTGGCTGATCTCCTCGGACACCGACGGCGCCGCGTCCGGCCACAGCGGCACCCGCCAGCTGTGGGACCAGGGCCCGGTGCGGATGGTCCGCGGCCGGCACAGCCTGGTCCTCGGCGGCGCCCGGGACCCGGGCCGGCTCAAGGACCTGGCCCGCCGCGCGGACCAGGCGGTGCCCGCGGTCTCCGCCGCCTGGAAGGGCCGGTGGGCGCAGAAGGTCGTGGTGGAGGCGCCGGACTCGGTCGGGGGGATGGCACAGCTGATGGGCAGCGACGACCCGTCCGGCTATGTGGGCATCGCGGCGGTCACCACCGGGGAGGCGGGTGTCACCACGGCCGCGCCCGCGGACCGCGTGATCATCAATCCGGCCGCGTACGAGGAGCTCAACGACCTCGGTCGCCGGGTGGTGCTCACCCATGAGACCACCCATGTCGCCACCCGTACGGTCACCACCGCGGCCACCCCGCTCTGGCTCTCCGAGGGGTTCGCCGACTGGGTGGCCTACCGGGGCGTCCGCCGCAAGCCCGCCACCGCCGCGCCCGAACTGACCCGTGCGGTGCACACCGGCGCGCTGCCCGACCGGCTGCCCACCGACGCGGACTTCGGCTTCCGGGCCGGTGCCGACCGGCTGGCGAAGGCGTACGAGGGCAGCTGGCTGGCCTGCCGGATGATCGCCGAGAGGTGGGGCGAGGCGAAGCTGCTCGCGTTCTACCGGGCGGCGGGCCGTAGCGCGGCACGGGCGTCGGCGGCGGGCGGCGGTGCCGCGCCGATGGAGGCGGCCACGGCGGCGCCCCCGGCCACGGAGGCCAGCGCGGCCCCGGCGGGCCCCCGACCGGCCTCACCGGCCGCCGTCCCGCTGCCCCGCACACCGGCCGTCGCGGACCGCACGGACCGCGCGATGCGCTCCGAACTGGGCCTGGGAATGGCCGAGTTCACGCGGGAGTGGCGGGCGTACGTGCGGAAGGTGCTGCTGCGTCGCTGACCGGTGCCCGGCGCGCCCGCACCAGGCCGGGGTGCCCGGTGGTGGCGTCGCGCGGCGCGGTCCGCAGCCGGCGGCAGGCGAGCAGGGACGCGGCGACCAGCAGCCCGTTGCGCACGGCCAGCAGGGCGATGCCGTACGGGTCGCTCGCCACGACATGGGCGAAGCCGGCCGGGAACTCCAGCTGTGTGACGCCGGTGGCGAGCAGTACCAGCACCGCGGGCAGCCCCTGCCGGCTGGCGCGGATGGTCATGCACACCGCGGCCAGTCCCACCAGCCACAGCAGGTACTGCGGGCTGATCACCCGGCTCGTGGTGGTGAACAGCAGCGTGGCGGCGAAGGCCGCATCGCACAGCGTCGCATGGGTGAGCTCGCCCGCCCGCAGCCGCCACCACAGCAGCCACCCCAGCGCGGCCCCGCTCAGCGCCAGCGCCAGCGTGCTGACCAGCGGGACACCCGGCCCGAGGAACTCCACCGAGCCGTAGTGCAGCAGCACCTGCCCGTTCCAGCCGTAGTGCCGGGCGAGGTGGAAGACCAGGGCACCGAGCGACTCGATCTCCGTGCCGCGGTCGCGCTGGGCGGTCAGGAAGGCCAGCGCGCCGGGCGCGGCGGCCACCGCGCAGAGGGTCAACCCGGCCGCGGTGCCGGCCGCGCCGCCCCACAGCGCGCGGGCTCGCCGGCCGCGCACCGCAGCGCCGGTCAGCAGCAGCACCGGCCAGACCTTCAGCAGCGCCCCGAAGCCGATCAGGGCGCCCGCCACCCGGGGCCGGCGGACCGCCGCGAAGAGCGCCGCGACGGCCACTGCCGTAACCATCAGGTCGTAGCGGGCGTACGCGGTCGGGCCCAGCAGCGCCACCCCGGCGATCCACACCCAGGCCCCGGCCGGCCGCCGCCCGGGCCCCCGCCCGGCCCGCAGCAGCAGCGCCAGCACCGCCGCGTCCGCGACCAGCACCAGCACGGAGAACGCCGTGGCGTAGCTCCAGAACGGCAGCAGGCCGGGGGAGAGCACGGCCAGCGCGGCGGCCGGGGGGTACTGCCAGGTCACATCGTGCGCGGGGAAGGTGCCGCTGCGGAGGACCTCGGACCAGCCCTGATAGATCACCGAGACATCGGTGGTGACATCCGGCCCCGGCAGCACCAGCACCCGCATCACACACAGCAGCACCACGGTCCGGGTCGCCGCCCAGACCAGGACCGGGGCCCACAGCCCGCGTCCGTCGCCGGCCCTCGTCACCTCAGTGCCGCCCTTCGCTCCGCCGCCCGCGACCGCCGGCCCTCGCCGCGGTCCGTACCGGGCCCGCGCCGCTGCCCGCGCCGTTGCGCGCCCGGACCGCGGCCGGCCCGGTCACGACCGTAATGCAGGACCCTGTCGGGCCGGGGCGGCGCCCGCCCGGCGGCGCCCGGTACTGTCGGCCCCGACCGCCGAGACCGACCGCTCGGACCGACCGTCGAGAGACCATCGTGCACAAGACCCTGATCGTCACCAATGACTTCCCGCCGCGGCCCGGTGGCATCCAGGCCTTTCTGCACAGCATGGCGCTGCGCCTGGACCCCTCCCGGGTCGTGGTCTACGCCTCGACCTGGAAGCACAGCGAGGAGGGGCGCGCGGCCACCGTGGCCTTCGACGCCGACCAGCCGTTCCCGGTGGTCCGGGACCGTACGACGATGCTGCTGCCCACCCCCCAGGTGACCCGGCGGGCCGTCTCGCTGCTGCGCGAACACGGCTGCTCCTCGGTCTGGTTCGGGGCCGCCGCCCCCCTCGGCCTGATGGCGCCCGCGCTGCGCCGGGCCGGTGCGCGCCGCATCGTGGCGACCACGCACGGGCACGAGGCCGGCTGGGCACAGCTGCCGGCCGCCCGCCAACTGCTGCGCCGGATCGGCGAGGGCACCGACACCCTCACCTACCTCGGCGAGTACACCCGCTCCCGGATCGCCGCCGCGCTCACCCCGGACGCCGCCGCACGGATGGTCCAACTCCCGCCCGGCGTCGACGAGAAGACCTTCCACCCCGACTCCGGCGGCGACGCGGTACGGGCCCGGCTCGGCCTCACCGGCCGCCCGGTCGTGGTGTGCGTCTCCCGGCTGGTGCCGCGCAAGGGCCAGGACACCCTGATCGAGGCGATGCCGGCGATCGTGGCCGCGGTGCCCGACGCCGTGCTGCTGATCGTCGGCGGTGGGCCGTACGAGAAGGAGCTGCGCGCGCTGGCCGCGGAGAAGGGCGTGGCGCACGCGGTCCGCTTCACCGGCGCCGTCCCCTGGGAGGAGCTGCCGGCCCACTTCGGCGCCGGCGATGTCTTCGCGATGCCCTGCCGCACCCGCCGCGGCGGCCTCGACGTCGAGGGCCTGGGCATCGTCTACCTGGAGGCCTCGGCGACCGGGCTGCCGGTCGTGGCGGGTGACTCCGGTGGTGCACCGGACGCCGTCCTGGACGGGGAGACCGGCTGGGTCGTTCCGGGCAACGCCCCCACGCCGGCCGCGGACCGCATCATCGCCCTGCTGAAGGACCCGGCGCTGCGCCGCACCATGGGCGAGCGCGGTCGGGCCTGGGTGGAGGAGAAGTGGCGCTGGGACCTGCTGGCCGAGCGCCTGAAGGAACTGCTGTAGCGCACGCCCCCGGCAAGCACGTGGCCGCCGTGGTCTCGGACCACGGCGGCCAGGTGTGGGTGCCGGTGGTGCGGACCGGCGGTCGTCGGGCGGGCCTACCCGCGGTAGAGCGCCTCGATGTCCTCCGCGAAGTCCTTCGCCACGACGTTCCGCTTCAGCTTCAGCGACGGCGTGACATGGCCGGACTCCTCGGTGAACTGGGTCGGCAGAATGCGGAACTTGCGCACCGACTCGGCCTTGGAGACCGCCGCGTTGCCGTCGTCGACGGCGCGCTGGACGGCGGCCAGCAGCTCGGGGACCTCGGCGGCCTCGGCCGGGGAGATGTCCGCGCGGTGGCCGTGCTCCGCGGCCCAACGGGGGAGGAACTCCTCGTCGAGGGTGACCAGCGCGCCGATGAAGGGGCGGCCGTCGCCGACCACCATGCACTCGGCGATCAGCGCGTGCGCACGGATCCGGTCCTCGATCACGGCCGGAGCGACGTTCTTACCGCCCGCGGTGACCAGGATCTCCTTCTTGCGGCCGGTGATGGCGAGGTAGCCGTCCTCGTCGAGGGTGCCGAGGTCGCCGGTGTGGAACCAGCCGTCGGAGAGCGCCTCTTCGGTGGCGGCCGGGTTGTTCCAGTACTCGGTGAAGAGGTGCTCGCCGTGCAGCAGCACCTCGCCGTCGTCGGCGATCCGGACGACCGAGCCGGGCAGCGGCTGTCCGACGCTGCCGATCTTCTGCCGGTCCCAGGGGTTGAAGGCGGTCGCCGCGCAGGACTCCGTCAGGCCGTAGCCCTCCAGGACGGTGAAGCCGATGCCGCGGTAGAAGTGGCCGAGGCGCTCACCGAGCGGGGCGCCGCCGGAGATGGCGTGGGTGGCGCGGCCGCCGAGGACGGCGCGCAGCTTGCCGTAGACCAGCCGGTCGAAGACCTTGTGCTTGAGCTTCAGGCCGAACGACGGGCCGCCCGCGGTGTCCAGCGCGCGGCTGTAGGCGATCGCGGTGTCCGCGGCCTTGTCGAAGATGTTGCCCTTGCCGTCGGCCTGTGCCTTGGCCCGCGCCGAGTTGTAGACCTTCTCGAAGACCCGCGGCACGCCCAGGACCAACTTCGGCCGGAAGGAGGCGAGGTCGTCGGTGAGGTTCTTGATGTCGGGGGCGTGGCCCAGCTTGATGGGCGCCATCACCGCGGCGACCTGCACCAGGCGGCCGAAGACATGGGCGATGGGGAGGAAGAGCAGCACCGAGGACTCGCCGGTACGGAACAGCGGGCGCAGCCGCTCGACGATGTTGCCGCACTCCGCGAAGAAGCTGCGGTGGCTGAGCACACAGCCCTTGGGGCGGCCGGTGGTGCCAGAGGTGTAGACGATGGTGGCCGGCGAGTCCGCATCGGCGAGCGCGCTGCGGGCGTCCACCTCGCTGTCGGCCAGGTCCGCGCCCGCGGCCCGCAGCCGGGCGATCGCGTCCCGCTCGATCTGCCAGATGTTCGCCAGCGCCGGCAGCCGGTCGCGCACCGACTCGACGGCCGCCTCGTGGGCGGGGGACTCCACCAGGCAGGCCACCGCACCGGAGTCGCCGAGGATCCACTGGATCTGCTCGGCGGAACTGGTCTCGTAGACCGGGACGGTGATCGCGCCGGCGCTCCAGATGGCGAAGTCCAGCAGCGTCCACTCGTAGCGGGTGCGCGACATCAGGCCCACCCGGTCGCCGGGCTGGACGCCGGAGGCGATCAGGCCCTTGGCGGCGGCACGGACCTCGGCGAGGAAGGTGGCGGCGGTGACGTCCTGCCACACGCCGTTCACCTTGCGCCCCATGACGGCAACATCCGGGTGCTGCGCGGCATTTCGGCGGATGAGATCCGTCAGATTGCCGTCCGCGGGGACCTCGTACAGGGCCGGAAGGCTGAACTCGCGCAAGACTGCTGCTCCTCGAAAGCGCCGGCGCCACGACGCTGTGTGGTGCACCGGCGGCGGTCCATGATCATGCGGGGGTTGGACTGCCCGGACGTTACCCATGGGTATTGCTTTTGGGATAGGGGGTCACGGCCAGATGTTCGATGCGTCACATGCTTGAAGACACGCCATACGGACCGATGCGCGCAGACTAGACCAGCCGGTCGGTGACCCGAAAGTAACCATGGGCCGGTTCCGCCCCCTGTATCCCCCCGGTCTCCCGGTATCTCCCGGTGCGATCTAGGCTGCGGTCATGCGCGTGCATGTGGTCAGTGACGTACACGGCAACAGCCGGGACCTGGCGGCGGCCGGGGCCGGTGCCGACGCCCTCGTCTGCCTCGGTGACCTGGTCCTCTTCCTCGACTACGCGGACCACTCACGGGGCATCTTCCCCGACCTGTTCGGCGCCGCCAACGCCGCGGCGCTGGTCTCCCTGCGCACCGCCCGCCGTTTCGAGGAGGCCCGCGCCCTCGGCCGCCGGCTGTGGAGCGAGCTGGCCGGCACCGGCGCGAGCCGGGAGGTGGTCATCGAGGAAGCGGTCCGCCGGCAGTACGCCGAACTCTTCGCCGCCTTCCCCACCCCCACGTACGCGACCTACGGCAACGTCGACATGCCGCGCCTGTGGCCCGAGTACGCCGGACCCGGCACCACCGTCCTGGACGGGCAGCGGGTGGAGATCGGCGGCCGGGTCTTCGGCTTCGTCGGCGGCGGCCTGATCACCCCCATGCCCCCCCAAGCTCTCAACTCCGTTCGAGCAGGGGGTGCCCCCATCCCCTACTTGCTCAGCGACGAGGAGTACGCCGCCAAGATCGAGGCGGTCGGCGAGGTCGACGTGTTGTGCACCCACATCCCGCCGGACGTTCCCGAGCTGTGCTACGACACCGTCGCCCGCCGCTTCGAGCGCGGCAGTGCGGCCCTGCTGAACGCCATCCGCACCACCCGGCCGCGCTACTCGCTCTTCGGGCACGTCCACCAGCCGCTCGCCCGCCGGGTCCGCATCGGCGGCACGGAATGCATCAATGTCGGCCACTTCAAGGCGACCGGAACCCCCTACGTGCTGACGTGGTGAGCCCGGCCACGTCCACCGGGCATTCCCCGCGCGGTAGCCTTCAGCAGCAGAGACACCGGGTGTCTGCGAGTCGGCGGACCGGCATGAATCGGCATGGAGGAGTTACGGCGATGGCCGAACACACCAGCTCTAGCATCACGATCGAGGCGGCACCCGCCGAAGTGATGGGAGTGATCGCCGACTTTGACCGCTATCCGGAGTGGACCGGAGAGGTCAAGGAGGCGGAGGTGCTCGACAAGGACGACCAGGGCCGCGCCTCCCAGGTGCGCCTGCTGCTGGACGCCGGCGCGATCAAGGACGACCACACCCTCGCCTACACCTGGACCGGTGGGCACGAGGTCAGCTGGTCCCTGGTCAAGTCCCAGATGCTGCGCGCCCTCGACGGCTCCTACCGCCTCGCGCCGCTCAACGACGGCGCCAGCACCGAGGTGACCTACCAGCTCACCGTCGACGTCAAGATCCCGATGCTCGGCATGATCAAGCGCAAGGCCGAGAAGGTCATCATCGACCGCGCCCTGGCCGGGCTGAAGAAGCGCGTCGAGAGCGGCCACGACGACGGGGCCGCCGACGAGGCCGCCGACGAGGCCAAGAAGCTCTGAGCGTGCGCACCGTCCTCGTCACGGGCCCGGGCGGCGCTGGCCGCACCACGCTCGCCGCCGCCACCGCCCTGGCCGCCGCCCGCCGGGGCGCGCGGACCCTGCTGCTCACCACGGAGTGCAGCGCACCGGAGACGGTGCTGGGCACGCCGCTCGGCGCCGACGCCGCCACCCTGATAGCGCCCGGTCTGCACGCCCGGCGCATCGACCCGGCCGACCGGTTCCGGCAGGAGTTCCTCGCGTTCCAGGAGCGCGCCGGCGCCGCGCTCGACCTGCTGGGCGCCGCCCCCCTCGACGAGGACGAACTCACCGAACTCCCCGGCGCCGAGGACTTCGCGCTCCTCCAGGCGCTGCGCGCCGAACACGCCTCGGACGACTGGGACATGGTCGTCGTCGACATGCCCGCGGCGGCCGAAACGATCCGCCTGCTGGCCCTGCCGAACCAGGTGCGCCGCTATCTGCGCCGGCTGCTGCCGCCCGAGCGCCAGGCGGCCCGCGCCCTGCGCCCGGTCCTCGCCCAGCTCGCCGGCGTCCCGATGCCGGCCCAGAAGCTCTACGAGGCCGCCGAGCGCTGGGAGCGCGAACTCGCCGCCGTCCAGCGGGTGATCGACGATCCCGGCACCTCCGTACGCCTGGTCACCGAGGCCGGCCCGGTCGCCGCCGCCAACCTGCGCAGCATCCGCGCCGGACTTGCCCTGCACGGCCGGCGGACCGACGGCCTGATCGTCAACCGCCTGCTGCCCACCGGCTCCGCCGACCCCTTCCTCGCCGCGCTCTCGGGCAGTCAGCAGACCGCCCTCAAAGCGCTGCGCGAGGAGTTCCCGGACGTCCCCGTCCACGAGGTGCCGCACCTGGGCCGGGACCCCCGGGGCGTGGCGGAGCTCGACGAGCTGATCGACGGTCCGACCGGCGAAACCGGCGAAACCGGCGAAACCGGCGACACCGCGCCGCCCGCCGGGGGACCCCGCCCTGACCCCTGGACCGTCGAGGACCGGCTCGCCGACGAGGGCATCCTCGTCTGGCGGGTGCCGCTGCCCGGCGCCGAACGCCGGGGCCTGGGTCTGGTCCGCCGCGGCGACGAGATCGTGGTGACCGTCGGTCGCTTCCGCCGCATCCGTACGCTGCCCTCCGCGCTGCGCCGCTGCAGCGTCTCCGGTGCCGGACTGCACGACGGCGCCCTGGAGATCCGCTTCAGTCCCGACCCGGATCTCTGGCCCAAGAGCGCCGGAACGAACTGAACGGCGTACCACCGTTCGGGTAACGTCGAGGGTGAGCCGCCGACCCGGCGTGCCCGCCCCGATGCGCCGTGTCCCGGCGGGCCCGCCCCGTCACTGCACGCCGTACCGCCTCGCCGCAGCAGTCCACGGAGTTCACCATGAGTGATGCCACCGAGCGCCCCACCGACCACCGGGACGAGCCCGACGCCGACGCGTGGGAGACCGCCTGCGCCGAGGACCTCGCGGCGGAGAAGGCCCGCCGCCGGGAGGAGCACGGCCCGCAGCCGGGGACCGCGGCGGAGGAGCTGCGCAGGCTCGCCGAGGCGGTGACGGACAAGCTCGCCGGCATCCAGCTGCCGGGCGCGCTCGGCGGGATGGCCGCACAGGGCGCCGTCAACCAGCTCTTCAAGCAGGCCAGGGCCGCCGTCGAGCCGGTCATCGAGCGCAACCCGGACATCTTCGACCACCTCGCCGCTGCGGGCTCCGAGCTGCTCGCCGCCTACCGCTCCGCCGTCGAGGGCAGCGAGCGCCGCTGGACCCGCGACGAACCGGGCGAGCGGCCCGCCGCCCGCCGCGACGACGATCCCCGCGACGACGAGGGCCCCACCGGCACCGAGCGGATCGATCTCGACTGACCCCAGCTCCGGTACGGTGGGTCCTGGCGGGGTTCGAGCGAAAAACTGAGGGACACATGGGACTCACCATCGGCGTCGACATCGGCGGCACGAAGATCGCGGCCGGCGTGGTCGACGAAGAGGGCTCGATCCTTGAAACGTGCAAGGTGCCGACCCCACACGCCACCGATGCGCTGACCGAGGCCATCGCGGACGCCGTCCGTACGGTCGGGGCCGGCCATCATGTGGAGGCCGTCGGCATCGGCGCGGCCGGCTACGTCGACGAGAAGCGGGCCACCGTCCTCTTCGCCCCGAACATCGACTGGCGCCACGAACCGCTCAAGGACAAGGTCGAGCAGCGCGTCGGCCTGCCCGTCGTCGTCGAGAACGACGCCAACGCCGCGGCCTGGGGCGAGTACCGGTTCGGCGCCGGCCAGGGCCACAGCGACGTCATCTGCATCACCCTGGGCACGGGCCTGGGCGGCGGCATCATCATCGGCAACAAGCTGCGCCGCGGACGCTTCGGCGTCGCCGCCGAGTTCGGCCACATCCGGGTCGTGCCGGACGGCCTGATGTGCGGCTGCGGCAGCCAGGGCTGCTGGGAGCAGTACGCCTCCGGCCGCGCCCTGCTGCGCTACGCCAAGCAGCGGGCCTTCGCCACCCCCGAGAACGCCGAGGTCCTGCTGTCGCTGGGCGACGGCACCTCCGAGGGCATCGAGGGGCAGCACATCAGCCAGGCCGCCCGCCGGGGCGACCCGGTCGCCATCGACTCCTTCCGCGAGCTGGCCCGCTGGGCCGGCGCGGGCCTGGCCGACCTCGCCTCGCTCTTCGACCCGTCGGCCTTCATCGTCGGCGGCGGCGTCTCGGACGAGGGCGAGCTGGTCCTGGAACCGATCCGCAAGTCCTTCCGGCGCTGGCTGGTCGGCAACCAGTACCGGCCGCACGCCCAGGTGCTCGCCGCTCAGCTCGGTGGCAAGGCCGGACTGGTCGGCGCCGCCGACCTGGCGCGCCAGGGCTGACGGGACGGTGGCTGAGCACCCCGGACCCCCGGAGTCCGGCACCGCCGAGGGCGCTGCTGCCCGGGCCGGTGGAACGAGCGCGGGCGGAGCGCCGCGCAGCGGCTCCGTGGTCGTCCGTGTGCTCAGCTACAACATCCGCTCGATGCGCGACGACCGGGCGGCGCTGGCCAGGGTCATCCAGGCCTGCGCGCCCGATCTCGTGCTGATCCAGGAGGCGCCGCGGTTCTTCCGCTGGCGCAAGGCCGCCGAACGGCTCGCCCGCTCGGCCGGCCTGGTGTACGTCACCGGCGGCGGCACGACCGCGGGCCCCATGATCCTCTCCACCCTGCGCGCCCATGTGGAGCGCACCGAGGACATCCTGCTGCCCCGCACTCCCGGGCTGCACCAGCGCGGCCTCGCGACCGCCGTGGTCCGCTTCGGCCGGGCCCGGCTCGGCGTCGTCAGCTGCCACCTCAGCCTCGCCGACCGGGAGCGGTACGAGCAGGTCGGGCTGCTGCTGAAGCAGGTCGAGGCGCTGGGCGTGCGGTACGCGGTGGTCGGGGGCGACCTCAACGACCGCCCCGAGGGCCGGAGCTTCCGGCGGGTGGCCGGCGCCCTCACCGACGGCTGGTCGGCCGCGCCGTCGGGCGGGGAGTACACCTCCACGCCCCACGACCCCCGGCAGCGGATCGACGCCGTCTTCACCACCGACGGCGTCGAGGTGCTGGGCTGCGGGGTGCCGCACGGCCTGCCGGGCGTGCGGGCGGCCGATCTGCTGGCCGCCTCCGACCACCTGCCGGTGCTGGCGACCCTGCGGGTGCCGCTCTAGGCAGGGCCGCGGCGGTTCACACCACCGCCCCGCCGCCCGGAAGGTGGTCGTCGTCCTCGTCGTCGTTCTTCATCCGGGCGACGAGCGTGGCGAAGCCGCCCAGGAAGCCGCCGATGCCCAGGACGGTGATCCACCACGTCACCGGCTGCTGGAAGAGCACCATCGCCACCAGCAGCAGCGGCCCACCGAGCACCGCGAGCCAGGCGAACTTGGTGGTGACGTCGGCCTGTGGGAGCGGCGGTGGCTCGGGCGGGGTGAAGTGGCCCTCGTCGGACGCGTCGAGGTCGTTGTCGGAGGGCTCGGAGGCCTTCCAGTCTCGCGGTCCGACGCCCGGGGCGAACACCACGAAGCTGCCCGGCGTCGCGGGCCGGTCGGTGCCCTTCGCCGGTGCCTCGTCCGCACCGTCCTGCGCGCCGTCCTTCGTACCGTCCTTCGTGTCGTCCTGCGCGCCGTCCTCGGCGGCGGGCGCCGCCGTCCCCTCGGCGCCGTCCGGGAACGCCGGCTGCTCGCCGTAGCCCGCGACGATCTCCGCCCAGGCGGCCTCTTCGTCCAGCGGGTCCCGGGGGTCGCGGGGGCTACGCTCCGCCACTGGCCGCCGTCCCCTCGTGTGCCGCGTCCGCCACCTGGGGAGCCAGCCGGGAGACGAAGGCGAAGGTGTCCCGGAAGATCTGCTCGGCGTCGTGGTCCAGCGTCGCGACGTGGTAGCTGCGCTCCAGCAGCGTCTGCCGGACGTCGGTCGAGGAGACCCGGGACAGGATCCGCTCGGAGTCCGTCGGCCGTACCACATGGTCCTGCGGGCTGGTCATCACCAGCAACGGCTGGGTGACGACCGGGAGTTCGGAGTCGACCTGCTGGAGGAGCCGGCGCAGCGAGTACGCGGCGTGCAGCGGCACCCGGTCGTAGCCGACCTCCTCGGCACCGGGCAGGGCGATATCGCTGGCCACCCCCTTGGTGGTGCGCACGAGGTGGCGCAGTACCGGGAGCAGCGGCGCGGCCGCGTCATGGAGCTTGTTGGCCGGATTGACCACCGCCACCCCGCTGATCGCGTCGCCGTGCTTGGCGGCCAGCCGCAGCGCCAGTGCGCCGCCCATCGACAGCCCGCACACGAAGACCTTGGCGCACCGCTCGGTCAGGGCGCGCAGTTCGCGGTCGACCTCGGCGTACCAGTCCTGCCAGGTAGTGATCTGCATGTCCTGCCAGCGGGTGCCGTGGCCGGGCAGCAGCGGGAGGGCGACGGTCAGTCCCCGGTCGGCCAGATACTCGGCCCAGGGGCGTACGGACTGGGGGGAGCCGGTGAAGCCGTGGCAGACAAGGACGCCGACCTCTCCGCCGTCGCGGCGGAACGGCTCGGCTCCGGGAAGGAGCGGCACCGGGGGACTCCGATCGATGAGGGGACCTGGCGAGTTACCCCAGGGTACGCAAAGTGACGGCGGGCGGGTAGGTCCGGCGCCGCGGGCGGTGCGAGCGGCCGCGGCGCGGGCGGGCGCCGACCGCCGGACGCCCGTGATGGCCCGTCTCGGGGCGAGCGCGTTACCGGGGCAGGTTAAGGTCTTTGCGTCACACACAGGAGGCAGTCGGTTGATCTACGGCGCAATGAAGTTTTCCATCGGCGGGTCGCTGAAGCTTGCCTTCCGGCCGTGGGTGGAGGGCATCGAGAACGTTCCGGCCGAGGGGCCGGCGATCCTCGCGAGCAACCACCTGTCCTTCTCGGACTCCTTCTTCCTGCCCGCGGTGCTCGACCGGAAGGTCACCTTCATCGCGAAGGCCGAGTACTTCACCTCGCCGGGCGTCAAGGGCCGGTTGACCGCCGCGTTCTTCAAGGGCGTGGGCCAGCTCCCGGTCGACCGCTCGGGAGCCCGGGGCGCGGGCGAGGCGGCGATCAAGAGCGGTATCGAGGTGCTGGAGCGCGGTGAGCTGTTCGGCATCTACCCGGAGGGCACCCGCTCCCCGGACGGCCGGCTCTACCGCGGCAAGCCGGGCGGCCTGGCCCGGGTGGCGCTGGCCACCGGCGCCCCGGTCATCCCCGTGGCGATGATCGACACCGAGAAGGTGCAGCCGCCAGGGAAGATCGTGCCCAAGATGATCCGGCCGGGCATCCGCATCGGCAAGCCGCTGGACTTCAGCCGGTACCACGGCATGGAGGGCGACCGCTTCATCCTGCGGTCGGTCACCGACCAGGTCATGTACGAGATCATGAAGCTGTCCGGCCAGGAGTACGTCGACATCTACGCGACGGCGGCCAAGCGGCAGATCGCGGACGCGGCGAAGGCCGCGGAGGCGAAGAAGAAGGCCGAGGCGGAGCAGGCCAAGAGGGCCACCGCCGAATAGGCAGGGGCGACGACGGGGCGAGGCCGGGCGCGGGTGCGCCCGGCGAGGGGTGGGGCCCGATGACGGATGCGGAGACGGGGACGGTGGCGAGCGGCGCCATGACCGCACGGCGCCACGGCAAGCGCCCCCCGAAGGTGCTGCGGATGTCCGTGGAGCTCCCGCTGTGGCGGGCGATCACGGGCTACCGCATCCTCACCCTGCTCTACACCCTGTGCGTGTTCGCGCTCTCGTACCGCAAGTACGAGCATCCGCTGGGCGCCGCCGCGTACCTGGCCGCGCTCACCGGCTGGATGGTGCTGACCTGGCGCCGGACGAGCTCCCCGGAGCGCTGCACCCGGGGCTTCCTCATCGCCGACCTCGGCATCGCGGTCGGCGGCATCCTGTTGACGGTGCTGGTCGAGAGCCAGGCCCGCATCATGGACGGGGCGCCGACGCTGCCCTCCATCTGGACGGCGGGCGCCGTACTGGGCTTCGCGATCAAGGGCGGCTGGCGGTGGGCGGCGGCGGCCTCCAGCGTGGTGGCGGTCGCCAACCTGGTGGAGCGCGGAGAGCCGGCCCGCGACACCATCCGCAACGTGGTGCTGGTGTGGGTGGCCAGCGTCGCCATCGGCTACGTCGTCGAGGTGGCGCGCGCCAGTGAGCGCACCCTCGCCCGCGCCCTGCAGATCGAGGCCGCCACCCGCGAGCGGGAGCGGCTGGCCCGCGACATCCACGACAGCGTGCTGCAGGTCCTGGCGATGGTGCAGCGGCGCGGCGCCGCGATCGGCGGGGAGGCGGCGGAGCTGGGCCGGATGGCGGGCGAGCAGGAGGTCGCGCTGCGGACCCTGGTCGCCGGCGGACTGGTACGGCCGGCCGTAGGGGCGGCTGCGTACGCCTCGGCGGCCCCGCCGGACGGCGGGCACCCGGCGGGCCGGGCGGTGGCCCCCGTGGCGGGCGCCCCGGGCCCGGACGGCGGCGGAGCCTGCGACGTCCGGGCGCTGCTGGCGCCGTTCGCCGGTGCCGGTGTCACCTTCTCCGAGCCGGGCGCCCCAGTGGAGTTGCCGGCCGCGGCGGCGGCGGAGCTGGCGGCCGCCGTCAGTGCCGCGTTGGACAACGTACGGGTCCACGCGGGGGCCGCCGCCCAGGCGTGGATCCTGGTGGAGGACGAACCGCACGCGGTGATCGTGACGGTCCGCGACGACGGCCCCGGCATCCCCGAGGGCCGGCTCGCGGACGCCGAGCGCGAGGGCCGGCTGGGGGTGGCCCTGTCCATCCGCGGTCGGCTGCGGGAGCTGGGCGGCAGCGCGGCGTGGGTCTCGGTCCCGGGCCAGGGCACGGAAGTGGAGTTGACGGTCCCCAAGGGCGCGGTGCCCAAGGGCGGAAGACGGGGGAAGGAACGCGCGTGAGCGAGCGGACGGGTCTGAAGGTCATGGTGGTCGACGACCACCCGATGTGGCGCGATGCGGTCGCGCGGGATCTGTCGGAGGCCGGGTTCGAGGTGGTGGCCACCGCCGGCGACGGCCTCCAGGCGGTGCGCCGGGCGCAGGCCGCCTCGCCCGACGTGCTGGTCCTGGACCTCAACCTCCCCGGCCTGCCCGGGGTGCGGGTGTGCAAGGAACTCGTCGGCGCCAACCCGGCGTTGCGGGTGCTGGTGCTGTCCGCCAGTGGGGAGCACGCCGACGTCCTGGAGGCGGTCAAGTCCGGTGCCACCGGCTACCTGCTGAAGTCGGCGAGCACCCAGGAGCTGCTGGACGCGGTGCGCCGCACGGCCGCCGGCGACGCGGTGTTCACGCCCGGCCTGGCCGGTCTGGTGCTCGGCGAGTACCGCCGGCTGGCCACCGAGCCCACCCCCGCGACCCCGGACGAGCCGGGCGCCCCGCAGCTGACCGAGCGCGAGACCGAGGTGCTGCGGCTGGTCGCCAAGGGCCTCTCGTACAAGCAGATCGCCGAGCGGCTGGTCATCTCGCACCGCACGGTGCAGAACCACGTCCAAAACACCCTCGGCAAGCTCCAGTTGCACAACCGCGTCGAGCTGGTGCGCTATGCGATAGAGCGCGGCCTCGACGAGGCCTGACCGCCGCTCTCTCCACCGGACCGGGGCCGCTCCGTCCACCGGCGGGGCCGCCCCGCTCACCGGGCCGGGGCCGCCCGGCCCGGCAGGCGCCCGCTCGTACGGGTGAACACCGCGCACCAACTCCCCGGTGAAATCGAGGAATCGCCCGTTCACCGCATCCCGAAGTGACCCAGATCACCATTAGCGTGACCGGCGTCCGATCGACCACGGCCGTTTGCGGCCACTGACGGGATGTAGGTGATGCAGCGATGCGGGTCGGAGTACTGACCGGCGGCGGCGACTGCCCGGGTCTGAACGCGGTGATCAGGGGCATCGTCCGCAAGGGCACCCAGGAGTACGGATATGACGTCGTCGGCTTCCGGGACGGCTGGCGGGGACCGCTGGAGGGCCACACGGTGCCGCTCGACATCTCCGCGGTACGCGGCATCCTGCCCCGGGGCGGCACCATCCTCGGCTCCTCCCGGACCAACCCCTTCCAGCAGGACGGCGGCGTCCGCCGGATCAAGGAGACCCTGGCCAAGGAGGAGGTCGAGGCGCTGATCGCGATCGGCGGCGAGGACACCCTCGGCGTCGCGGCCCGGCTCTCCGCCGAGCACGCGGTGCCCTGCGTCGGCGTCCCCAAGACCATCGACAACGACCTGTCGGCCACCGACTACACCTTCGGCTTCGACACCGCCGTCGGCGTCGCCACCGAGGCCATCGACCGGCTGCACACCACCGCCGAATCGCACATGCGGGTCCTGGTCGTCGAGGTGATGGGCCGGCACGCCGGCTGGATCGCGCTGCACTCGGGCCTGGCCGGCGGCGCCAACGTCATCCTCATCCCCGAGCAGCGCTTCGACATCGACCAGGTCTGCCGGTGGATCGAGTCCCGCTTCCGGGTGCGCTACGCCCCCATCGTGGTGGTCGCCGAGGGCGCCATGCCCAAGGACGGCCAGATGGTCCTCAAGGACGACTCCAAGGACTCCTTCGGGCACGTCCGGCTCTCCGGCGTGGGGGAGTGGCTGGCCAAGGAGATCGAGGCGCGCACCGGCAAGGAGGCCCGCACCACGGTGCTCGGCCACACCCAGCGCGGCGGCACGCCCAGCGCCTTCGACCGCTGGCTGGCCACCCGCTTCGGGCTGCACGCCATCGACGCGGTGCGCGACGGCGCCTTCGGCACCATGGTCGCGCTGCGCGGCACGGACATCGTCCGGGTGCCGATCGCGGAGGCCACCGCCCAGCTGAAGACCGTCGACCCGGCGCTCTACGCCGAGGCCGGGGTGTTCTTCGGCTGACCCGGCCGCTGTCGCCGGCCCTCCCCGCCGCTCCCGGGCGGCACCGCCGGGCGATGCGCCGTATATTCGCCGTACGCGGCATCTGCGGCAAAGGTGCCACATGCTGGATATGCGCCGCTGACGGCCCTCGCGCACCGCGGAGCCGCTCATCGGCGCAGACACGCAAGCCGGCGGATGAACCGGGAGAGTTCGTGGAGATCGTCGCCTTCGGGGTGCTCGCGGATGAGCGGCCGTACCTGGAGCGGGCCTTCGCCGGGCACCACCAGGTCCGCAGCCTGGACGTCTTCCTCAACCACGACACCGCCCCCATCGCGCACGGCTACGAGATCGTCAGCTCCAGCGTCAACGCCGACCTCGGCGCCGAGGTCCTGCAGGTTCTCGCTGCCGGCGGGACGAAGATGATCGCCCAGCGCGCCACGGGCTTCAACAACATCGACCTGGAGGCCGCGGCCGACCTCGGAATGAGCGTCGGCCGGGTCTCCCACTACTCGCCCTACGCGGTCGCGGAGTTCGCCTGGGGCCTCGCCCTCGCCGTCGACCGGCGGATCGTCCGGGCCGCCGCCCGCACCCGCAACTTCGACTTCCGGCTGGACGGCCTGATGGGGCGCGATCTGCGCGGCCGTACCGCGGGGGTGCTCGGCACCGGCAAGATCGGCGAGGCGTTCACCCGGATCGCCCATGGCTTCGGGATGAACCTGCTGGGCTGGGACATCGCCGAGAACCCGCGCTGCCTGGAGCTGGGCATGAAGTACGTCGCCCGGGAGCGGCTGTTCGCCGAGGCCGACCTGATCACCCTCCACCTCCCGCTGGTGCCGGAGACCCGGCACCTGATCGACGACGCCGCACTGGCCGCGATGCGGGACGACGCCATCCTGGTCAACTCCAGCCGCGGCGGACTGGTCGACACCGCCGCCCTCGTCAGGACCCTCAAGGCCGGCCGGCTCACCGGCGTCGGCCTGGACGTCTACGAGGAGGAGGCCGCCTTCTTCTACCGCGACAAGTCCCTGGACGTCATCGACGACGACACCCTCGCCCGCCTGATGACCTTCGGCAACGTCCTGGTCACCTCCCACCAGGCGTACTTCACCGAGGACGCGGTGGGCCAGATCGTCGACGCCACCGTGGCCAACGTCGAGGACTACCTCGCCCACCGCACCAACGAGAACATGCTGGTCACACGAGGACAGCTGCCAGCAGCTGCGCGGTGACCGCCGCCCCGTCCAGGGTCAGCACCGACTCCGGGTGGAACTGCACCCCCGCGAACCCCGGACCGCGCAGCGCATGCACCTCACCGGTCCCCGCGTCCCGGCTCAACTCCACGCGGTGCATGGCGAGTTCGGCCTCGGTGCGGTCGTCGCAGCGGGCCGTGAAGGTGTTGTAGAAGCCCACTGTCTCCGGGCGCCCGAAGAAATCGATCCGCTCCTGGGCGCCCTGGAACGGCACCTCCTTGCGGACGATCTCCAACCCCAGCTCCGCGGCGAGGAGTTCGTGCCCCAGGCACACCCCCAGCAGCCCGTGGCGGTGGGTGCGCACCAGCTCCGCGGTCAGCGACCGCAGCAGGCGCATCTTGGGGTCGGCGGCGTCCGTCGGATCGCCCGGACCCGGGCCCAGCACCACCGGCCCGGGGTGGGTCAGGGCCGCCTCCCGCAGCTCCGGCTCGTCGAAGCGCCGCACCGTTACCGTCAGCCCCGAGGTGCGCAGCAGGTGCGCCAGCATCGCGGTGAAGGTGTCCTCGGCGTCGATCACCAGGGCGTGCCCGCTCAGCTCGGCGGTCGGCGCGGTGGTCTGCATCCGCAGCCAGAACGGTGCCAGGTCGGCGCGCCGGGCATCGAGCGCGGCCCGCACCCGTGGGTCGTCCGCCAGCCGCGGCGGCGCGGCCCCGTCCGCGGGGCGGGCCGGCGCCTGCCGCACCCCCAGCGCGGTCAGCACGCCCGCCGCCTTGGCGTGTGTCTCGGCGACCTCCCCCTGCGGGTCCGAGGCGCGCACCAGCGTGGCGCCGACCGGCACCCGCAGCCGCCCGTCCGCTGCGATATCGGTGGTACGGATCAGGATCGGCGAGTCCAGGGTCTGCGCACCCCTGGCGTCCCGGCCGATCAGCGCCAGTGCGCCCGCGTAGTAGCCGCGCCCCCGGCCGTCCTGGCCCACCGGCTCGTGCCGCTCGATCACCCGGCAGGCGTTCTGCACCGGTGAGCCGGTGACCGTCGCCGCGAACATGGTCTCCTTGAGCACCTCGCGCACATCGAGGGTGGACCGGCCGCGAAGCTCGTACTCGGTGTGTGCGAGGTGTGCCATCTCCTTGAGCCGGGGCCCGATCACCACCCCGCCCCGGTCGCCGACGGTGCACATCATCTTCAGCTCCTCGTCCACCACCATCGAGAGCTCCTCGACCTCCTTGCGGTCGCCGAGGAAGGCCAGCAGGCTCTCGACGGTGGGGCCGCCGTCCGGGTAGCGGTAGGTGCCGCTGATCGGGTTCATCACGACGGTGCCGCCCACCGGCCGCCCGTCACTGCCCTCGGCCGGGAGCGCGTCGGACCCGGCCCGCTCGCCGGTCATCCGGACGTGCACCTCGGGGCTGGCCCCGACCAGCGTGCGCACGCCGGGCCGGTGCACCATGAACGTCCAGTACGCGCCCCGCTCCCCGGCCAGCAGCCGCCGGAACAGCGCCAGCGCGTCGGCCGCCGAGAAGTCCTCGATGGTGCCCTCGAAGGTCCGCCGGATGACGAAGTTCGCGCCCTCGCCGGTCCCGATCTCCTCCCGCACCACCCTCTCGACGATCTCCGCGTACGCCTCGTCGCTCACGTCGAAGCCGCCGCCCACGACCGCCACCTCGTGCACCGGCAGCGCCGCCAGCACCTCCGCCAGCGGCAGCTCGTAGGTCTCCCGGGGCCGCAGCACGGCCAGTGGGGTGCCGTCGTCGTGCGCCCGGAAGCCGCGCTCGCGGATCTGCCGGAACGGGATCAGCGCCAGCGCGTCGGTCACCGACGCGCCGGGCGCGCCGTCCCCCAGCGGGATGTCGGCCAGCTGCTCGACCTCGGTGACCTCGCCGATCAGCACCTCCACGGTGTCGGCCGCCTCCCGTCCGGGGCCGCGGCGGCGCAGCAGGGCGAACGGCGGCGCGGCGGGGTTGAGCAGCCGCCGGATGAGCGAAGCGGCGTCGGTACGGGGGGCGGCGGGGGGCTCGTGGTGCATGGCGGGTTCCTTCCAGGTGGGCCGGGAGAGCCGGTGGGCCGGGAGGGCCGGGGAAGGGGGCACAGCCGCCGGAAACGCCGAAGGCCGCCCCTCGGGCGGCCTTCGCGAAGTCTGTGGTGTGCGCGAATCAGTGGGCCGCCGGATGAGCGGTCCACCACCAGTTGCTGTTCAGAGCCGGTCGCGTGCACATGAGGGGCACCCTACCGGACCCGTCCGGGTGCCGAGCCGCGCGTCTCACAGTCCGGATGGCGGGCGGACAGGCCCACCGGACCCCGTAATGTTGGCCCTGTGACCGTGAACGCTGAAATCCACGCCGGTGGCAACACCTGGCGAGACCTGCCCGCGGCGCAGCAGCCTGACTGGCCGGACCAAGAGGCTCTGCGCGATGTGATCGCGGAGCTCGAGTCCTATCCGCCGCTCGTCTTCGCGGGCGAGTGCGACCAGCTGCGCGAGCGCCTGGGAGCGGTCGCCCGTGGTGAGGCGTTCCTGCTTCAGGGCGGCGACTGCGCGGAGGCCTTCGACGCCGTCTCCGCCGAGCACATCCGCAACAAGCTCAAGACGCTGCTGCAGATGGGCGCCGTACTGACGTATGCCGGGTCGGTCCCGGTCGTCAAGGTCGGCCGGATCGCCGGCCAGTACAGCAAGCCGCGCTCCAAGCCCACCGAGACCCGTGACGGGGTGACGCTGCCGACCTACCGCGGCGACTCCGTCAACGGCTTCGAGTTCACCGAGGCCGCCCGCATCCCGGACCCCGAGCGCCTGAAGCGGATGTACCACGCCTCCGCCGCGACGCTGAACCTCGTCCGGGCCTTCACCACCGGCGGCTACGCCGACCTGCGCCAGGTGCACGCCTGGAACCAGGACTTCGTGAAGTCCTCGCCCTCCGGGCAGCGCTACGAGGCGCTGGCCCGCGAGATCGACCGTGCGCTGAACTTCATGAACGCCTGCGGGGTGGACCCGGAGGAGTTCAAGACGGTGGAGTTCTTCTCCTCGCACGAGGCGCTGATCCTGGACTACGAGTCGGCGCTGACCCGCACCGACTCGCGCACCGGCAACCTCTACGACGTCTCCGGCCACATGGTCTGGATCGGCGAGCGCACCCGGCAGCTGGACGGTGCGCACATCGAGTTCGCCGCGCGGATCCGCAACCCGATCGGCGTCAAGCTCGGCCCGACCACCACGCCCGAGGACGCGCTCACGCTCATCGAGCGGCTCGACCCGCAGCGGGAGCCGGGCCGGCTGACCTTCATCACCCGGATGGGAGCGGACAAGGTCCGCGACAAGCTCCCCGAGCTGGTCGAGAAGGTCACCGCCTCCGGTGCGCAGGTCGCCTGGATCTGCGACCCGATGCACGGCAACACCTTCGAGGCGGCCTCCGGTCACAAGACCCGGCGCTTCGACGACGTGCTGGACGAGGTCAAGGGCTTCTTCGAGGTCCACAAGGGCCTGGGCACCCACCCCGGTGGCATCCACGTCGAGCTGACCGGCGACGACGTCACCGAGTGCGTGGGCGGCGGCGACGAGATCTTCGTCGACGACCTGCACCAGCGCTACGAGACCGCCTGCGACCCGCGGCTCAACCGCAGCCAGTCGCTGGACCTGGCGTTCCTGGTGGCGGAGATGTACCGCGACCAGTGACCCCGGACGGGACCTGAGTGGGGCGCGGATCCTTGTGATCCGCGCCCCACTGCGCTGTGCGGAGCCCCTCGGCGTTGTGAACCCCGCACCGGGCCAGGTAAGGTAAGGGTTACCTCACTCAAGATCGGCTGGACCGGTCGACGAGTCCTCCCCGAGCCGCCCCCGCGAGGTGAACTGCGTGTACGTCTGCTCTTGCTTCGGCATCACCGAGCAGCAGGTCCGCCGGCACGCGGAGAGCGGTGCCTGCACGCCCCGCCAGATCGCCTCCGCCTGCAAGGCCGGCACCGACTGCGGCAACTGCGT
This sequence comes from Streptomyces sp. NPDC020742, assembly GCF_040641675.1. NCBI lineage: Bacteria > Bacillati > Actinomycetota > Actinomycetes > Kitasatosporales > Streptomycetaceae > Streptomyces > Streptomyces sp. NPDC020742. The sequence goes on from NZ_JBFAEA010000044.1 coordinate 27,928, forward strand.
CCGCCGGATCCAGGCCCTGCTCGGCCGCGGCTCGTGCCCCCGTCGGGAGCTCATCGACGACGGCACCGCCGACCCGCTGGCGCAGGAGGACCGGGCGGGGTCGCAGCCGGTCGCGGGGGTGGGCGCCGCGGCGCCTGCGGCGCTCTCGGAGGCCGCGTAGTCCCCAGGGCCGTCCGGCCGGCTGCCGCCATGGCGCCCGGTCAGCTCGGCTGCTCGATCACCTGGGCGATGTAGAGCGCCTCCCCGAGCTTCTCGACCAGCTCCAGCTGGGTGTCGAGGTAGTCGATGTGCTGCTCCTCGTCCGCGAGGATGTCCTCGAAGATGTTCGCCGAGGTGATGTCGCCCTTGTTGCGCATCAGCTCGATACCGCGCTTGAGCCGGTCGATCGCCTCGACCTCGATCTGCCGGTCCGCCTGGAACATCTCGGTGACGGTCTGGCCCACCCGTACGTGGAAGAGCCGCTGGTAGTTGGGCAGGCCGTCCAGGAAGAGGATCCGGTCGGTCAGGACCTCCGCGTGCTTCATCTCGTCGAAGGACTCGGCGCGGGTGTACTTCGCGAGCTTGGTCCAGCCGAAGTTCTCCTGCATCTTGGCGTGCAGGAAGTACTGGTTGATCGCGGTCAGCTCGGCGGTTAGCTGCTCGTTGAGGAATTCGATGACCTCGGGGTCGCCCTGCATGGCAGCGGGCTCCTTCCACGCGAGAACTGGGCAGGTGCCGCGCATCCTCGCACCGCCGGGAAGGGGCGTCCAGTAAGTGCATGCTTAGTACGAGTTGCCCCAATCTCTCCCTTCCCTGGTCATCGGCACCCCTTCCGGTCTGACAACATGGAGGACATGGGTCAGCCGGAAAGCCGCGAAGGGGAGCATCCTCAGCTGCCCCCGGGGCAGCGGCTGCAGCGGGGCTGGCCGGTGACGCACTACGGGCCGGTGCCGAAGTTCCGCGCCGAGCGCTGGGAGTTCCGGGCCTTCGGCGCCACCGTGGACGGTGACAAGCACTGCTGGTCACACGAGGAATTCACGGCACTGCCGTACGCCACCGTCACCGCCGATATGCACTGTGTGACGAAATTCAGCATGCTCGGAGCCGAATGGGGCGGGGTGCTGACCAAGACCGTCCTCGACCTCGCACCCCCCGCACCCGACGTCACCCATGTGATGGTGTGGGCCGAGTACGGCTTCAGCTCGAACCTCCGGCTGGAGGACTTCGCCGATGAGCAGTGCCTCTTCGCCACCCACCGCTCCGGCGAACTGCTCACCGCCGAGCACGGCTTCCCGGTCCGCCTGATCGTGCCCCACCTCTACGCCTGGAAGGGCCCCAAGTGGGTCCGCGGCATCGAGTACATGCGGGCCGACCGCCGCGGTTTCTGGGAGGAGCGCGGCTACCACAACCTCGGCGACCCCTGGCGCGAGCAGCGCTACTCCTACCAGGAGGAGCCCGGCGAGGGCCCCGAGCTCTGACGGGTACACCGGGGCCGCAACGCCAGGGCCCACGAGGACCCCAAGGAGAGGACCCCAAGGAAACGCCCTAGCGCAGCCGCAGCTCCTTCAGCCGCGCCACGTCCGCGGCATGGCCTTCCTTGCCGCCCGGCGTCTCCACGACCAGCGGCACCCCGGCCGTCGCCGGATGACCGAACAGCTCCGCGAACGGCTCCGCCCCGATGTGGCCCGCGCCGATGTTCTCGTGCCGGTCCTTGTGGGCGCCGGCCACGTCCTTGGAGTCATTGGCGTGGATCAGCTTCAGCCGGCCCTCGCCGGTGACCTCCACCAGCTCGTCCAGCAGCGCCTTCACCCCGCCTGGCGCCGCCATGTCGTGCCCGGCCGCGAACGCGTGGCAGGTGTCCAGGCAGACGCCCAGCTTCGGGTGCCGGTCCAGGGCGTCGAAGTACGGCCCGAGGTCCTCCGCCTTGGCGCACAGCGACGCGCCCTGCCCGGCGGTCGGCTCCAGCAGCAGCCACGGGTCATCGGGGTGCGTCAGCTCCTCCAACAACGGCCGCATCCGCTCCTTGACCTGCGCCATCGCCACCTCGCGGGGGCGCCCCCCGGTCGCCGATCCGGTGTGCACCACCACCCCGAGCGCCCCGATCTCCCGGCCCCGGCGCAGCGAATGCCGCAGCGAGGCCACCGACCGGTCGACCGTCGCCTCGGTGTGCGAGCCGAAGTTGATCAGGTACGGCGCATGCACGTACGCCGGGATCCCCTGGCGCGCACAGGCCGCGCGGAACGCCTCGTCCTGCTCCGGATTGCCGGGCAGCGTCGCCCAGCCGCGCGGATTGGCCACGAAGACCTGGACGACCTCGTCGCCCATCTCCTGCGCGTACGGAATTCCGGTCTTCGCCAGACCGCCGGCCACCGGCACATGGCCGCCCACCGGGTTGCGGTCACGGGCGCGCCGCTCGGCGCCCTGAGGGGAGGAAGAGGTGCTCACGCACCCAGGGTGCCAGGTGCCGCACCGCGTGCGGCACCCGGCACCGGGGCTACAGCCCGCCCTTGAGCTCGATGGTGATCGTGCCGCCCTTGGGCGCCTTCTCGCCGCCCTTCACGGACTGCGAGTCCACCTCGTCCTCGGGGAAGAACCACGGCTTCTTCACCTCGACCTGGAAGCCGGCCGCGGTCAGCTCCTTCTTCGCCTCCGCGGTCTTCTTCCCGGTGACGTCCGGGACGGTGACCATCTGCGGGCCCTTGGAGAGCGCCAGGGTGACCGTCTCGCCCTTGCCCAGCTTGCCGCCCTCACCCGGTGTCTGCCGGGCCACGGTGCCCTTGTCCTCCGGCGAGAACACCGGCTCCGGCGCGATGCGCACCTGGAAGCCCGCCGCACGCAGCGTGGACTCGGCGTCCGCCCGGTCGCTGCCGATCACACCGGGCACATCGGTCGGGGAGCCCCGGCTGATGGTCAGCCCCACCGCCGTGTCGGGCCGCCGCTTGCTGCCCGCCGCCGGGTCGGTACCGATCACCGAACCCTTGGCCACCTCATCGCTGAACTGCCGGGTCTCGGTGCCCGGGATCAGACCGAGGTCGCGCAGCCGGCGCTTGGCGTCCGCGACCGGCGTTCCGGACAGGTCGGGGACGGCGACGATGTTCGGGCCGCGCGAGACGGTGACGGTGACCGTGACCGTACCGCGGATCCGGGCGCCGGTCGCCGGGTCGGTCTTCATGACGCGGCCCCGCTCCACATTGGAGCTGAAGCCCCGGGCGATCTTGACGTCCAGCCCCTCGTCCCGCAGCGTCTTGACCGCCTTGGCCTGCGGCATGTCCAGCACCGCCGGCACCTTGGTGAACTGGCCGGAGTTGATGTACCAGACGCCCGCGCCGACACCGAGGACCAGCAGCACCGCCGCGACGATGGTCGCCAGCCGGCGCCGCTGCAGCAGCCCCCCGGTGGGCGCCTCGGCCGCCGGGACCGGTCGCAGCCGGGTCGTCTGCTCGGTCGGCGGGACCTCCAGCCGGCTGGTGCGGTTCAGCTCCGCCCCGTCCGCCCCCGCCGTGGTCCGGGGTATCACGTCCGTGGCCTCCGGGTCGCCGCCCGCACCGGGGCCGGCCGTGGACACCTCGTTGGCCTGCGGCGGTACGACGTCCAGCTGCTCGTCGGTCAGCTCCGCTCGGGCCTCCTGCGCCCGTGACAGCAGCGCCACCGCGTCCGGCGGCCGCAGCTGCGGCTCGCGGGCACAGGCCAGCGCGACCAGCCCGTCCAGCTGCGGCGCCAGCCCGGGCACCAGCCCGGACGGTGCCCGTACGTCCTCGTGCAGGTGCTGGTAGAGGACCTGAGCCACCGAGTCGCCGGTGTGCGGCTTGCTGCCGGTCAGCATCTCGTACAGCACCACACCGCAGGCGTAGACATCGACGCGGGCGTCGGCGGTGCCGTGCTCCAGCTGCTCGGGAGCGAGGTAGGAGACGGTGCCCAGGACGGAGCCGGTCGAGGAGGTGGTGTTGGTGTCCACCGCCCGGACCAGCCCGAAGTCGGCGACCTTCACCCGGCCGTCGTCGCCGATCAGCACGTTCTCGGGCTTCATGTCGCGGTGCACCAGACCGGCCCGGTGCGCGGCCCCCAGGGCGGCCAGGATCGGCTCCAGGATGTCCAGTGCGGCCCGCGGCTGCAGGGCGCCCCGCTCACGCAGCACATCGCGCAGCGTGCAGCCGGCGACGTACTCCATCGCCAGGTAGACGTACGTCCCGTCCATGCCCTGGTCGAAGACGCCCACCACATTCGGGTGCGCCAGCCGCGCGACGGACTTGGCCTCCCGGATGAACCGGTCCACGAACGCCCCGTCCGCGGCGAGGCTGGGGTGCATCACCTTCAGCGCGAGCACACGGTCGAGCCGGGTGTCCACGGCCCGGTAGACCGTGGCCATACCGCCGGCCGCGATACGGGTCTGGACGCGATAGCGGCCGTCGAGCAGCTGGCCCACGAGTGGGTCTTGGAGCGTCGTATCCACGGGAGGGAAGTCTATTCGTTCTCCCCGGGTGGCTTTGGGGCGGCCGTGGCCTTGCGCGGCCGGCGGGCCCGTACGTTGTCGGCTGTCCCGCCGTGGGGGTTTGTCGTCGTTTCGCCTGCGGCGGGCGGTGCCGCTGCGCGGGGCTGTTGGGTGCGGTGACGGGCCGGAGGGGTCTGGTGTGTGGACTGCTTCGCTTTACGTCCACAC
>NZ_JBFAEA010000045.1:0-31591 GCF_040641675.1 Streptomyces sp. NPDC020742
CAGCGCGGGCTGATACGAGCCTAGCCCGTCCAGACAAGTGACGAGCCGCAATGCCAGCCGTGAGCCGTGAGCCGTGAGCCGTGAGCCGTGGGCTGTGAGCCGTGGGCCGTGGGCTGGCTAGCGCGCAGTCATGGATGACACACCGATGCCGAGCCACTGCGCCACACGATCCACGAACTAGTCTCCCCGGCTGGGGCGGTGATCGAGAGAGCAGCGCGCAGGGGCCCCCTTGTCCGCGACCTGACGGCGAAGTGCGTCAAGGACAAACGCGGCCGCGGGGCCTGGCCGACGGACATCGACAAGGGGTCATGGTCGGGCTTGTGGTCGGGCCGACCATAGCAACAGAGGGGCCCGGTTCCTCCTTGTATGCCCGGTTTGCCCCTTCTGGCGGGGGAGAGTTCTCCGTCCTTTGTCCACAGGGGCGCGGCTGGAGCATCAGGTCAGTCCCGTGATGGGCACGGAGGCCAGCCTGTTGAGGAGATCCGAATGCCGCACCTGGAGCGGCCCCGCACACCGCTACCTCCCGAAGAGGTGGAGCTCGCCTTCGAGTACCTCATGGCGATGCAGGCCAGCAGCGAGCACGCCCTTGCCGCCGCCCTCGTCGACCGCACGAAGGCCTTTCCGGCGCCGTCCTACCTCTTGTTGCGGCTGCTCGAGCGACGGCGCCGAGACGCTGGACCGCCCGTACACCGTCCAGCCCAACCTGAACGAGGTTCCGGTGGTGGAGGCGAGCATCCTCCAACTCCCTGGCAGTGACGCCCCGTTGCTGTTCTCGGGCCCGTCCGCCCCCACCGCCCGCCAGTCCATGGCGGTGTGGCGCAGCACGGAGGAGCGACCTTCACGAAAGCGCTGACGCTGCCTCAGCAGCGCGTGGCCTACTCCGACCTGGTGCTGCTCGGCCGGCACGCGGTCGGGATCCTGTACGAGACGGGGGTGACGGGGACGTACGAGACGATCGAGTTCCGCCGGGTGCTGCTAGGGGAGCTGGACCGCACCTGACCGACACCCGAAGTGGGAACCGATACAGGTAGTTGAAGCAGATACGGTAAGAATCTTCCGTTTGCTGGCATCTACTCCCGGTGTGACCATGTTGTGGGGAGCGTGAGCACGCTGTGGGGGGCCGGGGCAGGGAGCACCCATGGCCGACGCATCGCACAACAGTCAGGACACAGCCTTCGTCGACACCGTAGTCGTCGGCTCGGGCTTCGGCGGGGCGGTCACCGCGTACCGCCTCGCCGAGGCCGGCTGGTCGGTGGTGGTGCTGGAGAGAGGCAAGCCGTATCCGCCGGGCGGCTTCCCCCGCAGCCCCGCCGACATGGCCCGCAACTTCTGGGATCCGACCAATGGCCTGCACGGAATGTTCGACATATGGTCCTTCCGCGGTCTGGAAGGCGTTGTCTCCAGCGGCCTGGGCGGCGGATCCCTCATCTATGCCAACGTTCTGCTGCGCAAGGACGAACGGTGGTTCGTGAACGAGTCGCCGCTGCCCGGCGGCGGTTACGAGAACTGGCCGGTCGGCCGCGCCGACCTCGACCCGCACTACGACCGGGTGGAGCACATGCTCGGCGCCACGACCTACCCGTACCAGGACACCCCGAAGACACTCGCCCTGCACCAGGCGGCCCACCGGCTCGACCTGCCGGTATTCCGGCCGCCGCTCGCCGTCTCCTTCGCACCCCGGCCCGGTGCACCGCCCGTGCCAGGCGCGCAGATCACCGAACCGGACTACGGCAATCTGCACGGCCTGCCCCGCAGCACCTGCCGACTGTGCGGTGAGTGCGACATCGGCTGCAACTACGGCGCCAAGAACACCCTCGACCACACGTACCTGTCGGCCGCCCGGCACCACGGCGCCGACATTCGCACCCGCTGCGAGGTGCGAGGCTTCACGCCCCGTCCCGGCGGCGGCTACGACGTCTCGTACGTCGTGCACGACCCGGCCCGGGAAGGCCGCCGCACGGCCACCGACCGGCTGCCCCTGCACCGCATTGGCTGCCGCCGCCTGGTGCTGGCGGCTGGCACCTTCGGCTCGACCTATTTGCTGCTGCGCAACCGGGCGGCACTGCCCGGCCTCAGCAGCGCGCTGGGCACCCGGTTCTGCGGCAACGGCGACCTGCTCGGGCTGGTCCTGCGCGCCACGGCCGGCGCCGACGGGAGCCGTCCCTTGAGGCTGGACGGCAGCAGGGGACCGGTCATCACGAGCGCCGTGCGCGGCGGCGACGCACTCGACGAGGACGGCTCGTCGGGCCGCGGCTTCTACATCGAAGACGCCGGCTACCCGGACTTCGTGACGTGGCTCGCCGAGTCCTCCCGACTGCCGAGCGGCGCCCGCCGCCTCCTCGCGTTCGGACTGCACCGGCTGCTGGCCCGGCTCGGGGTGGATCCGGCGAGCCGCGTCGGCGGGCAGCTGGCGCTGTTGCTCGGGCCCGCCGTTTTCTCCGCGACCTCCGTGCCTCTGCTGGGCATGGGACGGGACGTGCCGGACGGCCGGATGCGGCTGCGCCGCGGCTATCTCGACGTCGAGTGGACGACGCTCACCTCACGCGCGTACTTCGAGCGGGTCCGCTCGACCATGCGGGACATCGCGGGGGCGCTGGGCGGCAACTTCCTCGACAACCCGCTGTGGTGGTGGGGCAACCGCGTTATCACCGTGCACCCGCTTGGCGGCGCCCCCATGGGCCGTCATCCCGGGGAGGGCGTGTGCGACGACATCGGCGAGGTCTTCGGGTTCCCGGGCCTACATGTACTGGACGGGGCGCTGCTGCCGGGCGCGGTGGGCGCGAACCCCTCCCTGACGATCGCCGCCGTCGCGGACCGGGCCTGTGACCGGATCCTGGAAGGGAAAACGGCGTCGCGTACGGCCAGTCGGGCGTCGGCGGGACATACGGCGCACGAGGGGCCGACGGCCGACGGGACCGCGCCGCGCACACCGACCGAAGCCGCCCCACCGGGCTCCGCCCACACCCCGCCCGTCGAGCCACCGACCAGCCTCAGCTTCACCGAAGAGATGAACGGCCATATCGCCCTCGACGTCGACGACCCCGAGCAGGGCCGTGCGCTCGGACGCTCGCTCGGGCAGCGGCTGAACTTCCGGCTCACCATCACCGCCGCCGACGTAGACCGCTTCGTCGCCGAACCGACGCACGCGGCGGACGCCGTCGGCCACGTCGACTGCGACGTCCTCGGCGGACGGCTGGAGGTGGAGCACGGCTGGTTCAACCTCTTCACCCAGGACGGCGACGCAGACCGACGGCGCATGCTGTACCGGCTCCACCTGCGCACCCAGGAGGGCACCCCGCTCACCCTCACCGGCCACAAGGACGTCCACGACGACCCCGGCGCCGACGTCTGGCCAGACACCTCCACCCTCTACATCCGCCTGCTCGCCGGGCACATCTACCCCGACGACGACGCCACCGCGCCCGTCATAGGTGCCGGGATCGTCATCATCCGGATCGGTGACTTCCTCCAGCAGCTGACCACCTTCCGCACCACCGGCCCACACCCGGCGCGGGCTATGGAGCTCTTCGGCAAGTTGTTCCTGGGCGAACTGTGGGCCGTCTACGGCGGACGCCTGGCGCGCGCCGTACCCGCGAAGGACAGGCCATGAACCTCAAGCTCAAGCAGCTGCGCGCCCACGCCAAGGAGCTCGGCTTCACCCCGTGCGAGCCGGTGCGCTGGCTGGACCCGGCCTCCCTCGTACGGACCGGCTTCAAGGTCGCAATAGCCGACGTGTTCGCCGCGTACGCGGACAAGCGGGAGATCCAGGGAACGCTCAGGGCCGAGCCCCTACGGGCCCCGCTCGACGACCCGGACGCGCGCGAGATGTGGATCGACTACGTCGCCGACCTCGGTGACGGTTTCGACGCCACCGCGTCGGTGGCCTGGGCCCTCGCCGCCCCCGAACTCACTGTCCGCCGTGAGCGGCTGCCGCGCGGCTCGCTGCTCGTGCTCGGCGGCGACGAGGCCTACCCGGTGGCCTCGATGGCGCTCTACCGCGACAGCATGACCGGCCCCTACGCCTCGGCCCTGCCGGGCACCGAGGGCCCTCCGCCGCTGATGCTAGCGTTGCCGGGCAACCACGACTGGTACGACGGCCTCACCGCGTTCCTACGCACCTTCGCCCTGCGCCAGCCCGTCGGCGGCTGGCAGACTCGGCAGACCCGCAGCTACTTCGCCGCACGACTGCCGCGCAAGTGGTGGCTGGTCGGCCTCGACAGCCAGCTCGGCGCGTACCTGGACGCCCCCCAGCTGCGCTACTTCCAGAACCACCTGTCGGCCCGGCTGCGACCGGGCGACGGAGTGATCGTCTGCTGCGCCGAACCCACCTGGGTCAAGTGTGCCGATGACGCCGACGCCTTCGACACGCTGCACTGGTTCGACCGCACCGTGGTCCGCACCCGCACCGACCCGCGCACCGGCGAGCGGGTGCCCACCGGCGCGTCGATCCGGCTGTGGCTGACCGGCGACAAACACCACTACGCCCGCTACGCCGAGCACCTGCCCACGGATCCGCCCGAGCGCGAAGACCTCCCCCCGGATCCCCGGCGTCGGCAGATGGTGACGTGCGGTCTCGGCGGCGCCTACCTGGCGTCGACCCACACCCTGCCCCGCAGCCTGTCGCTGCCGCCGTCGGCGACCCGGATGCAGGAGAAGGACGACCCCGCGGTGACCTTCACTCGCGCCGATGAGAGCACGTACCCCGAGGTCCGGGAGTCCCGTCGGCTCGCCCGCCGGATCGCGGTGCCGTGGTCCCCGTACTGGCTTCTGTGGCGCAATCCCGGCTTCGCGGGGCTCACCGCGGCCGTGCACACCGCCGCCTTCGTCGTCCTCGGCTTCCTGCTCGCGGTGACACAGGACCGGCTCCAGCCCGTCGACGCCGTACGGTACGGGAGCGCCGGGGACCTGGGCTTGTTCACCGCGGTGGCCGGCGGGGTCGGGGTGGTGCTGTGGGGTCTCCTGCGCCGGATCTGGCGCCCGCGCCCGGCCAGACCCCGGGCCGCCGACGCCGTACTCCTTCAGGCCGTGGTGGCGTTGGGAGCGCTCGCCGTCGCCGTCGCGCTGCCGTTCCCAGCGCACTGGCCCGGCTGGGGGGTGCTGCTGGTCTGTCTCGCGGCGGCCGCAGTACTGGGCGCGGTGGGCGGCTCGCAAGCCTTCGCGCTGTGGGTGCTGTCGGCACGCGGCGGCACGGTCGCCGACTGGCAGATGTCGGGGCAGGCCGTCGAAGACCACAAGGGCTTCCTGCGCCTGCATATCGCGCCGGACGGCGACCTCACCCTGCACCCCCTGGTGCTCGACCGCGTTTGCCACCGGTGGGACCTCACGGACGCGCCGGGCGGCCGGAAGCGAGTGGTGCCCGCCGCGCCCCTCACCGTGCGGCTGGTCGAGGACCCCGTCGTGATCGCCCGGGAGGCGAACCGCCATGACCGCACGCCCCGAACCGAGCCCGCGCGGCCGCCCCGGAAGCACCGGGCGCCGGACCGGGACCGGTTCCGTCCGGCGCACGCCCACGCGCCCCACGACCCGCCGTGACCACGCCACCGAGGTGCGGCCCTTCACCGCCCGCGACGGCCGGCCGCTGACCGTCGTCCATGTGCAGGGCCGGCATCCGCCGACCCGTGGCCCGGTGCTCGTCGTGCACGGGGCGGGCGTACGAGCCGAACTCTTCCGGCCGCCGCTGCCCAGGACCTTCGTCGACGCCCTCATCGACGACGGCTGGGACGTGTGGCTGCTCAACTGGCGGGCCTCCATCGACCTGGACCCGATGCCATGGACCCTCGACCAGGCTGCCGCGCACGACCATCCGGCCGCCGTCGAGCACGTCCTTGCCGCCACCGGCGCGGACCAACTCAAGGCGGTCGTGCACTGTCAGGGCTCCACGTCGTTCGTGATGGCCGCCGCGGCCGGGCTGCTGCCCCAGGTGGACACCGTGGTCAGCAACGCGGTCTCGTTGCATCCCGTCGTGCCCGCCGTGTCCCGGTTCAAGATCAGCAAGGTGGCGCCGGTCGTCGGTCGCGTCCTGCCGCACATCTCGCCGGCCTGGGGAGACCAGCCCGAAGGCCTCGCCGCCCGCTGCGTCGCCGGCTTCGTCCGCGCCACCCACCGGGAGTGCCGCAACGGGGTCTGCCGCATGGTCAGCTTCACTTACGGCTCCGGACGGCCGGCCCTGTGGTCCCACGCAAACCTCGACGAGGCCACCCACGACTGGATCCGCGGCGAGTTCGCCGACGTCCCCATGACCTTCTTCGCGCAGATGGACGCCTGTGTACGGGCCGGCCATCTCGTGGCCACCGGCGAGGTCGAGGGACTGCCTCCGTCCTTCACCGACCGGCCACCACAGACCGACGCCCGGTTCGCGCTGTTCGCCGGCGAAGACAACCGCTGCTTCCTCGCCGAGAGCCAGCGCCGCACCTTCGACTTCCTGCACCGCCACCGCCCCGGCCGCGACAGCCTGCACATCCTGCCCGGCTACGGCCATCTCGACGTCTTCCTGGGCCGCCGCGCGGCGGCCGACACCTATCCGCTGATCCTGGAGGAGCTGGCGCGATGAATCCCGCACTGGCCCTGGCTCGGCTGGTTCTGTCCGCGCGGCCGTCACCGGTCCCGCGCCGGCAGCGACGACTTGCCGGACGGCACGCTCTCGTCGACGGCATCCCGTTCGTGCTGCCGGTGAACTCCGCCGACACCCCTGCTCTGATGGCCGCCTTCCCCGCCGACCGGGCGGCGGCGGCCCGTCTGCTGCCCGGCGGCGAACTGCACCCGCTGGCGCTCCCCGGCGGCCGCGGTCTGCGTCGTCGACTACGCCCGCACCGACATCGGCCGCTACATCGAGTTCTCCGTGGCCATCGCCTGCACCCACGGCTCCCGGCCCGCGCCGCCGCTGCTGCCCGGACTGCTGCGCGGCAGCTTCGGCACCGGCCAGTACGTCGTGGACCTTCCGGTGAGCAGCGAGGTCTCGGTCAAGGGCGGCAAGGGCATCTGGGGCATGCCGAAACACCGGGCCAGCCTCGACTTCCGGGTGAGCGACCGGGCCGTCTCGAGCCAGTACGAGGACGATGGCCGGCTCGGCATGCTCATCGAGATCGAGCGCCCGCCCGCGACGCGGCTGCCGCTGCGGGTGGCTGCGGTCAACTACTGCGCTTTCCGGGGCATGCTGATGAAATCGTCCATCTACTTCGAAAGCGCCGCCGACATTGCCGTGGGCAGGTGGGCCCAGGCCCGTCTCGTCCTCGGCGACGCCCCCGGGGTCGCCGCACTGCACGGCCTCGGGATCGCCGAACAGCCGCTGTTCACCTGCTTCCTGCCGTCGACCCGGGGCATCCTCGACGACCACTTCGAGAGCTGGTTCCTCACGAGTGAGGAGGCCGGGCGGACGTTCGGCGAACCACTCCAGAGCGTCGTCGACCTGGGCCTGTCGGAGGAGTGGCCCGCACCACCGCGGTTCGACGTGGGAGCCCGGCCATGAATACCCTGCTGATGGTGAACGCGCTGTACTTCCTCTTCGGCGCGACGATGTACATGGGCACCATGTGCTGCGTTTCTTCCTGTATCCCACCTGGCGCGCGCTGACCCCGGAGAACGTCGACGTGCACTTCGGCGTGCCCACGATGCTGGCGACCCGGTTCTTCACGGTCGTCGTACCGCTGATGTTTATCTCCGGCATCGTGCTGGTGTGGAGCGAGTGGGGCAGCTGGTACGTCGTGCTGGCGGCCGTCTGCGTGGTCGGTATCACGCTGCTCACCTGGGTCGGGCAGGGGATCATCATCCCGATCAACAAGCGGATCCGGGGCGGCCAGTTCGACGGCCAGGCCGGGCTCAGCACGCTGCTGGTGCGATGGATGCGGCTCAACGACATCCGGTTCGTCGGTGCCACGGTTACCCGGGCGGCGACCCCTCTCGTGACCCCGCTCCCGGCCCGGCTGACCGGTGACCCGCTCCGGCTGGTCCTCCTGGCCAGCGCCGCGGTGACGGTGGTGACAGGGTGTGCCAGCTGGTGGCCCCCGGCCCCGTGCTGGAACTGCTCTCCACTGACACGGTCGGCTCCTCGTCCCTGAGCCGGCATCTCTTCGCGACTGTCGGGATGTTCATGGTCGTCGTCGGTGGCCTGCTCGCCCAGCAGCTACTGTCCCCGCGGGCGCCGTCCTTTCTGCTGCTGTGGGTGGCGCTGCAGAAGTTCGGCGCGTTCGCCCTGGTGACGGCAGGGGTGGCGCGGGACCTGTTCACTGGCCTGACGCTGCTCGTGGCGCTGTTCGACCTGGCCACGGCGGGGCTGTGCTGGCTGCTGTGGCGCCGGTCGCCCCGCCCGACCGAGTCCCCCGTCGCCGCGAACGCCGGTACGGCAGGGCACGAGACCCGGTGAGGCGGTGATCGGCGATGAGAGGGTCCAGGCCCCTATGTGGGAGAGGCCCTGCGCCGCGGCGCCGACGAGGTCTGGCTGGTCTGGTGCATCGGAAACACGCCGTACTGGGGTGACGGGCCGCTGGAACAGTACGTCCACATGATCGAGATGTCTGCGAACGGGGCGCTGTTCGCCGAACTGGTCGCCGCGTCCCGGCCGTTCGCCCTGCACGTGGTCAAACCGGCGTACCCGCTGCCACTGGACCCCGAGTTCTTCGCGGGACGCGTCACCGCGGACACCCTGATGGAGATGGGCTACCGGGATGCCTAGCACTACCTTGACTGCGCCGATCCGGCGGGCGTGCCGAAGGACTCCGGCTGTACGGCGATGCGGGTTCCCCGCGCGGAGTGCGGTACCGGGAGCGCCTGCATGGCGAATTCGACGGCGCCGACCTCGTGCTGGAGGTCGCCGTCGACCTGCCGCTGCCCGACGACGACGCCCCGTCACCCGGAGCCCGGCTGGTCGGACACATCGACCACGAACCATGGGGCAGCCGGATGCTGCTGGCCGACGGCCGCGTGGAGGCGGACGGCAGCTCGCTCATCTACACGGCCCGGGTGCACCTGGCGGGTCGGTGGCACGAGGTTCGGGCTCGCCGCGCACCGGCCGACGCGACGGTGCCGGCCCTGTGGACCCAGACCCGGCCCGTGCCCTTCCGGATCGCCGACGGCAAGGACGTCACACTCGAACTGGGCCTGCGCGACGCGGCACAAGCACTGGCCTCCGTGGCTCACTTCGGCACGCACGGCATCCGCGACCGCGCCGACACCGAACTGGCCGGCACCCGACTGGGCAAAGCGGTGACGGCCGTGCCGGGCAGGCCCCAAGGCCGCTGACGACGACGCCGTACGGCCCCTCCGGGAAGGGAAGTCCCGGTGAGTTGCGGGAAGGCCCGGTCATTTTCCGCGATGGCTGTTCAGCGACCGCTTCCCCATCCGCTCCCAAAACAGCCTCAGTTCGGCGAGGTCCGAGCCCGCTGCCAGCGCGCCTCGGGTGGCACGAGGGATCGCCACCGCGACCGCGACAGCAGGGTCAACTGAGCCCGACAGAAGGCCTCGGACAGCTCCGGGCGGTAGCCGTCCAGCCGCTAGGGAGGATAGGGACACAGCTCGAAGGCACAGTCGTCGCGGCAGTTGGAGCCGGCGTGGGCGGCGGCCGTACGCACCAGGGATTGGCCCGGGGCGAGCGGGCGGCGGTCCTTGGTCAGGCACGGCGGCAGCTCCGGCCGGGCGGTGCGGAGCAGCCGCAGCCGGTCCTTGGGCCAGTCCCAACGACGGAGCTGGGCTCAGGGCAACGGCAATGCGTACACCTGGTACGCCACGGCGGCTCCGTCCTCGGTGCGCCGGTCGCAGGTGCCGGTGAGCGTGAAGCCGGTCTTCGTCAGGACGCGGCCGGAGGCCGGGTTGGCGGGGTGGTGCATGGCCTCGAGGCGGTCCAGGCCGGCGGTGGTGAAGGCGAAGTCGACGGTGTGCTGGGCGGCTTCGGTGGCGTAGCCGTTGCCCCAGGTGTCCTCGCGGAGGATGTAGCTGAGGGTGCCCATGGACGGGGTTCGTCGGCGCAGCGCGATCCGGCCAATCAGCTCGCCTTCGACGGTGATGCCCCATGTCCACTGCTGGCGGGGCATCTCGGCCGCCCGCGCGAGGGCCGCACGGATCTTGTCCTGCGCCTCGCCGAGAGTGAGTGCCCGGCCGGTCGTGTAGCGGACCGAGGCGCCGCTGTAGATGCGCTGGAGGGCCGGGGCGTCATCGGGGGTCATGTCTCGCAGGGTCACCATGGGTCAGCGTGCTCCTCGGCGGTAGGCCGACGCGGCCGGGCTCGAGGGCGGCCGACCGTGGCGCGGACGAGGACGTACGGGGTGACGCAGAACGCGAGGAGGCTGCAGGTGACGAGAGCGGTGAGGAACAGCCAGTAGTTGAAGCCATGGCCTGTGGACTGGTCGGCTAGGTAGACATACGTCAGGGCGATGAGGATGCCGGTGAGAGCGAGACCCGCCGCCCACCCCAGGCAGCTCATGCCCTGTCGCAGCCCGATGAACGCCCAGAAGAAGGCGGGACCTGCCATCACCGCGAGCGCGGTAATGGGTGGAGCGACAACATCGTGGGTGGTGACGTAGGCGGTCAGTCGCGGGTAGCAGACATACCCCCCAAAAGCTGGTGTAGGCGACGGCAATGCCTAACGCCGCCGTTGAGATCACGCGAGCGGCGGTGCGGTTCGTTGTCTCGTCGGTCACCTGGGACTCCTTCGAGAAGAACGGCACGTACACGGCTTGGGCTTTGCCCGGTATAGCCGACGGCGCAGCTCAGGTGAGCGATGTCCGGTAGATCCGCCCGAAAGGGGCAGCGCGCCCAGAAGAAGTGGCGGGTGCGGGGTCGCCGGTGTGACATCGCTTTCCGGGAGACCCAGCCCCACGGGCGGTCTGTGCCGTCGCTTCCCACACCGGCCACCCTGTCCCCGCGTCGACCACTGTGCCGCTGTCGTGCCCGCCCAAGGAGGTCGGCCGCTGCGCGACCTGCCAGCAGCCCTGCCATCGGTACGGCCACGGCCGCAACCCCTTGTGCTCGGCGTCCGCGCCATGCTCGAAGCCGGACGGACCAAGGCAATGGCCGCCACGTAGACATCAGCGAAGCCAGAGATGGAGAAGCCCCGACGACCACTAGAACCCAAGCGAGGGCTGCGGTTGCCGGGGCTTCTTGCGCCTGAGCCACGGGGGAGCTGCAGGGGGTCAGGGGGATGGGGCGGCGGGCGGCTCGGCCGTGGTCTCCAGCCGGGCGAGGCGTTCGTAGAGGCCGCGTACGAGGCGGGCTCTGTTCTTGCAGCAGGCGACGGTGCCCTGTGCCGGCATCGACAGACGGCGGTCGGCCTCCGCGAGCACCACGTCGACGAGGGCGCGCGGCTGGCTGTCCTTGGGCAGGTCGATGGCGCGGCGCCGTACGTCGGTGGCGACGGTCCTGGCGTGGCCTGTGAGTTGGAAGGCGATCTGGGCGAGGTCGTTTTCGCTCAGGTCGGCCGTGTCCGTCCAGGCGAGGACGGCCTTGGTGAGCGAGAGGTGTGGTTCGCGGTCCAGGGGGAGGTCTTCGTCCGGGAGGTCTTTGGGGTCGTACAGCACGTGATGGCTCATGACGGCGGCTCCTCCGGCTCCGGCGGTGGTGTCACTCCAGACAACTCTTGCGGGCCGGGTGAGGTCAGGTCCGGTTGAGGGCAGTTACGTACCGGGAGTCGGACGGTTTTACCTACGGAGACTGTGCGCCGGGACTACCGTCGCAACCACACCACGCCCACGCCCGGGGCCGGATGGACCAGTAGAGGAACGCCGTCCTTCAGGGCCTGCTGCGCGGGTTCGGGTTCACGCACGAGAGCCTGGCCGCCGAGGTCAACCAGGTCAGTGACCGGATCTACGGGCGTCCGGGACAGTGCACCGACCGGGAGGTACGCCGGTGGATCTCCGGCGCGGTGCGATGGCCGACCGGGCACTACCTTCTCCCCCTGACCGAGATCTTTGCCCGCCCGCCCGAGCTATTGGGATTCGTACCGCGCGGCACGTCGAGCCGTCTGCCCGTCCCGCCGCGGCCGCCGGCCGGCGGGCAGGAGGAGGTGCCCGTGAAACGCCACGCATTCCTGATCGCGTCCACCGCCACCAGCGTCGCCCTCGCGAGCCGGTCCAAGGGGCCGACGGTGACCCGAGCGAGGACGACGGTGGTGAACTGCCAGCCTGCCGAGCACACGAAGACCGGCCTCCCGGGAGCCGTACAGCTCCTCGCCGTCCTTCCTTGGCCGCGGCCTTCCGCAGGAATACGAATCAAGGCTAGCCTTCATGCCTGCGCTGTTACGCGGAGAGGAAGAGGGGCCAAGCGAGCGGCAATGATCATTTTAGAGCCCGGAGAAGAATTTGAACACTACCATTCTGGTGCTAGCACATCGACTCTGAAAGAGGGGACAGCAGACATAAGGCAAGCAGGCCGTCAGCAAACACTCATTATTGGCGAGACCATCACCACGCCTGCGATGACGAGCCACACTCTCATAAATACTGGAACAGCGGTAACAGCAATAAACTGTGGCAATCATGCACCCCACCTACCCCATTAAGGACAGTGGCCACAAGGTTGCCAGAAGGTGGGCTGCCGTGTGGCAGTTCTGGCTTTTGGTGATCTTCACGGCGACTCTCCTCATATAGGAGATCATTCACGTCGCGCACGGAAGCCGGCCTAACGCAGGTTACCTATCCAGGGTGGGGTCGATCGGAGTGGGGACCGCCGTCAGCTTCTTTGTCGGTGCGCTGACACTGCTAGTGGTTAGAAACCAATTCGCGCTTGGATTGCGACCTTTCCTTAGCTACAGCAGCAAGTGGGTTAAGTCCCGCAGCGAATCAATCTGTCTATCTCACAAAGGCCTCCAGTGGCGTATGGGCGGTAGATGTGAAGAAATCCGGGTCAGAC
Source organism: Streptomyces sp. NPDC020742 (assembly GCF_040641675.1). Lineage (NCBI taxonomy): Bacteria > Bacillati > Actinomycetota > Actinomycetes > Kitasatosporales > Streptomycetaceae > Streptomyces > Streptomyces sp. NPDC020742. The sequence goes on from NZ_JBFAEA010000045.1 coordinate 12,835, forward strand.
ATAGGGGTTATCCGGACAGTGAGTATCGCCGTGACATGCGAAGGCTCCCCCGAATTCTCAGGAGATTACGAAGAGGTTGTCAACTACCTGCAGAGTCGCGGACTGCAACTTAATAGGGAGTATGCAATCAGCAAGCTTTCACCTGGCGGCGTCTTTGCAAAGGATGGCGAGGTTAGAATATTCGAGCTGACTCGCGGCGCAAGCACTAAATTCGATGCACTTACTGTGAGTGTAGAATTCGAAGGCGCCCTCAAAGACACTTACTCGAAGATGATTTACTGCATCCCGCCGCAAGGACTGCCACCCTTGCCGCAGCGACAATCCTGAGACGCAAGAATAATTGCGCTTCGGGGCCACGTTAGATTCGCGGGAGTGGGGCCAGGGTCGGTCAGTCCAGGTCGGTGGTGGAGGCGGCGCGGGGCCGGTTGCGTGCCCAGCGCTTGAGGTCGCCGACGCGGCAGAGGAGTTCGGCGCGCGTTTGTCGTCCGAGTCGGGGAAGGCCGGGTCGTTGGCGCGGGCGGTGCGCGGCGCGCCGAGGGTGATGTCCGGCAGGTGATGTTCGTGGGCCTCGCGCAGTCCTATCGCCTGGTCGTCGGCCGGTGCCGGGTTCACCGGCGACGTCTCCGCCGCGGCGGTGTCCGCCGGGGCGGCGGCCGGGGATGCGGCCGGGGATGCGGTGATGTTCCAGGCGTCGGCGAAGACGTCGCCGGGGTCGGTGGCTGGATCGACTCGGGCACGTCCGGTGTGGCGCTCCAAGCCCAGGCGCCCGTCAGGGATTCGGAGGACGGGTGCATTCCCGTGGTGGTGGTCGGGCCGGTGGTGGCCCATTCGCGGGCTTCGGCGTCGGTGAAGAAGAGCACCTGGGGCTCGCGGGGGGGGTGCCGCCGATTACGACCTTGGCGCGCCGCTGGTGCTTGGTGGACTTCGGGGCGGGGTGGATCTCCGGGGCGAGCATGCGCCAGGCGTTCAGGCTGTAGCGGGCGAGGATGCGGGTGGCGAACTGCTCGCGGACTTCGGGGCCTCCGAGGGCGCGGGCGGTGGCGGACTGGGCGACCAGGGAGCACGTGCATGCGGACCTGGCGGCCCATGAACAGGACCTCCATCAGCGCGTCGACGGCCGGGGAGGCCATCGAGTGCCAGGGGCGATCGGATCCACAGTTCCGTGGCCTTCCACTACGAACTCACCTGGGCCCAGACCACGCCGGTCACGCGCCGGTGCATCCGCTCGGCCATGCGGCCACGAGCCCGGCCCGGAACCCGCCGCCCCACCCTCAACTCACTAACACCAACCACTGACGAGCGAGGGGAAGGAGGAGGGTTGTCGAAGTGCCGCGCAGCCCTTGACCCCGGCCTCTGACCTGCGACTTCGGCCCCGCACACCGGGGAGGACGGCGTAGGGGGTTGTGGGGGGGAACCGCAGGACGCGCAGCAGGAGGTACGCCCGGCAGGTAGTCCTTGGTGCCCTTCAACACCAGGCTTACCAGCGGGCGGAATGCGGGCGGGTGCTCAGAGCGGTACGTGGCGGCCGCTCCCTCTGCCTCCAGGCCCGCGGCTGCGCCCTCTGGGAATCGCGGTCCTGTCGGCGCTGTTGCATCGACCGAGGGACCGGCGTTGCACGGTGGGAACAAGGTCATCCGCCCGCCAGGGTCCGGGCCCCGGGATCGCGGTACGCCCGCCGCGCACTCAGACCAGGATGTATTTCCGCAGGAGGACTTGTTCATGACTGACCGGCCGTTGACGCTCATGGCGGTGCACGCCCACCCCGACGACGAGGCCACCGGAACCGGAGGGGTCCTGGCGCGGTACGCGGCGGAGGGTATCCGCACGGTTCTCGTGACGTGTACCGACGGCGGTTGCGGTGACGGACCAGGGGGTGCCAAGCCGGGCGACCCCGGGCACGATCCGGCGACCGTCGCCTTGATGCGCCGTCAAGAACTGGAGGCGAGCTGTGAAGCCCTGAAGATCAGCGATCTGGAAATGCTGGACTACCCCGACTCCGGGATGATGGGCTGGCCGAGCAACGACGCCCCTGGATCCTTCTGGCAGACCCCCGTGGAGGAAGGCGCTGCCCGACTCGCGGAACTCATGCGGCACTATCGGCCCGATGTGGTCGTCACCTATGACGAGAACGGCTTCTACGGCCACCCCGACCACATCCAGGCCCACCGCATCACGATGGCAGCGCTGGAGATGACCGCGCTGACACCGAAGGTGTACTGGACGACGATGCCCCGCTCGATGATGCAGCGGTTCGGGGAGATCGTGCGCGAGTTCCATGAGGACATGCCGGAGCCGGATCCTGCTGAGGCCGCCGCGATGGCCGAGATCGGCCTCCCCGACGATGAGATCACCACGTGGGTGGACACCACCGCATTCAGCGGTCAGAAGTTCGACGCCCTGGCCGCACACGCCAGTCAGGGCGAGAACATCTTCTTTCTCAAGATGGGCAAGGAGAGGTTCGGCGAGTTGATGGGCATGGAGACCTTCGTACGTGTCCAGGACCCCACCGGCGGGGCCGTACCCGAGAACGATCTCTTCGCCGGACTGCGCTGATCCGACCGTCCGACCAGGGCTTGGGAAAGGTCATCAGCCGCACAGCACTTTGAGCGCTTCACACGCCCGGAGGCTTGTCCACGTGGCTTGCGCTCCGGCAGCCCGCGATCGCCTGGCACCGTACAGGTGGAGAGCTGCGGGCTGCCCGCGCGGACATGCGTCGTCGTCAACGCCCCGGCCGCATCGAGCTCCAGCAGCCGCGCCACCAGCACCGGCCTGGACACCCCATCCGCGCCGTGACCTCGTCGGTCAGGTCCTCGCCGACGCACCGACAGGCGCCGCCCAGGCTCTGATGGCGCTGCGCGATGAGCGGGTGGCGCGGGCTCGTGCGGTGGCGGCCTCCGTGGTGGCTCTGCACCGGTAGCCGCACCGGATGCGCGTGCGGTCGTTGGAGTGGCATCGGGTGCGCTCAGTGGCCGGCCTCCCGGCCACGGTGCGGTCCGGGCTGCTGCGGGTGGTGCGCCTGCTGGTCGTTCTGGCGCACCGGGTGCGCTCCATCGGCATCGTCCTGTTCGGCGTAGCGGTCCGCGCGGGCGCGGGAGTCGTCGGCTGCCTTGGTGAACATGTCTGGAGGAGGCGCAGCCGCTCGGCTGTGAGATCGAGGGCCTCCACGTCCGTACGGGATTGCCTCAAGGCCTGCAGCGCCATCAGGTCGACCGCCTCTGGAGGTTCGGCCTCCGGCTCCTGGTGGCCGTGCTCGGATTCGGCGGCCGCGGGCGCGAGCAGCTGCTCGGGCATTGCCGCCTGCTGGTGCGCGACGACGTCGTACGCCCGGCCCCGCGCGGCGATGGTGGTGCGCAGTTTCTCGCGGGCCGCCGCGCCGGCGAGGACGGCCCGCTCGTGCTGCAACGGGACGCGGGAGTATCTCCCACTCCCCGGCTCCAGCTCCGGGGCTGGGGCGCGGCCGGTGCGCCCGGGTCGGCCGGGGCCGCCGATCGGGGAGCAGTCCCACTCGGCGACCACGGTGCCGGCGGCGCGGTAGTGGGCGATGGCCTCCTGGTCGACGTTCCCGTCGGCGTCGTGAACCAGATCTCCGGCAGCGGTCCGTACGCCTCTTCGTAGGCGGTGCCCAGGAGATCAGGCCGTGGCCGCCTGTGGCGGCGTGGCCGATCGGCCGGCCGGCGGTCGCCTGACACAGGGCCGCGTAGGCGGGGGTGTCGAGCAGTTTGTGCCAGGCCGCGTCCACGGCCGGGGCGTCTACACGAGCTCGACCTCGGTGTACGGGTACGCGCTGGAGCCGGGCGACATGCCCTGCCTCCTGCCCTGATTGGCACCGCCGCATGACTCCGGGGTTACCTACGCTGGCACGCCGGCACAGTGGTGCGCCCGACCACGAGGCCGCCCACCTCATGGCGCACGGCCCTGAGCAGGTGGCAGTGATAGTGGGACGGCGTCGTACGGCACCGAATCCGCAGCGCCGCCGCACCCGGCCGGATGCTCCAGAGCCTGGGTCGTCAACCACGCCCCACCGGCAAGCGGTACCTCAAGGCCGGGTACGCGCCCGCGACGATCAATCACACGCTGACCGTGGTCGGCAGCTTCTATCTGGCCGGCAGGTGACCGGCAGCGAAAACGAGCGCATTGGACGCTTGGCCGGGCCTGCGGAGCCGCTTCAGGCTGTCACCAGGGGTAGCAGAGTCCGTTGCACTTTTCCCTCCATGCGAACCCGCAACCACTATTGGTCGTGACGCAGCTAGCTCCGCTGTAGCAGAAATCACCGCTCGAGCAGGAGTCGATAATGCTTCCAGCGTGGCAGTAACACCTCGGCGCTGCCGCGCCGTAGTCCCGTGATCGCTCCCGCGGGGGGCCGAGCACCCCAACGACCGTGTACGCCTCTTCTTGACCGAAGGCGGCGATCACCGACTCCTGAAGTTCGTTGATCTCGTGCCGCACCGACGGCCGGGCGGCCTGCTCTGAGTCGAATGTTGAGTCGTCGGAGAAGCGCTCCTGGAGGCGATCGAGGACGATCTGCTGCTCCTGAGTCAGGTTGGGGTGAGCCGCCCGGTACTGGTCCAGGTGCTCGCGCCACAGCTTTCCTCGGGTCGCTGGAGGTAACGCCCGGTAGATCTCCCTCCGATATTCGAGCGAGTAGGTCGTGATGGACCGGTAGCTCTGCGGCAAATTATGCCGATTCGCCGTCACCCACGCCTCGGCGGCGGTCTGCCGCTCTTGCGCGAACGCGGGCGTCTTCCCGGTCAGCAGTAGGCCCCCAGCCACGGCTGCACCAGCACTAATCCGCAGGAAAGACTTCCGGCCGAGCACCTTTGGCTCGGTCCGCTGCTGCACTACAGGCTCGGTAGCCTGCTGTCGCAACTGCCCTAAAGCACCGAGCACCCGTAGAGACGCCCGTAGGCCCAGGCGCCGCGCTAACGGTAGGGCCATTCGCGCCGCTGTCCACGCGCGTACCTCCTCGCCGCCCGCTCGGATCAGCGTGGGCGCGAAGGGGGCGTTGGAGCCCAACGCCTTCGCACGCCACCGATCTACTTCCGGATGGGCCAGCGGCAGTACTTCGAGCCTCCCGTCACACGCTTCACTCACCACGTCGGAGATCTCTCGGCACGTCCCGCATGAGGCATCGAAGGCGAGCACCCATCGCTCTCTCCCGAAGTCGGGCTTGTCGGAACTCATCACACGCATTCCCCTCTTTCATGCGTAGACCGAGTGACACATCAAATGTCAGTATCGACACCTGGTGTGTGCAGTTTTGAGCTGATTCACTACACCCGGCAAGCCTCTTTCTTGCCGATGTCCACCTCGATCCAGAGACGAACCCCTCCTGCTCGCTGCACACCGGCGAGCTCCCGCTCTGAAGGATCGACTCTGCTCGCTGCACACCGGCGAGCTCCGCCTCTGAAGGATCGACGCTCCAGGTCCTCCCCCAGCCGACCCGCGTACCGGACGCGGAGCCCAGCGAGCCGAGCCGTGGACGACGCACCACGGGGCACGAACCCCATGCCCTTCGAGAACCGGTCGAAGACCTCGCCAGCATCCTCCGCCACCAGATCAGCGATGCCGATATCGACCGCCTGATTCTCACCCGCCCGTACCAGTCCCTCCTAGGCAGTTGCGGCTCGCTCGCCGGCAGCTCCCAGGAGCGCGTCATCAACAACCTGGTCAACCTGGAGGCGACCGAACGTATCTACGCGTTTGGAGAAGCGCTGGAAGCCCTTTCATGCTCAACGCCGCCTACTGCGGAGGGGTGTTCCTCTTCAGCCTGTACCTCCAACAACAGCGCGGGCAGTCCGCGCTGCACACAGGCCTGATGTTCATCCCAATGACAGCACTGGTCGCAGTGGTAAACCTCGCCTCAGCAAAGCTGGCCAGACTGCTCGGCCCACGAGTACCGATAGTGACAGGACAACTGCTCGCGACAGCCGGACTACTGACACTCCTCACAGTGGGCACACACACCCACGTGTGGCTGGCGGTGGCCCTGATGGTGCCGGTCGGCCTCGGCGGGGCACTAACCATGCCAGCACTGACCACCATGCTCCTCGACGCGGTACCCGCAAACCGGGCAGGCACCACGTCCGCCGTCCTCAACACCGCCCGCCAGACCGGCGGAGCCACCGCAGTAGCAGCCTTCGGAGCGCTCCTTACAGGGACACACGCCTTCCTCGCCGCAATGCGATGGAGCACACTACTCGCAGCAACCGGACTCGCATTAACAACCACCACAACACTCACACAACTGCGAACCGGGCGCCGCAACGAGGAAGCGTAAGATATGCCGCGAGCCAGGACATACCCGGAACACCCCCAGGCACAGCCCAGGAAGACCCTCGCTCCCCCGGTCCACGGACGGACACTGCTCCGGCCGGACCTGCCCCTCGTACTCGAAGCCCTGAGAAGTCCCGAGCCTGGCGTGGCCCGGGAGGTGTTGCTGCGGACGGATAGTCTGGGCGTCAGCAAAGATCGCACAAGGGTGGAGCACATGGCAGACATCATGGAGACGGCGGCGCGCAAGGTCTTCGAGCGCTACGACATCGACGGGGACGGCCTGGTCACTGCGGACGAATACCGCAAGGTGGTGGCGGAGTTGGAGGGCACGGAGATCACCGCGTCGCAGGCCCAGGAGCTGATCGACTCGCTCGACACCAACGGCGATCGCCAGATGTCCTTCGAGGAGTTCTGGGCAGGCATGAAGGGCTGACCCTGCTGCCTGTGGCGCGTGAGTGTGCCACAGAGGGTTGGCCGCCGGGCCCGAGGCTCAGCTGACGGCTCGTCCCCGGTTGAGCAGTCCCCGAACCGGCCAGGAGCCCAACGGGCTCTGGCAGTCTTGACTGGCGTTACACGCATGTGTCTAGTGCCGATCAGCTGTTCAGTCCCGCGCAGCGTGGCTCCGATTCGGGCTTCCCGGAGCGGAGCCACGCTGTTGTACTGGCAGACGTACCCGACTGTGGGCTCCTGGCCGCGTCCAACTCAGCTTCCTCGGCGGTTTGACCCACCTGGCGATGCGGCTGCGTCCCGGTGCGTCAGTACGTGTGGAGCCAGACGTCAGCGATCACGTCGGCGCCGTCATGGCTCTCCAGCACGACGCGTCGCGGCCGGCCAGGAGTGATGCTCGCCCGGGCAGGCAGTTCCCTCGCGTCCTACACGGCCGTGCCCTGAATCAGGATCCGCACCCTGGCCCCGCTCCGCACACCACACGTACCCGTGCAGTTGCACCCGTACAGCCGCACCCGTTCGCCTCCCTCGTTCAGTTCGGCGAACGTAGCCGGCCGGCGCGCCCCAGCCTGGCACCGGCCGCACCGGCCCTCTGCCGCTGCTCTCGCCGACTGCCTCAGGCGCCGTCTGGCCGCTGAGCTCGGAGCAACCGGCCTGGCACTTGGGCAGCGCGCCATGTCATCCGAGAGCGTCGGCGCTTCGCGCTTGAGGTGAGGCGCGGAGGTGCAAAATGCGAGTGAGGTTGCACGCGCTCGGTATCGGTGACGGTTCCCGTCCCGAGGTGATCCGTGCGGTGGCCACAGATGCGGAGACGCACGGCTTCGCGAGGCTCTGGTCGGAGAGCACGGGGTGCTCGTGGACGCTCCCGCCTCGCGCTACCCCTACTCCGCGGACGGCCGGATCGCCGTGCCCGCGGACAGCGGACTGGCTGGACCCGCGCTGCTTGCCCTGGCCTTCGCGGCGGCGGTCACCAGCCGGATCGAGCTCGCCTCCGGCGTACTCCTGCTGTCTGAGCACAACCCGGTCCTGGTCGCCAAGCAGGCCGCCACGCTCGACGTACTCTCCGCCGGACGGTTCAGCCTCGGGGTCGGGGGCGGTCGCGGCGGCCGACGTCCCGGCGCACCTCGCCGTTCTCGCCGATGAGTGCGCCCGCCACGGCCGCGCTTTTGACGAGTTCACGGTCGCCGTCGCGTTGAGCGACGCCGTCCCGGAGCGCCTCCCTGCACTCGGTGCGGCGGGCGTCACCGAACTCGTCGTCGTCGGCGCGCCCCCGCCCGCACCCGACGCGGCGACCACCTGGGTAGCGGAACTCGCCCGGACCTGGATTCGCCCGCAGGCATAGCCAGGGCCGGCCGGAGCACCAGCCGGATCAGGGCGCCTCTAAGGACACCTCTGGCTGGGCCGCGCTCGCCCGAAATGTGTCGAGCAGCCAAACGCACGACCTGTAGGCGGAGCCGGACGTGGGCGTGGACGCCAGAGCTGACGCTGATGTGGCGTGGCCGAGGAGTTCCTTGACGACGAGGTCGACGCCCTGCTCCAGGAGGGTCGCGGTCGAGTGACGAAGGTCGCGGAAGCGAACCCATCGGCGTCCGGCCCGGTACGCGAGATGTGACGGGACAGAGAAAATCCCCAAGAGGGCGCCACACCACCTCGACGTGGCCACCGCCGGCGAGCCAGTCCAGTTGGTACGGAAGCCATTGCGCCCCCTCGGGCCCTTTTCACGGGTCTTAGGTTCTAGCGGTCCTCGCAACACTCATGATCATGGGAGTTGCGAGGACCGTGGGCGGTAAGAGGCTCGATCCGGCGTTGAAGAAGCGTTTCCTTGAGCGGCTGGACGCCGTGGGGAGCGTGTCTCCCGTGGCTCGTGAGCTGGGCCTGAACCTGAATACGGCGTTCACGCTGGCCCGCAAGGCGGGCTTGAACTACGGGCACCTGGGGCACCCGCGGCGCGAGGAGTACATGAAGCTGCGGGCTCGGGGTGTCTCGCGCCGGGAGGCTGCCGAACGGGCCGGGGTGCATGTGCGCACGGCCAAGGACTGGGACAACGGCGTCCGGAGGTCCGGCAACGGACGGGTCTATCCCGACGGCCGACGTGTGAACTACACGACGGGAACCGTCACGATGTCCGGTGTGATCATGAAGGCACCGGTGAGGCCGGTGAGTCTCAAGTCCCTTGAGAAGAAGCTGCACCCGCGATTCCTGACGCTCTCCGAGCGGGAGCGGATACGCGACCTCCGCGCCGCCGGCCAGTCGTTGCGGGCCATCGGACGGGCCCTGGGGCGCCCGGCCAGCACCATCTCGCGCGAGCTGCGGAACAATTCGGGGACTGCCGGCTACCACCCCTACGCGGCACACAGGGTCGCCGCCGCGCGCAGGCCCCGGCCGAAGGAACGCAAGCTGCTGCGCGAGAGCCCGCTGCGCAACTTCGTCCAGGACGGCCTGCGCAGACGGTGGTCACCGGAACAGATCTGCCACGCTCTGACCAAGAGCATTCCGACAACCAGGACATGCGGGTGAGCGTGGAGACGATCTATCAGGCGCTGTATTTGCAGGCCAGAGGTGGTCTGAAGCGGGAAGTCCAGGCGGCCGTCCGCACCGGTCGCACGCGCCGCAAGCCGCGACGCGACCCGAGCCGTCGCACCCATCGGTTCAACGACCCGATGGTGATGATCAGCAGCCGTCCCGCCGAGGTCGAGGACAGGGCGGTGCCCGGCCACTGGGAAGGCGACCTGATCGTCGGCGCACACGGCCGGTCCGCCATCGCGACCCTGGTCGAGCGGACCACCCGCTACACCATGCTGGTCCACCTGCCCGGCAGCTCCCACGACGCCACAGCAGTCCGCGACGGCCTGGTCCGCACCGTCCAGACCCTTCCCCCGCACCTGCGCGGCTCTCTCACATGGGACCAGGGAACCGAGATGGCGCGTCACAAGCAGTTCACCATGGCCACCGGGATGCCGGTCTACTTCTGCGATCCCACCTCGCCCTGGCAGCGCGGCTCCAACGAGAACACCAACGGCCTGTTGCGCCAGTACTTCCCCAAGGGCACCGACCTGAGCCTGCACAGTCCCGAAGACCTCGAACACGTCGCGCAGGAACTCAACGGCCGCCCACGCAAGACGCTCGACTGGGATACACCAGCCGAGCGTCTACGTGATCTACTCACCACCTAAGCCAGGCAGTGTTGCAACGACCGCTAGAACTGAAGGGTGGTTCGAAGGGGCGCTTTTGTGCTCGACCGTTAGACGGGAATCAGTCGATCCACAGGTCGGTTAGCAGTGCTTCACCGTACCGGACTTGAGGGCCAGATGTCCGGTGTAGATCCATCCCTCATTCACCCGGACCCATTGATTCCCGGAACTGTTGATGGTGAAGCACCAAGCGTTCAGGTTGCGGCCCGGCGCCATGCTGGCCGTTGCCATGCAGTTTGAACCAGGCTCCTTGTAAGCCTTCGTGTAACCGCTACTGGCGACGACCACGACGACCCCGTTGGACTTGTCCCTCGCCGTCACGTGATCGCAAGACCTGGCGGCCGCCGCCTTTTCCGCTCCCACAGCCTTGGCGACGGTTGTGCGGGGCGCTGCGCCGGCCGGTGCGCTGACTCCTATGCTTCCCGCGAGCGCGAGCGCCGCCACCAGTGACGCCTGGGTCTTCCTGGCAGTCCTCTTGTTGTACGCCTTCATTTTTCTCCCCGTGAATGGCATCCATCGGATGCCAAAATTCCGCATTTGACGGTGCACCCGGCTGGTATCGCCGGGCGAAGCCAAGTTAAGCAGCACAGAACACGTATGCGCATGACTTTCGACGAGCTTCGAATCATCGCGCGATCCGGACTGAGGACCTTGCCCAGCGGCTGTCAGGCGTCGGGGGCCGAGCCCGGGCGGTCAGGGCGCCGGCGGCGAGGCGGGCCCGCTCGTAGCGGGACTTCGACCGCCGCAGTCCCTCGGCGGCGGTGCCGAAGCCAGTGCGACTGTCCCGCTCTCATCCCATGCCCGCCCCCATCTGTGCAGGTCAGAGGAGTGAGATCCCAGGATTTCCCAGCCCTCGCCCTCCGGTGGCCACCGATCAGGGCAACGGGCAACGGTGTCCACAGCCCATCCGCACAACTACGAAGGAGTGAGGACACCTTGAATGCACGAGCAGGACGAGCAGGACGATCAGCACTGGGCAGCATCGCGCTGCTGATGGCCGTCGGTGTGGCAGTACCGAACGCCATGGAGTCGGACGCGGCGGCCGCGACGCCGAGGGCTGCTGACCACGTAGGCGGCCTGGGATTCCGGCACGTCGCCGGCCAGGCGGACAACGTGTACTACATCGTCAACGGCCACAGCGGCAAGTGCCTCACGGTCAAGGGCGCCAGCACGGCCGACTACGCACCCGTCAATCAGTACCGGTGCGTGGGGGCAAAGAATCAGTGGTGGGTCATCTACAACCTCGGCGGCTTGTGGCGCCGCATCGAGAACTACCACAGCCAGAAGGCGCTGTCGCTGGGCGGCGGTAGCGACCGGAAGGGGACCGTCGCCGTCCAGGAGTCGTACCAGGACGGCACCAGCCAGCTCTGGTACTCCCAGCTTCCCAACGCCCAGCACTGGGCAGGCCAGTTGCAGCCCGTCAACGGCCACGACAAGTGCCTCGAGGTTCAAGGCGCTAGCACCGCTGACAACGCACCGGTGATCAACTGGCCGTGCAACCACAGGACCAACCAGGACTGGAAGGCGAAGGGGTGAGGGCCATGTCGGCACGCAACAGGGTGTTCACGGCGCTGGCAACCGGATCGGCCGCGCTATCGCTGGCCGGTCTCGCCGGCGCCCCCTCGAGCGCCGCTTCTGCCGTCCCGCAGGTTCAGGGAGCCTCCGTCCGGTATGTGGTGAACAACCACAGCGGCAAGTGCCTGACGGTGCGAGGCGCCAGCACGGCCAACAACGCGACGGTCAACCAGTACCGCTGCGTGGGAGCCCCCAATCAGCAGTGGGCCGTCGAACGGGGCGGAGGGGACCCCTCACTGGCCACCCTGGTGCTGCGCAACGTGCACAGCGGAAAGTGCCTGACCGTGCACGGCGGCGCAGCCAAGGGAGCCCGCCTCGACCAGTACGACTGCATCGCCGGAACCAACCAGGGCTTCAGCTACCTTCCGGTGACACCGGGCCATACCCCGCTCTACGCGCATCCGCTCACCGCAAGGCTTGCCGTCGACGTCCAGGGAGCCAGCACCGCGGACAACGCCCCCGTCATCCTCTGGCGCGACAACCACGACTCGAATCAGCGGTGGGACCTCACGCGTCACCCCTGAGAGCCCTGACCGCGTGCCCCTGAACCGAAGCGGACTCACGGCAATTGTTGGTCTGCAGCCGTGTCCGGCCCGGTAGCTGCTCCGCCGGCCTCGTGTCCAAGGGCGGATACCGTGGTGGCTACGATGCGCAATGCCCCGCCCCGACAGGTGCAATGCCGAGATCAGGGTGGGGCGTTGGCGGGGCGTTGCCGGACGCCCGGCGCGTCCTCGCCATGCTTCGGCTCGCTCGTCGTCAGCGGCAGCAGCGGCACCGGCACCGGCAGCATGACGCCCCGACGACCTGACGGCAGGTTACGGACTACCCGGCTTGCCCTGGCGTGTCGGCGCGTCCGGATTCCGTTCCGTACAGGCGCAGGAAGGCGTCCACGCCGCTCGTCACGATGTCGGCGGTCTCGGCTTCCGGCATCGGGAGGGCGCCGTAGAACGTCCGCTGGTTGACGTCCGTGATCGTCAGCAGATTGAAGTGGTTCGCGGCACCGTCGGCGTCGTCGAACGCGAGTAGGCCCCGGTCGGCGATCCGCTGGAGATACGGCGCGAGCCGGAGGTGGCCCGAGAGCGGTCCGGCCTCCTTCCAGTCCGCCAGCAGCGCGGGGGGAATCCGCGTGACCTCCGCCTCGATCGTCCGGACCAGCGCGAAGTGATCCGGGAATTTCGTCACCGCGGCCGCCCGCTCCATGGCGAAGGCGACGAGGTCGTCCCGTAGGTTCACGATCTTGCGCAGGTGCCGTTCCATGATCTCCGCGACGGCTTCGGACACCTGGTGCGCACCTTCCAGGGCCACCGAGTGGAACAGGTGCTCCTTGTCGGTGAAGTGGTTGTAGATCGTCCGCTTGGAGACACCGGCCTCGACGGCGATGGCGTCGACGCTGGCGCGGGAGTAACCCTCACGCCCGAAGACGACGCGGGCCGCCTGCGCGATCGCCCTGCGCTTCTCCGGCATCCCGCGCCGCTGCTCCGAATTCCCGTCCCGCATGCCCTGTCCCACCCTCTCGCTTCCGCCGCCACCCACCGTCGCCGGGCACCGCCCGCCGCCGGGGCCGAGCACCGCGGCGGGACCGGGCGTTCCCACGCCGGGCCCTCAGCTCAATTTATACCATGCAGTTTACTCATTACACTGCACGGTGTAGTTTCACTTCCGCTCCCACCAGCACGCCGCAAGGAGACACCGATGACGCATACGGCCAGCAACGACACGTCCAACGCCCCCAACTCCCTGGATTCCAGACGTAGTTCACCAGCCTGCGGCGGTACGGACCCAGCCCCGCCCCGCGCGCACCAGCGCTCCTACGAGGTACCCGCGCTCTTACTCGGCCTGCTGGCCACGCCCGCCGCCCTGAGCGCCAACAGCGCCACGACGACGCTCCCGGACATCGGCGAGGACCTCGGCGTACCGGTGAGCTCGGCGACGTGGATCGCCACCACCTTCGGCCTGCTGATGGCCGTGTGTACCCCACTGATGGCCGCGCTGCTCAAGCGCCGCGGCGTACGAGCAGTCGTGCTGGCCTGCGCCGCCCTGGTGGCCGCCGGCACCCTCCTGGTCGTCGTGGCCGGGTCCCTGCCGCCGCTGATCCTCGGCCGAGGCGCCCAGGCCATCGGCGGCAGTGGACTGGTCACCACGGCCATCACCCTCGCGGGTACCCCACGCCGCATGGGTGTGGTGACCGCCGGCAGCGGCATCCTCGGCTCCCTCGGCCCCCTCGCGGGCTCCCTGCTCACCGAGTTCGTGTCCTGGCACGCGGCGCTGTCGCTGTCCGCCCTCGCCCTGCTTGCCACGCCCGGCGTCATACGTACCGCGCCGGCACTCCCCGAGGAGGACCCGCGCACCCCCTTCGACGTCGTCGGCGCCGTCGTGGTGATGGCACTGGTCAGCGCGCTGGTGTTCATCCCCCGCTTCCCCCTCCCGGCGCTCGTCGGCGCCGCGGTCATGGCCGCGGTGCTGGTGGTGCACGTCCGCACCCGACCGGACGGCTTCGTCCCCGCGGCCGTGTGGCGCACCCCGGTCTTCCTGAGCGCGAGTGTTGTCGTGTGCGCCCTGTCGACCTCGTACTTCTCGCTGCTCTACCTCGTCCCCCGGTTCCTGAAGGACAGCGCGGGCTGGGACGCCGGGCTCGTCGGGGCGGGTACCCTCGTCGCGCTACTGACCGGCTCGGCCGCGTCCTGGCTCCTGGCGGCGTTCTCGACGCGTATGAGCCGCGCCGCGGTCCTCACCGTCCTCCTCGCCCTCGGCGCGCTCGCCCCCGTCACGGCGACGGTCACGCCCTTCGCAGCGCTGATGCTCGTCGCGTCCGGCGTATCGGTCTTCGTCAGCTCCTCGGGCCAGGCGACACTCTCGGTGTACGCCGCCGACTCCGTCCCGTACGGCCAACGACCCACCGCCGTCGGCCTGTTCACCCTCAGCTACCAACTGGGCGGCGCCTTCGGCCCTGCCCTGGCCACCCTCCTGCCCACCTGACGAAACCCACCCCCAGAACAGGTCGCCGGCCGACAGGCGGAGCTTCCCTGCCCGCCGGCCGGCGCCCCGCTGGCACCCACGGGCCCACGCGGAACCGACCGGACCGCGCCCGAGGCGCACCACGACCGCCTGAACAGGGAGAACCGGCGGAACCAGCGGAACCGGCACGCCCGCTGGTCAGGAACGCTGCACACCGTCATGCCCGCGGCAATACCGCCGCCGCGCCACCGCGCCGGTCACACGCCCAAAGGGGAGTTCAGGCGGTACGAGCAAGGGGATCGAGCAGGGGACGGTTTCCCCACCCGACGAGAGCGCAGCCAAGGGCGAAGAGGAAGGTGGCTTCGCCGGCCCCCAGGTACGAGAGGGGTTCGTGGAGGGGCCAGGCCCACGGCTGGGCCGATCCTCCCGGCCGGCGTCCGGCAGCAGCGCACGCGAGGGGCAGCGCCGCGACGCAGATCGCGGCGATGCCTGGTCCCACTGCGGCGCGGACGATGAGCGCAGTACCGAGGAAGCCGACACAGTTACGGGCAAGGGACAGGGCTTCGGGCCGGTCCCACAGGAGCTGGACTCCAGCTGCCAGCGCGATGGCCACCAGGGCGAACGACACGCACAGCGCCGCGTTGCGCCGGCCGTTGTGGCGCAGCGCCACCTGCTCGGTGACGGTGTCGCCGCGGCCGAGCCCGTGCAGGAGCAACACCACGGGGAACACCCCCAGGATCTGAGTCACCAGAAGCTGTCCGGAGGGGCCGGCCACCGCGGGGACGGGGATGGCCTCCTGGCGTACCAGGATCGCCATGAGGTAGACCGCGAGCAGAGCTGCCGCAACTGCGGGGACGCTCCTGGCCTTCAGCCACCAGATCATCGTGCCGACTCCCGAGTCTGGTGGGTGGGAACGGGCGCGGGGCGGGTCGTACAGTCCCGCAGGGCCTTGCTGTTGTGTCGGAACCAGGCCAGCTGCTGCGCACCGGCTGAGTGTCGTACGGCTGCAGCGACTGCGGCGTCCTTCTCCCCGTAATGGCTGGCGACCTCCTGCGGCGTGGCGCCGGCGGTCAGGGCGAGCCATGCTGCGGTGGGGCTGTAGGCGTCAGCGCCGGGGAAGGCGCTGTCCGACTGCGCACACGCCGGAGGGCCGGACGGCAAGAGGGCCGAACCCACCCCTGCGCGCACCTCGGACGGCGTGGGTTCAGGCCAGGAGCCGATGAACGCCGCCCCGTTGCCCGGGTGTTCTTCCATGGTGAGGGTGCCCGGTACGGCAAGACCGGCCTGCTGCAGACGCCGCCGCGCTTCGGCAGCACTGTGGCGGACCATCGCTGAGCTGCGGGAGAGCTCCGGCCACAGGCACACCCTCGGGTTGTCGCCAGTACACCGCAGCTCCTCTGCCGCCCGGGCGCCCACCGGATCGGCAGGCAGTCCGTAGGCCAGGGATCCGCTACCGGTCAGACCGGCCACCAGCGCTACCGTGATCAGAGCCCTGCGCAGGCGCGCTGCCAGCGCCGTCAAGGCGAAGGCAGCGGCCGCGATGACGCCGCAGGCCAGCACCACGGCACTCGCCTCGGCTCTCCCGTTCGGGACCTGGCCAAGGGAACAGCAGGAGGGCATGCCGCCGGTGACCATGTGGCGCAGCCACAGGGGTTCGATGGCGGCCGGGTACGCGGTCAGCACGAAGCTGAGGACCAGCGCGAGGGAAGTGGCCACGACCAGCGGGAGGCGCTTGCCGAGCAGGAAGCCGGCCATGGCGTGGGCGGTGAGCACGACCAGCCACACGACGGCCATGCCGACCGGCGGCATGCCGGCCCCAGGGTGGCCTGTGGAGATCGTCAGCGCAGCGGCCACGGCCATGCCGACGGCCCCCAGGGCGATGACGGGGAGCAACAGCGGAAGGGCAAGGGCCAGCCCCGAGCGGGTCGGTGCCCAGCCGGCCACATTGCCGCGGGTGAAGCGTGCACCCTCCCAGGCGCCGGCGGTCGCGCAGGCCGGGGCCACGAAGGGCAGCGCGAAGGTGGCAGCACCCCCGACGCTGGGCCAATACCCCGAGGTCACCGAGGCGGTGAGGTCGTCCGACAGCAGCACCGCGACGAAGGCGGCCAGCAGCGGAGCCAGCCAGGTGGCGGAGGAGGAGCGTGCAACAGTGCGCCACAGCACGGGTCACACCTCCTGGGCGATCAGCTTGGTGTAGGCGGCTTCGGCACGCCGCCCTTCCGGAGTGTCGGGAGCAGCGAGTGCGAGGAAGGTGCTGGTGTCGCCTTCGAAGCGAATCCGGCCCTCGTCGAGGACGACGACGTGGTCGTAGAGGGCGTCGAGGTCCTCGGTCTGGTGGGTGGAGACCACGACGTGGATGTCGGCCAGCAGGTTCGTCACCAGCTCGCGGAAGATCTGGCGCTGCGAGGGGTCAAGCCCCGCCGTCGGTTCGTCGAGCAGCACGATTTCGCTGTTGTGGACGAGAGTTCCCGCTATGCCCATGCGCCTCAGCTGGCCGCCTGAGAGCCGGTGGCTCTTCCGGCCGGCCAAACTGCTCAGCTTCACGCGCTCCAGAGCATCGCGTGACCGGTCCCAGGCGTCGGAGCGGGATAACCCTTTCAACCAGCCGATGTAGGCGACGTTTTCCCGTACGGTGAGTCCCGGCATGGGTTTGACGTTCTGCGGAAGCCAGCCCACGGCTCTTCGATAGACCGCTCGCGCCTTCTGTTGATGGGGGTCAATTCCCTTCCAGGTGATGGTTCCTTCGGTAGGAGAGAGCCATGACGCGGCGATGCCCAGAAGGGTCGACTTTCCCGCTCCGTTCGGACCGAGGAGGACAGTTGCCCTGTGATCGATGGAGAGATCGAGCCCATGGAGAACGGGTACCTTCCGGCCGTACCGGAAAGAACACTGAGTGAATTGCAGAGACATGCCATCCTTGCTTTCGCGAAGCTCACCCGAGCCGGCCGAGAACACAGCGCACGCTTCCACGCTGCCGGCCGATGTTTCCTCATCTACGAGACAACACATCATCTTGACGGGATGTGCGTTCGGCAGAACCTCCCCGCACCCCCGACATTCCCCTGCTCCTGTCGAGGCTGAAGCGGAAACTGAAGCAGCGGCTGAAGCAGCGGTCCCACGATGACATCGCCCAGGACTTCGTCGCATGGCAGACATCGTTCTTGGGTCCGCAGCTGCGGGCCAGCGCCGGCGTCCTCTACCGTGAAGCCATGCCGACCAGGCCCGTCCCAGCCCAACCCGTGCGTGCTTGTCTCACCACCCGCGACGGCCGACGCCTTTCCTATCTCGACTTCGGGCCGGACGGGGGTCGGCCTCTGCTCGCGCTGCACGGGCACCTTGGCGAAGGCGCCGACTTCGCCGAGCTGGCCGGTGTCCTGGGGCCGGAAGGGTGGCGGGTGGTCGCGCCCGACCAGCGGGGGCACGGTGACTCAGACCGGGCGGAGCGGTACGACCGGCAAGGGTATCTCGACGACCTCCGTCTCCTGCTTAGCCACCTGGGCCTCGACCACCGGCCCCTGCCCGTCCTCGGGCACTCCCTCGGTGCCATCAACGGCTACCACCTGGCCGCGGCCAGGCCCGATGCGGTCAGCGCTCTGATCAACATCGACGGGCCGGTGTATCTGCCCGTCGTGGACCCCGTACCGCTGTCCTTCCTTCTCGCACTGCCCTACACCGCCCCCACACGCGAGGAACTCCTCGCCGCCTGCGGCCCTCTGGCGCCCTTGCTGCAGGACGGGCTGCGACCGCACCACGACGGCTGGCGGCTCGGCTCTCACCCCAAGGACATGGTCGACTCCGACACCCGCGTACTCGGCGACCACTGGCACCAATGGTTGGACTCCCGCTGCCCCGCGCTGCTCCTCCACGGCACCGCCAGCACCGTTCTGCCCACGGCACAGGCGCGGGAGATGGCTTCTCGGCGCCCCGGCACCCTCCTGGTCGCGCTGGCGGCCGATCACTGGGTTCATCTACGGAAGCCGGCGGAGTCCGCAGCCGCAATCCGCCGGTTCCTGTCCACCAGCGGAGCGGGCTGCTGACGCGGCCGACCGCCTTGCCCTGGAAGGGCCCCGGGCTCCAGGCCCGCTCCCAAGCGGGGCGGACCGCCGGACGTTCCCCATCCCGGATCACCTCGCTTGTCGGTGCTCCGGTTCGCAGTGGTGCGACGGGAGGTGGCCTTACCTGTTTCGTCCGGGCGTGGCGAGTGAGGTGCTGCGCCGTTCCATGGCCTGCTGGTAGAGGCGGCCGGCGCGGTAGGAGGACCGGACCAGCGGGCCGGACATGACGCCGGCGTAGCCGATCTCCTCGGCCTCCTCCTT
>NZ_JBFAEA010000046.1:0-28251 GCF_040641675.1 Streptomyces sp. NPDC020742
GGGGCCGTCCCTGCCGGCCCGGTTTTGCCCGCACTTGGCGCGCGCCCCCGCCCCCCCCCCCCCCCCCCGGCGGCCCCCCCCCGGGGCCGCTGCACATGGCGGGCTCCGGACGGAGTCAGACGGTCTCGGGGAGCTCCTCCAGCCCCTCGGCGACGAGCTTCGCCAGGCGGTCGAGCGCCGCCTCGGCGCCCTCGGCGTCGGAGGCCAGCACGATCTCCTCGCCGCCCTGGGCGCCCAGGCCCAGCACCGCGAGCATGGAGGCCGCGTTCACGGGGTTGCCATCAGCCTTGGCGATCGTCATCGGCACGCCCGAGGCGGTGGCCGCACGGACGAAGATCGACGCGGGGCGGGCGTGCAGGCCCTCGGCCCAACCGACATTGACGCGGCGCTCAGCCATGGTGTTGCCCTTCAAAGTCGTGACTGTTGTCTAGACCAGTCTCTCACGGTGCCGGGAGTGCTCCCTCAGCTCTCCATCTGACCCGAGGGTACGCGTCCGGCCCCGCCGTCAGTGCCCGGTCGTACGCTGTCCGCATGCAGACGCCGCCGGACCTCGCATACCCGACCCACTGGGAAGCCGATGTGGTGCTGCGCGACGGCGGCACGGCGCGGATCCGCCCCATCACCCCCGATGACGCCGAACGGCTGGTCTCCTTCTACGAACAGGTCTCGGACGAGTCGAAGTACTACCGCTTCTTCGCGCCCTACCCGCGACTGTCCGACCGCGATGTGCACCGCTTCACCCACCACGACTACTTCGACCGGGTCGGGCTCGCCGCCACGGTGGGCGGCGAGTTCATCGCCACGGTCCGCTACGACCGGATCAACGACCAGGGGCTGCCCGCCAAGAGCCCCGAGGACGACCAGGCCGAGGTCGCCTTCCTGGTCCAGGACGCGCACCAGGGCCGCGGCGTCGCCTCCGCCCTTCTGGAGCACATCGCGGCGGTCGCCCGCGAGCGCGGCATCCGCCGGTTCGCCGCCGAGGTGCTGCCGGCCAACTCCAAGATGATCAAGGTGTTCACGGATGCCGGCTACACCCAGCAGCGCACCTTCGAAGACGGCGTCGTCCGGCTGGAGTTCGACCTGGAGCCCACCGAGCAGTCCCTGGCCGTGATGCGCGGCCGGGAGCAGCGCGCCGAGGCCCGCTCCGTACAGCGCCTGCTCGCCCCCGGGGCGGTCGCCGTCATCGGGACCGGCCGCACCCCGGGCGGCATCGGGCGCACGGCCCTGCGCAACCTCCTCGGCTCCGGCTTCACCGGCCGGGTGCACGCCGTCAACCACGCCTTCCCGGCCGAGCAGGACCGGCTCGAACCCGAGGGCGTGCCGGCCGTCCGCTCCCTGCGGGAGGTCTCCGAACCGGTCGACCTCGCGATCATCGCCGTCCCCGCCGTGAGCGTCCCCGACGCGGTCCGCGACTGCGGTGAACACGGCGTCCAGGGCGTCCTGATCCTCTCCTCCGGGTACGCCGAGGCCGGCCCCGAGGGCCGCGAGCGGCAGCGCGCCCTGCTCCGCCAGGCCCGCTCGTACGGCATGCGGCTCATTGGCCCCAACGCCTTCGGGCTGCTCAACACCTCCGCCGACGTCCGGCTCAACGCCTCGCTCGCTCCTCAGATGCCCGGTGCCGGCCACATCGGCCTGTTCACTCAGTCCGGTGCCATCGGTATCGCCCTGCTGAGCGGGCTGCATGCGCGCGGCCCCGGGGACGGCGGTATCGCCGGCATCTCCACCTTCGTCTCGGCCGGCAACCGCGCCGATGTCTCCGGCAACGACCTGCTCCAGTACTGGTACGACGACCCGGACACCGACGTGGTGATCCTCTATCTGGAGTCCATCGGCAACCCGCGCAAGTTCGCGCGGCTCGCCCGGCGCACCGCCGCGGTCAAGCCGGTGGTGGTCGCCAAGGGCGCACGGCACCACGGCACCGCCCCGCTCGGCCACGCGGTGCCCACGGTCCGCGTCCCGGACAGCACGGTCGCCGCACTGATGCGCCAGGCCGGGGTGATCCGCGTCGACACGGTCACCGAGCTGATCGACGCCGGTCTGCTGCTGGCCTCCCAGCCGCTGCCGGCCGGCCCGCGCATCGCCATCCTCGGCAACTCCGAGTCGCTGGCGCTGCTCGCCTACGACGCCTGTCTGACCGAGCGGCTGCGCCCGCTGCACCCCCGGGTGCTGGCCTCGGCGGCGACGCCGGACGATTTCCGCACTGCGCTCGACGAGACGCTGGCCAGTGACGCCTGCGATGCTGTCGTCGTCACGGCCATCCCCTGGGTGGGGGAGCAGGACGGAGCCTCCCCCGGCCGGGGCGAGGGCACCGCGCTGGCCGCCGCCCTGCGCAGTGCCGCCGCGGCCCATCCGCACAAGCCGGTCACCGTCGTCCACCTGGCGATGGAGGATCTCGCCGAGACCCTCGCCGCCCCGGCTCCGCCCACCGACCGGCCGGGCCCCGCGGCCGCGGGCCACCCGGGGGAGGGGATGGCTACGGCCGAGCCCGCCCGGAGCCAGGGCGCGCCCTCCGCGGCTGCCCTGCCCACGGGCTCCGCAGCACCTCCACCTGCCCCACAGGGACCACAGGAGTCGCAAGGACTACAGGACCCGCAGGACCCGCAGTCCTCCCCGGGCCACCCGCGATCCCCATCGGCTTCATCAGCTCCATCGGCCCCATCGGCCCCATCAGCCCCGTCGGCCCCTGCGATCCCGCATATCCCACCCGTCCCGCCCTACCCCCCGTACCGTCCGGTTCCGCCCCGCCCCCCGTTCCCCCCAGGCCCCCCGCCGACCACTACGGCGCCGGCGACGCCCCCGGCCGCGGACGCCGGAGCCGCCACCCCGCTCCGGCGTCGCCCCGCCCCGCTCCGTATCCCCGCCTACCCCGCCGCCGAGCGCGCCGTGCGCTCGCTCGCCGAGGCCGTGCGCTACGCCGCCTGGCGCCGGGAGGCCGCCGAGCCCGGCCGGGTGCCCGAGTACGACGACATCCAGGAGGCGGCGGCCGGCGCCGACATCGAGCGCCTCCTCGCCCGGCTCACCACCGGCGCCCCCAGCGACCGCTCCGTCCCGGTGCCGTCCCAGGACGCCGAGGCGCTGCTCGCCCGCTACGGCATCCACACCCGCCCCGTCCTCCCCGCCCCGGACCCGGACACCGCCGCCCGCGCCGCCGCCCGCCTCGGCTACCCCGTGGCCCTCAAGACCACCGCCCCCCATCTGCGGCACCGCGCCGACCTCGGCGGGGTCCGCCTGGACATCGCCGGGGAGATCGAACTCCGCCGCACCTACGCCGAGTTGACCGAGTTCCTCGGTTCGCCCGAGGAGCTGCGTCCGGTCGTCCAGTCGATGGTGCCGCGCGGTGTCGACACGGTCATCCGGGCGGCCATCGACCCCGCCGCCGGCGCCGTCCTCTCCTTCGGCCTGGCCGGCGCCCCCTCCCAACTGCTCGGTGACATCGCCCACCGCCTCATCCCCGCCACCGACCGCGAGGTCGCCGAGCAGATCCGCTCCCTCCGCGCCGCCCCGATGCTGTTCGGTTGGCGCGGTTCCCGGCCGGTCGACACCGCCGCGCTGGCGGAGCTGCTGCTGCGGGTCTCCCGGCTCGTCGACGATCACCCCGAGGTGGTCACCGTCGACCTCGAACCGGTCGTGGTCTCCCCGCACGGCCTCAACGTCCTGGGCGCCTCCGTGCGACTGGCCCCGCCCCCCGCGACCACCGACCTGGGCCCCCGCCGCCTGCCCGCCTACTAGAAGCCCGGCCTCGCCCCAGGGGGCCCGTACTCCCCGGCAGGCCCCGTAGGATGGACCCCATGGCTAAGACCGGTACGACGACCCAGGGGCTGCGCGCGGCGATCGAGCGCAGTGGCTATTACCCGACGCTCGTGGCCGAGGCGGTGCAGGCCGCGGTCGGCGGTGAGCCGGTGGTGTCGTACCTCGTTCATCAGGAGACCACCTTCGATGCCAACGAGGTCCGCCGCCATGTCACCGTCCTGGTCCTGACCGGCACCCGCTTCATCGTCAGCCACACCGACGAGCAGGCCGCCGACGCCACCTCTCCCTCGCCCTACGCCACCACCTCCACCGAGTCCGTCAAGCTGGGCCGGATCTCCTCGGTGGTGCTCAGCCGCGTGGTCGCCAACCCCGAGTCGTACACCCCGGGGCAGCTGCCCCGCGAGGTGGTGCTGACCATCGGCTGGGGCGCGGTCGCCCGGCTGGACCTGGAGCCCGCCGCCTGCGGTGACCCCAATTGCGAGGCGGACCACGGCTACACCGGCTCCTCCACCGCCGACGACCTCTCGCTGCGGGTCAGCGAGGCCGGCGACGGCCCGGACTCGGTGCGCGAGACGCTCGCCTTCGCCCAGGCGCTCTCCGAGGCCACCGCGGCCACCACTTCCCGCTGATGGTCGACATCGCCGCCGCCTGGTCGGAACCGGTACCGCTCGACCCGCTCGGCGCCCCGGTGCCCCGCTACGGCACCGGTTCGCTCGCCGACCTGCTGCCCACCGTCGCGGCCGGCCTCGGCGTCAACGGCTTCGACGGGGCGCTGGAGCTGACGCCCGCCGACCGGGTCTGCGTCTTCCTGATCGACGGCCTGGGCTGGGAGCTGCTGCGCGCCCACCCGGAGGAGGCGCCGTTCCTGAGCTCACTCCTGGGGACGTCGTTCAACGGCAGCGGCCAACCGATCACCGCGGGCTTCCCCTCCACCACCGCCACCTCGCTCGCCTCGGTCGGCACCGGCCTGCCGCCGGGCGCCCACGGCCTGCCCGGCTACACCTGCGAGGACCCGGCCACCGGCGCTCTGATGAACCAGCTCCGCTGGTACCCGTGGACCGACCCCCACCTGTGGCAGCCGTACCCCACGGTCTTCCAGCGGGCCGACGCGGCGGGTATCCACACCTGCCAGGTGTCCGCGCCGAACTTCGAGCACACCCCGCTCACCAAGATCGCGCTCAGCGGGGGCAGCTTCCACGGCCGGCTCTCCGGCGAGGAGCGGATGGACCTCGCCGCGGAGCAACTCGCCGCGGGCGACCGCTCGCTGGTCTACACGTACTACTCCGAGGTGGACGGCAAGGGGCACCGCTACGGCGTCAACTCCGATGCCTGGCGTGGCCAGTTGATGTACGTCGACCGGCTCGCGCAGCGGCTGGCCGAGCAACTCCCGCCGCGTAGCGCCCTCTACGTCACCGCCGACCACGGAATGATCGACATCCCCTTCGACCCCGAGTCCCGGATCGACTTCGACGAGGACTGGGAACTGCGGGCCGGTGTGCGCCTGTTGGGCGGCGAGGGCCGGGCCCGGCACGTGTACGCCCACCCCGGCGCGGCCTCTGATGTGCTCGCCGTGTGGCGCGAGGTGGTCGGGGAGCAGATGTGGGTCGCGAGCCGTGATGAGGCCATCGCCGCGGGGTGGTTCGGACCGCAGGTCGACGACCGGGTGCGGGCCCGGATCGGCGATGTCGTGGCGGCCGCCCACGCCGACATGGTGATCATCGCGACCGAACGGGAGCCCCGCGAGTCAGAGATGGTCGGGATGCACGGCTCGATGACCCCGGTGGAGCAGCTGGTGCCGCTGCTCGAAGTCCGCACCTGACGCTCGGGCCCCACCCCGCCCGCTTCCCTCAACGCCCCCGTACGCCCTGAGACCGGCCCGCCGTGCGCGGACCCCGACCGCTGTCCCGACCTGAAAGGCCACCCCCGACCCCATGTCTGAACTGGTGTTCTTCTCTGGAACGATGGATTGTGGGAAGTCGACTCTGGCGTTGCAAATCGCGCACAACCGGGCGGCTCGGGGGCTGCAGGGCGTGATCTTCACACGGGAGGACCGTGCGGGAGCCGGCAAGCTGTCGTCGCGCCTGGGGTTGGTGACCGACGCGGTGGAGGCCGCCCCGGGGCTGGATCTGTACGCGTTCGTGGTGGAGCGCATGTCGCGGGGCGGCAAGGCGGACTACGTCATTGTGGACGAGGCTCAGTTCCTGGTGCCGGAGCAGATCGATCAGCTGGCCCGGATCGTGGATGATCTGGATCTCGATGTCTTCGCGTTCGGTATCACCACGGACTTCCGGACCAAGTTGTTCCCGGGGTCGCAGCGGCTGATCGAGCTGGCCGACCGGATTGAGACGCTCCAGGTCGAGGCGATGTGCTGGTGCGGGGCACGGGCCACGCACAACGCTCGCACGGTGGGCGGCGAGATGGTCGTCGCGGGCGAACAGGTCGTGGTGGGGGACGTGGGTGGGGCTGCGGAGGCCGTCGGGTACGAGGTCCTGTGCCGCCGTCATCATCGCAAGCGGGTGACGGGCGCGACGGCACGAGCGGCGGCGCTTTCGCCTGACGTGCTGCCGGTCACGTCGGATTGACCATGCGTCAAGGCAGGACCAGGGCGGCCGATCCCGGTGCAAGGACCAACCACGGCGGGTAGCCGGACCGCCACGAACCGCTGACGACGGGGCGCGACGACCACCAGGGGGGGTGGACCAGTCGCAACCCGTCCACCGCCCCTGCACCCATGGACACGGAGGTCTGAACCTCGTCCGGTACCGCCCCAAGCCCACCGCCGTCGTGGCCGCGGCGATCTACCTGAACTTCTTCACCCACCACTGGCTGCCGGACGTGCGGTGGCCGCTCGCCGCCGCGCTGCTGGTGGTGACGGCCAGGACCTGGGTGCGGTTCACGGTGGCGGGCGTGCGGCACCGGATGCCGTTGGCGCTCTCCTTCGCGCTGATCGGGTTCTTCCTGTGGGGCGCGGAGAACATCGCCACCTACCTCGGGGCATGGCGCTATCCGTACCAGCTCCACGGCTGGGAACCGGTCTCCGCGGCGAAGATCGGCGCCTGGGCGCTGCTCATCAGCGTTACCTTCGCACTGGTCGCGCTCGCCCGCCGCGGCGGAACAGCGTCGGACGAGAACCACTGAGGTGGAACTCGTGCTGACGTGGGCAACCGGGTCTGCGCCCGGATGCGCTCTGCCGGCATGTCAGCGCACGGTAAGGGGCGCATCAGCCCGCCGGTGAAGCATGACTCGCATCCGCAGCCCATGGAGCACCGAGTACGGGGAGGCGGCGGAGATGAGCAACGGAGTGAATGCGGGCCTTCCGGTGGACGAGCCCGTGACCGACGCCCTCCGCTGGGAGGGTGGGTCGGCATCGCCCCAGGCGTGGTGCCCTGCTGCCCCGCAACGCCGGAACGTGGATCACACCAGGAACGGAGCTCCTCGGGCCGTTCTGGCCATGCCCTCGGAAGAGCCGTTCGTATGCGCCTGTCGCGCCTTCGCGACGCAGGTGCTCGGCCGCTGGGGCGTCTCCGGAACGGCGCGGGACTCCGCCGTGCTGGTCATCGACGAGCTCGCAGTCAACGCTGTCCAGCACGGCCACGCCGATACGACGGTCGTCCTGACCCGGGTCGGAGACATTCTCTTGATCTCGGTAACCGACTCAGGGGCGGTGGTGCCACATTCCTGGGACGGCACTGACAGCGATGAGCACGGGCGGGGCATGGGGATCATCGAATCCCTCACGGAGTGGACCGAGGTGCACCACACCACGGCGGGGCGCCATGTGCGCGTGGGGCTGCGCCTCGCCGGCTGAGGGCTGTCGCTGTGCGCCCCTCAGGAACGACCCGGCAGCACTTGGCGAGACCCTGCACGACCCGTACGCCCCGGTCGCCCGCGTGAATTCTGCGTCGTCAGTTGCGTGTCAGTGCCGTGTCAGGACTTTCTCAGCCCGGTCCTGACGATAGGGGCAACAGGATTTGCTCCCCCGGGCACCAGTTGCTGGACGGTGCGGCGGGCTGCTGGCCCCAGAAGAGAGGGCGAAGATGGCGATGGATCCGATCATTCTCAATTTGCGGCGCTGGATGAGCGACAATGTCGGTCACTTTCAGCCCCCGGTAGGCAACAGAGAGTTGTGGAAGGGGGGATCCCAGTTCATCTTCATGGTGTCCCGGGGGCCCAACTCGCGTAATGACTTCCACCTCAGTCCGAGCGACGAGATTTTCTATCAGCTCACCGGCGACATGCAGGTCGACTACCGAGGTGAGAACGGACGCTTGGAGAGCGTCACCGTCCGCGAAGGCGACGTTCTCCTGATGCCGGCGATGGTGCCGCACTGCCCGCTGCGACCCGCGGGGACCTGGGGAGCGGTCATCCAGCGGGTGCGCACCGAGCAGGAGCCCGATTGCATCCTCTGGTACTGCAAAGGCTGTGGTGACCGGCTCAACGAGACATGGTTCGGACTGGCGGACATTGAGGTCCAGGTCAAGGCCGCTATCGAGCGGTTCAACGGCAGCGAGGAACTGCGTACGTGTGCGAACTGCGGCAGCGTGCACGACGTTGCCGGGCCGTTCGTGATGCCGCCGGGCGCAGCGGCAACCGGCGGTCGGCGGAACGGAGAGCGTGGTCATGACGCATAGTCACGGAACGCGGGGCGTCGTCGCTGATCAGGCGGTGCCACGCGGCAGGTATCCACATGTCCGGCGCGTCGGCGACCTGATCTTCGTCTCGGGCATCAGTTCACGACGTGCCGACAACACGCATATCGGCGCGGAGGCGGATGAGTTCGGCACGGTGAAGCTGGACATTCGCGCGCAGACCCGCGCAGTGATCGAGAACATCGAACGCATCCTGGCTGCCGCCGGCTCGGGTCTCACCGACATCGTCGATGTCACCAGTTTCCTGGTCAACATGAATGACTTCGCCGGTTACAACGAGACCTATGCGGAGTTCTTCGACTTCGACGGCCCCACTCGTACCACCGTGGCCGTCCATCAACTCCCGCACCCGCACCTCCTGATCGAGATGAAGGTCATCGCCTTCAGTCCGGTCGAGGGCTCGCGGTAGCGAATCTGTCTCAGCAACGAAGGAGGATCGGTCACATGGGTGCGCGCACAGCACAGGAATACCTTCAGGGCCTCAACGACGGCAGAGAGGTCTGGATCGGCGGGGAACCGGTGGAAGACGTCACCTCCCACCCCGCCCTGCGCCGCGGAGCACGTTCGATCGGCGCCTGGCTCGACCGGCAGCACGAACCGGAGCTGCGTGACGTTCTCACCGTCCCCTCACCCGAGACCGGGGAGCGAGTCGGAACGTCCTTTCTGCGCCCCGTAACCCAGGAAGACCTGGGCAAGCGTTCTGCCGCCTTTCTGGAAGCCGCACGGTGGAGTGGCGGAATGCTGGGGCGCACTCCCGACTACCTCAACTCCTCGTTCATGGCCCTGGCTTCCGCCTCGGAGTTCTTCACGGCGGTCAACCCCGAGTTCGGCCGGAACATCGAGGCGTACTTCCGCCACCTGCGGGAGAACGACATCGTGCTCACCCACACCCTGGTCAATCCGTCGGTCAACCGACGACTCACCGATCAGGGAATGCCCAGTGCACAGGTCGCCTTGCACATCGTCAAACACACCGACCGTGGCATCGTGGTACGTGGGGCACGGCTCCTGGCCACGCTCGGCCCACTGGCCGACGAACTGGTGGTGTTCCCCTCCACCTCACTCAAGGACGACCCGTCGTCGACCCGGTACGCCTTCGCCTTCGCCATCCCCTGTGCCACCAGCGGCCTGCGGTTCCTGTGCCGGGACAGCTACGACACGGGCCGGCCGGCCTTCGACGCCCCTTTGTCGGCCCGCTTCGAGGAAATGGACGCGGTCGTCGTGTTCGACGATGTCGAGGTCCCCTGGGAGCGGGTCTTCCTGCTGGAGGACCCGTCCTCGTGCAACACGGTGCATTCGGCGACGAATTCCCTGATTCACATGATGCATCAGGTCGTCTGCAAGAACATCGCGAAGGCCGAGTTCATGGTCGGGCTGCTGTGCGCCATGACCTGGGCCAACCAGCGTGACCGCGCCCCGCAGACGCAGGCGCAGATCGCCGAGGCGATGTGTGTGGTGGAACTGATGAAGGCCTGCCTGACCGCGAGCGAGGCCAACGCCAGGCCCGACCAGTGGGGCACCATGACACCCGACCGGATGCCGCTGGACGCCGCCCGCAACGTCTTCCCGCAGCAGTACCAGCGGCTGGTCGAACTGGTCCAGCTCCTCGGCTCCAGTTCACTGATGGCCACGCCCGCCCTGGCGGACCTGACCTCGGCAACCGCCGGTGACATCGACACCTACTTCGCGCTGGAGAATCTCGAAGCCACCCAGCGCATCGGGTTGTTCCGGCTCGCCCAGGACGTGGCCGTATCGGGCTTCGGCGCGCGACAGGCGCTCTACGAGCGCTTCTTCTTCGGCGCACCGGAACGCGTTGCGGCCATGCTGTTCCAGGCATACGACAAGGAACCCCTCACCAAGAGGATCTTCGACTTCGTCCGCCGCCCGGAGGGCATCATCGACCTGTCCGACGGGGCAGCGCGGCGGGGCACGGCATCGGAGGCCGCTGATGGACGCTGACGCCTTCCGCCGGGCGCTGGGTAGCTTCCCCAGCGGCGTGACGATCGCCACCACCACCGATGCGGCCGGCGAGGCCTGGGGCATCACGGTCAGTGCCTTCTGCTCCGTGTCCCTGTCGCCGCCACTGGTCCTGTTCTGCCCGGCCGTGTCCGCACGCTCACACGACGTGCTGAAGCAGGCGGAGCGGTACGCGATCAATGTGCTGCGCCCCGAGCACCGGACGCTCGCCCTGCGGTTCGCGACGCCCGGCGCGGACAAGTTCGCCCGGGCCGGATTCCGCACCGAGGGCGGAGTTCCCGTCCTGCCCAGCGCGCTGGTCAGCCTGGTCTGCCGGGCCTCCGCCCAGTACGACGCCGGTGACCACAGCATCCTCGTGGGGGAGGTCGAAAGCGTTCAGGTGCACGACGGGCAGCCGCTGATGTACTTCGACCGCGAGTTCCGCGAGCTGTCCCCCGCTCCCTTGGTCGGTCCACCCGGCCGGGTGGACCGCTATCGCGACCGTCCGCTGTTCGAGACGGACGATACCGACGGAAGCAATGCCGCGTGACAAAGTGGCCGCTGACCGGGGGTGTTACCCTTTTCGCATGCGAGTTCAGCTGCTTGGTCGGCTGGAAGTCCGCGAGGGGGAAGAGCAGATTCCCCTTGAGGGTCCCCGGCAGCGGACTCTACTGGCCCTGCTCGCGCTGCACAGCGGAACGGTGGTCTCCACCGATCGCATCCTTGACGAGGTCTGGGGCGAGGACCACCTCTCCCACCCTGCGAACACGATCCAGGCTCAGATCTCCCGGCTGCGGGCGATTCTGGGCAGCAAGCGCATCGCCACCGCAAGCGGCGGCTACATGCTGGACGTGGACCGCGAGGACGTCGACCTCTACCGGTTCGAGGACCTGGTGGCGGCCGGGCGCACGGCACAGATGTCCGGTGAGCCGGCGGCCGCTGCCGCCACGCTGTCCGAGGCGCTCGCCCTGTGGCGCGGGCCCGCCCTCGCCGACGTCCTGGACATGGGCTTCGCCCGGACCGAAGCGAGCCGCCTCGACGAGTTGCGGCTGATCGCCCTGGAGAGCCGCATCGAGGCGGACCTCGCCGTGGGCCACCATGCCGAGGTCATCCCGGAACTGTCCGCACTCACCAGGGCACACCCGCTCCGGGAGCGCTTCTCCGCCCTGCTCATGACCAGTCTGTACCGCGCCGGCCGCCAGGCTGAAGCCCTGAGTGTGCTCCGGACGGCCCGCGCACATCTCGTCGATGAGCTGGGGGTCGAACCGAGCGAGGAACTGCAGCGCTTGGAGCAGCGGATCCTGATCCATGACGCGGGCCTGCTCGGCCCCGCTTCCCCGCCGGCCCCCCAGACGGCAGCCTCGACCGCGTGCGCCAAGGGCAACCTGCGCTCCCCCTTGACGAGCTTCGTCGGACGCCATGATGTGCTCGGTCAGGTGCGCCAGTTCATCCGTTCATGGCGGCTGGTCACCCTGACCGGGGCCGGCGGGACCGGGAAGACCCGCCTTGCCCTGGAAGCGGTCGGCGCTGCCGACCTGCCGCTGCCCGACGGCGTATGGGTGGTGGAACTGGCCCCGGTTACCGAACCGGACAGGGTGGCCAGCGCGATCCTGCAGGCTCTTGACGTCAGGTCGCAGCCGTCTTCCACCATGCAGGCGGCACCCGCTCCGGGCACCGTACGGCCCGCCGTCGAGCGTCTGCGGCAATACCTCCAGGAGAAGCAGCTGCTGCTGGTGCTGGACAACTGCGAACATCTCGTCGAGGCCGTCGCCGAGCTGGTGGAAGCGCTGCTGCGGGACTGCGGACGGCTGCGCATCGTCACGACCAGCCGGGAGCCGCTCGGAGTCCCCGGAGAGATGCAGCTGCCCGTGCCGCCCATGCGGTATCCCGGTGCGGCCGACGAGGACCCCGAGGCCATCGCCGGGCACGAAGCGGTGCAGCTCTTCGTGGACCGCGCCCGTGCCGTCAGCCCCGACTTCCGTCTGTCCGAAGGGAACGCCGTACACGCCGGGGAGATCTGCCGCCGGCTGGACGGCATTCCGCTGGCGATCGAACTCGCCGCCGCACGCACCAAGACGATGTCGATCACGGACATCACCCGCGCGCTGGCCGACCGCTTCAGCCTGCTGACCGGGGGTTCCCGCACCGCGGCGGCGCGCCACCGCACCTTGGCGGCCATGGTCGACTGGAGCTACGAACTGCTGTCCGCGGCAGAGCGCGCGGTCTTCGACCGGCTCTCGGTCTTCTCGGGCGGTTTCACCGCCGACGCGGCAGCGGCCGTCTGCGCCGCCCTGCCGGACATGGGCACGACGGCCGTGCGGGACTGCATCGACCGCCTGGTCAACAAGTCCCTGGTATCCGCCGAGGTGGGAACGGGCGACCACGCGCGTTACGACATGCTGGAGACGATCCGGGAGTACGGCAACGCCCGGCTGCACGCCACGAACGACTACGCACAGGTGCGCGACCTGCACGCTGCGTACTTCCGCGCGCTCGGCGAGGAGGGCGGCAGGCGGGTGCGCGGGCCCGACCAGCCCGAGTGGCTGGCCACCCTGCAACGTGAGACGGGAAACCTCGACACCGCCCTGGACTGGCTGCTCGGAAGCGGGGAAGCCGAACCGGCGCAGCGGATGGCGGGCGCGCTCGCCTGGTACTGGTGGATCCGCGCCGAGCATCAGAGCGGCACCCGACGGCTCCTGGCCGCGCTGGAGCTGGACGGCCGCGAAACGTCCCCCACCGTCCATGCGCTCGCCCTTGCCTGGGCGTCCCACCTCGCGCAGAACGCACACGACCTCGACGCCGCCGTGCGCCTCGGCCGCCAGGCCCTGGACGTTGGGGCCGCCGCCGGCAGCTCCGACGCCGATCTCGCGCTCGCCTCGGCGTTTCTGGCGCACGCTCTGATGCGCCAGGGGCAGCACGCCGAGGCCGCACCGCATATCGCCCGTGCCTTCGACGGGCTGGACGAGGCCACCGACCATTGGGTGCTGGCGAGTTCCTACATCGTTGCCGGCCTCGGTGCGTTCTGGCAGGGCGAGGCCGGACGGGCCACCGAACTGTTCACCCACGCCCTGACGCACTACCGCCTCAGCGGCGACCAATGGGGAGTGCTGCGCGCTCTGTTCCGCCTCGGTGCGGTCAGCGAGTGCCGCGGTCACTACCGTGAGGCCACGGCGCTCGCCGACGAAGGGCTCAGCCTTGCGCGGCGCCTCGGGCTGGCCGAGATGGTCGCCGCACGGCTGGCAGACCTGGGGCGGCTGGCCATCCTCCGCGGCGATCCGGATGCTGCCCGGGACCTGCTGCAGGAGTCGTTGAACACCGCTGCCTGGATCGGCGCCGAAGAGCCCGCTGCCAGCGCCCGCAACAGCCTGGGGATCCTCGTACGTGCCGACAAGGATCTGGAGCGCGCCGGCGCCCTGCACACCAGCGCCCTGGAGTCCTACGAACGCATGGCTCTGTCCAGGGAAGCGGGGCTGTGCCGCGTCTGCCTGGGCCTGGTGCTGGTCGAGCTCGGGAGGACGGCGGAGGCACGGGGGTGCTTCGAGACCGCCATCGCCACCGGCGAGTCGGTCCACGACCCCTGGATGTTGGCCATCGGCCTCGAAGCCCTGGCCAGCACGGTCTGCCGCACCGACCGGCCGCGCGCCGCCGATCTGCTGGCCCGGGCACGGCAGATCCGCGACCGGACGGGTATGCCCACGCCGACCTGGCTGGCCGGCGACGTGGACCGCACCGCTAAGGCCGTGGAGAGCTCGGCGCCGCCGCCACCGAAGCCGAACCCAGTGACTCGACCACCGTGCGCACCAGCGCCCCCGGACGCAGCGGAACAGCCGCGGTAGCACCGCCGGCGAGCACCACCCACCCCGCCTGCAGCGGCATCCCGGCCCGCCCGGTCAGCCGTGCCGCGGCCACCAGCGAACGCCACGGGTCGCCGAGGACCGACGCGGTGGAGCCGGCCTCGGCAATCCGGCCGTCCACCTCCAGGAGCACCCCGAGGCAGTCCAGTGACGACGGAACGGCCCGCCAGGCTCCAAGGACGAACCCGGCGGCGGAAGCGTTGTCGGCCACCACGTCCGCCAAGGTGAAGCGGAAGTCCGCATAGCGGGAGTCGATGATCTCCAAGGCGGGGGCGACCGCAGTCACCGCCGAGGTGATGGTTTCCGGCCGCGCGCCCGGAGGTATGTCGCGTCCGATCAGGAAGGCGACCTCAGGCTCAACGCGTGGATGGATGCAGCAGCCCGGTGGGAGCCGGCCACCCTCCGGCACCAGCATGGCGTCGGTCAGGCGGCCCCAGATGACCTCGTCCACGCCCATCTGCGCCATCTTCTGCCGGCTGGTGAAGCCCATCTTCACCCCCACCAGACGCTCGCCGCGGTCGAGCCGCCGGGCGAGGGACAGCTCCTGCACCGTGTAGGCGTCCGCGACACTCAGCGGAGCCCCTTGCGAGGGCTGCGAGGTGACCTCGCCCCGCCGGGCTGCCTCATCGAGTCGCGCGGCCAGCTTGTGCATTGACGTCGTTCCACTCATGGCGAGCCTTTCACGTGTCGTCGGCGGTAGGTGCCTGCTCGGTCTCCTTGAATCCGGGCAGTTCGGCCGGTCCCTCGGCGCCCGGCGCTGTGGTCGGTGTGCCCGGCCGACGAGCCCGTGCCGGCCCTTCCGACGCGCGGTCGATCCCCGCCATGGCCGCCCTCTGCGACGTGCTGGACGGTCGGAGGACCTTGAACATCAGGTCGGTGCCGACAGTGCCGGACCCGAGAACGGCGACCGGTGCGGTCACGAGTGACTGCCCCTCGCGAACTCGGCGCGTACCGAACCGAGCCCGGAGACGCGCGCTTCGTAGACGGTGTCGGCCGTGACGCGGACCATGGGGCCAAGGGCACCGGAGAGGACCACGTCGCCGGCAGAGAGCGGGTAATCGGTCCTGGCCAGTCGGCGGGCGAGCCAGGTCACGGCATTCACCGGGTGCCCCAGGCATGCCGCCCCGGCTCCGACGGACAGCGGTTCGCCACCGGCCATCAGGACCGCGCCGCTCTCCCGCAGATCCAGTCCGTCCAGACGGCACGGGGTCCCGCCGAGGAGAAACCGGCCACTGGACGCATTGTCCGCGACGGTGTCGACGATATCGATGTCCCAGGCGGCGACCCGTGAGTCGACCACCTCGATCGCCGTCACCACGTATGCGGTCGCGCGCAGCACATCGGCCGTCGTCGCCCACTCATCGGCGAGGTCGGTACCCAGAACGAAGGCGATCTCCACCTCGATGCGCGGGTCGATCAACCGTGTGAGGTCGATTTCCGCACCGTCGCACACGGCCATATCGCCGAACAGCATCCCGAAGTCCGGCTGGTCGACACCCAGCTGCTTCTGCACGGCCGGCGAGGTCAGCCCGATCTTGCGCCCGACGAGCCGTCGCCCCTCGGACAGCGACCGTCGGGTGTTCACTTCCTGCACCGCATACGCGGCCTCGATATCTCCGGCACCCAGCAGTGAGCGGACCGGCGCACAGGGCAGACTGCTCACCCGCGCGTTCCAGAGCCGTTGCGCCGCTTCCGCGATGCCGTCGTTGTCAGTGCTCGGAAGCATGCTGAGGGCTCCTTTCGGCATTCCGGCTGCCCGGAATCACGGATCGGACACCGGTCATCAGCACCCTGCATCCCGGCTCTGATGCCGACCTGGCACGCCACTGACGCAGCGCGCCGACTGCTCCCACGGGGGCGTCAGGTCGCCGTCAGGTGCATCTCAGCCAGGGGGTCGACCATGGTCGCCACTCTCGACGCCGGAAAAGGCCGCTGAAGAATTCCCCGAATGCTGTCGTGGCCCGCGCGTCAAGAAGGAGGAGAGATGCGCGAGTTGCTACGCCTGAGTGATGAGGTCGCACAGGCCCTTCGGGAGGGGCGGCCGGTGGTGGCGCTGGAGACCACCGTCATCAACCACGGGCCACCGTACCCAGGAAACCTGGAATGGGCGCTCGCCATCGGCCGGGCGGTGCGCGAGGGGGGCGCCACACCCGCCACGATCGGCATTGCTGACGGGCGCCTCGTTGTCGGGATGAGCGAGGACGAACTGGACCGGTTCGCCGGCACCCGGCACATTCCCAAGGCCAGTACACGGGACATCGGGCTGATCCTGGCCTCGCGTGGACTGGGGGCCACCACCGTGGCCTCGTCCTCGCTCATTGCCGGCGTCGCCGGGATTCCGGTGCTCGCCACCGGAGGCATCGGCGGAGTGCACCGCAATGCCTCGGTCACCTTCGACATCTCCGCGGACCTGCTGCAGCTGACGCGCAGTCAGGTCGCCGTGGTGTGTGCGGGAGCCAAGAGCATTCTCGATGTGGGCCTCACGCTGGAATACCTGGAGACGCTGGGGGTGCCGGTGATCGGCTACCGGTGCGAGGACTTCCCGGCGTACTACTGCACCTCCAGCGGGTTCCCCAACCCGCAGCGGGCCGACGAGCTCACGACACTGACCGCGGCCATCGACCTGCACTGGAAGGCCGGGGCGACGGGATCGGTGGTCGTCACCTCGCCCATCGAGGCCGAGGACGCGCTGGACAGCGAGCGGATCGAGCGGGCTGTCCAAGGCGCCGTGCGGAAAGCCGAACGCGACGGTGTGCACGGCGCGGCAATCACCCCCTACCTGCTGAAGGCCGTATCCGCGGCGACCGAGGGACGCAGTGCGGCGGCGAACCGCGCCGTGCTGATCAGCACCGCGAAGCTGGCCGGCCAGGTGGCCCGCGCCTTCGCGGACCGCCAGGACAACACCTGAGCACGGCATGAGTCGTGCTCTTGGAGCAGGACGGCAGGCCGGCCCGAGCCGGCGACAAGTGGAAGCGAGTGACGTCATGACCAGTCCAAGAACCAAGGCCGTTCCGGACCAGCTGCACCGTCTCCGGTCCGGCCGCTCTCGCCGTACGGGAACGCTGATCACGAGCTGTCTTGCGGTGTGCCTCGCCCAGATCGCGCTGGCCATGCCGGCGACCCTGAACGGGCTGTTCCAGGAGAGCCTGCAGCCGGTCGGCTCCCAACTCACCTGGATCTCCGATGCGTTCCTGTTGCCCGTGACCGTACTGGAACTGACCTTCGGCGTGCTGGGCGACCTCTTCGGTCGCAAGAGGCTGCTGGTCGGAGGCGCGGGGCTGCTGGCGGTGGGCGAGGTGGTCGCGGCGACCGCCGGCGGCGTCCCCCAGCTGTGGGCGGGCCAGCTCCTCGGCGGCCTCGGCGCGGCGGCGCTCTTCCCCACCACGCTCGCCATGGTCGCGGCCGGCACGCACACGCCGCGTGACCGGGCTCGGGGTATCGCGCTTTGGACCGCATCGCTCTCCACCGGCGGCTTCGTCGCCCCCGTACTCGGCGGCATTTCCGGAACGTACGGTTCATGGAAGATTTCCTTTGTGATCGTCGCCGCACTGGCCGTGGTTGTCGCGCTGGTCTGCTGGCTGCGCGCCGAGGACTCCAGCTCACCGGAAGGCCGCTCACTCGACTGGGGCGGCCAGATCACCATCCTCATCGGCCTGTTCGCCCTTCTCTACGCGGTGATCCAGGGGCCGACCGACGGCTGGGGTTCCCCCTCGGTGATCAGCGCCTTCGCCGTCGCCGCGGTGTTCCTCGTGCTGTTCGTCCTCGCGGAGCACCGGGCCCGCACCCCCCTGCTGCGCCTCGACCTGTTCCGCAACCGGTCGTTCGCCGTCGTCTCGGTGATCACGGTGGTCGGCATGTTCAGCTTCCTCGGCACCGCCTATGCGACCAGCATCCGGATAGGGGTGATCCAGCACCAGAGCCCGCTGCGGACCTCGGTGGCCTTCGTCCTGCTCGGCGGGTTCTCGCTGGTGCTCACTCCGGTCATCTCGCGGTTGCTGGAGCGGGCGAACCCGCGCTGGCTGCTCTCCGGTGGCCTGCTGCTGATGGCCGCGGGCGACTTCTGGATGGCGACGGTGGACGTACGGGAGACCTCGCTCGGTACGTACCTCGCGCCCTTGGGCCTGGCGGGCATCGGCTACGCGTTCAGCATCGCGTCGCTCACCGCCGTCGCCGTGAACACGGTTCCCGTTCACTACGCCGGTATGGCCAGCGCATCGACG
This sequence comes from Streptomyces sp. NPDC020742, assembly GCF_040641675.1. NCBI lineage: Bacteria > Bacillati > Actinomycetota > Actinomycetes > Kitasatosporales > Streptomycetaceae > Streptomyces > Streptomyces sp. NPDC020742. The sequence goes on from NZ_JBFAEA010000046.1 coordinate 18,430, forward strand.
AGCCTGCTCCGGGACTTCGGGTTCACCCTCGGCCCGGCGCTCATCGGCGCGGTCGCGCTCGGCCATGCCGCCTCGGAGTTCCGGTCCCGTCTTCCGCGTCCTCGCTCGACCCAGCGGTGAAGAGCGCTGCCACGGAGGTGGCCCACGCCGGGGGCCCGCTGGCGGTGAACTCGGTCCCGCTGGAGTCCACACCCGGTCAGGCGGCATCCCTTGCCCGGGACGCACTCGGCCAGGGCTACTCGCTCGGATACGTGGTCTGCGGTGCGGCCGCCATGGTGTCGTGCCTGCTGGCCGTGTCGGCCCTACGGGGTGGTTGGAAAGACACTCAGAACACCGCGGAATCGCTCGCAGCGGAGCCCCCAGCGGCGGCGGCCCCAGAGCCGCTTTAGCGGCCACCTCGTTCGCGCTGAGACCAGGCGCCTGATCACCCGAATCACCGGCCGTCGACCACCTCTTGCACCGGTCAACCGGACACGTCCCAGGCGAACTTGTGCGGGCTGTCGAGTGAGGGAGCCGAAGGAGAGCAGGGTCCGGGCCGGTTGCACACTGGCGCGCTGCAGATCGGGGTGGTGGTGGGTGACGTCAACCAGGCCCAGGGCGAGATGGGTTACGAGGTGCTGTGCAGGCGGCACCACCTGCGCCGGATGACCAGCGCCGCGGCCCGTGCCGACGCGCTGTCGCCGGACGTCCTCCCGGTCCCGCCGGAAGCCCCGCTGTGGTAGCCGAATCCGCCCCGTCGCAACGGCCATGACGGCACGTCAGGAGTCCTGCCCCGGAGGCGCCCTGGCCGGCTCAGCCCCGTTCGATGACGGCGAAGACCGCGCCCTCGGGGTCGGCGACCGTCGCCAGCCGGCCGTGCGGGGAGTCATGGGCCGCGGCCAGGACGTGGCCGCCCAGTTCGGTGACCCGGCGGACGGCCGCATCGGTGTGCGGGACGGCGAAGTAGGTCAGCCAGTGGGGGCCGCCGTCGCGCAGCCGGTCGCCGCCCACCCCGTGGATGCCGGCCACCGCTCGGCCCTTGAGGGACAGCGTCAGATAGTCGTCGGCCCCGCCGGCCGGCGCCGACGGTTCCGTCTCGAACCCGAAGACATGCTCGTAGAACGGGCCTACGGACGCGGTGTCCTGGGTGACCAGTTCGTTCCAGGCCGGGGTGCCGGGCTCGCCGGTGATGGCGGTGCCCATCATCGTCCGGCCCTGCCAGATCCCGAAGATCGCGCCCTGCGGGTCCGAACCGATCGCCATCCGGCCCGCGTCGTCGTCCGCGTCCAGCGGCCCCACGCCCACCGTCCCGCCGCAGCAGCGGATCTGCTCGGCGGTCACATCGGCGTCGTTGCTGGCCAGATAGGTGGTCCAGGCGACGGGCAGGTCCCGGTCGGGCGCCAGTTCACCGATCCCGGCGACCTCTCTGCCGTCGAGGAAGGCCCGGGCGTACGGTCCGAAATGCCGCGGCCCCGGGCGGAACTCCCAGCCGAACAGCGCGCCGTAGAACTCCTGCGTCGCGGGCAGGCTGTGGGCCAGGAGGCTCACCCAGCAGGGAGCGCCGGGCATCCGCCGAGTCGCGGCCTCGGTCGTCATTGTCACTCTCTCCTCGGAGCGTTGGGGGCGGACCATGTGCGGTAGGTGCGGTACGGGCGCAGGTCCCGAGCAGATGCTCGCACCCGGTGCCCTGGTGTGCGCCCCGGCCGCGCCGTCCATGGCGCGTTCCCGAGGGAGAATGCCCGTTTTGAGGTTCCCAGTCCGCTACTCCGGGGTGACGGCAGAGGGTAACTCCGTCATACGGAGGGTGGGCTCCCGCCTTCTGTACGTAGTCGTCGCTACGCAAGGATGAGACCCATGAATGCCATCATCACCGCTACCGAACTCGCGAGCGAGTTGACCGGGGCCACTGGTCCGGTGCTCCTGGACGTCCGCTACCAGCTCGGCGGCCCGCCCGGCCGCCCGGAGTACGAGGCCGGCCACCTGCCCGGCGCGGTCTATGTCGACCTCGACGCCGAACTGGCCGGAAAGCCCGGTACCGCCGGCCGCCACCCGCTGCCCGACCTCGACGCCTTCGCCACCGCGATGCGGGCGGCCGGCGTCCGCGCGGACCGCCCGGTGGTCACCTACGACGGCGGCCAGGGCTGGGCCGCCGCCCGCGCCTGGTGGCTGCTGCGCTGGGCCGGCCACCGCGAGGTGCGGGTGCTGGACGGCGGACTGGCCGCCTGGCAGGCGTCCGGCGGCGCGATGAGCACCGACCGGGTGACCCCCGAGCCCGGCGACTTCGCACCGGTGCCCGGCGGGATGCCGCTGCTGACGGCGGAGCAGGCCGCGGCCCTGGCCCGTCGTGGGGTGCTGCTCGACGCCCGTGCCGGTGAGCGCTACCGGGGCGAGGTGGAGCCCATCGACCCGGTCGCCGGCCACATCCCGGGCGCGGTGTCCGCGCCGACGGCCGAGAACATCGCCGAGGGCGGCACGGTCTTCCGGCCCGCCGCCGAGCTGGCCGAGCGGTTCGCCGCGGTGGGCGCCACGGCGACCGCCGAGGTCGGCGTCTACTGCGGTTCGGGCGTCTCCGCGGCCCAGCAGGTGCTGGCCCTCGCGGTGGCCGGGGTGCCCGCGGCCTTGTACGTCGGCTCCTGGAGCGAATGGACCGCCGACCCCTCCCGCCCCGTCGCCACCGGCCCCCAGCCCGGCTGAGCCCCCGTCAGGGGGCCGTACGGCACCGGCGTCGCCGCATGACGCGGTCCGCCCGTCACCCCGGAACGGGGGACGGGCGGACCGGTGTCCATGGCGGCACCGGGGCTACTCCGGCTTCTTCCGCCGGGTGCCGAAGACGATCTCGTCCCAACTGGGGACCGCCGCCCGGCGCCCGGGCCGGACCCCGTCCGCCTCCGCCTGCCGGTCCGTGGTCCCGGTCAGCCGGTCGCGGTGCCCCGCGACCGCCCGGGGCATCAGCACATCGGCGTACGCGGAGCCCGCGCCCGCACTGGCCGCCGGGGCCGGCGGCTCCTCGACCTCGACCTCGGACTCGGCCTCGTCGTCCTGCGGCGCCTTGGCGCTCTCCGGCACGACCATGTCGCCACGGAAGCTGGGCACCGCCTCCAGCAGGCTCGTGAGCGAGTCCCGCTCCCGTTCGCCGCCGGTCGTCTCCTCGGCGCCCCACGACTCGTTCTCCTCGCCGCCGGACGGGGCGGTGCGCTCGGGCTGCCGGTCCAGGGTGCGGTCCAGCGGCCGGTCGCGCGGTAGTCGTGCGATCCGCGGCACGAACGGGAAGCTCGGCTCGGGCGTGTCGTCGCTCTCGCCGATGAGCGCCCGGGCCTCGTCGTCCACCGCCTGCACGAGCCGCCGCGGCGGGTCGTAGGTCCAGCTCGCCGAGTGCGGTTCGGCGGCGACGCGGTAGACCAGCAGCACCTCCCAGGTGCCGTCGTCCCGGCGCCAGGAGTCCCACTGGACGCTGTCCTTGTCGGCGCCGCGCAGCAACAGCCGCTCGGCGACCGCCTCGCCGAGCTGGGGACCGGTGTTCTCGCCCGGTCGCCGCACCGGTGTCTTGCGGGCCCGTTCGGCCATGAACGCACGCTCGGCGAGCACCGGGCCCTCGAAGCGGCGCACGCGGTCGACGGGGATGCCGGCGAGCTGGGCGACCTCTTCGGCGGAGGCGCCGGCTCTTATACGCGCCTGGATGTCCCGCGGCCGCAGGTGGCTCTCGACTTCGATCTCGATCTGGCCCAGCCGCGCACGGTCGTTGCGCACGGCGGCGCGCAGCCGTTCGTCGATCGGAAGCGTGTACTCGGTGCTGTCCGCAGCCTTGAGCACCAGCCGTGTGCCGTCGTTGGAGACGGCCACGACACGCAGTTCGGGCATGGGGACCTCCCGGGTGGTGCCTGCCGACGTCACGTGCGTCGCTGCTTCCGCTAGTCGAGTGTGGCCTGCCCGGGTGCAGCCTGCCACAACATTGCCGAGTTGCCCGGCGTGTCGAGGCTTGGCCCTCAAACGCCGTTATGACACGGTTACCTGTTCGCAACGCTCAGTGACCGTGTCGCTTGCCCTGTCGCCGGTCACCCGTGCCGAGCGACGGCGCCCCCGGGTGAGTGCCGTCTTCGTGGCCCCTCCCGCGGGTTCCGGGCAGCCGGACGGGAACCGGGGCCAGGCTTCGCCACAGTACTCCATTCGGACCACTGGGGTGGACCGCCGCGCCGCCGAACTTCTGGGTGGGTAAGGGTGTTCGGTCGTCTTGTCGATCTCTCTACCAGGCACAGCGGTGGCGAGTTTCACAGATTCCCCAAAATCGGAACTTTTGACTCCGCCAATTGGTCACTTCTCCATGCAACATGGATCGAAGGGGCTATCAAAGGTTGGAGATGGACGAAGAAACCGAAACCGCCACGAAGAAGAAGGAGAAGCGGATCGACCTGAGCGTCGCTCAGGTGGCCGGCAGTGCGCTCGCCGCCGCCGTCGCCGCGTACCTCGCGGGTCAGCTCGGTGTGTACGGAACCATCATCGGCGCAGGTGTGGTCAGTGTCGTGGCCACGACAGGCGGCTCGATATTCCAGCACCTCTTCCGGCGCACCGGCGAACAGATCAAGGAGGCCTCGGTCACCACCCGGCCGAAGCCGCGCCGCTTCCCCTCCCGCACTCGATCCACATCCCCGCAGGCTCGGCAGGCCGACCCCACGATGGTGCTGCCGACCTTCGACAAGCAGGGCGCCGAGGACCGGGTCACCTCCGTCGCCGCCCGGACCCCGCGGTCCGACACCCCCCGTACGCAGCTGATCCCGCGGGCCGAGCAGGCCCGCCGGCGGGACCCGGCGAACGCCCACCCGCCGCACGCCCACCCCGGGCACGCTCACCCCGCGGACCGCACCCAGGCGGTGCCGCGCCTCGACGAGCGGACGGTGGCGCTGGGAAGCCCGACCGCCCGGCCGGCCGACGCCACCAAGGCGCTGCCTGCCGTCGAGCGGCCCGAGGGTCCCGAGGAGCTCAGCACCCGGACGTACGGCACCCGGCTGCGCGGCTGGAAGCGCCCGGCGCTGGGTGCGTTCGCGGTCTTCGTGCTCGCGATGGGCGGGGTCACCGCAGCCGAGTTGATGACCGGGCAGACGCCGAACGGGGAGCAGGGCACCACGCTGGGCAACCTCACCTACACCGGGGAGAAGAGCCGGCGGCAGCCCGCCCCTCCGCAGTCGCCCGACCCGGGCCGTCAGCCCGGTGACGGCGGGCGGCAGGGCAGCGGCGGCGCGTCCCCGGACCCCGGCCGGTCCGACGACAGCGGCACCGGCACGGGCCGGGGCAGCGGCGATTCCTCGCCCTCCCCCTCCCCGTCCGACGGCGGCAGGACCTCGCCGGACCCGCACACCTCGCCGTCCCCGGACTCCTCCCCGAGCGGCTCCGGAGGCAGCGGCGACAGCGCCGGCACCGGTGACGGCTCCAGAGGCGGCGGAGCCCCCGGGGGACAGCAGGACCAGCAGGAGTCCGGTGGCCAGGCGCCCGACCCAGGCGCTTCCTGACCCCGGACGGGCCGCTTCGGTGCCGCCGGTCTGCGCCGGCCGCGTCCCGGTGTCCCTTCGCGGACGCCGGGACGCGGCCGTTGTCGCAGGTCAGTCGCCCAGAACCCGCCGGAGGTAGGCGTTGCCGAACCGGCGCTCGGGGTCCAGCCGGTCGCGCAGCGCGGTGAACTCGCCGAAGCGGGGGTAGGCCTCGGCGAGGTAGGACGCGTCCCGGGTGTGCAGCTTCCCCCAGTGGGGGCGTCCCTCGTGCGCCGTCATGACCTTCTCGACGGCGGAGAAGTACGCCTGGTGCGGCGTCCCCCGGTAGAGGTGGACGGCGATGTAGACGGTGTCCCGGCCCGAGGCGGTCGACAACGGGAGGCCGTCGGCGGGTGCGGTGCGCACCTCGACGGGGAAACTGATCCGGAAGTCCGAGCGCTCCACCAGCGCTCTGAGCTCCCGCAGCGCACCGATCGCGGTCGCCCGGGGCAGCGCGTACTCCATCTCCACGAACCGCACCCGTCGCGGCGAGGTGAACACCTTGTACGGGATGTCGGTGTACGTGCGGGCCGACAGGGCGCGGCTGGAGAGCTTGGCGATGCCCGGGATGGCGGCCGGCACCGCCCGCCCGACCGCGCAGGCGACCTGGAAGACCCCGTTGGACAGCAGCTCGTCCTCGATCCAGCCGCTGACCCTGCCGGGCGGGGCGGCCGGGCCCTGGCTGCGATTGTTGCGCTTGGTGCTGCAGTTGCCGGTGTGTGGGAACCAGTAGAACTCGAAGTGCTCGTTCTCGGTGGCCAGTTCCTCGAACCGGTCGGTGACCTCGGCGAAGCGCATCGGCTCCTCGCGGGCGGTCAGCAGGAACTCCGGCTCCACGGCGAAGGTCAGTTCGCTGATCACGCCGAGCGCCCCCAGCCCCAGCCGGGCCCCGGCGAAGACCTCCGGGTGCTCCTCGGCGGAGCAGGTCAGCACCGAGCCGTCGGCGGTGACCAACTTCAGGGCGGTGACCTGGGCGGCGAGGGAGGCGGAGTCCCGGCCGGTGCCGTGGGTCCCGGTGCTGACGGCTCCCGAGACGGTCTGCTCCATGATGTCGCCCATGTTGGTCAGCGACAGTCCGTGCGCGGCCAGCGTTTCGTTCAGGCGCCTGAGCGGTGTACCGGCGGCGACCGTCACCGTGCCGGCCTCGCGGTCGATCCCGCGGACCCCGGTCAGCCGCTCGGGGCGGATCAGCAGCCCGTCGGTGGCGGCGGCCGGGGTGAAGGAGTGGCCGGTGCCGGCGGCCTTGACCGTCAGTCCGTCCTCGACGGCGGCGCGGACCGTGGTCGCCAGTTCCTCGGTGCTCGCCGGGGCCGCGGTCCGGACCGGACGGGCGGTGACATTGCCCGCCCAGTTGCGCCAGGGGCCGGCCGCGGGGCCGCGCCCTCCCGAGCCGTCGACGGCGTTGCGGACTGCCATGGTGACGTCCCCTCCCTGCGCGCGGACGACCGTTCGGCCGCCGCTGGTGAGCGCATGATGTCAGCGACCGACGGGCCGTCCACAGGGGTTGACGGGATTCGCATGATCAAGGAACCGCCCCTTATCGCCCAGCTTCCGGACAACTCGTACCGCCGGTAACGCCGAGCGGGTGACGTCGAGCGCTGTGCGCGTCCCGGGCGGCCCGCCGGTGGCTAGGTGATGCTCTCCTCGCCCTGCCGCTCGCCGGAGGCGACGCCCGGCGCGGGCAGGCTCTCGGCGACGGTCCGCCCCGCCCCGGGCACCGGGCGCGGACGGAGCCGGCGGTAGCCCGCGAAGGCCACCAGGGCGGCGAGCACCCCCGCCGTCCCCGGCACGAGGTAGCCCCGGGCGGCCCCCGCGGCGTCCACCACCCAGCCGGCCGCCGACGAACCCAGCGCCACACCGACCGCCAGGCCGGTGCTGGTCCAGGTCATCCCCTCGGTCAGCTGCGCCCGCGGCACATGCTCCTCGACCAGCGCCATCGTGGTCACCATCGTCGGGGCGATGGACAGGCCCGCGACGAAGAGCGCCACGGCCAGCAACGGCAGCGACCCCATCAGCTGGAGCGGCACCATGCTCACCGCCATCGCACAGACCCCCACCACCCAGCGGCGGGCCGGGTGCCCCTTGAGGTGCAGCAGTCCGAAGACGGCACCGGCCACACACGAGCCGAGCGCGTAGACCGCCAGCACCACACTGGCCGCCGCCTTGTGCCCCTCCTCCTCGGCGAACGCCACCGTCACCACGTCGATCGCCCCGAAGATCGCTCCGGTCGCCACAAACGTCACCACCAGCACCTGGAGCCCCGGCGAACGCAGCGCCGACCCCGTGCTGTGCTGCTCCCGTGGATGCGGCACCGGCTCGGTCCGGCGCTGTGCGGTCAGCCAGAAGACCCCGGCCGCCAGGAAGACGCCGGCCAGCATCGGCCCGGCCTCCGGGAACCACGCCGTCGACAGGCCGATGGAGAGGATCGGCCCGACGATGAAGCACATCTCGTCGACGATCGACTCCCACGCATAGGCGGTGTGCAGCTCGCGCGAGGAGCCGCGGTAGATCTCCGCCCAGCGCGCCCGGACCATCGAGCCGACGCTCGGCACGCACCCCGCACACGCGGCGAAGACGAACAACAGCCAGTCCGGCCAGCGCTGCTGCGCGCTCAGCAGCAGACCGGCGATCGCGGCGAGCGACACCAGGGTGGCCGGGCGCAACACCCGGCGCTGGCCGCGCCGGTCCACCAACCGGGAGATCTGCGGGCCGAGGACCGCCGCGGACAGCGCGAGGGTCGCCGAGAGGCCGCCCGCCAGGCCGTAGCGGCCGGTCAGTTGGGAGACCATGGTGACGATGCCGATGCCCAGCATCGACACCGGCAAGCGGCCCAGGAGTCCGGCGGCGGAGAAGGATGTGGTGCCGGGGCGGCTGAAGAGGGCGCGGTAAGGACTGGGCAACGGGGGGCGCTCCGCCGGATGAGGACCGAAGATCGGTAAGCAATGTATGTGGCTGATACAGCTTACGGGCGGGGCGGGTGTGGTGCCTCCGGATTTCCGCCACCGTGCACGCCGCCCTCGACGGCCGTGGCACCGGGACCTGCCCGCCGACCGCGGCGCGAGGGTGGCAGGATCGATGCCATGCCCGAACAGTGCGATCCCAGCCCCTATGACGCCCTGCTGCTGCTCTCCTTCGGCGGCCCCGAAGGCCCCGACGATGTCGTGCCGTTCCTGGAGAACGTCACCCGTGGCCGCGGCATCCCCCGTGAGCGCCTCAAGGAGGTGGGGCAGCACTACTTCCTGTTCGGCGGGGTCAGCCCGATCAACGCCCAGAACCGCGAGCTGCTGGACGCACTGCGCAAGGACTTCGCCGAGCACGGTCTGGACCTGCCCGTCCACTGGGGCAACCGCAACTGGGCGCCCTACCTGACCGACACCCTGCGCACGATGGTGCAGGACGGCCACCGTCGGATCGCGGTCCTCGCCACCAGCGCCTACGCCTCGTACTCGGGCTGCCGGCAGTACCGCGAGAACCTCGCCGATGCGCTCGCCGCCCTGCAGGCCGAGGGGCTGCCGGTGCCGCAGGTCGACAAGCTGCGGCACTACTTCAACCACCCCGGCTTCCTGCGGCCGATGATCGACGGCGTGCTGGCGTCGCTGGCCGAGCTGCCGGCGGATGCCCGCGACCGCGCCGAGATCGCCTTCACCACGCACTCCATCCCCACCGCCGCCGCGGACACCTCCGGCACCCCCGCGGAGCACACCGAGGGCGGCGAGGGCGGCGCCTATGTCGCCCAGCACCTCGACGCGGCACGGGTGATCGCGGAAGCGGTACGCGCCGAGACCGGGGTGGACCACCCCTGGCGGCTCGTCTACCAGTCCCGCAGCGGCGCCCCGCACATCCCGTGGCTGGAGCCGGACATCTGCGACCACCTGGAGGAGCGGCACGCCGCCGGCGTCCCGGCGGTCGTGATGGCCCCCATCGGCTTCGTCTCGGACCACATGGAGGTCAAGTACGACCTCGACACCGAGGCCACCGCAAAGGCCGCCGAGCTGGGCCTGCCGGTCGCCCGGTCCGCCACCGTGGGCGCCGACCCCCGGTTCGCCGCCGCCGTCCGCGACCTCCTCCTGGAGCGCGCTGCCGCCGAGCGCGGCCTGGCCCCCGAGCGCTGCGCCCTGGGCGCCCTGGGTGCCGGCCACGACCTGTGCCCGGTCGGCTGCTGCCCGGCCCGTGCCCCCCGCCCGGCCGCCGCCGGCGCCGACTGGCGGGGCCCGGCAGCGGACGCCCCCGCCTAGGAGTTGTCTTCAAATGTCACGCCCACATCAGGAGCGATGCGAGAGTGACGGCTGCTTGGTAGGACTCGGCGGTCTTGTCGTAGCGGGTG
>NZ_JBFAEA010000047.1:0-20875 GCF_040641675.1 Streptomyces sp. NPDC020742
TTGGAGGGGGTGGTGGCGAATCGTCGGGCGCGGGGGTTGGTGGGGAGTGTGGTGGCGTGGGGTCCGTGGGCTGGTGGGGGGATGGTGGAGGCTGATGGTTCTGAGGAGCATCTGCGGCGTCGTGGGTTGAAGCCGATGGACCCGGCCTTGGCAGTGGAAGCGTTGGGCGCGGCTGTGGGTGGTGGTGAGGCCGGGGTTGTGGTGGCGGACGTGGACTGGGGGCGGTTCGTTCCGGCATTCACCAGTGGCCGGCCCAGCCCACTGCTGGAAGACCTCCCGGAGGTGCGGGAGGTTTTGCGGGCGGGCCGTGGTGAGGTTGCTGGTTTGGGTGTGGTGCGGGAGCGGCTGGCCGGGCTGTCGGTTGCTGAGCGGGATCGGGCGTTGCTGGACCTGGTGCGTCGGCATGCCGCAACCGTCCTCGGCTACAGCAACCCCACTGACCTGGGGACCGGCATTCCCTTCCGGGACTTGGGATTCGACTCGCTGACGGCCGTCGAGCTACGCAATGCGTTGAACGCCGAAGCGGGTCTCAGGCTCCCCGCCACGGCCGTCTTCGACTACCCCACGCCGGTTGATCTGGCGCGTTTCCTGGGCGATGAGCTGTTCGGCGCCGACGCTGGGGCCGATGCTGTCGCGGCGTTGGGGTCGGGTCTGTCGGCGGCGGTGTCTTCGTCGGACGATCCGGTGGTGATCGTCGGGATGAGTTGCCGTCTGCCGGGTGGGGTGGCAGGTCCCGAGGACCTGTGGCGCCTGGTGACTGGAGCCGAGGACGCCATCTCCGAGTTCCCGACGGATCGGGGCTGGGACCTGGACGCGCTCTTCGGGAGCGAAGCGCATCAGCCCGGTACGAGCCGGACGCGATCGGGTGGCTTCCTGCACGAGGCGACGCAGTTCGACCCGGGATTCTTCGGCATCAGTCCGCGTGAGGCCGTGGCGATCGACCCGCAGCAGCGGCTGTTGCTGGAAACCTCGTGGGAAGCCCTGGAACGTTCGGGTATCAACCCCACGGCCGTCAAGGGCAGCCGTACCGGAGTCTTCGTCGGCGCCAGCAGTTCCGGCTACGGCGCTGGATTGCAGGAAGCGCCCGAAGGGCTCGGGGGACACCTGCTCACCGGCAGCTCGGGCGCGGTCGTCTCCGGTCGGGCGGCGTATGCGCTGGGCCTTGAGGGGCCCGCGGTGACGGTGGACACGGCGTGCTCGTCGTCGCTGGTCGCCCTGCACCTGGCCGTACAGTCCCTGCGCTCGGGCGAGTGCGACCTCGCCCTCGCCGGCGGAGTGACGGTCATGGCCAACCCCGCGGCCTTCGTCGAGTTCAGCCTGCAGGGCGGTCTCGCTGCGGACGGCCGGTGCAAGGCGTTTTCGGACGCTGCTGATGGCACCGGCTGGGCCGAGGGCGTCGGCGTGCTGGCGGTGGAGCGACTGTCAGATGCCCGGCGGAACGGCCATCGGGTGCTGGCGGTGGTGCGTGGCAGCGCCGTGAACCAGGACGGTGCGTCGAACGGTTTGACGGCGCCGAATGGTCCGTCGCAGCAGCGGGTGATCCGGCAGGCGTTGGCGAGTGCGGGCCTGTCGGCCGCGGACGTCGATGCGGTGGAGGCCCATGGCACCGGCACGACCCTTGGTGACCCGATCGAGGCGCAGGCGCTGCTCGCCACGTACGGCCAGGAGCGGGCGGTGGATCGTCCGTTGTGGCTGGGTTCGGTGAAGTCCAACATCGGTCACACCCAGGCCGCGGCCGGCGTGGCCGGTGTGATCAAGATGGTGCTGGCGCTGGAGCACGGTGTGCTGCCGCAGACCCTGCACGTGGACCAGCCGTCCTCGCACGTGGACTGGTCGGCGGGCGAGGTGCGGCTGCTGACCGAGGCCGTGGAGTGGCCGGTGGTGGGGGAGCGGCTGCGTCGGGCGGGTGTGTCGGCGTTCGGCGTGAGTGGCACCAATGCGCATGTGGTGATTGAGCAGGCCCCGGCTGAGGATCGGCAAGCCCCGGCGGAGGAGTTGGGGACTGAGGGGGGCGAGCGCGGTTCTGTGGGGCCGGTGCCGTGGGTGGTGTCGGGTCGGACCCGGGCCGGGTTGCGAGCTCAGGCGCAGCGGCTGCTGGAGTTCGTCGACTCGCGCCCCCAACTCGATGTGGAGGGCGTGGGGTTGGCGCTGGCGACGACGCGGGCCCAGTTTGAGCACCGTGCTGTCGTACTCGGCACCGAACGTGAAGATCTGCTCCAGGGCTTGTCCGCTGTGGCAGCAGAGGAAGGCACGGCGGGCAATGCCGTGATGGGTGCGGTGCGAGCAGCGGAAGGCCGGGCAGCTCTGCTCTTCGCGGGGCAGGGAGCGCAGCGGCCCGGGATGGGCCGGGAGCTGTATGAGACCTACCCAGTGTTCGCGGAGGCGTTCGATGCGGTGTGTGCACACTTCGATGGCGTAGTACGCGGCGAAGAGGGTGGTGCTTCGGAGGAGCCGTCGAAGACGCCGTCTGAGGTGCCGCTGCGGGATGTGGTGTTCGGTGACGACGCCGAGTTGCTGAACCGGACGGGCTACACCCAGCCGGCGTTGTTTGCGCTGGAGGTGGCGCTGTTCCGGTTGGTGGAGTCGTTCGGTGTTCGGCCGGACTTCCTGATCGGGCATTCGATCGGTGAGTTGGTGGCGGCGTATCTGGCGGGGGTGTGGTCGCTGGAGGATGCGTGTCGGTTGGTGGCGGCGCGGGGTCGGTTGATGCAGGCGTTGCCGTCTGGTGGGGCGATGGTGTCGCTCCAGGCGTCGGAGGGGGAGGTGTTGCCGCTGCTGGTGGGGCTGGAGCAGCGGGTGAGCATCGCCGCTGTGAACGGCCCGTCGGCGACCGTCATCGCGGGCGAGGAATCGGCCGTCACCGACATCGCCGAACGGATGGCGTCCAAGGGGCGGAAGACCAAGCGGCTCCCGGTCAGCCATGCCTTCCACTCGCCCTTGATGGAGCCGATGCTGGCCGAGTTCCGTGCCGTCGCCGAGAGCGTGGCGTACGCGGAGCCGCGTATCCCGGTGGTCTCCAATGTCAGCGGTGCACTCGCCTCGGCCGAGCTGCTGATGTCTGCGGAGTACTGGGTGCGGCATGTGCGTGAGGCGGTCCGGTTCGCCGACGGCGTCCGGTGGCTGGCGGAGCATGAGGCCACCCGGTTCCTGGAGATCGGGCCGGACGGCACCCTGACCGCCCTGGCGCAGAGCTGCCTTGATGACCCGGACCACCTGTTCGTTCCCGCGCTGCGGAAGGACCGCCCGGAGGCCGTGGGCCTGCTCGCTGGGCTGGGCCAGGCCTATGCGCACGGCGTCCCGGTCGACTGGGCCGTACTCTTCACGGACGCGGACGCGGACGCGGACACGCACACGGACACCGAGGCCCGCGCCGCCGCCGAAACCGGCACCACCAGCGAATCCGGCACCCAGACCGGCGCCGGTACCAGCGCCGATGCCGGCGCCCGTCGCGTCGATCTCCCCACCTATGCCTTCCAACACCAGCGCTACTGGCTCGACGTCCGCACCACCACCGCGGACGCCGCTTCCATAGGCCTCGAGGCTGTTGCGCATCCCCTTCTCGGAGCAGCGGTGTCCCTAGCCGGCGGCCAGGAGGTGGTGCTGAGCGGACGGTTGTCCCTGCGGACGCACCCATGGCTCGCCGAGCACCGCATCGCGGGCTCGACCGTCGTACCGAGTACCGCCCTCCTGGAAATGGCCGTGGGCGCCGGTGATCAGGTCGAGTGCCCCTACGTCAGGGAACTCGTACTGGAAGCGCCGCTCGTGCTCCCCGAGGACGGTGCGGTGCAGCTGCAACTCCGTATCGACGAACCGGATGCCTCCGGCGACCGGGCCCTTGGGGTGTATGCCCGTCCGGATGGGAACTCGGCTGCTGATGCGCCATGGGCGCGGTGTGCCAGCGGCGTGCTGGCGGAGAGCGCCCGGCCGGAGCCCTTTGGGCTCGTAGCGTGGCCGCCGGCCGGGGCGCAGCCCGTGGACATCGACGACCTGTACGACGGATTGACGGCTGCCGGGTTCGACTACGGGCCGGTCTTCAGGGGCGTACGAGCGGTGTGGCGAGGGGCGGACTCCGCCGTGTACGCCGAGGTCGAGCTGCCGGCGGCCGACGGCGAAGGATTCGCCCTCCACCCGGCCTTGCTGGACGCCGCGCTGCATCCGCTCGGCCTGGGGCTGTTGGACGGTATTGCGACCGAGGCCGTTCTGTTCGCGTGGAGCGGGGCGTTCCTGCACGCCAGCGGAGCGACCCACCTTCGGGTCCGGCTGAGCTGCAGCGGCCCGGATGAGGTGTCGCTCCAGGCCGCCGATCGTTCCGGCCAGCCGGTGATCGCGGTCGAATCGATGCAGATGCGGCGGCCGCGGGGTATCGATGGGAGTCCGGACGGCGGCGGGACGGCGTCACGGGCGGCGTTGCTGCCCTCCTCGCCCTCCTCGTCTTCCTCGTCCTTCTCGTCTTCCTCGTCTTCCTCGTCTTCCTCACCGTCCTCGTCCTCCTTGCTCCGCATCGACTGGGAACCGTTCGATGTGCACGGGGAGATCCGCCCGGAGGCGGACCCGGCTGCCATGGACGCGCGCCCGGACACCGCAGACGGGTCGCGGCTGATCGTCGTCTGCGGCGAACAGCTGGGACTGCCGGAGGTGCCGGGCCTGGCCGAGGCCCTCGGCGCGAGCGTTGTCGACCTTGCGGACCTCGCGGACGCTCCCGAGGGCAGGGCGCACGACACCGTGCTGGTCAGCGGTGTTGCCACGGCAGTCGACGCGTACGCCGTGCTCGACGGCTTGAGCGCAACGCTGGCGCAGGAGCCGTCGCTCCGGCTGATGCTCGTCACCCGGAATGCGGCCACCTCCGCGGCCACCTCCGCGGCCACCTCCGCGGCCACCTCCGCGGCCACCTCCGCGGCCACCTCCGCGGCCGCCTCCGCGGCCGCCTCCCAGGACATCTCCGCGGCCACCTCCGCGGCCACCTCCCCGGACATCTCCGCGGCGACCTCCGGTGACGCCGCAGTCCTCTGGGAAGAACTCCGGGCCGTGCAGAGCGAACAGCCGGGCCGGATCGTGCTCGTGGGTACCGACGCGCACCCCGACTCGCTCGCCCTGCTTCCCGCTCTGCTCACCACGCAGGAGTCCGAGTTCTCCGTGCGCGGGGGCGAGGCGTCGGTGCCGCGGCTGATCCGGTGCGCACCGATCGCATCCGGGGGGCTCGACGTGGAGCCCGGTGGGACGGTCCTGGTCACCGGTCCCTACGCGGAGCAGGTCGCCGCCGCGCTCGACACCGACGCGCACGTGGAGACCCTCACGTACCACCCGGAGGACCACCCCGCTGCGCACTCCCTCCCAGCAGCCATCGCCGCGATCAGCGCCACACGACCGCTCGTGGCCGTCGTGCACACCGCAGATCTGGACCGGCCTGAGGACCTCCGCCTCGCCCAGCTGGACCAACTCACCGACGAATCACGCGAGTTCGACATAGCCGAAGTCGACCGCGACGACCACGCCACCCCGCCCACCTCCGAGTCCTCCCCCCAGCCCTCCTCCCCACCCACCCTCATCCTCATAGGCGCCGGTGGCCCCGATGCCCCGGCGGCTGCGGAGCTGGCCGCGCTGGCCCGTCGGCGGGTGGCTGCCGGGCTGCCTGCCCTGGCGCTCCTGCCGCCTCCCGCCGCCGGTGTCCCCGGGCTCGCCGCGCTCGCCGCCGAGGAGGCCGCGGCCCTGGTCGGCGCGGCCCAGGCGGCGGGAGGGACCGTGCTGTTCCCCGCGCGGGTGGACCGTGCCGCGCTGCGCGGCTCCGCGGCAGCCCTGCCGGCCGTGCTCGGGTCGCTGGCGCACGGCGCCCGGCGCCGGGTGGTGGCCGTGGGAGACCGTGCGGACGCCGTGTCCGAACTGGCGCGGCAGCTCGCCGGGAAGGGGGCCGCCCAACGCGGCCGCGTGCTCCTGACCCTCGTGCGGACGCAGGTCGGCCACGTCCTGGGGTACGCCGGGGCCGATGAGGTGGAGCCCTCCCGGAGCTTCACCGACCTCGGGTTCACCTCCCTCACCGCGGTCGAACTGCGCAACCAGCTCAGGGAAGCGACGGGACTGCGGCTGCCCGCCACGCTCGTCTTCGACTACCCGACCCCGGTGGCGCTCGCCGGATACCTGGACGGCCAGCTTGTCCAAGAGCTCCCCCACGCACTCAACGGGGAGTTCGACGGAGCGCTCGCCGGTGCTGTCAACGGCGCACACCCCGACGGGACGCGCGGCACTGCGTCGCCCGTCGCCGCGGCGCTCGACGACCCCGTCGTCATCGTCGGGATGAGCTGCCGCTACCCGGGCGGGGTCCGTACCCCCGAGGACCTGTGGGAGCTGGTCGCCACGGGCGGTGACGGCATTTCCCCGTTCCCCGCCGACCGCGGATGGGACCTGGACGCCCTGTACCACCCGGACCCGGACCACCCCGGTACCTGCTACGCCCGCGAAGGCGGCTTCCTGCACGACGCCGGCCACTTCGACCCCGGCTTCTTCTCCATCAGCCCCCGCGAGGCGCTGGCGATGGACCCGCAGCAGCGACTGCTGCTCGAAGCGTCCTGGGAGGCCCTGGAACGCGCCGGGATCGACCCCGCCGGCGCACGCGGCACCCTGACCGGTGTCTTCGCGGGCGTCACCTACCAGGACTACATCGGCATCCTCAGCGGCGCGCAGGACAGCTTCGAGGGGTACGTCGGCACCGGCAACTCGCCCAGTGTGCTGTCCGGACGGATCGCCTACACCCTGGGCCTCGAAGGGCCGGCCGTCAGCGTCGACACCGCCTGCTCGTCGTCCCTGGTCGCCCTGCACCTGGCCGTGCAGTCGCTGCGCCAGGGCGAGTGCGACCTCGCGCTCGCCGGCGGGGTGACGGTGATGTCCACCCCCGGGTCGCTGATCGAGTTCAGCCGGCAGCGGGCGCTCTCCGAGGACGGCCGGTGCAAGCCGTTCTCCGCCGACGCCGACGGGGCCAGCTGGGCCGAGGGCGTCGGCATGGTGGTCGTCGAGCGGCTCTCCGACGCCCGCCGGCACGGCCACCCGGTGCTCGCCGTCGTACGCGGCAGCGCCCTCAACCAGGACGGCGCCTCCAACGGGCTCACCGCCCCCAACGGCCCCTCCCAGCAGCGGGTCATCCGCCGCGCCCTGGCCTCCGCAGGACTGGCACCGCAGCAGGTGGACGCCGTCGAGGCACACGGCACGGGGACGACGCTGGGCGACCCGATCGAGGCGCAGGCGCTGCTCGCCACGTACGGGCAGGACCGGGACGACGACCGGCCGCTGTGGCTCGGCTCGTTGAAGTCCAACATCGGACACAGCCAGGCCGCCGCCGGCATCGGTGGCGTGATCAAGATGGTCATGGCGCTGCGCAACGGCCTGCTACCCCAGACCCTGCACGCCGACGAGCCCAGCCCGCACATCGACTGGACGGCCGGACACGTCCGGCTGCTCACCGAGGCCAGGACCTGGCCGGAGGGCGAGGCTCCGCGCCGGGCGGGAGTGTCCTCGTTCGGAATGAGCGGCACCAACGCCCATGTGATCGTGGAGGAGGCGCCCCGGCCCCAGGCCCGGCAGCAGGACCGGCCGGACCCCGCCGACCCCGCCGTCCTCCCCGTGGTGCCGGTCCCGTTGTCGGCGCGCACCGAGGACGCGCTGCGCGCACAGGCCGCCCGGCTGCGCTCCCACCTGCTCGCCCGCCCCACCGACCACGACCTCACCGGCATCGGGTACTCCCTCGCCACCACCCGGACCGCCTTCGAGCACCGGGCCGTGCTGCTCGCCGCCGACCGGGACGCCCTCGACCGCGACCTGCGGGAGCTCGCCGACGGGGCCATGGTCTCCGGACCGCCGCGCGGCGCCGCCCGCGACGGTGCCGCCCACCCGGTCCTGGTCTTCCCCGGCCAGGGCAGCCAATGGGCCGGAATGGCACGCCAACTCCTCGACACCACCCCGGTGTTCGCCGACCGCCTGGCCGCCTGCGAACGCGCCCTGGCACCCCACGTCGACTGGTCCCTGACCGCCGTCCTGCGCGGCGAGCCCGGTGCACCGGACCTCGAACGGGTCGATGTCGTCCAGCCCGCGCTGTGGGCCGTCATGGTGTCCCTCGCCGCACTGTGGCGCTCCTACGGGGTGGAGCCCGACGCGGTCATCGGCCACAGCCAGGGCGAGATCGCCGCCGCCTGTGTCGCCGGGGCGCTGACCCTGGACGACGGGGCCCGAGTGGTGGCCCTGCGCAGCCGCGCCCTCACCGCCATCACCGGCCGCGGCGGCATGCTCTCCGTCGCGCTGCCCGCCGACGCGGTCCGCGAACGCCTCGCGCCCTGGGGCGACCGGCTGTCGGTCGCTGCTGTCAACGGGCCCGCCTCCGTCGTGGTCTCCGGCGCCGCCGACGCCCTCGACGAGCTGTTCACCGCGCTCGCCGGGGACGGCGTACAGGCCCGTAAGGTCTCCGTCGACTACGGCTCCCACTCGGCGCAGGTCGAGCCGGTCCGTGACCAGGTGCTCGCGGCCCTCGACGGCATCGAGCCGACCGAGTCCACCGTCCCGTTCTTCTCCACCGTGACCGCCCAGTGGCAGGACACCCGCGAGCTGGGCCCCGACTACTGGTACACCAACCTGCGGGAGACGGTGCGGTTCGAGGACGCGGTGCGCGGCCTGGTGGCCGCGGGCCACCGGGCGTTCATCGAGGTCAGCCCGCACCCCGTGCTGTCCGGAGGGCTCCGCGACTGCGTGGACGGGCTCGGGGTGGCCGCCGCCGTCCTGGGCACCCTCCGCCGCGACCAGGGCGGCCTCGACCGGTTCCTCGCCTCCCTCGCCGAGGCCCACGCCCACGGCGTGACCGTCGACTGGCACACCGTCTTCACCGGCACCGGAGCGCACCGCGTCGACCTGCCGACCTACCCGTTCCAGCGGGAGCGGTACTGGCCCCAGCCGCGCGAACTGGCCGCTGCCGACGGCCCGGACGCCGCGCCGGCCGATGCCGCCGAAGCCCGCTTCTGGGAGAGCGTCGAACAGCAGGACCTCCAAGCCCTCACCGACGCCCTCGACCTCAACGGCGACGCACCGCTGAGCGCCGTACTGCCCGCCCTGTCGACCTGGCGCCGCACCAGCCGCGACCGGTCCACCGCCGACGGCTGGCGCTACCGGGTGCGCTGGGCGCCGCTCGCCGAGCGCACCGCAGCGGCCCTGCACGGCACCTGGCTGCTGGCCGCCCCGGAGACGGACCACCCCGACCGGCGGGTGACCGCCGTACGCGACGCCCTCGCCGCACACGGTGCGCAGGTGCGTCTGCTGGAGCTGACCGCCGAGGACGCCTCCTGCCGCGAGCGCACCACTCGGCGACTGCGGGAGACCCTCGCCGACGAGGCCACGCCCACCGGCGTCCTGTCGCTGCTCCCGCTCGACGAACGGCCGCACCCCGACCACCCCGCGGTCCCCGTCGGCCTGGCCGGCGTGCTCTCCCTCCTCCAGGCACTCGGCGACCTCGGCATCGAAGCACCCCTGTGGTGCGCCACCCGCGGCGCCGTCGCCATCGGGCGCTCCGAACACGTCAGCCACCCCGACCAGGCCCTGGTCTGGGGCATGGGGCGGGTCGCCGCGCTGGAGCACTCCGACCGCTGGGGCGGCCTCATCGACCTGCCCGAGGAACTGGACAAGCGGGCCGCCGCCCGGCTGTGCGCCCTGCTCGCCGGGCCCGGAGGCGAGGACCAGATCGCCCTGCGCACCTCGGGGTCCTACGGCCGCCGCCTGGTGCGCGCCCCGCTGGCCGGCACACCGCCGCAGCGCACCTGGCGCCCCCGCGGCACCGTCCTGGTCACCGGCGGCACCGGAGCCGTCGGCGGGCACATCGCGCGCTGGCTCGCCCGGGAGGGCGCCCCGCACCTGCTGCTCACCAGCCGCCGGGGCGCCGCCGCACCGGGCGCCGCGGAACTGCAGGCCGAACTCGGTGCCCTCGGCGCCCGCGTCACCCTCGCCGCCTGCGACGTCGCCGACCGCGACGCACTGCGCGAACTGCTGGCCTCCGTTCCCGAGGAGCACCCGCTCGACGCCGTCATGCACGTGGCCGGCTCCCTCGACGACGGTGTCCTCGACGGCCTCGACGCCGGCCGGATGGACCCCGTCCTCCGCACCAAGGCCACCGCGGCCCGCCACCTCGACGAGCTGACCCGCGACCACGACCTCTCCGCGTTCGTGCTCTTCTCCTCCACCTCGGGCACCCTCAGCGGCCCCGGCCTCGGCAACTACGCGCCCGGAAACGCCTTCCTCGACGCGCTCGCCGACCGGCGCCGCGCCGAGGGACTCCCCGCCACCGCCGTCGCCTGGGGCCACTGGGCCGGAGACGGCATGGGCGAGGGCGCCGTCGGTGACCGGCTCCGGCGCTACGGCGTGTACGACATGCCGCCCGAGGCGGCCTGCGGCGCCCTGCGCCAGGCCCTCGACCACGACGAGACCACCGTCTGCGTCACCGACCTCGGGTGGGACCGGTTCACCCCCGCGTTCACCGCCTCCCGGCCCAGCGCCCTGCTGCGCGACCTCCCCGACGCCCAGCGCGTCCTGGCGGCCACCCGGGACGGCGAGGACACCGGTTCCCCCGCCACCGCACTCCACCAGCACCTCGCCGGGCTCCCCGCGTCCGAACGCGCCGGCGCGATCCTGGACGTCGTCCGCAGCTACGTCGCCACCGTGCTCGGTTACGACGGAGCCGGCGCGGTCGACCCCGAGCGCGCCTTCACCGAGCTGGGCTTCGACTCGCTCAGCGCCGTCGAACTGCGCAACGGCATGAACGGCCTCACCGGCCTCCGGCTGCCCGCCACGCTGGTCTTCGACCACCCCACCTGCGCGGCGCTCGCCGACCACCTGGCGGCCCAACTCGCCACCACGGAACGGCAACCCGGTGCGGCACCGCACCCCACAGGCTCCGGCGCACCGGCCCGTACCGAGACCGTCGAGCACGACGAACCGGTCGCGATCGTGGCGATGAGCTGCCGCTTCCCGGGCGGGGTGGGCTCCCCGGAGGAGCTGTGGCGGTTGCTGTGCGAGGGCGGGGACGGTGTGGTGCCGTTCCCGACCGACCGCGGCTGGGACATCGAGGAGCTGTACGACCCGGAGCCCGGAGTGCCGGGCAAGGTGTCCGCCCGCGAAGGCGGGTTCCTGTCCGGGGTGGGTGACTTCGATCCGGCGTTCTTCGGGATCTCGCCGCGTGAGGCGATGGCGATGGACCCGCAGCAGCGGCTGCTGCTGGAGGCGTCGTGGGAGGCGTTCGAGCGGGCCGGCATCGTGCCCGGTGCGCTGCGCGGCAGTCGTACGGGGGTCTTCGCGGGCACCAACGGCCAGGACTATCCGGGGTTGTTGGTGGCGTCCGGTGAGGAGGACCTGGGGGGCTACATCGGCACCGGGAACGCCGCGAGCGTGGTCTCGGGCCGGCTGGCGTACACCTTCGGACTCGAAGGACCGGCGGTGACGGTGGACACGGCCTGCTCGGCCTCGCTGGTCGCCCTGCACCTAGCGGTGCAGTCGCTGCGGCAGGGCGAGTGTGACCTCGCCCTCGCCGGCGGCGTGACCGTGATGTCCACCCCCGGACTGTTCGTGGACTTCAGCCGCCAGCGCGGACTGGCGTCCGACGGCCGCTGCAAGGCGTTCTCCGACGCCGCGGACGGTGCGGGATTCTCCGAGGGCGTGGGCGTGCTGGTCGTCGAGCGGCTGTCGGACGCCCGGCGGAACGGGCACCGGGTGCTGGCGGTCGTGCGCGGTACGGCGGTGAACCAGGACGGCGCGTCGAACGGCCTGACGGCGCCGAACGGGCCGTCGCAGCAGCGGGTGATCCGGCAGGCGCTGGCGAGCGCAGGCCTGTCGGCGTCCGAGGTGGACGCGGTCGAGGCCCATGGCACGGGGACGTCGTTGGGCGACCCGATCGAGGCGCAGGCGCTGCTCGCCACGTACGGCCAGGAGCGGGCGGCGGACCGGCCGCTGTGGCTGGGGTCGGTGAAGTCCAACCTCGGGCACACCCAGGCCGCGGCCGGTGTCGCCGGCGTCATCAAGATGGTGCTGGCGCTGGAGCACGGGGTGCTGCCGCAGACCCTGCATGTGGACCAGCCGTCCTCGCACGTCGACTGGTCGGCGGGCCATGTGCGGCTGCTGACCGAGGCGGTGGCCTGGCCGGAGGCCGACCGGCCCCGCCGGGCCGGAATCTCCTCGTTCGGCATCAGCGGCACCAACGCCCACACCATCCTGGAGCAGGCCCCGCCGGCCGAGGACCCCTCGCCCGCCGAGGACGCCACGTCCGCCGAGGGCCCCTTGGCCACCGCGGCCGACCCGGAGCCGGCGGAGACCGCGGTCGTGCCCTGGGTGCTCACCGGCCGGACCGGGCCGGCGCTGCGGGCCCAGGCAGCGCGCCTGCTCGCACACCTCGCCGCCCAACCGGACCTGCGCCCCGCCGACATCGGGCGGTCGCTGGCCACCACCCGCTCGGTGCTGGACCACCGGGCCGTGGTGCTCGGCACGGGCCGGGACGTCCTGCTCCGTGGCCTGACCGCGGTGTCCGCCGGTGAGTCGTCCCCGTACGCCGTCACCGGTGCGGCACGGCCGGACCGCCGGCTCGCCCTGATGTTCACCGGACAGGGCGCGCAGCGTCCGGGCATGGGCCGGGAACTGTACGAGGCGTTCCCGGTGTTCGCCGACGCCTTCGACGCGGTGTGTGCACACTTCGACGGTGAGCTGGACTCGCCCCTCCGGCAGCTGATCTTCGGCGAAGGAGCCCGCGCGGAAGCGGACCGCACGACGGACGCGGCCGGGCACTCCGCGGCCACGGCCGTGGCGGATGCGCTGAACCGGACGGCCTTCACACAGCCGGCGCTGTTCGCCGTCGAGGTGGCGCTGTTCCGGCTGGTGGAGTCGTTCGGTGTTCGACCGGACTTCCTGATCGGGCACTCGATCGGTGAGTTGGTGGCCGCGCACGTGGCGGGGGTGCTGTCGCTGGAGGACGCCTGCCGGCTGGTGGCGGCGCGGGGCCGGCTGATGCAGGCCTTGCCGGCGGGTGGGGCGATGGTCTCGCTCCAGGCGTCGGAGGACGAGGTGTTGCCGCTGCTGGCGGGGCTGGAGCAGCGGGTGAGCATCGCCGCCCTGAATGGCCCCTCGGCGACCGTCGTCGCGGGCGAGGAGGCGGCCGTCACCGACATCGCCGAACGGATGGCGTCCGAGGGCCGGAAGACCAAGCGGCTCCCGGTCAGCCACGCCTTCCACTCGCCGCTGATGGAGCCGATGCTCGCCGAGTTCCGCGCCGTCGCCGAGAGCGTGACGTACGAGGAACCCCGCATACCGGTGGTCTCCAATGTCACCGGCGAGCTGGCCACGGCCGAGGAACTGACCTCCGCCGACTACTGGGTGCGGCACGTCCGTGCGGCCGTACGGTTCGCCGACGGAGTGCGGTGGTTGGCGGAGCACGACGTCACCCGGTACCTGGAGATTGGCCCCGACGGGACGCTGACCGCCCTGGCCCAGAGCTGCCTGGACGGCGACGCCGGCCACCTCCTCGTACCGACCCTGCGCAAGGACCGCCCGGAGGCCACCTCCTTCCTCGGGGCCCTCGCCCAGCCCTTCGTCAGCGGCACGCCGGTCACCTGGGAGTCCGCCGTCACCGGACGCGACGCCCACCGGGTCGCGCTGCCGACCTACGCCTTCCAGCACCAGCGGTACTGGCCCAAGCCGCCCGTCCTGCCGGTGGCCGGTGACATCGGTTCGGCGGGTCTCGGCACGGCCGACCACCCGCTGCTCGGCGCGGCGGTCCCGGTGGCCGGTTCCGACGCCTTCCTCTTCACCGGCAGGCTGTCCCTGCGCACCCACCCGTGGCTGGCCGACCACGCGGTGACCGGCACCGTCCTGTTCCCCGGCACGGGCTTCCTCGAACTCGCCGTCCGCGCGGCCGACGAGGTCGGCTGCGACCGGGTGGACGAGTTCACCATCGCCGCGCCGCTGGTCCTGCCCGAGCGCGGTGCGGTACAGCTCCAGCTCGCGGTGGAGCCGCCGGACGACTCCGGACGGCGGACCCTCAACCTGTACTCGCGCCCCGACGACGGCGACCCCGCCGACCGGCCGTGGGTGCGCAACGCCAGCGGCGTGGTGTCGCCCGCGGGCACCGGGCGGGCGGCGGCCGACCGCGCCGACGACGACCCGTACGACTTCACCGTCTGGCCGCCCAGGGGCGCGGATGCCGCCCCCGTCGACGACTTCTACGCCCGCTTCGCGGAGGCCGGCTTCGCCTACGGCCCGGTGTTCCAGGGCCTGCGGGCCGTCTGGCAGCGCGGCGACGAGATCTTCGCCGAGGTCGGGCTGCCCGACGACCACCACGGGCCGGCCGGCGCGTTCGGGCTGCACCCCGCGCTGCTCGACTCCGCGCTGCACGCGATGATGTTCGTGGCGATGGAGGACGCCGGACGCGGGCGGCTGCCGTTCTCCTGGAGCGGGGTGTCCCTGACGGCCTCGGGCGCCACCTCCCTGCGGGTACGTCTCGTCCAGTCCGGGCCCGAGGCGATCTCCCTCGAACTGGCCGGCCCCGGGGGCGAACCTGTCGCCACCATCGAATCCTTGACGTTGCGTCAGGTATCCGCGGACCAGGTGGGCGGCAACGGGCCGGTGCACGACGCGCTGTTCCAGGTGGACTGGGTCACCGCGCCGTCCCTCCCCGAGCCCGCCCGGCCGGACGCTCCCTGGCCGGTCATCGGCGACCCGGCGCTCGCCACCGCCCTGACCGCCACCGACCTGCCGGCCGACGCCTACGACGGCCTGCACGAGTTCCTCGCCGCGGCCGGGACCGGGGCCGGGGCTGGGAACGGGACCGCGGCCGGGATCGGTGGTGGGCTGCCGCCGGTGGTCCTGGTGACCGCCGCGGCCGGCACGACCGTTACGACCGGCACGCACCCGAACGGCACCGCCGGCACGCACCCGGACAGCACTACCGACATGCCGCACGCCGCCGCCCACCGGCTGCTCGCACTCCTGCAGGAGTGGCTCGCCGACGAGCGCTGCGCCGCCTCCCGGCTGGTCCTCGTTACCCGCGGCGCCATGAGCACCGCCCCCGCGGACCAGCCCGACCCGGCGCAGGCCACCCTCTGGGGCCTGGTACGGGCCGCCGCGGTCGAGAACCCGGGCAGGTTCGGCATCGTCGACCTCGACGGCGCGGCGGAATCGGTGGCCGCGCTGCCCGCGGCGCTGGCCGGCGGCGAGCCCGAGGTGGCACTGCGCGCCGGATCCGTCCTCGTCCCGAGGCTGGCCCGGACCGCTGCCACGGCCACGCTGCCCCGGCCCGCGGCGGACGGCGGGGCATGGCGCCTGGACATTGCGGAGAAGGGCACCCTGGAGAACCTGCGGCTGGCCGAATGCCCCGAGGCCAACGCCGAGTTGGGTGCCGGCCAGGTGCGGATCGCGGTACGCGCGGCGGGTGTCAACTTCCGTGATGTCCTCAACGCCCTCGGCATGTACCCGGGGGAGGCCGGTCCGCTCGGCAGCGAGGGAGCCGGCGTGGTGTTGGAGGTCGGACCCGGCGTGGCCGATCTCCGGCCGGGCGACCGCGTGATGGGCATGTTCTTCGGCTCCTTCGGCCCCGTCGCGGTGGCGGACCGTCGCCTGCTCGCCCGTGTCCCCGAGGGCTGGTCGTTCGCCGAGGCGGCATCGGTGCCGGTGGTGTTCTTGACGGCGTACTACGCGCTGGTGGAACTGGGGAGCCTGCGGGCCGGGGAGTCGGTCTTGATCCATGCCGCTGCGGGCGGTGTGGGGATGGCTGCGGTGCAACTGGCGCAGCACCTGGGCGCCGAGGTCTACGGCACCGCGAGCCCCGGCAAGTGGGACACCCTGCTACACAACGGTCTGCCCCGAACCTGTATCGCCTCGTCCCGCGAGCTGGCCTTCGAGAGTTCGTTCCTGGAGGCGACCGAGGGCCGCGGCATGGACCTCGTCCTGGATTCCCTCGCGGGGGAGTTCGTGGACGCGTCGCTGCGGCTGCTGCCGCGGGGCGGGCGGTTCCTGGAGATGGGCAAGACCGACGTCCGCGACCCGGAGCGGATCGCGGCGGAGTACGCAGACGTGCGGTACCGCGCGTTCGACCTGTGGGAGGCCGGTCCGGAGCGGATCGGGGAGATGCTGACCGAGCTGCTGGAGCTGTTCGAGCGCGGTGTGCTCAGGCCGCTGCCGGTGGCGGCGTGGGACGTGCGCAGGGCCCCGGAGGCCTTCCGGCACCTGAGCCAGGCCCGGCACGTGGGCAAGGTCGTGCTGACCATGCCCGTCCCGCTCAACCCGGAGGGGACGGTGCTGGTCACCGGTGGTACGGGTGGCTTGGGCGCCCTGATTGCCCGTCACCTGGTCGCCGAGCACGGTGTACGACACCTGCTGCTGGCCAGCCGTCGCGGTCCGGAGGCGCCCGGTGCCGATGTGCTCCGGGACGAGCTGGCCGCTCTGGGCGCCACCACCGTCACCCTCGCCGCCAGTGATGTCACCGACCGCGAGGAGGTGCGCGGTCTGCTGGATTCGGTTCCCGAGGACCGTCCGCTGACCGCCGTCCTGCACACCGCCGGTGTACTCGACGACGGGGTGCTGTCCTCCCTGACCCCGGAGCGCCTGGACGCGGTGCTCGCCCCCAAGGCCGACGCGGTCTTCCACCTGCATCAGCTCACCCGGGACGAGGACCTGGCCGCGTTCACGGTCTTCTCCTCCGTCGCCGGTACCTTCGGCAGCGCCGGCCAGGCCAACTACGCGGCGGCCAACGCCTACCTGGACGCGTTGATGTGCCAGCGCAGTGCCGCGGGACTTCCCGGACAGTCACTGGCCTGGGGCGCCTGGGCTCCGGGCGCGGGCATGACCGGTGAGCTGAGCGAGGCCGACCTGCACCGCATGGCACGCGGCGGGATGATCCCGCTCACCCCGGAACAGGGCGTCGACCTGCTCGACACCGCACGGAGCCTGCCCCACCCCCTGCTGCTGCCGATGCACCTGGACCTGGCTCCGTTGCGCGCACACCCCGAGGCCGTACCCCCGCTGCTGCGCGGACTGGTCCGGGGAACCGCCCGCCGCACCGCAACGACCACCGTCGCGGCGACGGGGACCGACGCACGGCAGGACCTCGCGGCGCAACTGGCGGCACTGCCCGTCGCCGACCGCGAGGGCCATCTGCTCGACCTGGTCTGCGCACAGGTGGCCCTCGTCCTCGGACATGGATCCGCCGAGGACATCGAACCCGACCAGGCGTTCAAGGAGCTGGGATTCGACTCGCTCACGGCGGTGGAACTCCGGAACCACCTCAACGCCGTGACCCGGCTCAGGCTGCCGGCCACCCTCGTCTTCGACTACCCGACGCCGCTGGTCCTGGTCCGCCATGTCCTGGACGAGATCGAGCTGCCCGACACACCGGGCGCCCAGCCGGTCCTCGCCGAGCTGACCCGGCTGGAGGCCGCACTGTCCGCGGCCGCGGTCGGCGACGACGAACGGGCCGAGATCGCCGACCGTCTGCGCGCCCTGGCCGCACAGTGCCAGGGCGACGACAGCGCCCCCACGGGCGCGGATCCGCGTACGGAAACCGATGACGACGACGGAGAGCTGGCCTCGGCCTCGACGGCCGACGAGCTCTTCGACCTCATCGACAAGGAACTGGGAACGACGTGACCCGACGCGGAATACCGCTCGGAATACCGCTTGGCTTGCTGCAAGGATGTGACGTGGGTGTCTGCTGACGACGAGAAGTACGTGGAGTACCTGAAGCGGGTGACGTCCGAGCTTCGGCAGACTCGCCGGCAGCTTCGCGAGGTCGAGGCGAGGGACCAGGAGCCGATCGCCATCGTTGCGATGAGCTGCCGGTACCCCGGAGGAGTGGCCTCTCCGGAAGACCTGTGGCAGGTGGTGGCCGAGGGCCGGGACACCGTCTCCGGGTTCCCCGCCGACCGGGGCTGGAACCTCGACTCTGCCCACGACAACGTCGCCTCCGCCCACGACAACACCGATGCCGCCCATGACAACGCCGATGCTGCCTCTGGCAATGTCGACACCGCCCACGCTCTGGACGGCGACAAGCCGGGCTCGCTCCCGGTGCGCGAGGGCGGCTTCCTCCACGACGCGGGGCACTTCGACCCGGCCTTCTTCGGGATGAGCCCTCGGGAGGCCCTGGCCACCGATCCCCAGCAGCGGCTGCTGCTGGAAGTGGCCTGGGAGGCCTTCGAACGCGCCGGCATCGACCCGACCTCGGTACGCGGCACCAAGGGGGGTGTCTTCGTCGGCGCCGCCACCTCCGGCTACGGCGTCGGCCTGTCCGCATTCCCCGAAGGCGTCCAGGGACTCCTCCTCGCGGGCAACGCGACCTCCGTGGCCTCCGGCCGGATCGCCTACACCCTCGGCCTGGAGGGGCCGGCGGTCACCGTCGACACCGCCTGCTCGTCCTCGCTGGTCGCGCTGCACTGGGCCTGCCATGCGCTGCGCCGCGGCGAGTGCGACCTCGCCCTGGCCGGCGGTGTCGCCGTGATGTGCACCCCCGCGATGTTCTACGAGTTCAGCCGCCAACGCGGACTGGCCGCCGACGGCCGCTGCAAGCCGTTCTCCGACGACGCCGACGGCACCGGCTGGTCGGAGGGCGCCGGGCTGCTGCTCGTCGAGCGGCTCTCCGACGCCCGGAAGAACGGCCACCCGGTCCTCGCCGTCATCCGTGGTACGGCCATCAACTCCGACGGCGCCTCCAACGGCCTCACCGCCCCCAACGGCCCCTCCCAGCAACGGGTCATCCAGGCCGCGCTCTCCCGGGCCGGGCTCGCGCCGAGCGACATCGACGCCGTCGACGCCCACGGAACGGGCACCGCGCTCGGCGACCCGATCGAGGCCCAGGCACTCCTCGCCACCTACGGACGGGAGCGGGCCGGCAACGGACCGCTGAGGCTCGGCTCGCTCAAATCCAACATCGGCCACACCCAGTCGGCGGCCGGCGTCGGCAGCGTCATCAAAATGGTCATGGCCATGCGCCACGGCACGCTGCCCCGGACCCTGCACGTCTCCGAACCGTCCCGACACATCGACTGGGCGGCCGGGGAGGTGGAGCTGCTCACCGAGGCGACGCCGTGGGAAGCGGACGGGCGTCCGCGTCGCGCCGGGGTGTCGTCGTTCGGCATCAGCGGCACCAATGCGCACGCCATCATCGAGCAGGCTCCGCCGGCAGCCGAGGCAGCGACCGAGGCAGCGACCGAGGCCGTTACCGAGGCGGCGGCCGAGCCCGAAGGCGACGCGGAAGAGCAGCCGTCCTGGACGCCGCCACTGGTGCCCTGGGTGGTCACGGCCCGCAGCGAAGCGGCACTCCGCGCCCAGGCGGCACAACTGCTCACCCGGGTCCGGGAGGAGACGCTGGACCCGACCGACGTCGGCCACTCCCTCACCAGCACCCGCACCGCGTTCGAACACCGGGCCGTGGTCCTCGCCACCGACCGGCCCTCGGCGCTGCACGCCCTGGAGGAACTGGCCACCCAGGGCGCCGGCGGCCCGGAGACGGTGGTACGCGGACGGACGGCCCGGGGCGGCACCGCCTTCCTGTTCACCGGCCAGGGAGCCCAGCGGGCCGGGATGGGACGGGAGCTGTACGAGGCGTTCCCGGTCTTCGCCGCGGCGCTCGACGAGATCTGCGCACTGCTCGACCCGGAACTGGACCGTCCCCTGAAGGACGTCCTCTTCGACACCACCCCCGACGGGCCGGACCACGCCGTGCACCGCACGGCCTTCACCCAGCCCGCACTCTTCGCCCTGGAAGTGGCCCTCTACCGGCTGCTCACGTCCTGGGGGACCAGGCCCAAGTACCTGCTGGGCCACTCGATCGGTGAGCTGGCGGCGGCGCATGTGGCGGGGGTGCTGTCGCTGGAGGACGCGTGTCGTTTGGTGGCGGCGCGGGGCCGGCTGATGCAGGCATTGCCGTCCGGTGGGGCGATGGTCTCGCTCCAGGCTGGCGAGGAAGAGGTGTTGCCGCTGCTGGTGGGGCTGGAGCAGCGGGTGAGTGTGGCGGCGGTGAACGGGCCGCAGGCAGTGGTGGTTTCGGGTGCGGCAGCGGCGGTGCTGGAGGTCGCCGGTCGGTTTGAGTCTCAGGGTCGGAAGGCCAAGCGGCTGTCGGTGAGCCATGCGTTCCACTCGCCGTTGATGGAGCCGATGCTGGCTGAGTTCCGTGCGGTTGCGGAGGGCGTGGCGTATGGGGAGCCGCGTATTCCGGTGGTGTCGAATGTGACGGGTGAGCTGGCGACGGCGGAGGAGCTGGGGTCCGCCGAGTACTGGGTGCGGCATGTCCGCGAGGCCGTCCGTTTCGCGGATGGCGTGCGATGGCTGACCGCGCACGGCGTCACCCGCTTCCTGGAACTGGGCCCGGGCGGCACGTTGACGGCACTCACCAGGACCTGCCTCGCCGAGACGGACGACGAGGACGCCGACCGCGTCTGCCTGGCCACCCTGCGTACGAACCGGCCCGAGCCGCTGTCCCTGATGGCGGCCGTGGCCGGCGCCTTCGCCTCGGGGGCACCGGTCGACTGGTCCGCGTACTTCACGGGCACCGGCGCCCGACGGGTCGATCTGCCCACATACGCCTTCCAACGGGAGCGCTACTGGCTGGAATCGACGGGCGCGGCCGGTGCAGCGGCTGAACTTCCGTCGTCGCCGCCGGTGGTCGACGACCTCCTGTATCGGGTGGAGTGGAAGCGGTTGGAGAGGCCGGCAGCTGGTGGTGTGTCGGGTTCTGGTGGTGTGTCGGGTTCTGGTGGGCGTTGGTTGGTGCTGAGTGAGGGTGCTGGTGTGGGTGGTTGGTGTGGTGCGGTGGTGGAGGGGTTGGTTGAGCGTGGTGTTGTGGTGGAGCGGGTGGAGTGTGGTGGGGGTGTTGAGCGGGGTGTGT
>NZ_JBFAEA010000048.1:0-19427 GCF_040641675.1 Streptomyces sp. NPDC020742
GGTACGCACCTCATGCGCCAGACCACCCAGCCACGCCAGGTCATCACACGCGTAGAGCGCGATACCGTCCTCACGGCTCAACCGCTCACCGGCGCCGACCTTCTGCTCGATCTCACGCTTGTGTCCTGCATCCATCCCCGACTACCTTCCTACGTTTCTGACCTGGGCAAAGAGCGCTGAAAGCGCTGCGGACATCGGCTCAGTGGAGCCCTTCGGGAGCGGCCCGGGAGACCTGGAGCGGCTGCACATTGGCGACCCCGTCACAGGGCCAGTCGGCCGAGGTGCGGTACCGCACCGCCTGGTCCCGTTCGAGGAGGTGCGGCAGGAAGAGGTCCTCGTGCAGCACGGTGAGCCGGACCTGCCCCACCTCCCCGTAGGCCACCGTGCGCTCCGGGCGGTTGCGGTCGACCACGGCCATGGTCACCTGCGGGTAGGGCGGGACGTACGGCAGGAGGTCGCCGCCGCGCTCCGGGGCCAGGCCCATCGCGCAGCCAACGGTGTGTGCGTACGAGGTGCCCACCAGGCCGCCGTCCAGCGCACCGACGGCGTCCCGGTACAGCGGCGGGGTGAGCTGGGTTCCGCCCAGCCGCACGCCGTCGAGCCGCGCCACCCGATCCGGGTGGCGCCGCGCCAGCGCATGGAACAGCGCCGGCGTGGTCTCCAAGTAGTCGATCCGGCGACTGCCCATCAGCTCCGCCATCCGGTCGACGACATGGTCGACATAGCGGTTGACCTCGGCGAGCCGGCAGGCGCGGATCAACTGCGCGATCCAGCGCGGATCGAGGTCGACGCCGTAGACGACCGAGGCGTACAGGTGGGCCGTCTGCCCGGCGTCCTCGCCCGCCCCGTGCGGCCCGCCGGGCAGGGCGTGCAGCCAGCTGCGGCCGGGCTCGAAACCGGCCCGGACCAGGCCGAACCGGCGCCACAGCGCATGGTGGGTGCGCATCGTGCCGGTGCGGAAGACCTGGCACGGCCGGCCGGTGATGCCGCCCGAGTCGACGACGCACCCGGCCAGCGGGCGGGGAACGGCCTGCGGCACCAGCTCGACGGGGTCCAGATCCCGCAGCGTGGCGCGGGCGAAGGGCCCGAACGCCGACAGCTCGGCGTAGTGCGCGATGTCGAACGGATCGAAGTCCAGCTCGTCCCGGCGCTTGAGCCAGTACGGGCTGCCGGTCGCCGGATCGAAGTGCCGCCGTACGACGTGCCGCGTCCAGGCGTCCAGGTCCATGGACAGCCACCGCTCGACGAGCGAGGTGTCCGGTGGCGCCGTGGTCGGCAGCATCGCCGTTCCTTTCCTGCCGGGAGGGCCGCAGCCGCGCGCATGAGGAGCTGTGGGGGACCTTCGGAGCGGCGGACCGCGCGGGAACCGCACCCCGCCCGCCGGACCGGCGCACGCGGTGTTCCCCCACCCGGCTCGCCGGCGCCCTCCCATCCTCGCCGAGGCCACTCTGGGGAAATCCCCACACCCCCAGCGGGTTTCCTTGAGACCGGGCGCCGCGGCGCCCCGCCGACGGCCCGACGATCCGGGGGAGGGACCCATGGACCAGCGACTGACGTTCGCTCACTCACCGTGCCCGAACGACACCTTCACCTTCCACGCCTGGTCGCACGGTCTGCTCCCGGGCGCCCCCGCGCTCGAGGTGACCCTCGCGGACATCGACGTCACCAACGGCCTCGCCGAGCGCGGCGGCACCGACCTGCTGAAGATCTCCTATGCGGCCCTGCCCCATGTGCTGGACCGCTACGCGCTGTTGCCGTGCGGCGGCGCACTGGGACGCGGCTGCGGGCCCCTGGTCCTCACCCGCCCCGAGGACGGTCCGGACGCCTTCGCCCCGGCGCGGCTGGCCGGGCGGACCGTGGCGGTGCCCGGTGACCGCTCCACGGCGTATCTGCTGTTCCGGCTCTGGGCGGCCCGGGCCGTCCCGGGCGGCGTGGGCGAGGTCGTGGTGCTGCCGTTCGCGGAGATCATGCCGGCGGTCCGGGACGGACGGGTCGATGCGGGCCTGGTCATCCACGAGGCCCGCTTCACCTACCCGCGCTACGGCCTGCACCGCCTGGTCGACCTGGGCGCGGCGTGGGAGGCCGATACCGGCCGGCCGATCCCGCTCGGGGCGATCGTCGCCCGGCGGGACCTCGGTGCCCAGACCCTGCGCGCGGCACACCGGGCCGCCGCCGCCTCGGTCCGCTTCGCCTGGCGCCGGCCCGCCGCGTCCGCCGCGTATGTCCGCGCCCATGCCCAGGAGATGGCGCCCGAGGTGGTCGAGCAGCACATCGGTCTGTACGTGAACGGGTACACCGCCGAACTGGGCGAGGACGGCTACGGGGCGGTGCGGGAGCTGCTGGGCCGGGCCGCCGCGGAGGGCCTCCTGCCGCCGGTGGCGCCCGGCGCGCTGGACTTCCCCGGCGCCTGAGCGGCGGCCCGCCGGGCGAGCGGTGGCCCCGGCCGTCTCACGCGGGGGCGCGCGGGCCGGCCGCGCAGCGCGTTGTACGGGGCCGACTGCCGCTCACCCGTCGACGGGCACCGCCACCGCCCGGTCACGGACCGCGTCGACCAGCTCCATCATGGCCACCGCGTCCTGCCGCCACCGGATCTCGGCGGGCGCCGACGCGGCCCGGCCGGCGGTCACCGCGGCGGCGAAGTCACTGAGCGAACGGCCCAGTTGATCCGCTGCGGGCAGCACGAACTGCTCCCGGTGGTCCTGCTCCTCCAGTGTGAGCACCGGCTGGTACGCGGGCGGCGGGGTGTAGGCGCGGTCCACCGTGAGCCTCGCCTGCTCGCCCCACAGCCGGTAGGACGAGGCGTAGCAGTGCTCGAACCCGAACTCCACGGTGGCCAGCACCCCGGAGGGCGACGCCAGCAGCGCCTGGCCCGACAGTTCCAGGCCGTCGGACCGCCGTACGCGGGTGGAGGCGCCGGTCACCCGCAGCCCGGGCCCCAGCAGCATGCCGGCCGCCCGCAGCGGATAGACACCGGCGTCCAGCAGCGCCCCGCCGCCCAGGCCCGGCACATAGCGGATGTCCTGCGACGGCAGCGGCGGGAAGCAGAACGCGCTGTGCAGGGACCGCAGGCCGCCGAGCCGCCCCGCGTTCAGCAGCGCCGCGACCGCCTCGTGCTGCGGATGGTGCAGGAACATGAAGTTCTCCCGCAGCACCAAGTCGCGCTTCTCGGCCAGCGCCACCACCTCACGGGCCTCGGCCGCCGTGGTCCCGATCGGCTTCTCCACTAGGACGTGCTTGCCCGCGTGCAGCGCCCGCAGCGCCCACTCCGCGTGCAGGGCCGGCGGCAGGGAGACATAGACCGCGTCGACGTCGTCGCGCTCCAGCAGCGCCTGGTAGGAGGTGGCGGCACCGCCGAACCGGTCGGCGAACCGCTGGGCCCGCTGCGGGCTGCGGCCGGCCACCGCCACCAGGTCGGTCTGCGGGCAGCCCGCCATCGCCGGCAGCACCCGCCGCCATCCGATGGACGAGGTGCCCAGCACGCCGAAGCGCACCGGCGGTGTCGCCGCGTTGTCCGCGCCGGGGTCGTGCGGCTGCGGCAGGCCGTCGGTGGTGCGCTGGGCGGGCACGAAGTCGTCCACGGGGGATCCTCGGGTGCGGAGGCGGTCGTCCGCCGCCTCGATGGGACAGGGAGCGGGGGCTGGGCGGGGACGGGTCAGCCCCAGGTCACGGGGAGTTCGAACACCCCGTAGTGCATCGCGGTCTCCCGCAGCGGCACCTGCTCGGCCGGCACCGCCAGGCGCAGGTCCGGGAAGCGGTCGAACAGCTTCTGGAAGCCCAGGCGCAGGGAGGCCCGGGCGAGGTGCTGGCCGAGGCACTGGTGGATCCCGAAGCCGAACGCCAGGTGCCGGCGGGACGGGCGGTCGATGTCAAAGCGGTCGGGATCCTGGAACTGCCGCGGGTCGCGGTTGGCCGCCGGCAGCGAGAGCACCACCGTCTGCCCGGCCCGCACGGTCACCCCGCCGATCTCGACGTCCTCCAACGCCACCCGGCTCGCCCCGAAGTGAGAGATCGTCAGATAGCGCAGCAGCTCCTCGACGGTGCTCTCCATCAGCTCCGGCCGCGCCCGCACCTTGGCCAGCTCCTGGGGGTGCTCCAACAGCGCGAAGGTGCCCAGCGCCAGCATGTTGGGCGTGGTGTCCAGCGCCCCGCCGATGGCGATCCAGGCGATGTTGAGCATCTCCTCCTCGGTCAGCTCACCGGTCGCGATCAGCTGGCCGAGCAGGTCGTCCTTCGGCTCGCCGGCGAACCGGTCGGCCATCATCCGCTGGAGCCTGGCGTTCAGCGCCGTGCTGTGGTGCACGAACTCGTCCCGCGTGTAGTCCAGCCGCATGATGACGGAGAAGTGCTCCGCCAGAGCGGTCACATCGCTCTCCGACACCCCCATCACCGAGCACGTCGACCGGGCCGGGATCTTCTCCGCGAAGACCTTCACCAGGTCCACCGGCGGCTCCAGCTCAGCCATCTCGTCCAGCACCCCGTCGATGATCCCGGCCAGGGTGGGCTCGTACTGCTGGATCTTCCGCACGGTGAAGAAGCCGGTCAGCAGCCGCCGGTAGCGGGTGTGCTCCGGCGCGTCCATCCGTACGAAGTTGCCCGGCGCGGACGGCTCCGGGGCGTACTCCTCCACCTCGAACGGCGGCGAGTGCACCAGCGCCAGCAGCTCGTTGCGGTGGCTGAACCGGGGGTCGGTCATGATCTGCCGGACGTCGTCGTGCCGGGTGACCAGCCAGCCGTCCTTCTCCCGCGGGGCCAGCTCGAAGGCCACCGGGCTGATCGGGTCCTCCTCGCGCAGCCGCGCGTAGTCGGCGGCCGGGGAGAAGGGACAGGTGCGCCGGTACGGAATCACCGGCGCCTTCGGCTCGTAAACCATGACTCCTCCGTTGCGAAAGGGGGGCCGACCACGGGCACCGCGCCCCGGGCCGGTACGCGGCTCCGGCACACGGCCGCCGCCGGCCGGCCGCGGACCGAAGACCTCGGTCCGGATGCGGGCCCAGCCCAGCACGGTCCGGTACGGGGCGGCCAGCGCGGCGGCCGGACTCTAGGGAATTGCCGGTTGGTCCCACCCGCCGCGCGCCCCGGTACCGGCCGCCCGGCCACTCCCCGGCAGCCCGGGCCGGGCCGTCCCCGTGACTGGGGGTTTCCCCACACCTCCGCCCGAGCGCTCCGTGACGGCGGGCGCAGCCCCCAGGATGGTGCCGGGGCGCCTCCTCGGATCCGGGTGATCAGGGCCGTAGGAGTGCCGCCCCGGGCCGCTGAACGCTGAGGGGAACGCCGATGAGGATCGCCATCGACCGGGACAAGTGCGTGGGCGCGGGGCAGTGCGTGCTCGCCGCCGACGCCGTGTTCGAGCAGGACGAGTGGGACGGCCGGGTGACGCTGCGGGTGGTGAACCCGTCCGAAGACCTCACCGAGGCCGTGACCGAGGCGGAGCACCTCTGCCCGTCCCGCGCCATCTCGGTCGACCGCACCGCCGGCTGAGGAGGCGGGCCGGCCGGCAGCCCCCGCCGCCCCCGTGGCCGCTGCTCCGGCCGACTCCCGGGCACCGCGCCCCGGCGGCTGGCACGATGACGGCCATGGACGATCAAGAAAGCGTGGTGGCGGCAGCGCTGCGACTGGTCACGGAGCGCTTCCCGGACGCCCTGGGCGCCCTGCTCGGCGGCTCGGCCGCACACGGCCGTGCCACCCCGACCAGCGATCTGGACATCGCCGTCCTCCTCCCGGAGGGGGACACCAGCCGCCGGGAGGTGATCCGCCACGACGGCCGGCCGGCCGAGCTGTTCCTGCACACCGTCACGGACATACCGGCCTTCTTCGCCTGGGACCGGGCCCGCCGCCGCGGCACCGTCCTGTTCGTCTACGACCAGGGCATCCCGCTGGCCGACCCGCACGGTCACGTCGCGCGCACCCAGGCACGGGCCCGCGAGGTGCTGGCCGCCGGACCTCCCCCGCTCACTCCGGAGGAGTGGACCCACGGCCGCTACGCCCTCACCTGCTACCTGGACGACCTGGTCGACACCCCACCGGCCGACCGGTACGCACAACTGGCCCTCGCCGACCACGCCCTGCGCGAGGCGGCGCACCTGGTCACCGCCCACCACACGGCATGGACGGGGATCGGCAAGTGGCTGCCCCGCAGACTGCTGGCCGCGGACCCGCAACGGGGCAGGGCCCTGCTCGACGGCCATCGGACGGTGGCCGAACGCGGGGACCCCGCACCGCTGGCCACCGCGGTGCACCAGGTGCTCGACCTGCTCGGCGGACCGCTGCGGGAGGGCTACACCCAGCGCTGGACCCTCTGAACCGGCCGGCCCCGCGCGGTGCCCCGCGGCACGGGCCCGAGGACCCGTCCTCCTGGCCGCGTGCCGGGGCGCGGGGGCCGCAGGTCCGTACCGGCGGCCCCGGCGCCCCGCGTCAGCGCTTCTTCTTGTCGTCCTTGACGTCCACCGGGCGGTCGTCACGCAGCTCGCGGAACAGCCGCTGCGCCCGCGCCCGGTCCCAGAGCACCGCATTGCCCTTGGGCGTACGGAGTCCGACGGTGGCCACCGGGACATTGAGCTGCTTGCCGTGTCCGCCGGTGATGGTCCGGACCGCCTGGAACATCTTGGTCAGATCCATCAGGTCGGTGTCTCGGTCGACGAGGAGCGTGTCCAGCCCGGCGTTCAGCGCGGAGTAGACGGCGAGCGGATTGAGCACGGTGCCCGGCGCCGACGCCCGGTGGGCGAGGGCGGAGAGGAACTTCTGCTGGTTCCGGGTGCGGCCCAGATCGCCCTGGGCCTCCTGGTGGCGCTGGCGGACGAAGGCCAGCGCCCGGGCGCCGTCCAGAAGGTGACAGCCCTTCTTGAAGTTGGCGCCCGACTTCTCGTCCTGCAGGTCCCGGTCCAGGCAGATCGGGACCCCGTCGACGGCGTCGACGAGGTTGACGAAGCCGGCGAAGCCCACCTCCACATAGTGGTCGATCTTCAGGCCGGTGTTCCGCTCGATGGTGTTGACCAGCATCTTCGGACCGCCCACCGCGAACGCGGCGTTCAGCTTGTTCTTCGCCGGCGCGTGCCGCTTGCCGGTCATGGGGCTGGTGTACGACGGAATGGTCAGCCACGAGTCCCGCGGCAGGCTCACCATCGTGGTGCGGCCCCCGCCCGTGTGCAGCAGGATCATCGAGTCCGTGCGCCGGCCGCCGGCCGAGCCGGTGTGCAGCTGCTGCTTCTCCCGGTCAGTGAGGCCGTCGCGGCTGTCGGACCCGACCAGAAGGTAGTTGGTGCCCTTGCCGGATGCGCCCTGCTCCGTGGCGTCGGCGAGCTCGACGGTGCTGTTGAGCTTGCCGCCGGCCCAGGCCAGGGTGCCGGCGGGTATGCCCAGCAGGACGACGAGGGCGGCCACGGCCACCCGGCGCAGCGGCCGCTTGCGCCGCGAACGGTGGGCACCGCGCCGCGGCGGGCGGCCCCCGGCGGCGCCGCGGGACGGTGTGGCCGCCCCGTACGCCGTGGCGCCGGCGGGACCGGCCGGCCCTGCCGCGGGCGTGCCGCCGGCCCCGGGGCCCAGCGTGCTGCTCATGTGCTCACTCTCCTCGGTCACTTCGACGACAGGGTGGTCGGCTGCGGGACGGGCTCCTTGAGCAACTGCTGGTTGGCGGTGCCGGAGCGCTGCATGCGGTGCCACTTGAGCCGGGTGCCGAGCAGCGCGGTGACCACCGACTGGATCACCACCAGGTACAGCAGCTGCCGGTAGAAGAACTGCTGGAGCGGCAGGGCCCACAACGTGCGGAGCCGTTCGCCGTCCAGCCGCAGCGCATAGCCGGCGGTGACCATTTGGACGACGAGGAAGGCGAGCCAGATCCCCAGGGCCTGCGCCGAGTCGCCGAAGCACACCCCGTACAGGGCGAACACGTCGACGACCGGGGCGAACAGCGGCAGCACGATCTGGAACAGCGCCAGATAGGTCAGTCCCCGGCGCCCGAACCGCCCGGCCGGCCCGCGCTCGATCAGCGCGCGGCGGTGCTTCCACATCGACTGCAGCGTCCCGTAGCACCAGCGGTAACGCTGGCGCCACAACTGACGGAAGGTGCTGGGCACTTCGGTCCAGGCGACGGCCGACTCCTCGTAGACCACCCGCCGGCCCGCGCGCCACAGCGCCATGGTGAGGTCGGTGTCCTCGGCGAGGGTGTCGTCACTGACGCCGCCGATGGCCAGGAGCGCATCGCGGCGGAACGCCCCGATCGCGCCGGGCACGGTCGGCATGCACTCCAGCACCTCGAACATCCGCCGGTCCAGGTTGAAGCCGAGGACGTACTCCAGGTGCTGCCAACGGCCCAGCAGGCGACGCCGGTTGCCGACCTTGGTGTTGCCGCTGACCGCGCCGATGGCCGGGTCGGCGAGGGGCTGGATCAGCCGGCGCAGGGCGTCCGGCTCGAAGACCGTATCCGCGTCGATCATGACGATGATCTCGCAACGCGCGTAGCGCAAACCCGTGCTGAGCGCCCTGGGCTTACCGGAGTTGGGCTGGTGCACCACGGTCACCCGGGGGTCGCCGATGCTGCCGGCGATCTCCGCGGTCCGGTCCGTCGAACCGTCGTCGATGACCAGGATCTGCAGGTCCCGATGCGTGGAGGCGAGCAGCGAGCGGACCGTCGCCTCGACGCCGGCCTCCTCGTTGTAGGCCGGCACCAGTACCGTCACCGGCTCGGTCACCTCGCCCAACGCGCGCCTACCGGACCAGCGCCGGTGGCGCCGTCGTACATGGACGCGGGCCAGGGCGGTCAGCAGCACCAGCCGGAGGGCGGCCAGACCACCCGCGATTCCCAGCGCCCAGGTCATCGCGCGGGCAAAGGTGTGGCCGATCGACTGGGTCCAGATCAGCGCCTTGCCCTGGACGCGTTCGGGCAGTGTGGCCGGCGCGGTCAGCGGGGACCTGCCGAGCCCCTCGGTGACCGTGGTGAACCGGTCCACCTCCGGATCGGCCAGCAGCTTCGCCGCCTCCCGGTAGCCCAGCGAGGTGTGGCTGTACTGCCGCACCACGCCCTGCGGTGGCTTACGCGTGTGCTGGGTGGCGGCCACCAGCAGATACCCCTGGTCGGAGGCGCGCCGGGCGGCCGACCACTCCGCGCCGCACAGGGTGTCGGCGGTGGTGGTGTGCGGCAGTCGCAGCAGGCGGGTATTGATGCCCGCGGCGCCGGCCAACGCGGTCTGGGTCAGGGAGAGTTCCCAGTGCGACCGCAAGTGCGAGGCACTTCCTAAATCGCCGCCCGTGTAGGTGTACGAGCCGATCTCATGGCCCTCGGCGCGGATCCGCCGCACCAGCTCCGGATGGCGCGTGGCCTGCGTTCCGTAGAGGAAGAAGGTGGCGTGCGCGTGGTGCGCCCGCAACAGGTCGAGCAGCCGCGGAGTCCACTTCGGGTCGGGGCCCCCGTCGAAGGTGAGCGCGGCGGTGCGCCGCGGCATCTGCGCGGTCTCGGCGCCGCCGTCGGTGACCCGCAGCACCGGAGAACCGTCGTCCGCGGATCTCGGTATGGGGCTGGTGCAGGCACGCCGGGTGCGGGCTCCGTCGACCTCGTGGGTCGTCCAGCCTTCGAAGAGCAGGGAGAAGGCGATTATGGGGAGCATCAGCAACAGCAGTATCCAGTGCCAGCGTGGGGGGTGACGCAACGCGTGCCGCCCCTGCCCTGACATCGCCACAATGGGCCCTTTCTGTCGAGGAGTCATGCCCGGTGGGAGGCGCGGACGCCCGCGCGGGCACGCCAGGGCGGCACGCGCGGGCGACGACGCCTCGGGCGGTACCGGGGAGGCTCGCACCGTGGGGGATGCGACTCACCGGTCCTGCCTTCTCAGGGGGCAGGGGTGGGGTCCGCCGGGGCGGGGGAGGGGCTCCGATCGGTGTGCTGTCCTACGGGCACGGCCGATCCGGGACGTCCGGACGGCACGGTCCGGTGTGGGCCGTCCGGCCCGCCGGACCGGTGGTGCCCGGCCCGTTCCGGGAGCGGATCGGCCTTTCCCGGCGCCGGCTTGGCGCCCGGTTCCAGGAGGCCGCCGAACACGACGGCGAGGACTACGAGATATCCGGTGCACATGCACCCTACGGTCAGCGCTGCGCGTCCCAGGAAGCGTCGACGCCTGCCT
Source organism: Streptomyces sp. NPDC020742 (assembly GCF_040641675.1). Taxonomy (NCBI): domain Bacteria; kingdom Bacillati; phylum Actinomycetota; class Actinomycetes; order Kitasatosporales; family Streptomycetaceae; genus Streptomyces; species Streptomyces sp. NPDC020742. The sequence continues at coordinate 10,110 of NZ_JBFAEA010000048.1, forward strand.
GATGCGTCAACAAATACGGGACGGTTCGGTTGCTTACCGGGGCGAATGCTGTGGGGGGTAGCGGTTCGCATGAAGGCTGAGTGTAACCAGCTGCGCGCAAATGAGAATAGAAAGTCTGGCCAATGCCATCTCGCTGTGACGTCGGCGACAAACCTGCGCCGCGGTGTGCGGCGCAGCTCCTACCCCTCAATTGCGCTGGCACGCGTCACCATGCCTATTTCTGCCCCTCGGTGTCCACTTCGACCTGACGCTGCGACACGGGACCTTCACACGCCCTTCGCATGACGATTCCTACTGTGAAGTAACTCACGTTGTCGAGCGATAGCACCGGGCAATTGCCTCACGCAATGTGGGCGGTGTTCGTTTTGGGTGGGAAGCCCCACCTGGTCGGGAACGGGATACTTGTTCCCTCCGGGGCGAGTTGGCGCCTGGTGCGCAGGTCACACTGCCCCACAGGGCGATGCCCGAGGGCGCACCGCGGGGTGACCGCCGCTCGGTCGCCGGCCACGGATTCCGCCCCGTGCCCCCGGATTACGGTGAACGCCCATTGTGTTGATGCCATGTAAATTCCCGGTACCGGATAACCCGCCGACCGATCGGCTGAATATCGCCGCACCGAACGCTCCCGCGCTCCAGGAAAACCGTAAAGCGGGCCCCTTCCGAATGTCGTTCCGCGCCCTGTGGTGTGGCGGTCCGACCGGTTCTCCAGAGCGATCCCGGAGCTCTTCTCCACGGGTATCTGCGCGTTCATCTCCGCACCCGGCTTCGTGCCCGTACCGGGTCGGTCGGCCTGGCCGTCCCGCCCCGCCCGGCACCACCGCAGCCCTGCGACCAGGCACATTCCTCCATTTTCAGCTCCGGTGCTGCGCCGCGGACGCACCTGCGGTGTCCGCCGCCGCCATCGAACCGCTGCGTTCGACGCCTCCCGAGGTGCGGCGTTGCCGCTGCCGCGCGGGACGATCAGGAAAACGTCCACACAAAGTTTTCCAAGAGGTCATCCACAGAGAGGGTTCCGATCGCCCAACGCTGGGTATTCTCCCGGCCCTTCGTGGAAGTCCCACCGAATCGTGCGACTCTCGGGCGGCGTCGAACGGCGGTCCCGTATGCGAAGTCGCCGCCGCCAACCGAGCCGGCCGAGCCGACCGCGGAGCGCCGCCCGCACCGCGCCGCCGGTGCTCCGGCGGTGGGCGGCGACGCCGAGGCGCAACCGTCACGGCCGGAAACCCGGCAGCGGTGCCTGGTCCGTCCCCTCGGGGCGCATCCTCGCCGAGACCACCCATAGGGCGCATTTCTGAGTCCCGAGCGGGGCTCTCGAGTGGTGCATCGCGCCGCAAGGGCCGACCGTGAGCGATATGGCCACTGCGATGCACAAGGCCGACGCTGTGTCGTCCCTCGCAGTAGCTTGAAAGGAACTCCCGTGCGCACTGCCCGAACCTTGCTGGCCTCAGCGGCCCTCACTGCACTCTTCACCGTCGCGGCTCCCGTCGCGACCGCTTCCGCCGCGGCTCAGGACCACGCGCCAGACACCCGGATCTCGTCCAGCAGCAACACCTTCGACGACGACTACCGCAGGGATGACGGCTACCGGAGAGGTGACGGCTACCGGAGGGGCGACGGCGACCGTCGTTGGTCCCGGCACCACCGCCACGGGCGCCACCACTGGTGCCGGCACCACCACCGCCGCCACCACTTCCGCGACTTCCGCCGGCCGGTCGGCGGTGTGCACACCGGCGGCGGCGGACTGATGAACCCCCTGCACGACTGAGGTGCCCCGCGTGGGTGCGGCACAGGTTGCCGCACCCACGCGGCTGTGCTGCTCCGCCCACTCGGCCGCCCGCTGCGCGTCCCGTTGGCCGTACCGCGCCCCGAGTGCCCCTCTTCTCGTCTGAGAAGTGACGTTTCTTCCTGACAGATGGGGGCAGATGCAGAACAGTCCCCGGCTGGCTTCCCCCGTCCAGCCGGGGACTTCGCTGTGGGCTCCGGCCCGGCCGAACGTCGCTGCCGAGCCCGGGCAGCCCGCGCAGCAGCCTGGCTTCCGCCCACCGACCGCCGCAACTGGCGCCGCCGGAACAGTCGTTGCCCGCCAGGTCGTTGCCGGGCGGAGCCGGGAGGGCCGTTTGCCGGGAAGGTCGTTGTCGGGCGCGGCCGGAAGAGCTGCTGGGGGCGGGGCCGGACCGGGGCGGACGGCCACCGGCCGCGCAGGCCCCGCCCGAACTCTCCGCCCCGCTTTCCGGCCCGCACCGGCTGGGGGCGGAACGCGTCACCTGAACGGCGGCAGGCCGACGGGACAGCGGGCTGCCCGGGCGGCCGGCATGTGCAGCCTCCCGAACACGGGGATGCCGGATACGGGGAGGGCGGACAGGGGGATGCCGGAGAAGGGGATGCCGGACACGGAACGCTCGGTCCGGACCGGTCGGGTGCTGACTGCGGTACGGGTGGGTGCCGGGCCCCTGTCCGCTGGCGGGTCACTCGTTCGGAGGTATGGCCTGATATCGATCGCCCGCGGATCTTCGGCCAGCTCGGCCTGCCCAACCGACGAGTCGGTAGCCCACACAGGACTCACCCGGCCAGCACCGTCGCCCTCCGGCCGTTGCCGTTGCCGCAAGGCGCCGGATCGTCGGGGGTGATCGAGTGGATCACCGCCCGTAGGTTGATCCGTACGAGGTCCACATCGGCGACCGACAGGACGAGATCGCCGGTCAGGACCGCGCCCCCGTTCAACAGCCGGTCCAGGAGGTCGATCAAGGCGACCTGACGCCCGGCCGGAGCCCCTTCCCCGGGCAGACCGGTACTGCTCCTGCTGGTGCCACCGGCCACACCGGGAACCGGGACCGTGGGTAACGCCTCCGCCGTACCGCCGTCGTCCCTCATGCGCCGCCGTCCACCGCGAGGGGAGTGGCGAACGAGTACGGTGCCCACGGACCGGTGATCTCGACACGTACGCCGGGCACTCCGTCCGCCAGGCCCGACAAGGCCTGGTGGAACTCTCCGATCCGCCCGGTGGGGACCAGATAGGCCTCGTTGGCGATGTTCTCGCCCGCTGTGGCGGCCAGTTCACCGCGCTGCGGGCGGTGCACCACCCTCGCCCGGACGAGCGCGGCCACCCGCCCCGGCACCTCGCCCGCGACCGCTCCCGCGGCACGGTACGCCTCGCGGTGCTGCTGCCGCTGCGCCCGGCGCCGCTGCAAGTACGCACGTCCCGGGCCAGCGGGCGCGGAACCGGGGGCCGGCGCGGAACCGGGGGCCGGCGCGGAACCGCGTACCCCTGCTCCTTCTCCCGTCACTCCCGCTCCAGCTGCCGCTCCCGGTGCTGCGGGTGGCGCGGCTGCCTCGCGCGGATCCGCGTACACCTTGACGCCCAGTTCGACGTGCCCCTCGACACGGGCGAGCCGTGCGCCGAAATCCGCCCCCTGCTCCCGGAGCATCGACCGGACGCCGGCGTCGTCGAGATACACCGTGGCCAGTCGCAGGGGGAGCACCTCCGTCATGCGAGAGGCGGCATCGATCACCGCGTGATGGGTACGAGCCAGAGCCGCCAGCTCGGACAGGTTCTCCAGCCGGGTCCGCATCCCCTCCTCGTCGTAGGCGCCGGCCGGTACGGAGGACACCAGCGCGGCCAGCCCACCACCGACGACCGTGCGGACCGGGCCGCCTTCCAGCCCCGCGATCCGCCCGGCCGCCGCATCGACGGCGGTGCCGGCGCGGCAGACGGCGTACACATAGCGGACCGTGCTGCCGGAGCCGGCAGGTGGAGTTGAGGGGGCGGCCTGCGGGACCGGGTGGTCGATCTGCCGGGCCGGGTGGTCGGGCGGCGGGTCAGGGGCGTCGGCCCGTGGTGCCCGGTGGTCGGCCGGTGCAGCTTCCGCCTCGCCGGTGCGTGCTCCGTCGGTGTTCACCGTTCCTCCCCGTGCGCCGCCCGGAGGGTGTCCTCGCCCTGCGCCACACCCTGCCTCGCCCCCTTCGGTGGGTCGACGGCGGCCCGCAGCTCGGCGAGCTCGGCGCGCAGCCGGGCGTTCTCCTCCGCCAGCCGGTTCGTGCCGGTCGCCGGCGGGTGCGCGTCCATGATCGGCACTGGCGCGTGGGCCCGGGAGGACAGCGAGGGATCGTGCTCCCACCAGTCGATGCCCATCTCCTTGGCCTTGTCGACCGAGGCGACCAGCAGCCGCAGTTTGATGGTCAGCAGCTCGATGTCGAGCAGATTGATCTGGATGTCGCCCGCGATGACCACGCCCTTGTCCAGGACGCGTTCGAGGATGTCGGCCAGGTTGGCGGACGACCCGTCCCCGCCGTACGGGGACGCCCCGTAGGAAGGCCCCCTACGGCCGGTGAGTGAATCGGACACGTGATCAGCCTCGTCTGTACGTCGGTACGGTGGGACAGGTGGGACAGGTGGGACAGGTGGGCGCGATGGCGGGCAGCGACCGGCGAGCGGCGGCGCCCCTCGTCCTCGGGAGGTGGTATGTACTCAGGAGGCGGTACCCAAGCGCTGCTGATGGGCCTCCAGCCACTCCAGGCGGTCGAGGAGCTCGTCCTCGCGTCGGTCGAACTCCTCGGGAGTGAGGGCCCCGTCGAGCAACTGCCGTTCCAGTTGGTGCAGTTCCCGGCGTACCGGCTCCGGGTCGTAGTACTCGCGCTCCGCGGTGAGCAGCACGCGATCGAGCACCCAGACCGTCCCGCGCACCGGGGTCAACGGAAGGGTCAGGAGGGAGGTGATGAGACCCATGGAAGCCTCCGCTCGGTGGGACGACGGGCTCAGACGAAGCTGTACGGCGGCAGCGGCCCATTGAGGCGGAACGTGTAGGCCTCGCCGCGCTCTCCGGCCTCCTGGTGGACGGCCTCGGTGAACGCCGCTGCCTTCTCCCGCCGCACCAGGAACGACACGATCAGGAAGTGGTTCCTGGTCGGGTCGGAGACCGCGGTACGTTCCGCCGCCGGCGCGAGGCGGTGCACCGTCTCGGTGCCCATGCGGGCGTGCCGGGCCTGGACCTCCTGGGAGATCAGCTCGCCGAGGGCCATCTTGTCGTCGTGCGCGCCGGGACGGCGCCGGGTGCGTTCGTTGAGCCGCCGTACGTCGCCGGAGTCCGCGAGGATCTCCCGCAGCAGGTCGTCCTCCTCGCGGGCGACCTTGAGGTGGTACTCCATACAGCCACCGACCTCCTGGAGGCGTTCGGTGTAGGCGGCGCCCTGCTCCTCCAGGGCGGCCACGACGTGGTCGTCGTCGGGCCCCACCAGACCGAACCGCATCGGCAGCGCCACACCGTCCGCCAACAGCCGCTCCTGGACGCCCTGGTGGGCAACCAGATCCCTCCGCTTGGCCCGTAGATGCGCCGGTGCGTCGCTGACCACCGCGCTCAGCTGCTCGGTCCGGACGGCGCGCAGTTCCGCCGCCGGGTCACCGATCCCGAGGATCCCGTCCAGATGCAGCGGATGGCTCGCGCCGGTGATGGCGTAGAGGTAGGTCGGCACGGGTCATTCCTCCCGACGGCGGGCGGTGCGGCGGCTGCCTGCGGACTTGCGCGCGGGGCGCTCCTCCTCGTCCTCCTGCTCCGAATCCTGGGAGCCCTTGTGGAAGGTGTCGGTGACGGCCTCGATGGCGCCGCTCAGCGCGCCCTTGGACTTTCCCTTGGCGCCGCTCTCGGTCGCCTCACCGACGAGATCGGTGAGCTGACTGGGCGCCTTGCGGCTCGACTCCAGGTCCAGTCGGTTGCATGCCTCGGCGAAGCGCAGATAGGTGTCCACGCTCGCCACGACAACCCGTACGTCGATCTTGAGGATTTCGATGCCGACCAGGGAGACGCGGACAAAGGCGTCGATGACGAGGCCCCGGTCGAGTATCAGCTCAAGGACATCGTAGAGACTGCCCGAGCCACCAGTGCTGTTCGGTGCATTGGATTGCTGAACGACACTCACTGCCGATCCCTTCCCATTGGCTGGAGCGGGCCGTTTGGCTGGAGCGGGTCATGCGGCGTGCGGTGACTTCCGATGAACGTGGTGCGGTGAACGTGGTGCGGTGAACGTGGTGGGGTGAACGTGGTGCGGTGAACGCGGTGCGGTGAACGCGGTGCGAAAAGTGTGGTGCGAGACTTTGGTGCGGAAAATGCCCTGCGGAGAATGCGGTGGGGTGAATGTGGCGCCGTCACCGGTCGATCTGACCGCGCGCATAGCGGCGGGTCCTTTCGAATCCGACGAGTTCGCCCCATTCATCGAGGTGGACACGGTACGAAGCCATCACGCTCGCGGTGTCCGGAACCCGTTGGATCTCCACCACCTCCACGTCTGCCGACCAACCGTCGTCCGTCCTTTTGAGTGCGGACACCGAGTCGGGCTCGCACTGGAGCATCTCGGCGAGCTGTGCAGCCGCGTGGCGCATCGCCGCCGGAGCACCGATGCCTTTCGGGCTGCCCTTTCCTTCCTTGCTCTCCGCTGTCGCCATGATCCCGTCCGTTGTACGTCGTGGTCACAGGTGTCGAAGTGCGAAGTACGGTTGGCCTGTGCAGGCGGTAGAACACCGCTTGCCCGGGGGAGTCGAACGTATGCGTATCGACTCCTCGGGCCGGGTACGGCAGGCTCCTTCCCGCAGGTAGGGGCGAAGGCGGAGCCGCAGGTTCGGCTGTAGGGGCGCCTCGCGTCACGGGGCAACGCTTCCGTGCGTAGCCTCTGTGCGCACCACCTCTGTGCGTAACCTCTGTGCGCACCGAGGAAGCTGATCCGACAGTGCATCAGAATGGCGTCCCGGGCCACAGGGTGGATTCCTCACGGTGAACCCAAGGCGCGGGCCGATTCCTCCTGCTAGGTAACGCCCGGAGAAATTACGGGGTTTCACTTCCGCATGAGCGGTGAGGCGAAAGACATGAGTGACGCACGAAGGAAGTCCAGCAGCCCCTCCGGCAAACTCCAGCGTGAATCGAAGGAAGTCCCCTCCAAGGGAGAGAAGACCGCCGCCCGTACAAAGAGGAAGGCCGCCCGTACGAGGACCGCCGCCGCCAAGGACGCCACGACGGCCGGCGGGCGGGCAAGGGCGAGCGTCGAAAACGGGCGGCAGGCCGCAGCGTCCGCCGTCGGACAGATTTCCGCCACGGCCGTCACCACCTGGACGGCCGTCAAGAAACGCAAGACCATCGCGGCGGGCGTCGGCGCCGGAGTCATCGGTGTCGTCGGCGCGGCATTCGCCGCCGGCCGTACCACGGCGAAGCCCCGAACCGGCCCCCTGACGCGCATGGTCCACAGCCGCATCTGAGCCGGCCCGTCCCGTCTCACCGCGCCGATCTCCCGCGCAAAGATCCCTCAATTCCCCGACAGTCCCGGCGACTTCTTCGCCGACGGGTCGAGCCCATACCGCGCGGAATGGTAGACCCTGATGAGGAGGCTGACTCTTATGGTCCCCCTGCTTCTTGTTCTGCTCCTCGCACTGCTGCTCTTCGGCGCCGGATTCGCCTTGAAGGCCCTCTGGATCGTCGCAGTGGTGGTGTTGGCGTTCTGGCTGCTCGGCTTCTTCATGCGGTCCACGGGCGCCGGGGGCAGCCGCGGACGCTGGTACCGCTGGTAGACCCACCGCGCCACCACACCGGCTGCCCGGGGTCCCCGCCGAAGAACGCGGCGGGGACCCCGGGCTGCCGGCGCGCACGGGCGCATCCGGGTGAGCGGACGGTGTGCGGCCTCCCGCATCTTGGGAGGCCGCACACCGCTCGTCGGCTGGGGAAGCCGCACACCGATGCTCGGTGCAGGGATGCTCAGGTCCGCCCGAGGAAGGCCTTGACGAACGCGTTGGTGCTCTCCGCGGTGCTGGAACAGGTGGCCTGCGCCGTACGGACCGCCCCTTCCGCGCAGGGCTTGTCCCTGGTGAGGGACCACATGGAGAGCCGGCCGAGCCCCTTCTTCTCGGCGAACTTCCGCAGCTCGACCGCGTCGCCGGTCCGGAAGACCTCGCCCTTGACGTCGTTTACGCCGATCATCGGCGTAACCGCGACCGCCTTCCACGCCGCGGCCTCGCTGCGGATCCCCAGCGCCGTCCTGACCTGCTTCTGGGCCGCGGTGGCGGCGGCGACCGCGTAGCGGCCCATGTCGCCGTCGTAATGGGTGCCGTAGTCCATGGCCATGATGTTCACGGTGGAGACCCGGGCACCGTTCCTCCGCGTGCTCTCCAGCGCCGTGACGCTGTCACGATTCAACCCCGAGGGCATCACCGGGAGCGTGAAGGAGACGTCCAGCGCGCGCCGTTGCTGGAGCTTGGCCAGCGCCCGCGCCCGCAGCTCGTTGGCCTTGGTGTCCGTCAGCGCCGGACCCTCGATGTCGAAGTCGACCTTCGTCAGGTGGTAGGCGTCGATGACCTTGCTGTACGCGTTCACCAGCCGGTCAACCGAGCCGCAAACCCTGGCGAGTTCGTTGCCGCTCTGACCGCCGAAGGAGACGCGCACCTCGCCTCCCCGCGAACGCAGTTCGTCCGCCTGGCGCGCCACCGGATTGTCCTCCAGCGCCTGCTGGCCACCCCACTCGGGCACACATCCGTCGCCCGGCGAGACGAACGCCAGGGTGTACTCCTTCACCCCGGTCTCCCGGGCACTCCGGAGCAGGTCGTACGAGGGGCTGAGCGAGGTGTCCACATAAGGGGAGAAGGCGCCGCGCTCCGGTGAAGGAGGCCCGGGCGTAGGGGAGTTGGAGCCGGGGGTCTTCGTGGCGGGGGCCTTCGTGGGGGGTGCCTGGCTCGTCCGCTGCGAGGGTGCCGGCCGCGAGCCGCTGGGCTCTTCCTCGTCCCCGGCCGAACAGCCGGCGAGCAGCGTCACGCCGAGCGCCGCCGCCGTCGCCGCTGCGCCGGCCGCCGGTATGCGGGCGCTGCTCCTACGAGTGGCCGACCGTGGTGCATGGTTCGTCATTGTCGGACTGCATCCTTTGTGGGGGGTGGGCAGTTGTCTGCGGTTGTCTTCGAGTGTTCCCTGTCGAGGCAACGTTCGTACGGCAACCGCGGTCCCCGCCTGTATACCGAAGCCCGGGCAAGGCGTCGGTACGGCACCCTACGGCGGACCATATCCGCCGTACGGAAGGCAGGACCGCAGTCCCTCCCTCTCCTGCCCCCCCAACAGCGACGATGCCGACCTCCACGGTCCTCACCGACCGTCGATCCCGCCTTCCCCGAAACGCCAGACGGCCGCCCTGCCACGGGGGCGGGGCGGCCGTTACGGACTCGGCTACGCGGTCACTCGCCGGAGAGCACCGCCTGTGCGGCGGTGCGTGCGTCGTCGGGGGTGTCGGTGGCGCGGGCGGCTGCTGCGGCTCGTTCGCACTGGGCCAGGGTGTGTTTGGCCAATGTCGTCCGCACGTAGG
>NZ_JBFAEA010000049.1:0-15275 GCF_040641675.1 Streptomyces sp. NPDC020742
CCCTTTTTTTTAATTATCCGGCCACCCCCTTTATCAACACCTCTAGCAAAACACTCTTCCCCACCCCCCCCCACTCCCCACCCCCCGCCGTGGCCCGCGGCGGGCCGGCCCCTGGGGGCGCGCCCGCCGCGGACCGGCGGGGTCGCTACTTCAGCGCCAGCACCATCGCGTCCGTGGGCGAGGCCCACACCGTGCGGGCCTCGGCGAAGCCGGAGTCGCGCAGCGCGGCGGCGTGCCAGGCCGCCGACGGGGTGTCCCCGTCGGCGTGCTCGCCGTAGATCTCGAAGCGCTCCGCGGTCGGCCCGGCCAGCCGCGGGTCGGCGGCGGCCAGCTGCCACCACGAGGCCCAGTCCACCGCCCCGGCCGCCTTGGCCTCGTCCATCCTCGCGTGGCGGAACGCCCGCTCCGCGGCGTCGATGCGCGGGGTGGACCCGTCGGGCATCCGGTCGGCGTTGAGGAAGACCCCGCCGTCCCGGACCAGCCCACCGAGCCGGCCGTAGAGGCCGCGCAGCTCCTCGCTGTGCAGCCAGTGCAGCGCGGTGGCGGTGAGCACCGCGTCGTAGCGGTCGTGCGGCAGCTTCGCCGTCCACTGCGGGTCCTTCAGGTCGGCCCGTACGAAGCGGACCCGGGACTCGCCCTCGAAGTACCCTTCCGCGATGGCCAGCAGCGCGGGATCCAGGTCGACGCCCACACTCCGGGCCCGGGGGAAACGCTTGAGCAGCCGGTCGGAGATACTGCCGGTGCCACACGCCAGGTCCAGCACCCGCGGTGCGGGGCCCACCAGCGCCTCGACCATGTCGAGCATCACCCGGAACCGCTCCTCGCGGTCGGGGAGGTACCACTCCTGCTGCCGGTCCCAACTGTCCTGCCACGCCTGCCAGTCGGCGCCGACGACGGTCTCGGTCATCACTACCCCTTCAGGCCGTAATACCCTCGTAGCTAACACGCCCATTACTGCGCGCGCATCCGCACCCTAACCTCCACCCGTAAGGACTACAAGTGGAACTGGCCTATTACTCGGACTACGCCGTGCGACTGGTCAACACCGAACAGCCCGAGCGCGGCGCCGACACCCTCACCTCGGTCGAGGCGGTACGGGAACTCTTCGGGGTCGCCCAGCAGGCCGCTCGGAGGGCCACCGAGAGCGATGTGACCCGGCTGCGCGCGGTCCGCTCCCGGTTGCGCGCGGTCTTCGAGGCCGCCGACGCCGGCGACGAGGTCCTGGCCGTGGACCTGCTGAACGCCCTGATGATCGAGTTCCCGGTCAGCCCGCAGATCTCCGGCCATGAGTACCGGGACGAGGGGGGCACCTCCCGCTCGGGAGGAGCCGAGAGTGGGGGCGGCCGCCCCAAGTGGCACATGCACATCGCCGACCACGCCGCCAACGCCACGGCCGCCTTCAGCGCGACCGCCTGCATGGGCCTGGCCTTCCAGCTCACCGAGCTGGGCGTGGAGCGGCTGGGCATCTGCGAGGCGGCGCCCTGTCGCAACGCCTACCTGGACACCTCGACCAACCGCTCCCGGCGCTACTGCTCCGACCGCTGCGCCACCCGGGCCAACGTCGCCGCCTACCGCGCCCGCAAGCGCCGGGAGAGCGAGCGCTCGGCCCTCACCGGGCGGACCGCGGAGACCACCCAGGAGAGCACCCCGGCGACCGACCGCTGAATCCCCCGCGGCGGCCGGAGCCGCACCCAGGCGCGGGCGATGACCAGCTCGTCCGGAACCGCCCCGAATTCCCGGCTGTCGTTCTCGACGAACGGATTGTCCCCCTGGACCCACCAGCCGCCCTCGGACCGCCGCACCGCCCGCTTGACGATCAGCAGGTCCTGTCGGAACGGATGCCGCAGCACCACCACCGCACCGGGCCGTACCGCCGCCCCGTACTGCACCACCAGCTGGTCACCGGGCTGCAGCGTCGGCACCATCGACGGGTTGTAGACCTCGGCCAGCCCGAAGGCCTTCAGCAGCCCACCGGGCCCCGAACCCGGCTCCGCGCCCTCGCCCTGCCCCGGCCCGCGCTCGTGCACCCGCTCCGGCATCCCGTACCTCCCGGCTCCACCTACTCACCGGTCCATCCTCCAACAGTCCCGGGGCGTCACCGGACTTTTGCCCTAAGACCCCCGGCCCACCCGAGAAAAGCCTTCCCGCACCGAGTAATCTCGCACCTGAGAAGACGATCACGAGGAAGGATGGAACATGCTCTCCCGCCTGTTCGCCCCCAAGGTCAAGGTCAGCGCCCACTGCGATCTGCCCTGCGGTGTGTACGACCCCGCCCAGGCCCGCATCGAGGCCGAGTCGGTCAAGGCCGTCCAGGAGAAGTACCAGGCCAACGAGGACGCGGACTTCCGCACCCGCGCGGTCCTCATCAAGGAGCAGCGCGCCGAGCTGGCCAAGCACCACGTCTCGGTGCTGTGGAGCGACTACTTCAAGCCCCCGCACTTCGAGAAGTACCCGGAGCTGCACCAGCTGGTCAACGACACCCTCAAGGCCCTCAGCGCCGCCAAGGGCTCCAACGACCCGGCGACCGGCCAGAAGGCGCTGGACTACATCGCCCAGATCGACAAGATCTTCTGGGAGACGAAGAAGGCCTGACCCGGGCCACCTGGCGGCCCCGTCGCGCACTGCCGCGCCGGTCCGGCCCGCACCCGTCGTGCACCCGTCCCGACACCGCCCGCCGACCGCGGGCCGGTGACGGGGCGGGTGCGGTCGTTTCGCCGTGGGTGCGCCCGCACGGCAGAGGCCGTCTTCGCCGTGGGCCGTGCATTTCTTCCGGGCCGGCGCCGGTGGGGCCGTCAGGGCGCTTTGCCGGGGTGCCGGCGGAGCCGTTGCAGGCCGCCCGCCGCCATGCCCCGTACGGGCAGTTCCTCCGCCGGGCCCGCCGGAACCGCGCCGGCGCCGACCGCCCGGCCGTAGCGCCGGGCCAGAGGTGTGGCGGTGAGGCCGTGGGCGAGAACGCTGAGCAGGACGGTGCAGCCGACGACCGGGACCAGGGCGCGCCGGCCGGAGGGGTCCAGCTCCTCGACCGCCAGCAGCCCGAAGATCACCGAGGCCAGTCCCCGGGGGCCGAACCAGCCGACGAACAGCACGGTCCGGGCGTCCAGTCCGCTGCCCACCAGGCACAGCGCCACCGGCAGCATCCGCACCACGGTCAGGCTCAGCACCGCGTAGACGACGGCCTGCCAGCTGAGGTGGGCGAGCACGTCCGGCAGCAGCAGCGAACCGAAGACCAGCCACACCAGGACCGAGAACAGCGCCCCGGACTGCTCGACGTACAGCAGCACCCGCGGTGGGGCGCCGTGCACGGTGCCGAAGGCCAGTCCGGTCACGAAGGCGGCCACGAAGCCGTTGCCGCCGAACGCCAGGGCGGAGGTGTAGCAGAGCAGGGCCAGGGCCAGCACCCCCGCACCGGCGAAGTCCTCCGCGGCCCAGCCGCTGCGCAGTGTGGTCCGCAGCAGCCATCCGGCGGCCAGCCCCAGCGCCACCCCGTACGCCGTGCCGATCAGCAGCTGCACCACGGCGTGCCCGGGGGCCTCCGCCCCGGCGGCGCCCTCGGCCGTGCTGACCCCGGCCAGGGCGAGCACCACCAGCGGGGTGACGATGCCGTCGTTGAGCCCGCTCTCGACGTTGATGACCCGGCGGACCCGGGCCGGGACATCGGGGTTGACCATCATGGTGGCGCCCAGCGCGGCATCCGTCGGCGCCAGCGCGGCCCCCACGAACAGCGCGCCCCATCCGGCGACCCCCGGCAGCAGGACGGCCGCCAGCAGCGCGCCCAGTGCCACGCACAGCGGCAGCCCGATGCCCAGCAGCCGTACGAAGAGGCCGAGTTCGGGCCGCACGGCGCGGAACGAAAGCCGCGCGGCATCGGTGAAGAGCACCCACACCAGGGTGACCTCCGCGATCGCCTTGACCGTCTCGTGCGGGACGGCGAGGTCCAGCGCGCCGGTGCCCTCGGCAAGCAGCAGTCCGGTCAGGACGAAGGCCACCGGAGCGGTGATGGCGTGGCGCTCCATGCGCCGTGAGCACAGGCACCAGACGAAGAGCAGCAGCAGAACGAGGGAGAAGGAGCCGTCCACAGGGTCTCCAGGGCATGGCAGCGCCGGCCGTAGGAGTTCCCACTCTCGGCCATCGCCCCCGCCGTCGGACGCCGCCGCCGGGCCGGGACGCCCGCCTTTCACACGGTCGGCCCACGGGCGGCCCTGTGGGGGGGGCCGGCCGGGGCCCGGCGGACCGGTCGGACGCTGACCTCGGAGGTCCGGCAGGTGGAGGAGCCGCCCGGCGCCGCCGGGTGACGGGGCGCTCCCCGGCTCCGGTCCCCGTCCACGGTGCCGGATTGCCGCGGACGGGGACCCGGTGCCCTGACGGGTTGCCGTCCCTACGTCGGCACGGGCAGCGGCCCGTCGTTGTGTACCAGCCAGTCCCGGTACGGCTCGCTCGCCCAGGCGATCTCCAGGTAGGAGGCGGTCAGATCGGCGAAGAGGTCATCACCGGTGGCGGCCGGGGTGCCCTCCGGGCGGCAGGCCATGAACAGCCGGACGGCCAGCGGGTCGCCCTGGAGCGGACGGATCGCCATGCCGTGCCGGAGGCGGGCGGTCGGCTGGCAGGGGGTGACCACCTCACCGGCCGTGACCAGGTCCACCGCGGTGAGGTAATCGCCGTGCACGACCCGGGGGTTGATGCCGGCGTCGGTCCAGATGCGGCGCAGCCCGGCCCATTCGCCGTCCACGCTGGGGTCGACCATCCACTGGTCCTCGGCCAGGTCCGCGACCCGGACGACCTGTCGGGAGGCTGCCGGGTGGGTCTCCGCAAGGGCGATGAACTGCGGTTCCCTGGCGATGAGTTCATGCTCGACCAGGCCGTCGGGGACGCGTAGCGGCGCGCCCTCGACCTCGTGCACGAACGCGGCGTCGAGCTGCCCCATGGCGACCATGTGCAGCAGCGCATTGGCGGACACATCGGCCCTTATCGTGGTGTCCGTCTCCGGCAGCCGCTTCCGGAGCCGGCGCAGCCACCCGGCGACCGCGGGGCTGTTGGTGCTGCCGATGTGCAGCCGGGCGCTCCGTTCGCGGTGCGAGGCGGCGGCGACTTCGTCGAGCAGCGCCCGCATTTCGGCCACGATCGGCCGGGCCCGGCACAGCACCGCATGGCCCAGCGGGGTGGGCCGGCTGCCGGTCGGCTCACGGAAGAAGAGCTGGCCGCCGAGGGCCTTCTCGATGCGGTGAAGCTGCGTCGTCAGGGAAGGCTGAGTCATGCCGAGCTGCCGGGCCGCCTTGCGTACGCTGCCGGAGTCGGCGATGGCGCACAATGCGCGAAGATGCCTTACCTCAAGCTCCACAACGGGAGCATAACGAGCACAGCATCTGTCACACCAGACTCTCAAACCTGCCGGAACTCGCCTTTTTCGGTCGGGTATTGGCCCGTCCTATCACCAGTTGGCATCTCCGCCCTCCGGGTGAAGTCCGTCCAGACTCAACGGCACCAAGAAATCCGCAGGGCCCCGGTCGCCGCCCCACACGGCGACCGTACGGCCCTCGGAACTTAAAGGAGCCCCCCACATGAGATCTCCTAAGACGGCGCTGTCGGCGGCGCTCGGTCTGGGTCTGGTCGCGGCGTTCGCCGCCGCCGCACCGGTTTCGGCAGCCTCCTCCTCCGTGGCCCCGGCCACCCACAGCACCCCCGCCTCGATCGCGGCCTACACCGGCTCGGCGGCCGAAAAGGCGGACACCAAGGCCTTCTTCGAGGCCGTGGTGAAGTCGGCACGGGCCAAGATGAAGGCCCACCCGAACGCGGCGTCGGTCACCGTGACCTACGACGCCAGCGCGGCCCCGACGTACAAGAGCCAGATAGCCGAGACCGCCTCCATCTGGAACAGCGCGGTCAAGAACGTGCAGCTGAAGGAGGGCAGCGGCGGCGACTTCCAGTACAAGGAGGGCGACGACCCGCGCGGCTCCTACGCCAGCACCGACGGCCACGGCAAGGGCTTCGTGTTCCTGGACCACAAGCAGAACCAGGAGTACAACTCGACCCGCGTCACCGCGCACGAGACCGGCCATGTGCTGGGTCTGCCGGACCACTACGAGGGTCCCTGCAGCGAGCTGATGTCCGGCGGCGGCCCCGGCACGTCCTGCCAGAACACCCAGCCCGACGCGAACGAGCGCGCCAAGGTGGACGAGCTGTGGGCCAACGGCCTGGCGGGCGTCCACTTCGGCAAGGCGTCCTGACGACCGTCAGGACCGCCCGCAGCACACCTCCTGCCCCACTTTCTGCACCGCCTTCTGCACCAAGAAGCAGTTCGGCATCACGAGTTCGGCGGTGGCCCGCGGACCGCGGCTGATGGAGATCGGTCCGCGTACGGCCTGGGGCTGACGAGTACCGGAACCTGGCGGCCGGCTCTCGTATCCCCACCAGCCCTCGCATCCCTGCGTCGCCGACACCCGAAAGCGGCGGGGTTCCTCCCGGAGCCCCGCTGCTTTCGTGTGCGCGGCCGGGCGTCCGGGCCGCACCCCACCGGCACCCTCCGTACCCCGGTCCCCCGCCGGCTCCGGTCAGCCCCAGAGCGCCTGCCCGGCGGCGACCCCGGCGAACGCGGCCGCGAGACCGGCCAGGACGCTCGCCACCACATTGGCCGCGGCCAGGCCCCGCGCCCCGTCCGTCGCCAGCCGCAGCGTCTCGTAGGAGAAGGTCGAGTACGTCGTCAGAGCACCGCACAGGCCGGTGCCGACCAGCAGTTGGAGGTGCGCCGAGGCCGCCCCGACGGCGACCGCCCCGCTCAGCAGACCGAGGATGAACGAGCCGACGACATTGACGGTCAGGGTGCCCCAGGGGAACACGGAGTCGTGCCGCGACTGCACATAGCGGTCGGTGAGGAAGCGCAGCGGTGCGCCGACCACCGCACCGGCCAGGACGAGCAGCCAGTTCACCCGTGCCCGCCCCCGGTCGGGTGCGTGCCGTCGGTGTCCGTGGCCGGGCGGACCAGCATCTCGCAGGCGTCGAGCGTCACCAGGCCGCCGCCCGTGAGGAGTTCGTCCAGCTGCGGCAGGAAGTCCCGCACCCGCTGCTCGCTGTCCACCACCACGACGGCGACCGGCAGTTCCTCGCTCATCGACAGCAGCCGCTGGGTGTGGATGACCGCGCCCGATCCGAAGCCCTCGATCCCGCGGAAGACGCTGGCGCCGGCCAGCCCGGCGGTCCGGGCGCGGTGCACGATCTCGACGTAGAGCGGCTTGTGGTGCCACACCTCCTGCTCGCCGACCATGATCGTGAGCCGGAGCGCCGGGGTGCCCTGGGGGTGTGCCGCCTGGTCTGTCATACCGTCCGCCGCCTCAGCTGGAGAAGTTCCCGGGTGCCGGCCGACGCGAGCCACACGGCGGCGAGCGCGGCGAGCAGGGTGCCCGCGAGGTACGCCATGGCGAGCATCGGCTGCCGGGCGCCGACCAGCCGCTGGATGTCGACCGCGTAGGTGGAGAAGGTGGTGAAGCCCCCGAGGATGCCGGTGCCGAGGAAGGGGCGCAGCAGCCGGTGGTCCGACCAGGCCTCGGTGATCAGCACCATCAGGACGCCCATCAGCGCACAGCCGGTCACATTGACGGTCAGGGTCGTCCAGGGGAAAGTGCCGACGCCGGTGGGCCAGAGCAAGGCGGCGCCGTAACGGGCCGAGGCGCCGATCGCGCCGCCCGCGGCCACCGCGCCGATCACGGGCCACTGACCGAGCCAGGGGGCCGCCCGGTGTGATCGCTCGCTCATATGTCTCCCGAGATCATCGGCGCCCTCAGATTAACCCTGCCGAATTGGCCCCGCCAACGTGGGACGCCCCCGCTGCCGCTGGGGCGCGAGGCCGCCCTCACGGCAGTATGCGGCGCTCCTTCGCGACCACCACCGCGCCCGCGCGGGTGTCCACACCAAGCTTGTCGTAGATGCGGCGCAGGTGGGTCTTGACCGTGGCCTCACTGATGTGGAGGGCGCGGGCGATGTCCCGGTTGCCGATGCCGCGGGCGAGCTGGGCCAGGATGTCGCGTTCGCGGTCGGTGAGGGTGGGCCGGGGCCGGCGCAGGTTGGCCATGACGCGGCCGGCGACCGGCGGGGACAGGGCGGTACGTCCCTCGGCGGCGGCGTGGATCGCGGCGAACAACTCGTCGGGGCGCTCGGCCTTGAGCAGGTAGCCGGTGGCGCCCGCCTCGATGGCGCGGGTGATGTCGGCGTCGGTGTCGTAGGTGGTGAGGACCAGGACGTGGAGCACGGCTCCGGGGGTGGAGGTGAGGCGGCGGGTGGTCTCCACGCCGTCGATGCCCTCGCCCAGTTGCAGATCCATCAGCACCACGTCCGGGGCGAGTTTCGCGGCCAGCGCGAGCGCCTCCTCGCCGGTGCCGGCCTCACCGACGACCTCGATGCCCGGGGCGCTGTCGAGCAGGGCGAGCAGCCCGGCCCGTACGACGGCGTGGTCGTCGCAGACCAGGATGCGTACGGGAGCGCGGTCGGGGGTCATCGGGGCGCCTCCAGGGGGACGGCGGCGGACAGGGTGGTGCCCTCGCCGGGCGTGGACTCGACGGTCAGGGCGCCACCGAGCGCGCGCAGCCGGGCTCGCATGGCGGGCAACCCGTGACCGCGTCGGCTGCCGGGGGTGGCGGGCAGCGCGGTGGGGTCGAAGCCGTGGCCGTCGTCGGAGACGTCCAGGACGACCTCGTCGTCGAGGACGGTGAGCGTGAGCGTGGCAGTGCCCGCGGCGGCGTGCTCGCGGACGTTGGCCAGGGCGCCCTGAGCGATGCGCAGCAGGGCGGACTGGACGCGGTCGGGCAGCCCGGGGAGCCTGCCGTCGTCATCGACGTGCACGCGCACGGTGAGGTGTGCCCCGGACTCCCGCGCGGCCAGGGCGCCCAGGGCCTGATCGAG
This sequence comes from Streptomyces sp. NPDC020742, assembly GCF_040641675.1. NCBI lineage: Bacteria > Bacillati > Actinomycetota > Actinomycetes > Kitasatosporales > Streptomycetaceae > Streptomyces > Streptomyces sp. NPDC020742. Next base: position 8,887 of record NZ_JBFAEA010000049.1, read on the forward strand.
GCCGCCGCCGCGGGCGAGGTCGGTGGGGGCCAGGTCGTGCACAAAGCGTCGGGCCTCGGCGAGGTTGTGTTCGGCCACGGACGCGGCGGTACGTACGTGGGCGCGGGCCTTGCCCGGTTCGGTGTCCCACACCCGGTCCGCCGCCTGGAGCAGCATCCGCTGGCTGGACAGGCCCTGGGCGAGCGAGTCGTGGATCTCCATGGAGAGCCGCTGGCGTTCGGTGAGGGTGCCCTCCCGGCGTTCGGAGGCGGCGAGTTCGCGGCGGGTGCGGAGCAGGTCGTCGATCAGGACGCGCTGGCCGGCGGTGTGCCGTTCCATCTGCAGGAAGACGGCGGTGGCGAGGGCGGCGACGGCGGGCGGCGCAAGCACCAGGTTCGGGTCGAAGCGCCCGGACAGCTGGAGCTGCGCGGCGACGACGAGCGCCGTCAGGACCGCCACGAGAACGAGGGCCGCCCGGGGCGGCAGCATGCGCAGGCCGGTGTAGAAGAGGGGCACCGCACACCAGGCGAAGCTGGGCGCGAGCACGACCAGCACCATCCACACCACGACGACCAGCGCCAGCCAGGCCGAGCGCCGCCGGGTGGGTCGTGGGCCCGCTTCGCCCATCCCGGGCCCCAACAGATGCAGCACCGCCAGCGCCACGCACAGCGCGATGATCCAGCCGGTGCGCGGCTCGCCCGGGTGGCGCAGCAGGAAGCGGGCCAGCGCTCCGCCGAGCAGCAGGAAGAACGCCGTGTGCAGCACGGCGCCGAGCCACCGGGTGTCCACGGCGCTCGGTTCGTACGGCCGGTCCCGCATGCGGAGCCTGCCTCCCTCACACTTGCTTCACTGCGCTCCGCGAGCCGCCGAGCTGGGCAAACACCTCCATTGTGACCGAGCGCGGGGACCGGGCCGTCAGCCGATCGGATGACCCCGGTGTCATCCGTCGCGCAGTGCGAAGCCAGCCGGAACGCCGACGGTCCGGGCCCGGTTCCGGGCCGAGGGTGGAGAGCGGACAAAGCAGGGCGGCAACCGTGCCGCACGCCCACCCGAGGAGACCGCCCCATGAAGGCCATCGACCGAGCACACCAGAAGATCTCCCGCCGCGCCCGCATCGCCACCGGCGGTGCCGTGGTCGGGGCCGTCGCCCTGTCGGGCTTCGGCGCGCTGTCCGCGAACGCCTCCACACCCGCCACGACGCCCACCGCCGCCGCCTCGGCCTCCGTCCCGGACGGGACCACCACCATCTCCACCCATCTGACGGTCGACGCCGCCGCCAAGGCCGCGAAGGGCGCGCTCGACGCCGCCGAGAAGGAGCACCAGCGGGTCACGGTCGCCGTCGTCGACCGCAACGGCAACACGATCGTCACCCTGCGCGGCGACGGCGCCGGCCCGCAGTCCTCCGCGTCCGCCGAGCGCAAGGCGTTCACCGCGGTCGCCTGGAACGCCCCCACCTCCCAGCTGGCCGAGCGTCTCCAGCAGACCCCGAACCTGAAGGACATCCCCGGCACGCTGTTCCTGGCGGGCGCCGTCCCCGTCACCGCCAAGAACGCGCCGATCGCCGGCATCGGCGTCGCAGGCGCGCCGTCCGGGACGCTGGACGAGAAGTTCGCCCGGGCGGGAGCGGACGCGGTGGGCCGCTAGCTATGCGGTCCCGGGGGACAGAGCAGAGGCCTCAGAGCCAGCCGTTCCGCTTGAAACCGCGGTGGATCACCCAGCAGGCGAGCACGGTCAGCCCCATCACCAGCGGGTAGCCGAACGTCCAGTGCTTCTCGGGCATGTACTCGAAGTTCATGCCGTAGACGCCGCAGACCATGGTCGGTACGGCGAGGATCGCGACCCAGGCGCTGATCTTCCGCATGTCCTCGTTCTGGGCGACGGTGACCTGGGCGAGATGGGCCTGGAGTATGGAGTTGAGCAGCTCGTCGAAGGCGGTGATCTGCTCGGTGACCCGGTCGAGGTGGTCGGCGACGTCCCGGAAGTAGGTCTTGATCCGGGTGTCGACCTGCCGCAGCGGCTGGGTCGCCAGCTCCTGCATCGGCAGGGCCAAGGGGGCCACCGCCCGCTTCAGTTCGAGCAGTTCGCGCTTGAGCTGGTAGATCCGGCCGGCCCCCCGGCTGCCGCGCACCGAGAAGACCTCGCTCTCGACGTCGTCGATGTCGTCCTGGACGGCGGCCGTGACGTCCAGGTAGTCGTCCACGACGAGGTCGGCGATGGCGTGCAGCACGGCGGACGGGCCGAGCGCCAACTGCTCGGGCACGGACTCCAGATGCTCGCGCAGCGGCCCCAGGGAACCGTGTCCGCCGTGCCGGACGGTGATCACGAAGTCGTTGCCCGTGAAGACCATGATCTCGCCGGTCTCGACGACCTCGCTGGTGTCGGTGAGCCGGTCGTGCTCGACGTAGCGGACCGTCTTGAAGACCGTGAACAGCGAGTCGTCGTAGCGCTCCAGCTTGGGCCGCTGGTGGGCGTAGACGGCGTCCTCGACGGCGAGCGGGTGCAGTCCGAACAGCTCGACGATGCCGGAGAACTCCTTCTCGGACGGCTCGTGCAGCCCGATCCAGACGAAGCCCCGCCCGGATCTGCGGACCCGGTCGATCGCCACCTCGGCGGGGTGGTCACCGTGCTGCCGTACGCCGTCCACGTACACCGCGCAGTTCACCACGGCGGTGCCGAGCGGCGACCGCGCCGGGTGGCTGAGGTCGACACCCCGGGAGCGCGGCTGCGGCAGCCGGACGGCCTTACGGAGATTGCTGATCATCGACACCCGGCCAGTATGGCCCGCGACCCTCCGCCGGGGGTACGCCGAAGCGGTGGTTTTTACACCCGGCCGACGGGGACCGGGCGACCGACGGGGACCCGGACGCCGGGCCGGAGCCCGCTGGAGGGCTGCGGCTGCGGCTGTAGGACAGCTCCGGTCCTACTACTGCCGCCATCATCGGTCCCATGAGTGAGACATCGGCGCGACTGCTGAATCTGCTGTCCCTGCTGCAGACCCCGCGCGAATGGCCCGGCAGCGAGCTGGCCGGGCGGCTAGGGGTCACCACCCGGACGATCCGCCGGGACGTCGGGCGGCTGCGGGAGCTGGGGTACCCGGTGCACGCCACGATGGGCGCGGAGGGCGGCTACCGGCTGGCGGCGGGCACCGCGATGCCGCCGCTGCTGCTGGACGACGAGGAGGCGGTGGCCATCGCGGTCGGGCTGCGCTCGACGGCCGGCCACACCGTCACGGGCATCGAGGAGGCCTCGGTACGGGCGCTGGCCAAGCTCGAACAGGTGCTGCCGGCCCGCCTGCGGCGGCGGGTGAGCACCCTGGGCACGGCCACCGTCCCGCTGCCGACCGGCGCCGGACCGACCGTCGATCCGGAGCATCTGACGGTGCTGGCCGCGGCCATCGCCAACCACGAACGGCTCCGGTTCGCCTACCGGGCGGGCGCCGGCGCCCACAGCAAGCGCCTGGTGGAGCCGCACCGGCTGGTGGCGGCGGGCCGCCGCTGGTACCTGGTGGCGTACGACAACGACCGCGAGGACTGGCGGATCTTCCGGGTGGACCGGCTGAGCGAACCGTTCCCCACGGGGGTGCGGACCCCGCCGCGGGAGCTGCCCGCCACCGACGCCGGCGCCTACGTCCGGGACCGGATGCAGGGCCTGGCCCAGACCCACCGGGCCGTGGTGACGGTGCACGCCCCGGCCGCCGAGGTGACGCCCCGGCTGGGCGGTCCGGCAGCCGGGGCGGTCGAACCGCTCGACGAGGGCTCCTGCCGCTGGCGGAGCACCCCCGACTCGCTGGAGTGGCTGGCGATGCGACTGGCCGTGCTGGGGCGCGAGTTCACGGTGCACGAGCCGGCGGAGCTGGTGGCGTACCTGCGGGAGATGGCCGGGCGGGTGGGGCGCGCCGCGGGCGGGGCGGACCACGAAGCCTGAGGGGAATACCCCTAGGGGGTATATTGTTTGACCAGGCACCCGCGCACCCGCACCATGCAGTCCCAGCACACCGAGGAGCACCGATGACCACCGCGATCGGAGAGCACGGCGTCGAGCTGGAGATCGGCGGGATGACCTGCGCCTCGTGCGCGGCCCGCGTCGAGAAGAAGCTCAACCGCATGGACGGCGTCACCGCGACCGTCAACTTCGCCACCGAGAAGGCGCAGGTGGCGCTCGCGCCGGACAGCGGGCTCAGCACCGCGGACCTGATCGCCACCGTGGAGCGGACCGGCTACACCGCCACGGTCCCGGCGCCGCCCGCACCCGTATCGGACGCGGCGCATCCGACGGCGACGGAGGAGCCGGCCGGCGACGCCCTGGGCCCGCTCCGGCAGCGGCTGCTGGTCTCGCTGGCGCTGACCGTTCCGGTGGTCCTGCTGGCGATGGTGCCGCCGTGGCAGTTCACGTACTGGCAGTGGCTGTCGCTGACGCTGGCCGCCCCGGTGGTGGCGTACGGGGCCTGGCCGTTCCACCGGGCCGCCTGGACCAATCTGCGGCACGGCGCCGCCACCATGGACACCCTGATCTCGATGGGCACCCTCGCGGCGTTCGGCTGGTCGGTGTGGGCGCTGTTCCTCGGCCACGCGGGCATGCCGGGGATGACCCACCCCTTCACCCTGACCATCTCCCGGACCGACGGCAGCAGCGCGATCTACCTGGAGGCCGCGGCCGGCGTCACCACCTTCCTGCTGGCCGGCCGCTACTTCGAGGCCCGCGCCAAGCGGAAGGCCGGCGCCGCGCTGCGGGCGCTGCTGGAGCTGGGCGCCAAGGACGTCGCGGTGCTGCGGGAGGGCCGGGAGGTCCGGATCCCCACCGGGGAGCTGCGCGTCGGCGACCGGTTCGTGGTGCGCCCCGGCGAGAAGATCGCCACCGACGGCACGGTGGTGGACGGCTCCTCCGCCGTGGACGCCTCGATGCTCACCGGCGAGTCCGTCCCGGTCGAGGTCGCCCCCGGCGAGGCGGTCACCGGCGCCACCGTCAACGCCGGCGGCCGGCTGGTGGTCGAGGCCACCCGGATCGGCGCGGACACCCAGCTCGCCCGGATGGCGCGGCTGGTGGAGGAGGCGCAGAACGGCAAGGCGGCGGCGCAGCGGCTAGCCGACCGGATCTCCGCGGTGTTCGTCCCGGCCGTGATCGTGCTCGCCCTGGGCACCCTGGCCGGCTGGCTGCTGACCGGCGCCGGCGCGGTGGCCGCCTTCACCGCGGCGGTGGCCGTACTGATCATCGCCTGCCCGTGTGCCCTGGGGCTGGCCACCCCGACCGCCCTGATGGTCGGCACCGGGCGCGGCGCCCAGCTGGGCATCCTGCTGAAGGGTCCCGAGGTGCTGGAGTCGACCCGCAGGGTCGACACCATCGTCCTGGACAAGACCGGCACGGTGACCACCGGCGTGATGACGCTGGCCGAGGTGCACACCGCCGAGGGCACCACCGAGGACGAGGTGCTGCGGCTGGCCGGCGCGCTGGAGCACGCCTCCGAGCACCCACTGGCCCGCGCCGTCGCCGAGGGCGCGGCGGCCCGTACGGGAGCCGCCCTGCCAGTCCCCGAGGACTTCACCAGCCTCCCCGGCCTGGGCGTGCGGGGGACCGTCGAGGGGCACGCCGTCCTGGTGGGCCGGGAGCGGCTGCTCACCGAGGGCGGCCAGGTGCTGCCGCCCGCTCTGGCGGACGCCAAGGCCGCGGCGGAGGCGTCCGGCCGTACCGCGGTGGCCGTCGGCTGGGACGGCGCCGCCCGGGCGGTGCTGGTCGTCGCCGATGCGGTCAAGCCCACCAGCGCCGAGGCGGTCCGGCGGCTGCGGGCACTGGGCCTGACACCGGTGCTGCTGACCGGCGACCACCGGGCCGTCGCCGAGGCGGTCGCCGCCGAGGTCGGCATCGACGAGGTGATCGCGGAGGTGCTCCCCGAGGACAAGGTCGCCGTCGTCGCACGGCTGCAGGCCGAGGGCCGGTCGGTCGCCATGGTCGGCGACGGCGTCAACGACGCGGCCGCGCTGGCCCGCGCCGACCTGGGCCTGGCCATGGGCACCGGCACCGACGCCGCCATCGAGGCCGGCGACCTCACCCTGGTACGCGGCGATCTGCGGGTCGCGGCGGACGCGATCCGGCTGGCCCGCGCCACCCTCGGCACCATCCGGGGGAACCTGTTCTGGGCGTTCGGCTACAACGTCGCCGCCCTGCCGCTGGCCGCCGCCGGCCTGCTCAACCCCATGATCGCCGGTGCCGCGATGGCCTTCTCCTCGGTCTTCGTCGTCGGCAACAGCCTGCGGCTGCGCCGCTTCCGGGCCCTCACCGCGCCGGACGCCCGCGGCTAGGGTCTGTCGTTTGGATCAGGCCGGGCTCGCGCGACCGGGCAGCGAGCACAAGCACAACCCCCCCCAAACAGCGCCCCGCGCCCCGGGGGTGGCCCCCAGAGCAAGTGGGGGCGCCGG
>NZ_JBFAEA010000050.1:0-14573 GCF_040641675.1 Streptomyces sp. NPDC020742
CCGGGTGAGTGAGAAGACCCTGCAGCACCGGATCGACGGCCCCGACGACGCCCCCGTACTCGTCCTGGGCGCCGCTCTCGGGACCACCTGGCACAGGTTGTCGGAAGCGTCTTGTGCCGTCCAGGTGGTCTAGATCAGGAGTGTTTTCGCAGGTCAGATCCGTGTGGTCCGGATGCGTCCACACCGTTGGTGAGACGCTTGTGATAGCAGGTGAGGGGTGAGGAACCCCCGTCGGCTGAAGTGGCTCCGGCGGGGTTCGTTGTGCGAGGGGCTTGGGCTCTGCCCCCTTCCTGCACGACCTGACCGGAACCGTCGGACACGCACAGCAGATCCTCACCGTCCGCCCCCTGCAAGCCGTTGGTAGGCCGTTCAGTCACCTGACGGGGGGGAATCCGCCCGGCACAGTGGCTCGTACCGGGCGGGCGGGAGGCGGCACGCACCGCGGGGGCATGTCAGGTGAGCTGTGCGGCCGTCGTCGTGGCGCAGTCCTTGAGCGCATCCCAGATCCCCTCGCCCAGGGATTCGAAGAGCTCCTCCGGGTGGTTCTGGAGCCAGGAGACGATGTCGCCCCACTGGCCGATCGTGAAGTGCTGGTCAAAGTGGAACTGGACCAGGTGCACGTCGAGCAGGTAGGCGTCGCAACTCGCCGTCAGGTGCAGGTTGACCCCGTTACCGTCGATGGTGAGGTCAAAGCCTCCCCCGGCATGGATACCGACCAGCTTTCCGGCCGGAATCGGGAGGCCACCGAGCACCACGCCTCGCGGAATGTCGACGTCGAAGTCCAGCTTGACGTGGGCCGATGCCCGCAGCCCGGTGCTGTTGAGCGTGCAGCTCAGGTCGCTGTGGAGGATGTCCAGCAGATCCGCGGCCACGGTGAAGGCGAAGCCCGCGTTGCCGAGCTCGGCCTCGATCGCGACCCGTGAGAGCCCGAGGAGGTCGAGCCGGCCGGAGAGGTAGAAGATCTTCGCCGGGAGCTGCCCGTTCCGGATGCCCCGGGTGTCGAGGAGGTATTGGGGACCCTTGGTTCCGCTCGCGTCAGAGAGGGTGAAGACGTCGGCCAGCTTCAGCGGTTGGGCGATGTTGCTGTACGCGTAGAGGCCGTCGTCGCTGACGTTGACCTCGAAGCGCCAGTTGTTGCCGAAGAAGTCGATGTCGCCCTTGGCGTAGAAGCCCTGCTTCCATTCCTCGTGGGTCACCGGGTTGGTCCAGGCGCCGGGCGCGGTGACCACGCAGATCGCCAGCTTGTGGAGCACGATCTGCTTCAGGAAGGCGAGCCAGTCCGGCGGGTTGGCAAGGACGGTGAGCATGTCCCAGATCGAGATGCCCTTGTCCTTTTGGACGGTCCCCAGGTCGAAGCGGAAGACGGTGACGAAGGGCTCCGGTTTGAACCCGCCCTCGATGTCGAGGTCCAGGGTGGCCTCGCCGATGACCACCGAACCGCCCGCGCCCAGGGTGAGGCCGGTTTCCGGCCCGTAACCGATCTGCAGGTAGAAGTAGTGGACGTCGAAGCCCTCGACGCCGAAGGCGTTCCTCCACGTGGGGCGGTCGTCGGACGGGGGCGGGCCGGAGAGCCCGGCGAGGCGGCTCGCGGTGTCGCGCACCAGGTTGACGGTGGTCTCGCTCGCCTGGTGGGGCGTGGCGTCGTGGAGGAGGCGGCCGTCGGCGCCGGGTACCGGGTCGGCGGTGAGCAGGGTGTGTCCGGGGGCCCGGAGGGCGTAGGCCAGTTGGTGCGGCGCGGGCCGTCCGGCGGTCTCTTCCGCCTCGGCGCCAGCGGCGGGCTTGAGCACCAGGAAGAGGTGGAACTCGGTGCCCTTGAGAGCGCCTCCCGCGACGAACTGGAGCTGGGTCGCGGGGGCGGACCCGACGGCCGGGACGGTGAAGATCCAGGAGGTCTGGAGGGACACTTCCCGCTTCGCCGGGCGGAACGCGAGGGTGAGGCCGCCGAAGCCGTCCTTGGTCTTCTGCTCGGCGATGGACGCGGTGAACTCGGAATCCTGGACCGGGGTGGTGAGACGGGCCGTCAGATGGATGCCGTCGGCGTCCTTGAACAGCTCGTTCAAGGGCGCCAGCGGACCGGTCAGCCCCAGTTCGGTGAAGAACGTGAGGCCCTTGTCCAGCGTGGCGGGGAGGGTGTCCGGCGGGTTGGCCCCGGCATCGACGGTGACCCCGTCGGCCGAGCTGACGGCAAGCCCGGACTTGGCGAAGGTGATGCCGTCGAGGAAGCCGAGCGCCGGTGCCCAGTCCGAGACCTTGCCCGGCGACCACACCCAGTCCTGCTGCCATAACGCGGCGGCGAAGAGGGTGCCTCCCTCCGCCTTCTTGGCGGCCTTGCCGAAGAACGTCAGCTGAGCCCCGTCGAATGTCGCCGTGGTGCTGACCGCCAGTTCGTAGCTCTTCCCGGCGGTCGGCTGCCCCGACAGCGCGCTCCCCAGGCGTACGGTCACGGCCGGGTGGAGGAGGCGGACCTGCGGCAGGCCGTCGGGCAGGGGCACATCGGCCTGGCAGGCAAGGGACTTCAGGAGTGCGGTCAGGTCGACGTCGGGGAAGGCCCCATCGAGCTCGAAGGCACCGCGGAGCGTCCATTCGGCGGCGAACTTCATGACGGAGCCGTTGCCGTCGCCGCCCTCTGCGGGGCCGAGCTCGGCCTTGGCCGACAGCGTGCCGGTGGTCCGCGAGCCGCCGTTCCCGGCACCGGCTGCGCCTTCCGGCTGCTGCACGAGGTCACCGCCGGTGCCCTCGTTGCCGGTGCGTGCCAGCTTCAGTCCGGCTTCTGTGAGGCCGATACGGGCGGCGCCGACATCGATGTGCCACTCGGAGGTGACGGACGCGTCGACCTCGTACGCGCCCTTCTTGGGCGTAGCTGTGCCGGAGAACTTCTTCAGCTTCAGCTCGGGGGCGCCGGTGAGCTCGGCGTGCGGCAGGAAGTGGCGGAGTACGTCGCGCAGTTCGGCGGGAGTGCTCTCGTCGAGGGTGAGGCGGAACGTGCCGGGCGGGATCTCCGCCGTTGCGTGGAGACGGACGTCGCCGGCGACGGTGAAGTCGCCGTGGCCGGTGACCTTCGCCGCGCGGGACTTCTGAAGCGGTGCCGTCACGGTCAGGGTGGCGCCGACGCCGGTCAGGGCGAGGTCGTCGCCCACGATCGGCCAGGTGGTGCCGGGCATGGTCTCGACGGTCGCGGTGACCTGGGTCAGTGCTGCCGGCAGCCCGCCCTTGCCGAACGCTGCGGGGTCGATGGTGGCGGTGATCCCGGTGAGGCGGACCGAGTCGCCGAGCGCGAAGCCCTCCTGGTCGACGAGCTGGTGGACCGCGGGGCCGGTGCCCTTCCACGCAGCGAGGTCGCCCGGGGCGAGCTGCCCGGGCAGCCGGTCGGCGCTGAGGATGAGCGCACCGCCGCCGGAAGGCAGCGGGGTGCTGATCGTCGTCCCGGCCCCCTGCCCCAGAACCAGGTCCGCGGCCAGCCGCAGACCGTACGTGACCGGGGAGCTGTTCGCCCCCTCTCCGCGCGATCCGGCCCACAGGGAGAAGGAGGCGGAGAACTCCCCGTTCGGCTGGGGCGTCGAGCGCAGGGCGATGTCGGTGCGGACCTCGCTGTCCGGGCCCTTGACGGGACGCCGTACAACCGGTCCGGTCAGCGACAGGGTTCCGGGCCGGGGCCGGAGCAGCGCGGCGAGGGCGCCGAGTTGCCCGGGGTCGGTGACTTCGGGGGCGTGGAAGGTGAGGCCGGGGTCCAGTGCCGGGTACCCGTCGCGGGCGGGCCGGGCCACCGAGGTCAGCAGCAGCGCGGGTGGTGTGGGGTAGGCGAGGGTGGCCAGATCGGTGCCGTCGGTGGCAGGGAAGGAGGTGGCGAAGGTCCAGTCCGTGGGCAGGACGAGCGGGACGTAGAGGGTGGGTTCGTGGTCGACGGGGTCGAGGCCGAAGGCGATCCCGTGGACCGGCTGGTCGGTGAGGCCGAGGCTGGTGACGGTGAGCGTGCCGTGCACGATCACGCTGTCCTCGCGGTCCTCGCGCTGCGGGTCGGTGACGGTGAACGTGCCGTCGAGCCAGGTGCCGATGAGTGCGACGGCGGGCCCGGTTCCGAGGTCGGCGGCGGGGAGCGTGAGGGTGCTGTCCTGAGTGTGCCGGGTGATCAGGGCCCGGAGTTCTTCGATCGTCATGGATGAGTTCAGCCCTCGAGCTTGGTGTGGATGACCGCGCGGGCGTTGTCGGTCAGTTCCTTGGCGATGTCGGCACGGTGCGCATCCGCCGCGTCCTGCACACCGTTGATGATCTTCTGCTTGATCTCGTCCTTGTTCAGCACCTGCTGGATGACCTTCTCCAAGGGGCTGGGCTCCTTGAGGTGGATCGTGACCTGAAGGTCCTTCGTGGCGAGGGCGAGGGTGAGCGAGTCCAGGCCGATGGTGAGCTCGTCGGCGTCGCGGCCGGTGACGGACAGGCCGGCGCTCGCCGAGGGCTGGTCGATGGTGACGCTGAGGTCACCCTGGATCGTGTCGTCGTCGCCCGCGGCGCTGCCGCGAGTGTCGGGGAAGGAGACGACGACCGTGCCGGTGAGGGTGAGCGGGGGCGCGGGCACCTTCGCGTCGCCGGGGAGCCGGCCGAACCTCAGGGTCGCCCCGATGCCCACGTCGGTGAGGGCGGCGTCCTTGACAGGGATCAGGACGTTGGAAATGCCTTTGATCGTGCCGCTCTTGAAGCTGAGGTCGGCTGTCGCGACGCCGATCTTGTACGAGCCGAGCTCGATGTCCCCGACGCCGTACGGTTCGAGCACCGGGCCGGTCGCCCCGAGGACGACGGACGGGGGGTAGAAGCCGGAACCGGTCTCGTTCACGGAGGCCCGCAGCCGGTCGAAGAGGTAGATCTCCAGCGGTCCGTACTTCCTCGGGAAGCCGCTGTCGTCCGACGGGAGGGTGCCTGCCGGCACCGCCCCGAGCACCCCGTCGAGCGCCTTGGCCAGCTGGGCGGTGACCGTGGTGGAGAACTGGTCGTGGAAGGAGGGCTGGGCCAGGGTGTCGACAAGCTTCGCGGTGAGGGCCTGGCCGGCGTCGGGGCTGTTGAAGGCGTCGGCCGCGGCCTGCTTCCAGGCTCTGAGGGTGTTCTCGTCGATCGTGCTGCCCTCGATGGTCAGGGACTTCTCGTCGAGGTGGAACGTCGGCTGCGCCGCGACGGTGATCGACTCGACGGTCAGCCGCGGGGTGCGGTCCGCGCCGGTGCCGGTGGTCTCGGCACCGAGGACGACGTCGAAGGCGAGGTTCTCGGCCGTCACGGTGAACTGGCCGTGGCCCTCGATCTCCTGGCGCGGCCACTCCACCCCCTCCAGGCCCTTGACCACGACCTTCGTGGGCGGCTTCAGGTCTCCTGCGCCCCCGCCCCCGCCCCCGGGGTCGTCGACCACCATGACGTGCTGCACCAGGCTGTACGTGCCCTGGATGGTGATCTGCTTCTTCCACCCGTGTGTGCCGTACGCCGCGGTGGTGACCCGGACCGTGCCCCGGTAGCCGCTGTCGATGGGGGTGAGGTGTTGCAGCTCCCCGACCGAGGCGTTCGGCAGCCCGTCCACGGTGAGGGTGGTCAAGGACAGCGAGGGGTAGGGGCGGTCGGCGTCGCGCTGGCTGGTGAAGGCGTCGAGGTTGTCCGGGAGATCGGGTACGCCGCGGTCCTTCGCGTCGTCGAAGGCGGCGCCCACGAAGATCCACCACGCGGAACCGATGGTGTCGCCGATCGTCTTCCCCTCGGTGCCGTCGAGCTGCCCGATGTCCCATCGGTCGACGGCCAGGGGATTCAGCGTGTGGCCGTCGGCCGTGCGGACGTCCTTGAGGACGGTGGGCAACCAGTAAGGGCTGTCCGGGTTGTTGATGCGCTTGTACATGGTGGCGTAGATGAAGTCGACCAGCTCGGTGGCCACGGACCTCTCCTTCAGGGGCTCGGTGTACTGGACCGGGACGGGCCGCCGTGCTGCTCAGACCCCGCGGTCCACGACGTGCAGGGCCAGGTCCTCCAGGGCGTAGCGGTACCGTCCGGCCGGGAACGGGCGCAGCAGCTCGACGGCCTCCAGCGCCTGGCCGCGGGCGTCGGTGTACGCGCGCGAGAAGCCGGTGCCGCCGCGGACCTCGGCGAGCGTGCGCTCCAGGGCGGCGGGATCGGTGGCCTCGCCGCGCATGATGCGGCTGACCGTGTGGTCGGGACCCCACTCCTGCATGGCGTAGATCAGAGGCAGCGAGGCGCGACGGCGCAGCAGGTCCATGCCGCGTGGCTTGCCGGAGCCGGACTCGTCCTGGGCGAGGTCGAACAGGTCGTCCATGACCTGTAGGGCGCGCCCGAGCCGGCGGCCGTAGAACCCGGCCCGGCGGGCGTCGCCGCTGCGCCCGTCAGCCAGCGTCACCCCGGCCTCGGCCGCGAGCCCGAACAGGGCGGCGGTCTTGCGGTCGGCGGTGCGCCAGTAGGTCCTGGCCAGCAGCTCCGGGTCCTGCGAGAGGTCCGTGCGCAGCTCGTCGAGCTCACCGCAGCCGATCTGGAACGCGGTGTCGAGGACGAGCTCGACCAGGCCCATGTCGCTGTCCCGGTCGATCGTTCCCACGAAGCCGCGGATGGCCTGGACGAACTGTAGGTCGCCGACGAGCACCGCGGCCTCGGTGCCCCGCGCGGCGTTGACCGACGGCAGACCGCGGCGCAGGGCGGCGCCGTCCACGATGTCGTCGTGGATCAGCGTCGCCACGTGCAGCATCTCCAGAGAGACGGCGCCCTGGAGCACCTTGTCGGGAAGCGGCGCGGGGCCGTGCACCATGCGGGCGGCCAGCAGCAGGACGGCCGGGCGCAGCCGCTTGCCGTGCTGGTACAGGGCCCGCTCGCCGTCGGTGAGGTACTCCTGCTGCGGGGCCAGCGCCTGCTCCAGGAACGCCTCGAAGCGCGGCTCGTCGTCGGCGAGAAGGTTCGTCCACACCCCGCCGAGGACGTTCTCGGCGGGGGAGTTGGTGTCGAGGATGAGCACGGGTCAGGACCGCCCGTCCTGCGGGAGGGCGTAGCCGGCGATGCCGGTGAGGGCGGCGTGGCGGACGGTCTCGGCGATGGCGTCCTGCAGCAGCGTGTGCACGAACCGCATGGCGGCGAGGCGTTCGCGGGCCACGTCGGCGGCGCTGCCCTGCCACTCCTCGTCGTCGATGCTCAGAGCGAGGTCCGGCAGCTCGACCGTGACGTCCGCAGGTGCGCCGTCCGGCGTGAGGCGGGTGGTGATGCGGACGTCCTCCAGCCGCGCCGCGCAGTCGCCGGTGTGCAGGGTGTCGGTGGCCCGCGGCCCTTGCTGCGCCTCCTCGTGGTAGGCGGCGGCGCCGATTTCGTGGACGATGGCGCGGTCCTCGTCGGACAGCGCGATCCAGTCCTCCTGCTCCTCCGGCTGGTATTGCGCTTCCGCCCGGGGTGCCTGGACCTCCCCGTCGGTGAACATGGCGAGTCCGTTGTAGCGGGCCATTTCCCCGTGGGAGACCGCCGGCGGTTCGCCCGAGTGCTGGTCGATGGTCGTGTAGACGTTGCCCTGAGTCATCGGTGTGGTCTGCGAGCCGTCGTTGCCGGTCTGCTGGACGGACTTGGAGAAGCTCTCGGCGGCCGTGGCCGCAGCCGCCAGACGCTCGGCCTTCGCGGGATCCTTCCGCTTGATCCGGGCGGCTTCGGTGGTGAGCGCGGTTTGCACCGTGGTCCGCTGCTGCCAGGCGTGCCCGTTGTACGTGACGCCCTCTTGCGGGTCCTGCCAGTTGTTGACCTGCTGCTGGTCGTTGGTGGACGGGCGGGCGCCATCGGCCGTTTCCGGATCCGTTGCGTCGTAGGTGTGCTGCGACATGCGCTGGGTGACGCCCTTCTCAGCCCACTTCTTGCGCAGGGCGGAGGACACCGAGGAGCTGCCGTTGAAGATGTCGTAGTAGCTCTCGTTGTGGGTGCCGTACTGGATGAGGACCTTGCGGCCGTTCTCGGTCTTCATCAGCTTGGTGCGGTGGGCGTCGGCGCGGTCGGTCCACTTGCGGATGGTCTCGTCGTCCGGGTGGCCGGGGGTCGCGGCGCGGGCTCCGGCGGGGAGCGTGGGCTGACGTTCTTCCTCCGAGAGCGGGCGGAGGTTCCCGGCGGTGTCGATTTCCCGGATCTCGTCGGGCCGGGTGTCGAGGGCGTAGCGGCCGGTGAGGATGAGTGCCGGGATGCGGTGGGTGATACGGCGGGTGTCGCCGCGGGTCTCCTCGGAGAGGGCCTCCGGCTGCCCCTCGGCGCGTAACCGGAGCGCGCCGAGGCGGAAGCTCAGCGATCCGGTGGGGTAGTTGAGGGTGCCGGGCATCTCCACGTTGCGGGCGAGGGGGTAGCCGGGCGTGTCGGCGAGGTGGAGCGTCTCGGCCTCGCGGCCGGGCCGGGCGTCGCCGTGCGGGGGCTGTGGCGTGCTCAACGGGTCTCCTGCGGTGGTCGATCGGACATGAGAGGGCGGTGCGGCCGGGGCTTGCCCCGCCGGGCGGTGCGGAGACCGTTCAGGAGACGACGAACGTGCCGCTGACCATGAGCATCCCGTCGTGGGAGCCCAGTTCCGGCGACGTCAGCTTGACGGACACGGTCTGGCCCTGGACGGTGATGTCGGTGCCCAGCGGCTTGTCGAGGGGGATGTCGACGCTCTTCTTGCCCTCCAGCGCGTCCTTCAGGACGGCCGGGGCCGCGGCGGCCAGCAGATTGGCGGGCGCGGCGGCCAGCTTGGCGGCATCGGACTTGGGGTACAGCCAGAGCGAGTTGAGGACGATCTTCTTCAGGGTCGCGGAGAGGGCCGTGTCCGTCAGGCCGGTGGCCTTCAGGGTGACGTTGGGTTCGGTCGGGTCGAGGACGACCTCGAAGTCGAGCAGCGGATCCACGGGGCGGACCTCCTGGGTCGCAGGGGACGGGTGCGGGACGACGGTGCGGGCCTACGACTCCTGGGACGCCTTGAACAGTGCGCACCCCTTGCCTGGGGCGATGGGGAACAGGTCCAGCCCCACGGACCAGGGGATGTCGAAGTCGGCCGAGACCGTGGTCGGGTCGCTCTCGTCGACCTTCACGTTGTCGGCCTTGCGGAACGTGGCTTTCCACCAGACCGAGGCGACGCCGGTCAGGGTCCTGTCGTCGTCGGCCAGCTTCGTGTCCCGCCACTGGTCGAGGGCGCCTTGCAGCAGCCGGGCCAGGAGGTCCCGGCCGACGAGGAGGAAGACCTGCTTGTCCGACGGCCAGTCCGCGGCCGTACCGGCGGTGGGGGTGAAGGCCGTGGACCGGCTCGGGCTCGCGGTCGCCGTGAGGACCAGGTGGGTCCCGGTGACGTCCAGGAGGACGGGGGTGAGGGCGACCTGCTGGCCGAAGAGGTCCTGGGCGGGCAACTTCACCCCGTTCACCAGGTGTTTCGCCTGGTCGAGGACGTTCGGCACGATCACCTTCTCGACCATGATCCTCGTGTACGCGTCCGGGATCTCGGACAGCCACACGCCGAGCGGGACGACGCTGATGCCGCCGCCGTCGACCTTGGCCTGGACCGCGGCTTTGACCTCGCTGACGCCCTGGGGCAGGGCGTCGCCGGCGATCGTGCCGTTCACCTGTAACTGCGGGACGTGGATCTGTAGGACTCCCGAGTCGGGCAGGTCCGTGACGCCTTGCGCCTTGATCATCTTGTTCCAGAGATCGGCGTCCGGCTTCCGCAGGGTGAGCCCGGGCGGCTCGAGGAAGTCCCAGGCGAAGGTGTACTCGACACCTCCGATGGTCTCGGGGCCGTAACTGCCCTGGAACACCGCACGGTGCTGACTGTGCAGGTTTTTGATACCCGAGTTGAGTGCGTCGGCATGGATTCCGAGTGCGAGGTCATATGGCGTTTCGATCACGGTACTTGATCTAAAGGGCTGTGCGGACGGAGAAACAATCGGTTCCCGGCCATTGTCCAAGTCGGTCACCAGAGCGAACAAAAAAAAGCCCCTCCGGTATTGCCGTTGGTGCCGAATTCGATGCCGCACATGCGCAGCGCAAAGCCGAACAGATGGTGCTGCGGCGGAAAACTGCCGAAATTCAGCCGGTGCCGGAGGGGCAGCCGGACGGAAACACGACCCAGGCCGGAACGCGTCCGGTCTCCGCGTACGGACACGCGTTCCGGTGCCGGGCGCGAGGCGGGAAGCCCTGGGCCCGGCACCGGCTTCGCGGACTCCTACCGCTTGGTGACGGTCACCGTGCCCTGGAGCGCGAGTGCGTCACCGAAGCGCGCGAGGGTCAGGTCCGTCGGCGTCACGTCGAGGTGGACGGGCTCGACATCGACGGGGATGGCCGGGAAGTTGCCCACCGGGAACTCGACGCCGCGCAGCGCACTCCCGACGATGCCGCCGAATGTCGAGGACAGGGCGTCGACCACCCACGAGACGATCGCACTGACGATGTCGCCGCGCGTGGGCACGAGCTTCAGACCGAAGGAACTCACCTCTATGGCCGTGGCCTTGAGCATCGTCCCCGACATCGCCAGGGTCAGCGTGACGGTGGGGTCCGGTTCCAGGTGGAGGTCGAAGAACGCGTCGGTCGACCCGCCCCAGACCCAGTTGATGCCGGCGCTGCCGCTCCCCGAGACGGAGGTGTGGACGCGTACGGTCGGCACGTCGTCCCACACCACCTCGCACCGGACGTGGTGAATGGCGATGTCCGCCTTGTAGTACCCGCTGCTGCCCAGGAATTCCTTGTGATCACCGGCATGGAAGGTCTTCCCCTCCAGGTACGCGGTCGCCATCTGCGCGATCTGCTCGACCGCGTCCCGCCCGAGCACGGCGAAGAAGGGGCTCTCGGGCCAGCTGTCGGGGAAGGGGGGCTTGGGGATGCCGTGCTCGGCCAGGTTCAGGGCGGCCACAGCCCGCTGCGGCTGGATGACGGGGACGGGCGTCGACAGGGACAGGCCCGGGATCTGCGGGGCGGGCAAGGTGATGCCCGACAGGACCTTCCGGGACTGGTCCAGGACGTTGGGGAGCACCACCTTGTCCAGGAAGATCTTGTCGACCTTGCTCGGGGCATCGGCGGTGGCACCGAGGGGGTTGAGGCTGAACAGGCCCGATTGCGAGGTTACGGCCTGGACCTGGAGGGCCACCGCGATCTCTTCCTCCACCGGGTTCCCGCCCCCGGAGTCGACCTTCACGTGAACCAGGTTCAGCCGCACCTGGAAGGTGCTCCCGTCCAGCGAGTCGCGCAGGGCGGCGACGTGCTCGGCCAGCTCACCCTCGGCCATCCCGCCCGCGGCCGGCCCCTCGGTGAGGCGGGCCCGTAAGGCGGCCTCGGACTGCGCCGGCGGGGTCAGGTCGAAGACCGGGGCCTTCTTGACGTCCCAGGAGACCGTGAAGGTGACCTGCTCCACGTCGAAGGGCTGGGAGCCGGTGAAGTACTGCGGATAGAGCTGTCCGTAGACCTCCTTGGATGTCGCGTTCACGACGTCGGCATTGGCTCCCACCATGAGGTCGCAATTCATACGCGCTCCTTTTTCCATTCTGTACCACTGATTCGCAGTCGCCCCATGGAAAACAGCCCGGACAGCCGCCTCGACACGGCGACTCCGGGCATGACAACGTGGCCGACCTGGGTGACGGGACAGATAATGGAGCGACGGCCGCGGCCCGTTCAAGACCGCAGGAGAAATCCCGACACATCTCCGACGCCCGGACACCTCCGAAATCGGCCCGTCGCCGCCCGCCGGCTTCCCGCTTTCGGCACTGTGCAATGTCCTCGCCAAGTGACGGTGTTTGGCGCGATCCGGCGCCGACACCAGTGTCGCGGGAACGTCCTGAACCGGGGCGATGGGATGACCCACCCCCGCAACATGGACGCACTTCGCAAGCGCGCCCGGATCGTCCAGACGGCCTGCACGCTGGTAGTCACCGCGCCCAGTGGGACGCGCACCGGGGATATCGCCGAGATCGGCTCAATCTCCTGTCCGCCGCCGACATCCAGCTGGGGCGGCCGACTTGAACCGGCCCGACCGGACCGACCGCCGTCAGCGCGTCAAATCGGAACCGCTCGATGCCCAGAACACAGCCCGGGCGGTGCTGAGCGGGCGGGCACGCGCGTGCTTGCGGAACGCTACGCCCCGCAGCTGCTCACTGTGATGGGCATCGGCCCGGACACGGCCGTCACTCTGCTGATCACGATGGGGGACAACCCGGAGCGTCTGGGCAGTGAGGCGTCCTTCGCTGTGCCGTGCGGGGGCAGCCCAGTAGAACGCTCCTCGGGCACTCGGTAGTACCGTCGCCTCAACCGCGAAGGTGACCGGCAGGCCAACGCCGCTCTGCACCGGATCGTGCAGACTCGCCTCCGCTTCGACCCACGCACCCAGGACTGCTACGAACGCCGCGCCAAGGAGGGCAACACGCGACGCGAGATCCTCCGATGCCTGAAACGCTACGCCGCCCGCGAGGCCTTCAACCTGGTCCGACCGGTATCCACCGGCCTTCTGTCATAGGGGCGTCCGTGTGTCCAACGGACTCTTCCGGCGAGTGGTCCGTCCGCATCGCATCGCGCCGACGGGGCGGCGGTCGGCCGCCAGCGAGCAGCACTGGCTGCGTTCTCAACGACCTGTGGGCGCACACCAGCCGCTGTGCCGAGCACGGCATCCGCGCCCTCGGCCACACTCTGGGACGGCCTCGTCAGCGAGATCTACCCGGCGCTGCGCGAACACGAAGCCGACCGATGGGGGTGTCCCGGGTCATCACGGTCAAGCCGAACTCTGTGCCCGTGGAGAAGGCGCCGGCGGCAGTCGCAGTGTGGGAACTGCCCATTTCCTACAGCGGGTTGGCGCAGCCCGATGGTCGTGGCCGGCGGCCGGGGTGTGAACGGCACCGAACACTTCTTGGTGATCGAGACGCTGGCTGACTTGCTCGGCGTAGCTGTGGGCGCCTCGCGCCCGCCTTCGACGCGGGCTGGTGCCCAGCCTGGGGCGGCATCCACTCCTTGGAGGAGTTGGGGGAGCGAGTGAGGAACTCGCCCTGTGGCTACGGTGCTTGACTGTCATTGTCGGTCATGAGTGAACGGGGAGTCGACTCATCGTCAGTCCGTCGAGGCCACGTTGAGCGCTGGTTCGGACGAAGCCTCTCGGGAGTGGTCGGGTCATGCGGTTGTGCCGGGGCAGTGGGACGGTGGTGCGGCACCGTTCTGGACGGGGGTCTGACTCATGAGATATGTGACCGAAGTGTCTCGTCACGGGCATGTCGACTGCCGTTGCGGAATGGTGCCGCTGTCACCGAGCCACAGGGCGTGTCCCCATAGGGGCCTTGCCATCGATCAGGCGCCATCACAGTTCAGACCGCCCAACCGGGCAGGTGCCAGCCACCCAGCACGTCACCACGCGGGAGGCGAATCACCATGACTTCCAGAAAACGCAAGACCTCGGCGACCAGTACAGATCCTCCCGCCCTGGGGGAGGTGGTCCTGGGGGTGGACACGCATGGCGAGGTTCATGTCGCCGCAGTGGTCTGCCCACTGGGCCAGATCCTGGGCACGAAGTCCTTTCCGGCCACGGCGGTCGGATACCGGCGGCTGCTCGCCTGGGCCGGCAAGTTGGGAACGGTGCGCCGGGCCGGCGTGGAGGGCACCGGCACCTTCGGAGCGGGCCTGTCCCGCTACCTGCTGACGCAGCACGTCGAGGTGTACGAAGTGAACCGGCCCGACCGCACGGCCCGCCGCCTGCGCGGTAAGTCGGATCCGCTCGACGCGCACGCCGCTGCGCGGGCCGTGCTCAGCGGTCGCGCCAAGGCACGGGCCAAGACCGGCGACGGTCCGGTGCAGAGCGCCCGGATGTTCAAACTCGCCAAGGACTCCGCGGTCAAGGCCCGCACCCAGGCGATCAACCAGCTCAAGGCCGTCTTGGTCATCGCTGACCCGTCCCTGCGGGAACGACTGTCCGGCCTGGGCAACCGCGAGCTGTTCCGCACCTGTACACGCCTCAGCCCGAGCGACGGGGACGACGAGGACACCGTGCCCCAAGCCACCCGCATCACACTGAGCCTGCTCGCCCAGCGCATCGAGCAGCACACCCGGCAGATCGATGAGCTGAATCTGCGCCTGACCCGGCTCGTCGAACGCCACGCCCCGCAGCTGCTCACACCGGTGGGCATCGGCCCGGACAGCGCCGTCACCCTGCTGATCGCGATGGGAGACAATCCCGAGCGGCTGAGCACTGAGGCCTCCTTCGCCGCCCTGTGCGGAGTCAGCCCCATCGAATACTCCTCGGGCCGCCGCAGCTCGCGCCGGCTCAACCACGGTGGCGACCGACAGGCGAATGCCGCCCTGCACCGCATCGTGTTCACCCGGCTGCGCTTCGACCCCCGCACCCAGGAGTACTACGAACGCCGCACCCGGGAGGGCAAGACCCGTCGTGAGATCATCCGATGTCTCAAGCGATATGCCGCCCGCGAGGTCTTCAACCTGGTCCGACCGGTATCCACCGGCCTTCTGTCATAGGGGCGTCTGTGAGATTTGAGAGCGTGCAAGGCGTGAGTGAGCTGTCCGCGCCCACCCCGCAACCCCGCTTCTCCGGGCCAGAAGACCCCGGCCCTGATCACGAGCAAGGCACCACATCCGTACCA
>NZ_JBFAEA010000051.1:0-10634 GCF_040641675.1 Streptomyces sp. NPDC020742
GGGGGGGCGGGGGGGGGGGGGTGTGGGGGGGGGGGCGGGGCGGGGGGGGTGGGGTGTGTGGACTGCTTCGCTTTACGTCCACACACCAGACCCCTCCGGCCCGCCCCCTCCCGTTGTGGGGAGTGAAATACAGGTGGTTGGGGGCGGGCGTCCGTAGCACGCCTTACTGCTCTCCCCAAGGCCCGTCACCGCACCCCGACAGCCCGCGCAGCGGACCCGCCCGCCGCGTGGGGGTACCTCCCACGCCGTTAAGGCAGTGGGGAAGCAATAGCGAGAAGGCCGTCAACGTCGGAAGGCACCCGGCCGCCAGGCCACGGCGGGACAGCCGACAGCGTGGGAATCAAGCGGGCACACAACGCCCGTCTTCCGTGCGGTAGTTCCAGCGGGCGCCGTTCGTCACCAGTTCCCGGACCGCGTCGACGAAGCGGTCGATGTGCTCGTCGGGGGTGCCGGCGCCGAAGCTGACGCGGATGGCATTCAGGGAGCGTTCGCCCGGCGCCGCCTCGGGGGCACCGCACTCCCCCGGGTCCTGCGGCTCGCTGCCCAGCAGGGTCCGTACGAGCGGGTGGGCGCAGAACAGGCCGTCGCGGACGCCGATGCCGTACTCGGCCGAGAGCGCCGCGGCGAAGTGCGAGCTGTTCCAGCCCTCGACGACGAAGGAGAGCACCCCCACCCGCGGGGCGTCGTCGCCGAAGAGGGAGAGCACCGTCACCTCGGGCACCTCGGCCAGGCCCGCGCGGACCCGGGCGATCAGCTCCTGCTCGCGGGCGACCAGCCCCTCGAAGCCGGCCTCGGTCAGCGCCTGGCAGGCGGAGGCGATGGCGTAGGCGCCGATGACGTTGGGCGAGCCCGCCTCGTGCCGGGCGGCGGTGGTGTGCCACTCGACGTCCACCCCGCCGGCCCCTTCCCCGCTCACGCGTCGCGAGACCTTGCGGCTGGCGCCGCCGCCCGCCAGGTACGGCGCGGCCTGCTGCAGCCAGTCGGCGCGGCCGGCCAGCACGCCGGTGCCGAACGGCGCGTACAGCTTGTGGCCGGAGAACGCCACCCAGTCGACGTCCAGCTCCGCGATGTCGACGGGGTGGTGCGGGGCGAGTTGGGCGGCGTCGAGGACGATCCGGGCGCCGTGTGCGTGTGCCGCGGCGGCCAGCTCCTTTACGGGCCACAGCTCACCGGTCACATTGGACGCACCGGTGACACAGACCAGCGCCGGGCCGTAGGGCTCGCGCCCGGCCAGCGCCCGCTCCAGGGTGTCCACGGCCTGCTGGGGCGTGCGCGGCGCGTCGAGGTAGGTCACCGCGAGGTCGGCGCGCTGCTCCCAGGGCAGCAGCGAGGCGTGGTGCTCGGTCTCGAAGACGAACACCCGGGTGTGCTGCGGGAGGGCGGCGGCGAGGAGGTTGAGCGAGTCGGTGGTGGAGCGGGTGAAGACCACCTGGTCGTCGGGGCGGCAACCGAGGAAGGCACCGATCGTCCGGCGGCTGTTCTCGAAGAGGTCGGTGGAGAGCTGGGAGAGGTACCCGGCGCCGCGGTGCACGCTGCCGTAGTACGGGGCGTAGGCGGCGACATCGTCCCAGACCCGCTGGAGCGCGGGGGCGCTAGCGGCGTAGTCCAGTGCGGCGTAGTCGACCTCGCCGCCGGTCACCAGGGGGACCCGGACGTCCCGGCCCAGGACCGGCAGCGGGGCACAGACGGCACGGTCGGCGGCAACGGCGGAAACAGACATGGCGAACTCCCGTGACAGGTAAGCGAATGCGCTGTGGACGGGGCGCGTCGGGGTGCGCGGAAGCAGCCGGCACCGGCGGATCTGCGCGGCCACAGCGGAAAGGAAACGTTGCTGAGAACGTCAGGAGAAAGAGGGTGCGGAGAAGGGGCTTTGGGCCCTATCGCATTCGCTGATTCACGGAAGTTCTCCCTCGAGGACCAGGATCCCTGGCGAGGGATCCGCGCTTGCCGCAGACCTCGCTGCCTACGGCCTGGTCATCACCCGGGGCACCCCGCCACGGAAGGAGGGTTGCCGGACAGCGGGCCGGGGCCTGTGTCGCTGTCACTCGTGACCTGCGCAGAATCATGCCACACGGGCAGGGACGCGCAAGGGCTCCGTCCATATGACGGACGGAGCCCTGCGTCACACCCTGCGTCACCGGCCGCTCAGGCGTTGCTGGCGGCCACCCAGCGCTCCAGCGCCCGCTTCGCCGCCCCGGAGTCGATGGACTCGGCGGCCTGCTCGATACCGGCCCGGATCTGTTCGGGCAGCGGGGCATGACGGGGCTCCAGCGCCACCAGCGCGGCCGCGGAGTTCAGCAGCACCGCATCGCGCACCGGGCCGGTCTCGCCGTCCAGCAGCCGGCGGGCGACATCGGCGTTGTACGAGGCGTCCGCGCCGCGCAGGGCCTCCACCGGGACCAGCGGGATGCCGACCTCGCGGGGGTCGAAGGCCTCCTCGCGTACCGTCCCGTCCCGCACGATCCACACCCGCGAGGTCGCGGTGGTGGTCAGCTCGTCCAGGCCGTCGTCGCCGCGGAAGACCAGCGCCGAGGAGCCGCGCTCGGCGAGCACCCCGGCCAGGATCGGCGCCATCCGGGCGTCCGCGACACCGGTCGCCTGGGCGCGGACCCGGGCGGGGTTGGTCAGCGGGCCCAGCACGTTGAAGGTGGTGCGGATGCCGAGCTGGCCCCGGGCGTTGGCGACGTGCCGCAGCGCGGGGTGGAACTTCACCGCGAAGCAGAAGGTGATCCCGGCCTCCTGGGCGACCTCCACGACCCGCCGCGGGGCGAGGTCGAGGTTGACGCCGAGCTTCTCCAGGACGTCGGAGGCGCCGCTGGCGGAGGAGGCGGCGCGGTTGCCGTGCTTGACGACCTTGGCGCCGGTACCGGCCACCACGATCGACGACATGGTGGAGATGTTCACGGTCTTGGCGCCGTCGCCGCCGGTGCCGACGATGTCGACGCTGGGGCCGGGCACGTCGATCAGCCGGGCGTGCTCGTACATGGTCCGGACGAGTCCGGAGATCTCCGCGACGGTCTCGCCCTTGGCCCGCAGCGCCACCGCGAAACCGGCAATCTGGGCGTCACCGGCCTCACCTCGCATGATCCGGTCCATCGCCCAGGCGGTGTCGTCTGCGGTGAGGTCACGGCCTTCGAGCAGGGCGTTGAGGATCTCCGGCCAGGTGCGGGCCGCCACGCTGTCGCCGCCTGCCGGGGTCACAACGTTCATGGTCCACGCTCCTGGTGTGTTTCCTGCCTGTGCGTTCACCCTATCGAGCCGCCGGCACGCCGGAGGGCCCCGTCCGGCTCCCCTGCTCGACCGGGGTCGAGACGGGGACGGACGGGGCCCTCTGGGTGGCGTACTACCTACGGTGCGCTACGAGGCGCAGAGCGGGATCAGTGGTGGCCGTGGCCGCTGGTGATCTCCTTGTACTCCTCGACCGTGGGCTTGGGGATGACGCTGTCCTCGCCGTAGTAGGACTTCGAGAGCTTGGCGCGCAGCTTCTGCGAACGCTTCAGCTTGCGCTCCACGCCGTTCTCGTCCACCTCGGGGCCCAGTTCGAGCGGCTTGGGCTGCTCGTGCTGGGTGAGGAAGTGCAGCTGCTCCTGGTCGAGCGGCTCGTGGACCTCGATGAACTCACCGTGCGGCAGGCGCTTGATGACGCCGGACTCCCGGCCGTGCAGCACCTTGTCCTTGTCGCGCCGCTGCAGACCCAGGCAGATCCGCTTGGTGGCGATGAAGGCCAGCACCGGGCCGACGAAGAACGCGATCCGGACGAACCAGGTGATCGAGTTGATCGACAGGTGGAAGTGGGTGGCCCACAGGTCGTTACCGCCACCGATCAGCATCACGAAGTACGCGACCAGCCAGGCCACACCGAAGGCGGTGCGGGTGGGCACGTTGCGCGGGCGGTCCAGGATGTGGTGCTCGCGCTTGTCGCCGCGGACCCAGGACTCGACGAACGGGTAGACCGCGATGACGGCGAGGACCAGCGGGAAGACCAGGATCGGGATCAGCACGCCCAGGTTGAGGGTGTGGCCCCAGAAGTTCCACTCCCAGCCCGGCATGACACGCACCAGACCCTCGGCGAAGCCCATGTACCAGTCCGGCTGGGCGCCGGTGGAGACCTGGTCGGGCCGGTAGGGCCCGATCGCCCACACGGGGTTGATGCTGGCGACCGCGGCGATCACCGAGATCACACCGAAGACCAGGAAGAAGAAGCCTCCGGCCTTGGCCATGTAGACCGGCAGCAGCGGCATGCCCACGACGTTCTCGTTGGTCTTGCCGGCACCCGGGAACTGGGTGTGCTTGTGGTAGAAGACCAGGATCAGGTGGGCCACCAGCAGACCGAGCATGATGCCCGGCAGCAGGAGCACGTGGACCGTGAAGAACCTCGGGATGATGTCGTGCCCGGGGAACTCGCCGCCGAAGATGAACATCTGCAGGTACGAACCGACCAGCGGCATCGCCAGGATGACGCCCTCGATGAACCGCACGCCGGTGCCGGAGAGCAGGTCGTCGGGGAGCGAGTAGCCGGTGAAGCCGGTGAACATGCCCAGCACGAACAGCAGGAAGCCGAACAGCCAGTTGACCTCACGCGGCTTGCGGAACGCACCGGTGAAGAACACCCGCATCATGTGGACCATCATCGCGGCCAGGAAGACCAGCGCGGCCCAGTGGTGGATCTGGCGGATGAGCAGACCACCGCGGACGTCGAAGCTGATGTTCAGCGTCGACTCGAAGGCCTGGGTCATCCGGATTCCCTGCATGGGCACATAGGAACCGTGATAGGTCACCTCGGCCATGCTCGGGTGGAAGAACAGCGTCAGGTAGACACCGGTCAGGATGATGATGATGAAGCTGTAGAGCGCGACCTCACCCAGCATGAAGGACCAGTGGTCCGGGAAGATCTTGCGCATGTTGGCCTTGGCGAGGCTGTAGATGCCCAGCCGGCCGTCCGCCCAGTCGGCGATCCGCTCGCCCCGCGGCGCCTGGCCGCGGCGCGTGGTGGTCGCGCTTGTCTCGTTACTCATCCGCGCTCCCAGAAGCTCGGGCCGACGGGCTCCTCGAAACCGCTAGCGGCCTCCAGGAAGCCGTCCTTCACGGTGATGTGCAGCTGCGGCAGGGCGTGTCCGGCGGGACCGAAGATCACCCGACCGCCGTCGGAGAGGTCGAACGTCGACTGGTGGCAGGGGCAGAGCACGTGGTGCGTCTGCTGCTCGTACAGGCTGATCGGGCAACCCACGTGGGTGCAGATCTTGGAGTACGCCACGATGCCCTCGTGGGACCAGGCGAGTTCCTTCTTGTCCTTGATGTTCTGCGGCTGGATCCGCACGAGCATCAGGGCGTCCTTGGCGATCTTCTCCGCGAACTCCTCGTCGTCCTCCTCCAGGCCCTCGGGCTTGGCGAAGGTCAGCGAGCCGACCGCGATGTCCTCGGGACGCAGCGGAAGGTTGGTGGACTGGTTGACGAGCCGGACGCCCTTCTTCCAGTTCGTGGTGCGCAGCTTGGTCCCGGGCAGCGGCCCGAGGTCCCGTAGCAGGACGACGCCGGAGAGCGGCACCAGGGCCAGCGCGCCGAACATCGTGTTGCGGATCAGCTTGCGACGGCCGAACCCGGACTCCTCGGCGCCCTCCCGGAAGTCCGCCATGACCTTGGCCTTGACCTCGGGCGATGCCTCGATCGGGTGCCGGTCGTCGGCGACCTCCACGTCCGACATCAGCGTGCGGGCCCAGTGGACCGCGCCGGCGCCGATGCAGAACAGCGCGGCACCCAGCGTCAGGCCGAGCGCGAAGTTCAGCGCGCTGATGTGGCCGATCGGCCAGATGTAGACGATCTTGTCGATCGGGATGGCCACGTACGAGGCGATGAAGGCCACCGTGGCGATCATGGACACCATGAAGAGCAGGGCGACGGTGCGCTCGGAGCGCGAGGCGGCCCGCTCGTCGATGTCCTGGGCGCGGTGCTCGTGGGCTGGCAGCCCCGGGTCGGCGAACGGGTTGCCCGCCGTGCTCACCGCGCCTTCGTGAGCGTCCCGCTCACTGGGAAGAATTTCTTCTGGCACGTCTTCGTGTCGTCCAGTCTCGCTCATGACTTCTTGGCCTTCGTAGTCCGGGCTGCGACCCAGATGGCGACCACGATCAGCGCGCCCAGGCCGAAGATGTAGCCGAAGAGACCCTCGCTGACCGGGCCCAGACCACCGAGGTCGAGACCACCGGGGCTCTCGGATTCATCGCCGTTGACGGCGCCGAGGTACGCGATGATGTCCTTCTTGTTCTGCTTGCTCAGGCTGCCGTCCCCGAAGGAGGGCATGTTCTGCGGGCCGGTCTCCATGGCCTCGTAGATGTGCTTCGGGTCCACGCCCTCGAGCGTCGGTGCGAACTTGCCGTCGGTCAGGGCGCCGCCCTTACCGGTGAAGTTGTGGCACTGCGCGCAGTTGGTGCGGAAGAGCTCGCCACCCTTGGCGACGTTGGCACCGTCGGAGCTGTACTGGGACTTCTCCGGGATGGTCGGGCCGGCACCCAGCGACGCCACGTAGGCCGCCAGCTGCTCGCGCTGGACGTCGGTGTAGATGGGCTTCTTCCGC
The DNA here is from genome assembly GCF_040641675.1 of Streptomyces sp. NPDC020742. Classification (NCBI taxonomy): domain Bacteria; kingdom Bacillati; phylum Actinomycetota; class Actinomycetes; order Kitasatosporales; family Streptomycetaceae; genus Streptomyces; species Streptomyces sp. NPDC020742. Next base: position 6,569 of record NZ_JBFAEA010000051.1, read on the forward strand.
GGCACCTGGGCGCCGGGCTGCTGGGCGGGCATCCGGCCGGTGCCGACCTGGAAGTCGACGGCGGCGGCGCCGACGCCGACCAGGCTCGGGCCGTCGGAGGTGCCCTGACCGCCGGTGCCGTGGCAGCTTGCACAGCCGACGGCGTAGAGCTTCTTGCCCTCCTTGATGGCAAGGGACTGGGCGGTGTCATCGGCCTGAGCCTTGTCCGCCGGCGCGAACGCGGCGTACAGCCCCCCGGTGACCGCCAGCGCGAAGAGTAGGACGACGAGCGCCGCCAGCGGATGGCGCCGTCGTGCGGAGAGCTTTTTCACGGATTACCCCGGTGTCAGGATCTTCTGCGTCGATGCTTTGGCTATGTCTGTCTGGACCGCGGACCCGGCTACCGGGCCCGATACCGGTTACCGGATCAGGTAGATCGTGGCGAAGAGGCCGATCCAGACGACATCGACGAAGTGCCAGTAGTAGGACACGACGATGGCCGCGGTGGCCTGCGTGTGGGTGAACCTCTTGGCCGCGTACGTCCTGCCCAGGACCAGCAGGAAGGCGATCAGACCGCCCGTCACATGCAGTCCGTGGAAGCCGGTGGTCAGGTAGAACACCGAGCCATACGGGCCGGACGAGAGCGACAGGCCCTCGTGCTTGACCAGCTCGGTGTACTCGAAGACCTGACCGCCGATGAAGATCGCACCCATGACGAAGGTGACCATGAACCACGCGCGGAGCTTCTTCACGTCCCCGCGCTCGGCGGCGAATACGCCGAGCTGGCAGGTCAGTGAGCTGAGCACCAGGATCGTGGTGTTGGTCGCGGAGAACGGAAGGTTCAGCGCACTGGCTGATTCCTTCCAATACGCGGATCCGGTCACCGATCGAAGGGTGAAGTACATCGCGAAGAGGGCCGCGAAGAACATCAGCTCGGAACTCAGCCAGATGATGGTTCCGACGCTGGTGAGGTTCGGCCGATTGACCGACGGGTGCGCGTGCCCGGTTTCTACTGTCGTTGCTGTCGCCACGACCGACATTATGTCGGTCGCTTATCCCGCCCTCACTCCGGGGGGTGCCGTTCGGTGTGTCAAGGACGTATGCCCTGCTCGTACGGCCCATTTCCGAGGTCGCTCGAAGGAGGGAAGTACACCGGCGGCGATCGCCCGCCGGTTCCTTCGCGACCGCTCCTGACGCCCCGTCGGGCAGATCTTGGCGGCCTCCGACCCCTGCTGCGGGCGCCCGTCGCGGGAGTAGCATCCGGCCCAACAGTCCCACCCGATGCTGTGCCGCTACGAAGAGCGTGGAGGAACGATGCAGGCGACTGCCACGGTGCTGGTCTACAGCGACAACGCGGGCACCCGCGAGCAGGTCCGGCTGGCGGCCGGACGGCGCCCCGCCGCCGATGTCCCGCAGATCGAGATCCTGGAGTGCGCCACCGCACCGGCCGTCCTGGAGGCGCTGGACCAGGGTGGCATCGACGTCTGTGTACTGGACGGTGAGACCGCGCCGGCGGGCGGGATGGGCGTCTGCCGCCAGATCAAGGACGAGATCTTCCAGTGCCCGCCGGTGCTGCTGCTGATCGGCCGCCCGCAGGACGCCTGGCTGGCCACCTGGAGCCGGGCGGACGCGGCGGTGCCCCATCCGCTCGACCCGGTGGCCTTCGCCGATGCCCTGGCGGGCCTGCTGCGCCGCAGGCACCTCGTACAGGCCTGAGAACGGGCCAGGACGGGGCGCTGGGCGGCCGCTGAGCGGGCTCAGATCTGCGGGCGCAGCCGGGCGTCGTCGCCGGGATCCTGCTGGCGCTCGGCCGCCCCTGTGGTGCCGCCGGACGCGCCCCTCAGGGCACTGCCGGCGCGCCACTCCTGCCAGGGCATGTTCCAGTCGCCGAAGCCGTTGTCGAACGGCGTCATGGTGTCGCCGCCGCTGTTGACGACCTTGACGATGTCGCCGACCCGGACGGTGTTGAAGAACCACTGGGCGTTGCTGGTGGACATGCCCGTACAGCCGTGGCTGACGTTCGCCGCGCCCTGCGATCCGACGGACCAGGGTGCGGCGTGGACGTACTCACCGCTCCAGGTGACCCTGGTCGCCCAGTAGACCGGCAGGTCGTAGGAGTCCGAGCTGCCGGCGGCGATGCCGACGGTCGAGCTGCGCATCCGCACGAAGCTCTCCTTGCCCAGGACGACCTTGACGCCGTTACGGGTGGAGAAGCCGGGCTTGCCGGTGGTCACCGGGATGGTGTTGATCGAGTGGCCGTTGCGCAGCACCGTCATCTGGTGGCTGCCGGCGTCGGTGATGGCTTCCACCCGGTCGCCGGTGGTGAGCTTGAGGGGCTTGGACTGGCCTCCGTAGAGGCCCTTGGCGATCTTCAGGCCGGTGAGGTTGCTGTGCACCGAGATGGTGGCGTGCGCGGGCCAGTACTCCTTCGGGCGGAAGTGCAGCTTCTTGTTGTCCACCCAGTGCCAGGAGCCCTGGACGCGCGGCATGGAATCGACCTTCAGGGCGCTCTCCACGACGGCTCGCGCCTTGGGGTCCTTGATCGGCTGGCTCAGCTCGGCGGTGACCGGCTGGCCGACGCCGTACTCGCCGCTCTCCGGGCCGAAGGTGGCGGTCAGCTGGCCGTCGGCGTCGGTGGTGTGGACCACCAGCGTCTTGCGGCCGGGTGAGCCGTCGTCGTCCTCGGTGCTGACCTGCACCGTGTAGCGGGTACCAGCGGCCAGGGGCACGGTGGTGCGCCAGTGTTTGCCGTCGGCGCTCAGTTCGCCGCGTACGAAGCGGCCCGTGGAGTCGGTGGCGGTCACGTCCGTGATCCGCGCGTCGTCGTCCTTGACGGAGACTTCCAGCGGCTTGTCGGGGTCCGCCTTCTTCTTTCCGTCCGGGGTGTTGGCGCTGATCTGGTCGCCCGCGTCGTAGGGGGTAGCGGAGAGCTGTTCCGACGCCGAGCCCCCGCACGCGGCGGTGCTCACCGCGAGGGGCACGAGCAGGAGGCCGCAGCTCAGCACCGTCCGGGTTCGAGGTCTGTAACTCATGCCCCAAAAGTACGAAGAATCACCTGCCCCAGCCCGCTGGAGGACTGCAAACGGGTCTGCCCCACACCGCCAAAAGGGGCGGGCCCGGGCACCTGTTGAGGTGTCCGGGCCCGCTGTACGGCGTGTCAGCCGTGCATTTTCCGCTTACTGCGTGCGGTTCTCGCCGCGGTAGTACTCGAAGACCCAGCCGAAGAGGCCGACGAGGATCATCGGGGCCGAGAAGTACAGCAGCCACCAGCCGAAGACCACGCCCATGAAGGCCAGCGCACCGCCGACCGCCAGGGAGAGCGGCTGCCAGCTGTGCGGGCTGAAGAAGCCCAGCTCACCGGCGTCGTCCGAGACCTCGGCGTTCTCGTTGTCCTGGGCGCCCGCGTCGACCCGCCGGGCCGTGAAGGCCAGGTAGTAGCCGACCATGATGCACAGGCCGAAGGCGAGGAAGAGGGCGGTGGTGCCCGCGGGCTCCTTCGACCACAGGCCGTACACGATGGCCATGATCAGGACGAAGACCGAGAGCCAGATGAACATCTTGCCCTGGATTTTCACTTGCCTGCCTCCTTGCCGCCGGCGATGGCCTTGTCCTCGTCCGTGCCGCGGCCGTTGTGCAGCGCGTCAAGGGCCGCGATCTCCGGGTGGTGGAGGTCGAACGCCGGGGATTCGGAGCGAATGCGCGGCAGGGTGAGGAAGTTGTGCCGCGGCGGCGGGCAAGAGGTCGCCCACTCCAGCGAGCGGCCGTAGCCCCAGGGGTCGTCGACCTCGACCTTCTTACCGAACTTGGCGGTCTTCCAGACGTTGTAGAGGAACGGCAGGATCGACATGCCCAGCAGGAAGGAGCTGATGGTCGAGATGGTGTTCAGCGTGGTGAAGCCGTCGGCCGCGAGGTAGTCCGCGTAGCGCCGCGGCATGCCCTCGGCGCCCAGCCAGTGCTGGACGAGGAAGGTGCCGTGGAAGCCGATGAACAGCGTCCAGAAGGTGATCTTGCCGAGGCGCTCGTCCAGCATCTTGCCGGTGAACTTCGGCCACCAGAAGTGGAAGCCGGCGAACATCGCGAAGACGAC
>NZ_JBFAEA010000052.1:0-10380 GCF_040641675.1 Streptomyces sp. NPDC020742
CACGACCCCGAGCACCTGGCCACCGTCGCCGACCAGCTCAACCGACGCCCACGCAAAACGCTCGGCTGGGAAACCCCAGCCGAGCGCCTGCATAAGCTGCTCGCGGCCTGATCAACACGACCACGTGTTGCGACGACCCCTAGAAACCGCCGCGGGGGCGGGCCCTTCGGCGTGCCGGGAGGGGCGGAGGGGGTAAGGCCGCGGCGACCGGGGGCGGTGGCGCTGCCTATCCTGGCCTGGAATGTCCCCTGAACCCCTGGTGGAGAGCGCGTTGTATTTCACGGACCGTGGCATCGAGGAGCTGGAGAACCGGCGCGGCGAGGAGGAGGTCACCCTCGGGTGGGTGGCCGATCAGCTGCGTACGTTCGTCGATCTGAACCCGGACTTCGAGGTACCGGTGGAGCGGCTGGCGACCTGGCTGGCGCGGCTGGACGACGAGGACGACGAGGAGTGACAGCGGCGGCCCGGCCGCTGACGAGCGCCGGGCGCCGGGCGCCGGGCGCCGGGCGTCAGGCGTCAGGCGTCAGGCGTCAGGCGTCAGGCGGACGGTCCCCTAAGGGTGCACCACTGGTGAACCGGGGTCCGGTCCGGGCCGGAGCCGCTTGACTTCCGCTATCCGCGATATATCGTGTCCACCAAGGACGCGATATGTTGCGTTGCACGGCTATCCAGGGGAGGCCAGCCATGTCAGCCGGGACCGAGTGGTCGCAGAAGCCCGTCCAGGTGACCGGACCACGCACACTGGAGATCGCCGAGCCCTTCGACGCGCTGCACGTGCGGGTCTACGGCGGCACGGTCAATGTCGTCGGCACCTCCGACGACGGCCCGGCCCGCCTGGAGGTCGGTGAGCTGCACGGCCCCCCGCTGATCGTCTCGTGCCGCGACGGGGTGCTCTCCGTCGCGTACGAGGACCTTCCCTGGCGGGGCTTTTTGAAGTTCCTGGACCGCCGGGGCTGGAACCGCAGCGCGGTGATCTCGGTGACGGTGCCGGCCACCACCCGGGTCGAGGTCGGTGTGGTCGGCGCGGGCGCGGTGGTCTCCGGCATTTCCGGGCGCACCGACGTCCGCGGGGTCTCCGGCCACAGCACGCTGGTCGGGCTGTCCGGCCCGGTGCAGGCCGACACGGTCACGGGCGACGTCGAGGCACAGGCGCTCACCGGGGATCTGCGGTTCAACTCCGTCTCGGGCGACCTGACGGTCATCGACGGCGCGGGCGGCGGGGTGCGCGCCGAGTCCGTCAGCGGCGGCATGGTGCTCGACCTGGACCTCGCCCAGGGCGCCGACATCAGTCTGACCACGGTCTCCGGGGAGATCGCCATCCGGCTGCCCGACCCGGCCGACGCCCGGGTCGAGGCCGACACCGCCACCGGCACGGTCGCCAACGCCTTCGACGAGCTGCGGGTCAGCGGCGTGTGGGGCGCGAAGAAGATCACCGGCTCGCTGGGCGCGGGCAACGGCACCCTCAAGGCCACCACCGTCTCCGGCAGTCTGGCGCTGCTGCGCCGCCCCACCCATGAGGACGGGGACGGCCCGGCCCCCGGCCCGCGCCAGGACTCCCCCACCGCTCCGCCCGCCGGGAAGAAGGTGCTCTGAGCATGCCCCCCGTCTTCGCCCACGGCCGTCTGCGCCTGTACCTCCTCAAGCTGCTGGACGAGGCGCCACGACACGGCTACGAGATCATCCGCCTCCTGGAGGAGCGCTTCCAGGGCCTGTACGCCCCCTCCGCCGGCACGGTCTACCCCCGGCTAGCCAAGCTGGAGGCCGAGGGGCTGGTGACCCATGCGACCGAGGGTGGCCGCAAGGTCTACTCGATCACCGACGCCGGCCGGGCCGAACTCGCCGACCGCGGCGGGGAACTGGCCGAGCTGGAGCTGGAGATCCGTGAGTCGGTCGCCTCCCTCGCCTCCGACATCCGGGAGGACGTGAGCGGTTCGGCGCGCGATCTGCGCCGCGAGGTCCGGGAGGCCACCCGGCAGGCCCGGGACGACGGGAACGGCGGACGGCGGCGGACCACCGCGAACGGGGACGCGGGCCGGACGTACCCGGAGGACGCGGACCACCTCGACGGCGCGTTCGGCGACAAGGAGTCCTGGCGGCAGGCGAAGGAGGAGCTCCGCCGCGCCAAGGAGGAGTGGAAGGAGCAGGCGCGCCGGGCCAAGGAGGAGAGCCGGCGGGCCCGGCAGGACGCCCAGCGGGCCCGTAGGCAGGCCCGGGACGCCCAGGTGCACGCCCGCGAGGAGGTCCAGCAGGTCCTGCGGCGGGTCCAGGAGCAGGCGCAGGGGGCGGTACGGACCGGCGACTGGTCCGGTGCGGTGCGCGAGGCGCTGGCCGAGGTCTCCCGCGAGGTCGGCCGCTTCACCGGCGGCCGGTCCGGAGAGGGCGCCGGCGGGCGGGCGGACTCCGCCCCGGCCGGTGACGGCGGAGCGCCGGGCACGGCACGGGCGACGGTCGAGCGCGACGGCCCGACCGGGGAGGCCTCCGCGCCGGCCGCGCCGCCCGCCCCGGAGTGGGCCCAGGAGCCGTCCAGCGGCGATCCGGCCCGTGACTTCGACCGGCTGCTGGACCGCTTCCGCGACGACCTGCGGGATGCGGCCCGCGATCACGGGGTCACCGCCGAGCAGCTCAGGGAGTCCCGCCGCCGGCTGTCCACCGCCGCCGCCCACATCGGTGCGCTGCTGCGGCGTCCGGAGGAGTACCCGCCGCACGGGGACGGGGACGGGGCGGCGTAGGACGTCCGACCCGGCAGCCGGGGGCGGACGCCCGAACGGTCCGCCCCGGCCGCGGCGTCACCCCGGGAGGCACTCCCGCAGCGCCCCGATCAGCCGCTCGACCCGCTGGTCGCCGCTGCCGCCCATGAGGTTGGCGGTGTAGGCGAAGCCCACCCCGAACGCATCGTCGCCGAAGGCGAACTGGCCGCCCGCTCCGCTGTTGGCGAAGGAGCGCGGGCCGAGCAGCCGGCGGAACGGCGAGTCGAGGAGGAAGCCGGCCCCGTAACGGGCGCCGAAGTCCGGCAGCCCCGACCAGGAGGCGCCCCCGGACTGCGGTCGGACCGCGTCGGTGACGGTCTCCTCCGAGAGCAGCCGCGGCCCGCCGTGCACGCCGGTGGCCACCGCCGCGAACAGCGTCGCCAGCCCGCGCGCCGACGAGACCGCGCCGGCGCCGGGGAGTTCGGCGGTCAGCAGGGCGGGGGCGTTGTAGCCGTGCGGATCGTCCAGGCCCGGGAAGGGCAGCACGCCGTTCATGGTCAGCGCCCGCATGGGCAGCGAGGAGGCGTCCGGCAGGGTCGGCCGCCCTTCTCCCTCGGCGAGGCGGGCCAGGCCGGGCAACTCCTCCTCGGGCAGCCCGATCCAGGTGCGCAGCCCCAGCTCGTCGGCGACGGCCGTGCGGAAGTACGCGCCGGGCGTCAAGCCGGTGAGCCGCCGGATCACCTCGCCGACGAGGAAGCCGAAGGCGTGCGCGTGGTACTCGTAAGCGGTGCCGGGCTCCCACAGCGGACGCTGCTCCTCCAGGGCGCGGATCACCGGCGTCCAGGCGGTCACCTCCTCGAAGGTGAGCTGCTGTTCGGCGAGCGGGATGCCGGCGGTGTGCGCCAGCACCATCCGGGTGGTGATCCGCTCCTTGCCGTGCCGGGCGAACTCCGGCCAGTGGTCGGCCAACGGGGCATCCAGGTCCAACGTCCCCTGCTGGACGAGCAGATGGGCGCAGACGGTCAGTACGGCCTTGGCGCAGGACATCACCGGAACGACGGTGTCTCGCTGCCACGGGCGTCCGGTACGGCGGTCGGCGATGCCGCCCCACAGGTCCACCACCGGCCTACCGCCCACGAACACCGTGACGGCGGCGCCGAGTTCCCCCTGCTCGGAGAAGTTCCGGGCGAATGCGTCGGCGACGGGGCCGTAGCCCTCGTCAACCCCTCCGTGCTGCGACACCTGATGCTCTTTTCCGCGGGTCGGTGCAGCGGCCCCCGTGGCCGCCGACCGCGCCACGATAGGTGCGGCGCCGGTCGGCTCTCGACCGAATTTCGGGGCACACCGAACGCGGAGTCAGCCGACGGCAGTGGAGAGGGCGATCACCGCCGCGGTGCCCTCGGTCCGCAGCGCGGCCGCCGCCGGCTGCGGGCCGGTCAGCAGCGCCGCGTCGAACCGCGCCAGCCGCACCGGCGGACCGCCACCGGCCGGCATGAGCCGGGCCGCCCCCTGGAGGGCGACCACCAGCACGGCGTCCGTGCCGCCGGCCGGCGGCAGCGCCCGGCTCCCCCGCACCATCTCCACGGCCGCCTCCGCCCGCCCGTCGCGGAGCATCACATTGAGGTTGACGACCGGACCGGCCAGCAGCCGGCAGTCGGTGGCGGCGGCGCCGGGGAAGGCGAACGGGCGAAAGCGGTCAGGGAGATGGTGGACGGCGCCGTCCACCGTCAGCTCCAGACCGCCGCCGTCGGCAACGGTGAGGATCCGCCGGACGCCGGGCAGCGGGGAGTACGGCCCGTCGCGGGTGACGTCGGCCAGGCTGACCCGCCAGGCGAAGCCGTCCCAGCCGGCGCCCGGCGGGTGGGCGGCGACCTCCCGGGTCACCCCGCCGCCGTTGCTCCAGGGCGCGGCGGTCCGGTCCGCCGCGCGCAGGGTCCGCACCCCTCCGCTCTTTGGCGGATGCTGACGGCCCGTCACACGGTCAGCACGATCTTGCCGAACAGGTCGCCCTCGGCCATCTTCGCGAAGCCCTCGCGCGCCCGGTCCAGCGGCAGCGTGGAGTCGATGACCGGCCGGATGCCCTTGGCGGCGCAGAAGCTGAGCAGCCCGGCCAGCTCCTCCTTGCTGCCCATCGTCGACCCGACGATCCGCAGCTCCAGGAAGAAGATGCGGTTGAGCTCCCCGCTCTTGGGCGTGAAGCCGCTGGTGGCACCGGAGATCACCAGCCGGCCGCCGGGCTTGAGGGACTTCACCGAGTGCGACCAGGTCGCGGCGCCGACGGTCTCGATCACCGCGTCCACCCGCTGCGGCAGGCGCTCCCCGGAGGCGAACACCGCCTCCGCGCCCAGCTCCAGGGCCCGCTTGCGCTTGGCCTCGTCCCGGCTGGTGGCGAAGACCCGCAGCCCCGCGGCGGCACCCAGCACGATGGCGGCGGTGGCCACCCCGCCGCCCGCGCCCTGCACCAGCACGCTGTCGCCGGGCCGGACCTCCGCGTTGGTGAACAGCATCCGGTACGCGGTCAGCCACGCGGTCGGCAGACAGGCGGCCTCCTCGAAGGAGAGCTCCTTGGGCTTGGGCAGCACGTTCCAGGCCGGGACGGTGACCTGTTCGGCGAAGCTGCCCTGGTAGTGCTCGGTGAGGATGGAGGGCTTCTCCTTGGGACCCACGCCGTGGCCGGTCTGGCCGATGACGGAGTGCAGGACGACCTCGTTGCCGTCCGCGTCGATGCCGGCGGCGTCACAGCCGAGGATCATCGGCAGCGCGTCCTCGGTGATCCCGACCCCGCGCAGCGTCCACAGGTCGTGGTGGTTGAGGGAGGCGGCCTTGACGTTGACGGTCGTCCAGCCGGGGCGTACGTCAGGGGCCGGGCGCTCCCCGAGTTCCAGGCCGTTCAGCGGCTGGTCACGGTCGATGCGGGCGGCGTAGGCAGCAAACATGATCCCAACGTAGGCCGCGGCCGGTCGCTGCGGTACCAGGCAGGGGTGTGACGCGCACCGCGCCGTGGCCCCAACGGGCCGGGCCCGCACCCCCATCGGGTGCGGGCCCGGCCCGGCGGCAGATGCCTGCGGTCAGCGGCGCGCCACGCCCTCGGCGCGGGCGGCGGCCGCGACGGCGGCGGTGACGGCCGGGGCGACCCGCTCGTCGAACGGCGAGGGGATGACCCGGTCGGCGCTGAGCTCGTCGGCGACGACGGCGGCCAGCGCCTCGGCGGCGGCCAGCTTCATGCCCTCGGTGATCCGCGAGGCCCGCACCTGGAGGGCACCGGCGAAGATGCCCGGGAAGGCCAGCACGTTGTTGATCTGGTTGGGGAAGTCGCTGCGCCCGGTGGCGACCACGGCCGCGTACTTGTGCGCGACGTCGGGGTGGATCTCCGGGGTGGGGTTGGCCATCGCGAAGATCAGCGAGTCCTTCGCCATCTTCGCCACCGCCTCCTCGGGCACCGTGCCGCCGGAGACCCCGATGAAGACGTCGGCGCCCGCCAGGGCGTCCTCCAGCGAACCGGTCAGCTGGGCCTTGTTGGTGAAGCCGGCCACCTCGCGCTTGACGTCGGTGAGGTCATCGCGGTCGGCGGAGACCACGCCCTTGCGGTCGCAGACCGCGACATCGCCGATGCCCGCCTCGATGAGGATCTTGGCGATGGCGACACCGGCCGCGCCGGCACCGGAGATGACCGCGCGCAGCTGCCCCAGCGAGCGGTCGGTGAGCTTGGCGGCGTTGCGCAGGGCGGCCAGCGTGACCACGGCGGTGCCGTGCTGGTCGTCGTGGAAGACCGGGATGTCCAGTGCGTCCTGGAGGCGGCGCTCGATCTCGAAGCACCGGGGCGCCGAGATGTCCTCGAGGTTGACGCCGCCGAAGGACGGGGCGAGCCGGACCACGGTGTCGATGATCTCGTCGGTGTCGGTGGTGGCCAGCGCGATGGGCACCGCGTCCACGCCGCCGAACTGCTTGAAGAGGATGGCCTTGCCCTCCATCACCGGGAGGGAGGCCTCCGGGCCGATGTCGCCCAGGCCCAGCACCGCCGTACCGTCCGTGACCACGGCCACGACCTGGGACTTCCAGGTGTAGTCGTGCACGAGCTCGGGCTGCTCGGCGATGGCGCTGCACACCCGGGCGACGCCGGGCGTGTACGCGAGGGACAGGTCGTCCTTGTCCCGGACCGGGACGGTTGCCTGGACGGCCATCTTGCCGCCCCGATGCAGGGCGAATGCCGGATCGAAGGTGCCGTCGGGCGCCGTGCCCGCCCCTTCGTCCGCGCCCGTACCACTGTCGCTGCGAGGATTGACGATCTCCGCTGCCACTTGTCTTACCCCTTTTATTCGTATTTCTGCTGAGGGTGGCCACTCCCTGGATGAGGGGTGGGCGGGCACCGCGTCCGGACCCTGCTCGGCGGATGGCCGCCGTGCGGGGGGAGGAACGGACGCCGGGCGCGCCGCACACGCGCCCTGAGCCCCGGATGAGGGGTGTAACGAACCTTTCTACCGGACGGGCGTGGGCCTCGACGAGTCAGATTCATTACGCTCGGAATCAGAGAGCCGACAATAGCGGCGAAATGCGCAAAAACCGCAGAAGAGCGCCTGCCCGCACTGTCCGGATGACGAGACGCCCGAAGGCCTCAGCACCGCACGGTCCCACCTGATGGACGGCTCCGCCGGCGCCACAGGGCCGCCACCTCAGCTTCTCCGTCCGTTATCCGATTTTGACCTGAACGACAGTCCGAATACCGGAGCACCGATGGCAGGATTCCGTCACCAACCGAGGTCGCGACGCTCGAAGGGGTGTGCCCGGCCCCTTCGTCACGTCCTAGTCACGTCGGCTTCTCCATCTGCAGGAGGATCAGCATGACCGCACGCACCACCCGTCGCCCGGCCATCGGCAGGTCACACAAGGCCGTGGCCGCCGCGGCGGCGGTCGTCGCCTCGCTGATGGTGCTCAGCGCCTGCGGCGACCAGACGGATGCGGCCATCGCCCGGCGTGAGGCGAAGAAGAACCGCGACGTCCATGCGCCGCTGTTCAAGATGCTGCCCAAGGACGTGCAGGAGAAGGCCCTGCTCCAGGTCGGCTCGGACATCACGTACAAGCCGGTGGAGTTCCGCTCCAACGGGCAGGTCGTGGGCATCGACCCCGACCTCGCCGCGGCGATGAGCAAGGCGCTGGGGATCAAGCTCAACTTCAACAACGCCACCTTCGACACCCTCATGGGCGGGCTGAAGTCCAAGCGCTACGACATCGCGATGTCGGCCATGACCGACACCAAGGAGCGCCAACAGGGCATCGACAGCAACACCGGCAAGAAGATCGGCCAGGGCGTCGACTTCGTCGACTACCTCAACGTCGGTGTCTCGCTCTACACCCAGAAGGGCAAGACCAAGGGCATCGACGGCTGGGAGACGCTGTGCGGCAAGAAGATCGCGGTGCAGCGCGGCACGGTCTCGCACGACCTGGCCAAGGACAAGTCCAAGGCCTGTGAGAAGAACGGTGAGCAGCCGTTCTCCATCGAGGCCTTCGACAACGACTCCGAGGCCCAGACCCGGCTGCGTACCGGCGGTGTGGACGCCGTCTCCAGCGACTACCCGGTCGCGGCGTACGCGGTGAAGGTCTCCGGGGGCGGTAAGGACTTCCAGATGGTCGGCGGCGCACCGCTCAAGGCGGCCCCGTACGGCATCGCGGTCCCCAAGGGCCAGGAGAAGCTGCGCGACGCGCTCAAGGCCGCCGTGGAACTCACGATCAAGAACGGCTCGTACGCCAAGGTCCTGGACAAGTGGGACGTCAAGGACGCGGCGGTCAAGGAAGTGCAGCTCAACGGCGGTAGCTGAGCCGTCGGTAGCCGTCCCGTCCCCCGGCCATCCCGCCGAATGCTGAAAGGCAACATCCGTGTCAGTTGACGTCGACAAGCCGGCCCAGCCGCCGGCTGACGCTCCGCCGCCCCAGCCCGAGTCCATCAAAGCCATCCCGGTCCGCCATTACGGCCGCTGGGTGGCCGCGATCGTCGTCGTCGGGCTGATCGCCCTGCTCGGCCGGGCCTTCGCCTCCGGGAACGTCAACTGGGGCGCCATTCCCCAGTACATGTTCAACGCGGACATCCTCAAGGGCCTGCGCAACACCCTGCTGATCACCGTGCTGTCGATGGCCATCGGCATCGTCCTCGGCGTGATCCTCGCCGTGATGCGCCAGTCCAAGAACCCGGTGACCTCCACCGTGGCGTGGTTCTACGTCTGGTTCTTCCGCGGTACGCCGGTCTACGTCCAGCTGTTCCTGTGGTTCAACCTCGGCCTGGTCTTCCAGTACATCGACATCATGCCGATCTACAAGGACGAGTGGTCGGACTTCATGACCCCGTTCCTGTGCGCGCTGCTGGGGCTCGGCCTCAACGAGGCGGCGTACATGGCGGAGATCTGCCGGGCCGGCCTGAACGCGGTCGACGAGGGCCAGACCGAGGCGGCGCACGCGCTGGGCATGAGCCACGGCAAGACGCTGCGCCGGATCATCGTGCCGCAGGCGATGCGGGTGATCGTGCCGCCGACCGGCAACGAGGTCATCAACATGCTGAAGACCTCCTCGCTGGTGATCGCCGTGCAGTACTACGACCTGCTGCAGGCCGCACAGAACGTCGGCCGGGACTCCGGTGTGGTGGTCGAGATGCTGATCCTCGCCGCCGCCTGGTACCTGATCGCCACCACGGTGCTGAGCATCGGCCAGTACTACCTGGAGCGCTACTACGCCCGCGGGTCCAGCCGCCAGCTCCCGCCCACCCCGCTCCAGCGCGCCCGGGCGCAGCTGTCCGGCGGCTTCAACCGCTCCGCCGGAGGTGCGGCATGACCACCAAGACCTCGACGAGCACGGCCGCGGGCACCAGCGGCGGCCCCATGGTCCTGGCCGAGGGCGTGCACAAGTCCTTCGGCGCGGCGCACATCCTCAAGGGCATCGACCTGGAGGTCGCGCCCCGGGAGGTGTTCTGCCTGATCGGCCCGTCCGGCTCCGGCAAGTCGACGTTCCTGCGCTGTATCAACCACCTGGAGAAGATCAACGCCGGGCGGCTCTCGGTCGACGGCGAACTGGTCGGCTACCGGGAGCACAAGGGCAAGCTCTACGAGCTGCGCGACCGGGAGGTCGCCGCCCGCCGCCGGGACATCGGCATGGTCTTCCAGCGCTTCAACCTCTTCCCGCACATGACCGCGATCGAGAACGTCATGGAGGCACCGATCCAGGTCAAGGGCGAGTCCAAGGCCGCCGCCCGCGAGCGCGCTGCCAAGCTCCTGGACCGCGTCGGCCTCGCCGACAAGGCCGGGAACTACCCCTCGCAGCTCTCCGGCGGCCAGCAGCAGCGCGTCGCCATCGCCCGTGCGCTGGCGATGGAGCCCAAGCTGATGCTCTTCGACGAGCCGACCTCGGCGCTCGACCCGGAGCTGGTCGGTGACGTCCTGGACGTCATGAAGGACCTGGCCGCGGACGGCATGACGATGGTCGTGGTCACGCACGAGATGGGCTTCGCCCGCGAGGTGGGCGACTCGCTGGTCTTCATGGACGACGGCGTGGTCGTCGAGTCCGGCCACCCCCGCGAGGTGCTCACCAACCCCCAGCACGAGCGAACCAAGTCGTTCCTGTCGAAGGTGCTGTAGGGCCCGCCGTGGTCCGCGGCGGGCCGGCCCCGGGGGGGTTCGGGAGAGCACACGTCTGAACACCACTCACCACGAGT
>NZ_JBFAEA010000053.1:0-9132 GCF_040641675.1 Streptomyces sp. NPDC020742
ACCACAACACCACGCTCAACCAACCCCTCCACCACCGCACCACACCAACCACCCACACCAGCACCCTCACTCAGCACCAACCAACGCCCACCAGACGCCGACACACCACCGGCTACCAACCCCTCAAAGCCCACCAACCCCTCCAACCGCTTCCACTCCACCCGATAACCCCAACCCTCAACACCAGCCTCCTCACCACACCCCGCCACAACCCCCACACCCGAACTCACCGGCCAAAAACGCTCCCGCTGAAACGCATACGTCGGCACATCCACCCGCCGCGCCCCCACAAACAGCGCGCCCAGCTCCACCCCCACACCGCAAACAAACGCATGGGACACAGCAGCCATCAGCGCTTCAGCCTCGGCACGGTCCTTTCGCAGGGTGGGGAACAGACGGAGATCAGGCGCCGAAAGGCAAAGTTGCGCCAGGGCAGTCAAGGTTCCGTCCGGCCCGAGCTCCAGGAACCGAGTGACCTCACGCTCCTCCAGCCCCCGCACACCATCCGCGAAGCGAACGGCCTCGCGGACATGCCGCACCCAGTACTCGGCGGACCTCAGCTCCTCCGCCGTCGCCAGTTCACCCGTCACATTCGAGACCACCGGGATACGCGGCTCCGCATACGCCACGCCCTCGGCGACGGCACGGAACTCAGCCAGCATCGGCTCCATCAGCGGCGAGTGGAACGCATGGCTCACCGACAGCCGCTTCACCTTCCGCCCCTGAGACTCAAACCGACCGGCGACCTCCAGCACCGCCGCTTCCTCGCCCGCGATGACAGTCGCCGACGGACCGTTCACCGCCGCCACACTCACCCGCTGCTCCAGCCCCACCAGCAGCGGCAACACCTCCTCCTCGCCGGCCTGGAGGGACACCATGGCCCCACCCGCCGGCAACGCCTGCATCAACCGACCCCGCGCCGCCACCAACCGGCACGCATCCTCCAGCGACCACACCCCCGCCACATACGCCGCCACCAACTCACCAACCGAATGACCGATCAGGAAATCCGGCCGAACACCGAACGACTCCACCAACCGGAACAGCGCCACCTCCAGCGCAAACAACGCCGGCTGGGTGTAACCCGTCTGGTGCAACGCATCCACATCGTCGCCGAAGACCACATCCCTCAGCGGCAGCTCCAACCCACCGCCTCCGGCACCACCGCCGACGCCATCGAAGTGCGCGCACACCTCGTCAAACGCATCCGCGAACACCGGGAAGGACTCGTACAACTCCCGTCCCATGCCGGGGCGTTGTGCCCCCTGTCCGGCGAAGAGGAAGGCCTGCCGGCCCTCGGTCCTGGAGCCGCGGATGACGCTCGGTGAAGTGGTGCCTTCGGCGAGTGCGGTCAGGCCGTCGAGTGCCGATGCCGGGTCGTCCGCCAGCACCACGGCGCGGTGGTCGAAGTGCAGGGAACGGGTGGTGGCGAGTGAGAAGCCCAGGTCGAGCAGGCTCAGTTCGGGCGTGTTGGCGCAGAGGGACCGCACGCGGTCGGCCTGGGCGCGCAGTGCGGGCTCGGTACGCGCCGTGAGTACCAGAGGCAGGGGCGAGGGGTGTTCCGGTGAACCCTTGGGAGCCTCGGAAGCGGGGAGGGCTGGCTCCTGGGCACCCTCCAGTACGACGTGCGCATTGGTGCCGCTGATGCCGAACGAGGACACACCGGCCCGTCGCGGCCGCTCCCCCTCCGGCCACTCCACCGCCTCGGTCAGCAGCCGCACATCCCCCGCCGACCAGTCGACGTGCGAGGACGGCTGCCCCACATGCAGGGTCTGCGGCAGCACACCGTGCTCCAGCGCCAGCACCATCTTCATCACACCTGCCACACCGGCCGCGGCTTGGGTGTGACCGATGTTGGACTTCACCGAACCCAGCCACAGCGGACGATCCGCCGTCCGCTCCTGGCCGTACGTAGCGAGGAGGGCCTGGGCCTCGATCGGGTCACCGAGCGCCGTACCCGTACCGTGCGCCTCCACCGCGTCGACCTCCGCGGCCGACAGCCCGGCGCTCGCCAGCGCCTGCCGGATCACCCGCTGCTGCGACGGACCATTCGGCGCCGTCAAACCATTCGACGCACCGTCCTGGTTTACCGCCGTACCACGCACCACCGCCAGCACCCGATGGCCATTCCGCCGGGCATCCGACAGCCGCTCGACGACCAGCACGCCCACGCCCTCGGCCCAACCCGTACCGTCCGCCGCCTCCGCGAACGCCTTGCACCGCCCATCCCCCGCCAGCCCACGCTGACGACTGAACTCCACAAACGCACCCGGCGTCGACATCACCGTCACACCGCCCACCAGAGCCATGCCGCATTCGCCCGTACGCAGGGCCTGGGACGCCCAGTGCAGGGCGACCAGCGAAGACGAGCAGGCCGTGTCGACGGTGACCGCCGGCCCCTCCAGGCCGAGCGTGTAGGCCACGCGCCCGGAGGCCACGCTCGCGGCGCTTCCGGTGCCGACGTAGCCTTCGAAATCGTCCGGGGAGTGGGCCAGCAGAGCCGGGTAGTCCTGGCCGTTCATGCCGAGGAAGACGCCCGTCCGGCTGCCGCTCAGGCTGTGGGGGTCGATCCCGGCCCGCTCCAGTGCCTCCCAGGAGACTTCGAGCAGCAGCCGCTGCTGCGGGTCCGTGGCCAGCGCCTCCCGCGGGCTCATCCCGAAGAAGGCGGGTTCGAACCCGTCCACGCCCGTCAGGAACCCGCCGACGTTGACGTAGCTGGTGCCCGAGTGCTCCGGGTCGGGGTCGTAGACCGCATGGAGGTCCCAGCCGCGGTCGGACGGGAATCCGCCGATGGCATCCCTGCCCTCGGACAGCAGTTGCCAGAAGGCCTCCGGGCTGTCGACGCCTCCCGGGAAGCGGCAGCTCATGCCGACGATGGCGAGGGGGTCACCGTCGGGGAGTCCGTGTGCGAGGGGGTCGCCGTTGAGGGGGAGGCCGGCCAGGGAAGAGGCGCCAGGGGCCGCGTGGGTCGCTGACGGTTCGGTGGCGTGCTGCGTCGGGGCGGTGAGGTGGGTGTGGAGGAAGCGGGCCAGCGCGGTCGGCGTCGGGTAGTCGAACGCCACGGTGGCGCTGAGGGGGACGCCACTTGCCGCGGTCAGTGCGTTGCGCAGTTCGACCGCGATCAGTGAGTCGACGCCGAGGTCCCGGAAGGGGCGGGTCGCGGGTACCTCGGCGGGTCCGGTGGCGTGCAGCACTGCGGCCGTGCGGGACCTCACCAGGTCGGTGAGCAGGCGTTCCTGTTCGGCCGGCTGCAGGCCCGCCAGTTGGTGGCTCAGTTCGGCCCGGGGGTCGTCGTCCGCGGTCGCTGCCGCGCCCCGGGACGGGTTCCCGATGGCCGTACGGACCTCGGGGAGACCGCCGAGCAGCGGGCTGGGGCGGACCGTGGTGAAGGCGGGAAAGAAGTCCGCCCAGACGATATCGGCGATCACCAGTCCGGGTGCCCCGGAGTTGATCGCGAGCTCCATGGCGTGCAGGGCGCGCTCCGGCGGCAACGGGCAGACCCCGCTCCGGCGCATGCGCTGCGCCATGGCCTCGTCGCTCGCCATGCCGGTCCCAGCCCACGGGCCCCAGGCGAGCGAGGTGGCGGGCAGGCCTTCGGCCGCGCGCTGTTCGGCGAGGGCGTCCAGGAAGGCGTTGGCCGCGGCGTAGTTGGCCTGGCCGGCGGCGCCTATGGTGCCCGCGAAGGACGAGAACAGGACGAAGGCGGAGAGGTCTCGGTCGCGGGTCGCCGTGTGCAGGTTCCAGGCCGAGAGTGCCTTGGCCCGGCTGACGGCGGCGAAGCGTTCCGGGGCGAGGGAGTCGAGGACGCCGTCGTCGAGGACGGCGGCGGTGTGGAAGACGGCGTCCACCGGGTGCTCGGCGAGCAGGGTGGTGACCGCCTCCGGGTCTGCGACATCGCAGGCCAGTACGGTCACCCGGGTCCCGAGGGCGGACAGCTCCGCTTCCAGGTCCGATGCGCCGGGGGCCTGTGGGCCCCGCCGGCTGGTGAGGAGGACGTGCTCGGCTCCCCGAGCGGCCACCCAGCGGGCGACACGGGCGCCCAGGGCACCCGTTCCCCCGGTGATCAGCACCGTGCCCTGCGGGCGCCAGCCGTCGGCGGGGTCCGCACCGGACGACGGGGCGGGGGCGGGTGCAGGGGCGAGCCTGCGGCCGAAGGCGCCGGATGCGCGTATCGCTACCTGGTCCTCGGTGCCGTGGGCCAGGACCTGAGCCAGCCGGTCCAGGGCCCGGCGGTCCACCGCCTCCGGGAGGTCGACCAGGCCGCCCCACCGGTCCGGGTGCTCCAGGGCGGCCACCCGGCCCAGCCCCCATACGGCGGCCTGTCCCGGGTCCGGGGCGTCGTCAGACCGGCCGATGGACACCGCTCCACGGGTCAGCACCCACAGGCGCCCACCGACACCCGCCTCACCCACGGCCTGCACCAGTGCCGCGGTACGCGCCGCCTCAGCGCCGCCGCCCACCATCGGCACGGCGTACGCGGGCTGGTGCGTACCGCCCGCCGCCGGCGCCCCGGAGGACGGCAGGTGTTCGGTTCCTGCCGTCACCGCATCGGACACCGACTGGTGGGCGGCGCTCACTGCCAGTACGCCGGCCACCGGCTCGTCCGCGGCGGCTGCCCGCAGGGTCTCCGCCAGCGCCGCACGGTCCTGGTCCGCGGCCCACTCCACCCGTACGATCCGTGCGCCGCGCACGGTCAGGCCCTGCACGAGGGTCTCGGCACGGGTGTCCCCGGCTGCCACCAGCGCCAGCCAGCGCCCGCCGAACGCGGTGCCGCCCGGCACACCCGCCGGCTCGCCGAACACCGCTTCGGGCTGGGGGGCGAACGCCGTGGCTGCCTGCGTTCCGAGCACCGCGTCGGGCTGCGGGGCGGGCTCCACGCCGCCCTGTCGGGCAGGTTCCATGCCGGGCCGCGGGGCGAGCGCCGTGGCCGTCTGCGTCGGGAGCGGCTTCCACTCGACCCGGTAGCGCCATCCGTCCGTCAGCGCCCGCTCGTGCCGTTGCCGCCGCCACACGGAGAGGGCGGTCAGCGCCTCGTCCCATGAGGCGTCGCCAGGCAGGGCCAACTCGTCCGCCAGGGCCGCCGCATCGCCGCGTTCGATCGCGTCCCAGAACGAGGCTTCTGCGCCGTCGTCGAGGGCGAGGGCGCCGGTGGACGCGGCGTGTGCAGCGTCCTGGGCCTCGGCTGCCGAGGGCTCCAGCCAGTAGCGCCGGCGCTGGAACGGATAGGTCGGCAGGCCGACCGCAGCGGCCCCCGGCAGCAAGGCGGCCCAGTCGAGTGCGGCACCGTGCGCATGCAGCTGCGCAAGGGCGGTCACCAGGTGCTGCGCCTCGGACCGGTCCCGGCGCAGGGCCGGTACCGCCACCTGCTCGGCAGTGCCGTGGCAGGCCTGGGCCAGGGCGGTGAGGGTGCCGTCGGGACCGATTTCGAGGGAACGGGCGACGCTGTGTTCCTCCAGCCAGCGGATGCCGTCGGCGAAGCGTACGGCCTCGCGGACGTGGCGCACCCAGTAGTCCGGGGAGGTCAGTTCGCGGGTCGAAGCGAGTGCACCGGTGACGTTGGAGATGACCGGGATACCGGGCTCGGCGTACGTCATGCTCTCGGCGACGGCGCGGAACTCGGCCAGCATCGGCTCCATCAACGGCGAGTGGAAGGCGTGGCTCACCGACAGGCGCTTCACCTTCCGGCCCTGGGCGGCGAAACGGTCGGCGGCCTCCGCCACCGCCGCTTCCGCACCCGAAATCACCACCGCCTGCGGCCCGTTCACCGCCGCCACGCTCACCCGCTGCCCCAGGCCCTGCGCCTCCAGCAGCTCCAGGACCTCGCCCTCCGACGCCTGGAGCGAGACCATCGCCCCACCGGACGGCAGGGCCTGCATCAGCCGGCCCCGCGCCGCCACCAGCCGGCAGGCATCGGCCAGCGAGAGGACGCCGGACACGTGTGCGGCGGCGAGTTCTCCGACGGAGTGCCCGAGCAGGAAGTCCGGCCGGACGCCGAACGATTCGACCAGCCGGAACAGCGCCACCTCGACGGCGAACAGGGCGGGCTGCGTGATCGCGGTGCGGTGCAGCAACTCGGCGTTCCCGCGGCCGTCGTCGTTGGTTCCGGCGTCGTCGTTGGTTCCGGCGTCGTCGTTGGTTCCGGCGTCGTCGTCGGCTCCGTCGATCCGGACGTCGGCGTGGCTGCCATCGCTGCTGCCGTCACCGGTGTCCACACCGAACACCGCGTCCCGCAGGGGCAGTTCGAGCTCCAGCTCGCCGTCGAAGTGCGCGCAGATCTCATCGAACGCCTCCGCGAACACCGGGAACGCCTCGTACAACTCCCGGCCCATCCCAGGCCGCTGCGCCCCCTGCCCCGCAAACAGGAAGGCGGTCTTCGCGCCCGTCTGCGCTGTTCCTCGTACGACGCTTGCCGCGTGTTCGCCTCGGGTGAGGGAGCTGAGTCCCGCGATCAGTGCGTCGCGGCCGGTGCCGAGGACCACCGCACGGTCGTCCAGTGCGGCACGCGTCGTGGCGAGCGAACGGGCCAGGTCCCGCAGGTCATGCTCGGGGTGAGCGTCGAGATGGGCGAGCAGCCTGCCGGCCTGCTCACGTAGGGCGGCGTTGCCGCGCGCCGAGAGCACCCAGGGCAGGATCGGCAGCCGAAGGGTGCCCTGGTCACCGGCCTCGTGCGCCGCAACACGCACGGGGGCGGTGTCGGCTCCCGCGTCGCCTTCCGCGCCGACGCCAGCCTCTGCGTCGAACTTTGCGTCGGACTTTGCATCGGCTTCGGCTTCCGCCTCCGCTTCGACCTCGGGGGCCTGCTCCAGTACGGCATGTGCGTTCGTTCCGCTCACGCCGAACGCCGAGACGGCCGCCCTGCGCAGCCGCTCCGTCTCCGGCCACTGCACCGCCTGGGTCAGCAGCTGGACGTGCCCCGCCGACCAGTCCACGTGCGTCGACGGCTGGTCCACGTGCAGGGTCTGCGGCAGCACACCGTGCTCCAGCGCCAGCACCATCTTGATGACGCCCGCCACGCCGGCCGCGGCCTGGGTGTGTCCAATGTTGGACTTCACCGAACCCAGCCACAACGGACGGTCCACCGCCCGGTCCTGACCGTACGTGGCGAGCAGCGCCTGCGCCTCGATCGGGTCACCAAGGGTCGTGCCGGTGCCATGGGCCTCCACCGCATCGACGTCCGCGGCCGAAAGGCCCGCACTCGCCAACGCCTGCCGGATCACCCGCTGCTGCGACGGACCATTCGGCGCCGTCAGGCCGTTCGACGCACCGTCCTGGTTCACCGCCGTACCGCGCACCACCGCCAGCACCCGGTGGCCATTCCGCCGGGCATCCGACAGCCGCTCCAGCACCAGCATTCCGATGCCCTCGGCCCACCCCGTGCCGTCCGCGGCCTCCGCGAACGCCTTGCACCGGCCGTCCGCCGCCAGCCCACGCTGACGGCTGAACTCGACGAACGCACCCGGCGTCGACATCACCGTGACGCCACCCGCCAGAGCGAGGGTGCATTCGCCCGACCGCAGTGCCTGCGCGGCCAGGTGCAACGCCACCAGGGAGGAGGAGCATGCGGTGTCGACCGTTACGGCGGGACCCTCGAGCCCCAGAGCATAAGCGACACGGCCCGACACGACCGACGTCGAGTTGCCGGTCAGAAGATGCCCTCGGACATCGTCGGGGACATCGCGCAGGCCGGCTCCGTATTCCTGGTTACTGCATCCGACGAAGACGCCACTGCGACTACCCCGTACCGCCAACGGGTCGATTCCGGCACCCTCGAAAGCCTCCCAGGAGGCTTCCAGCAGCAGCCGCTGCTGCGGGTCCATCGCGAGTGCTTCACGCGGGGAGATGCCGAAGAAGCCGGGGTCGAATTCGGTGGCGTCGTAGACGAAGCCGCCCTTGCACGAGTAGCTCGTTCCCGATTCCCGCGCCTCCGGGTCGTACAGCGCCTGGGTGTCCCAGCCACGGTCCTGGGGCCACTCCGAGATGGCGTCCTCGCCCCGTTCCAGCAGGCTCCAGAATTCCTCCGGCGAGTTCACCCCGCCGGGGAAGCGGCAGCTCATCCCGACGATCGCGATGGGCTCCTGCTGCTGCGACTCCAGCTCCTGCAGGCGCCGACGCGTCTCGTGCAGGTCGGCGGTGACCCACTTGAGATAGTCCCGCAGCCGTTCTTCATTCGCCATGTGGAACTTGCCCCATACGTTGTTGACCGGAACGGTTCACCCGCGGCGTTCAGGAACGGCCGAGCTCCTGATTGATGAAATCGAAGATCTCGTCGTCCGTAGCCGCATCCAGCTGCTGGGAGACGGCGGACTTCGCCTCGCCTTCGGCCACACCTCCCAGCCCGGACAGCATGCTCCGAAGACGGGCCTCGACGAGCCCTCTGACCTCGTTCTCTTGGGAAATTCCTGAAATCGCGCTGGCCAGACGGTCCAGGTCGGCCAGCAGGGCCTGCTCCGGCTCGACCTCTGCGGCGCCGAACAGCGTGTCGTCCACGTGCTCCGCGAGAAGTTGAGGTGTCGGGTAGTCGAAGACCAAGGTGGCGGGGAGTTGCATTCCGGTTTCGGCGTTCAGTCCGTTGCGCAACTCGACCGCGGTGAGCGAGTCGAATCCCAGGTCCCGGAATGCCTTTGCGGGCTCCACGGACCTCAGCCCCCGGAGTCCGAGAACGGCTGCCGTATGGGTGCGCACGAGGTCCAGCACGGCTTGTGAACGCTCCACCGCGGACGCGTCGGCGAGCCCGTTGAGGAAGGACGGACCTTCGTCGCCGACTGCCTGACGGGATGAGCCCGGTGAGCCGAGTGAGTCAGATGAGCCAGGTGAGTCAGATGAGCCACGTGTCAGGGCAGCGACTTCCGGGAGGTCTTCCAGCAGTGGACTGGGCCGGCCACTAGTGAACGCCGGAACGAACCGCTCCCAGTCCATATCCGCCACCACAACCCCGGCCTCACCACCACCCACGGCCGCGCCCAACGCTTCCACTGCCAAGGCTGGGTCCATCGGCTTCAACCCACGACGCCGCAGATGCTCCTCAGAGCCGTCGGCTTCCACCATCCCCCCACCAGCCCACGGACCCCACGCCACCACACTCCCCACCAACCCCCGCGCCCGACGATTCGCCACCACCCCCTCCAACGCCGC
>NZ_JBFAEA010000054.1:0-8249 GCF_040641675.1 Streptomyces sp. NPDC020742
TACCTTCCCGCACGCCACTGCCGATCCACTGGTGTTTCGCTTACGCCTGGCTAACGCGGGCTGTGGGGGGCTACGGGGCGCGGGGCGCGGGGCGTGGGGTCGCGGCGTTGCGGCACATCGGCCGCGTACCGAGGGCCGTGAAGCCGGCGTGGGCCGCCTCGCCGACAGCAACGCGCGCTGATCTGCGCCCCGTTGGACCAGACGCACGCTGATCGAAACCGGGTACCGGCTACCGGCTACCGGGTGCAACGGGTACCGGGTGCGACGGGTGCCTCCTCAGGCTCCTGGCCGCGAGGCCGTGCCGTGCCCGTGGCGGCCGAAGGAGCGCCGATAGGCGGCGGGCGTGGTGTGCACCAGGGCGTGGAAGCGCCTGCGGAGGTTGACGGCAGAGGACAGACCGACCTGGACCGCGATCGTCTCCACGGGGAGTTCCGTCTCCTCCAGAAGGGCCCGGGCCGCTGCGACGCGCTGCTGGAGCAGCCACCGGCCGGGGCTGACGCCGAGCTGGTCGGCGAACCTGCGGGCAAGTGTCCGCGGCGAGATCTTGGCTTGTGCGGCGAGGTCGTCGACGGTGAGGGGGTGTTGCAGCCGTTCGGTGGCCCAGTCCAGGACGGGGGCCAGCGAGTGGGGTGGGCGGTCGGCCGGGGGCGCGGTGCTGTACTGCAGTTGCCCGCCCTCGCGGTGCGGGGGCATCACCATGTGCCGGGCGATGTGCGCCGCGTGGGCGACGCCGTGGTCGGCGCGGGCCAGATGCAGGCACAGGTCGATGCCGGCGGCGGTGCCGGCGCTGGTGGCGATGTCGCCCAAGTCGATGTACAGCGTGTCGGGTTCGACCTGCACGTGGGGGAAGCGGGCGGCGAGCTCGCCGGCGAGCCGCCAGTGCGTGGTCGCCCTTCGGCGCGTCAGCAATCCGGCCTGGGCCAACAGAAAGGCACCCGAGCAGATCGAGACGATGCGGGCGCCGCGGCGGTGCGCTCGCCGGAGCGCATCGAGCACCGCGGGCGGGGCGCTCTCCGCGTGGTGGTGCCAGCCGGGGATCACCACCGTGTCCGCCGTCTTGAGCGCCGTGAGGTCCTCGTTGACCGTCATGTCGTATCCCGCCAGGGTCGGCACCACTCCCGGCCGCTCGGCGCACACCGTGAACGTGTAACGACTCGACAGGCCGGGGCGGCGCAGACCGAAGACCTCAGCGGCGCAGGCCAGCTCGAACGTGGATTGCGGCGGCAGGACCAGCGCGACCACTCGGTGAACACCCATGGCAGCAAAGTACCTGTAGGTGTCGATCCAGACACTGGGCGGGGGCGCACGTCCGCACCAGGATGGGGGCATGACGCACGAGGCAAGTGACGTACGGATCCTGCACGTTGACGAGGTCGACCCGGTTGAGGTCGTCCCGGGGATCATCCGACGGCGGCTGCCCGCTACCGAGCGGGCCCGTGGCTGGATGTACGACTTCGCTCCGGGAGCCGAGTGGCCCGAGGTGGACGTGCACGAGGGCGAAGAGCGCTATTACGTGATCGCGGGCGAGTTCATCGACCGGGGACAGCGGCTCGGTCCGGGCAGCTATGTCGTGTTCGCGCCGGGCAGTACGCATCGCCCGCGGACCGAAACCGGCGGGCGCATGCTGGGCATCAGCATCCTCGCCCGTTAGGGCGTCGAACTCCCGCCTGCCCCGCGACGCCTGGCACGGGCGCTCGCCGCACGGTTCGAAGGCGATCCGGTCCGCCGAGGTCCCGCAGAGACAGCTCGCCGAACCCGCCGCTGCCCTGCGGCGTGCTCGTGCCGGACGGGCCGGCGATGTCCAGAACACGGGGAGAGTCCCCGTCGCACCCATTGATCACGAGGAAGAGAAGCCGTGCAGAACTCACTCCAGCCAGCAGAACTGGATGCCGCGATCGACGAGGTGCACCGCGCAGGGATACCGGGGGTGTTCGCCGAGGTGCGCGACGGTGACCAGGTATGGCGCGGCGCATCCGGGGTCGCCGACGTCTCGACGGGCGATCCCGTCACTCCCGACATGCGGCACCGCGTCGGCAGTGTCACCAAGACCTTCACCGCCGCCGCAGTCCTCCAGCAGGTCGAGCGGGGGCAGATCCGGCTGGACGCGCCGATCGGCCACTACCTGCCGCGGTTGGTGCCCGGAGCGCGCGGCGACTCGATCACGGTGCGGATGCTGCTCAACCACACCAGCGGCCTCGCCGAATACCTTCCCAGCGCCTACCCGTCCTTCAAGACGTTCCCCTCGCTGTCGGGCGTCTCGCCCGCGAGCCTGGACGACAACCGGTTCCGGACGTTCCGCCCGACCGAGCTGATCGACATGGGGGTCGCGGCACCCGCCGTCGGCACACCGGGTAGCACCCCAGGGGTGTACTCCAACACCAACTACCTGCTGCTCGGTGAACTCCTGGAGCAGGTGACGGGTACCACGGCCGAGCAGTACATCACCCGGAACATCATCGAGCGTGCTGGGCTCCGGCACACGGAGTTTCCGGCCGAGCCGGACATCGAGGGACCGCACGCGCGGATGTACGAGGCCTTGTACGGCCTGATCGACCCGCCGCGCGACTACAGCACCTACGACATGTCCTGGGTGGGGCTCGGGGCCGCCCTGGTATCAACCGTTGCGGACCTCAACCGTTTCTACGGCATGCTGCTCGCCGGCGGGATCGTCGACCAGTCGTCGCTGGCGCAGATGCAGTGCACGGTCCCGGTCCGCGCCCTGGACGGGACGAGGGTCAACTACGGCCTGGGCTTGCACAAGGTCAGCATCCCGGGGCGCGGCACCTGCTGGGGCCACGACGGTACGGTCTGGGGCGCCTCGACGATGTCCCTGACCAGTGCCGATGGCCAGCGACAGATGTCCGTCGCCATGAACCTCGTACGGTGGAACACACTGGACTCTTCGGGCAAGCCGCAGCACCACCCCATCGACGACGCGCTGACGACGTTGTACCGGCGAGCGATGCGCGCTGGCGGAAACGGGAACAGCGGCTGCCGGTAGCAGGCCGATGAACCTGACCGGGCGGGCCGCGAGACGCCATGGGCGTGGTCGAGACCTTGGTGCACCTGCAGGGCATCGCCGAGGGGCCTCGGCGTCGGCCGGATGCCGGAAGCGGACCTTTGCCACCGGGTGCTGACACGCCTCTTTCCCCCTGCACCGACAGACACCGACCGGTGGCTCACTCTCCTGTGGGCCACCGGTCGTGCGGAACTACCGGGTCAGCCACGACTGACGAGGTGGCGTGGGCAAGGTGCACCCGCCGAGGACAGGCGGTAGACACCAACCTCGGCGAGACCGTGCACCGTGGCCGTCATCGGCTCTCCTGCGCTTGCTCGGGCTGCGGTGATACGGCGTCAGAATGCTCACCGTGGCGATGCGTGGGGCGTGATGCGGCCGTGCGGGGTTCGGGCAGGCGCCACGCCAGGGCGGCCGGCACGAGGAGGATGCCGATCAGAGTGGCGAGCACGGCGCGGATGCCCCAGGCGTCGGCGAGCATGCCGAAGAGCGGCGAGAGGAGCCCGCCCGCCGAGAGGGTGACGCCCAGCGTCAGTCCGCTCGCCGTGCCGATGCGGGTGGGCAGGTAGTCCTGCGCCAGCGTGACCTGCGCGGCGAACGGCACGAACAGGACCGTGCCGTAGAGGAAGGCACAGACGAGCACCCCGGCGATATGCGGCATGAGCACGACGCCGGCGACGGCGACGGCGGAGATGAGGTAGCCGTAGCGCAGGGCGGCCAGGCGGCCCCAGCGCTCGGCGCTCCACCCGCCCGCCAGCGTGCCGACGACGCCGCCCGCGGTGAACGCGGTGAGGGTGGCCGAGCCGGTGGCCGCCGAGACCCCGAAGCGGCTGATCACGTACAGCGCGGCGAGCGACCCCATGACGACGTACGGGATCGACCAGAACACCGAGATGACGGAGAGCGTGCCGAAGGCCCGCCAGTTGTCCGGGCGGCCGGTCTGCCCCGCCTTGCCGTCAACGCCCGTGGTGTGCGGCGGAGTTGTGGTGACGATCTGCCAGGAATGCCGGGTCACCAGGCAGACTGCGCCCATCACGATGGCGGGCAGGGCGAGCAGCCAGGTGCTGGAGATACCGGCGCCGTTGATCACCACGGACACATAGAGCGGGGCGAGGGCGGCGCCGATATTCCCGCCGGCGGCGAAGACGCTTATCGACCGTGCACCGCCGCCGCCGAGGGTGCGTGCCGCCATCGCGCCCGCCGGGTGGAACGCGGCGTGCCCGATGCCGGCGAGCGCGACCGCGATCCACGTCCACACATACGCGTCGCCCAGGCCGGACAGGCCCACCCCGACTCCCGCGGTGACCATACCGGCCGGCACCAGCCAGCCCATCGGCCGACGGTCGGCCAGCAGCCCGACCAGTGGCTGTATCAGGCTGGACAGCCCGGTGGCGGCCAGCGTGATCCCGGTGATCAGGGTGTAGCTGTAACCACGCCCGGCCTGGAGGAACGGCAGTAATGCGGGGATCGCGCCCTGGTACATGTCGTTGACCCCATGGGCAACCGTGAGCAGCCCGAGGTCTCTCTTGTTCTTCACACTTCCCCCCGTTGGGTGGTGGATGGTCTCCGGAGCTCCGGTTCCGCTCAACGCCGCACCGGGACCGCCGCCGGGACTCCGCACGGCGTAGGGCTCGGCTCCGCTCGCGACGAGGCGTACGGCTCGCCTCTGGTCATGGCGAGGCGTACGGCGCGCAGGGCCGACAGATCGGCGCGCGGATCCCCGTCGACACGGCCTGCGAGATGCCCGCGTGGGTGCCGATGATCCGCGACCTCGCCACCGAGGAACCAGCAGTGGCCGCCCGGCGGGGTCGGGTCCACCTCGTGGAAATCAACCAGCCGGGATAACCCGGCCTCCGGCGCATCGGACGCGCCGACCTTGCTCGCTTTCATGGCTCTCTCCCCCATCCGTGCTGTGCGCACGGCCGTGCCCCACGGCACGTGACCGCGCCGAATGTGCGGGTGGCCCCTTCAGCCCCTTGGTTGAATTCTGCATATATAAATTGAGCTTCAGGAATTGCGCTACATCGGTCGTTTTCGCGTACCTCGGCCGTCGCGGACGCTCATCGAACGCCGAGGGTCAACACTGGGAATCTTGCAGAGATCTGTCAAGGGCAAAGAGGGCTTTGACTGCTGACACCGCTGGCAGGGGCGCGGGTGTCTGGCCCGGCCCGGACGGTGTATCGCCGTGCCCGCCTCGGTGTGGTGTCCGGGCGCCGGCCATTCCGAGCGGGTGAATAACGGTGAATCGAAGAACGTACCCCGAGAAATTCCGAGATGGCGATATGAAGTCGGTCGAAGGTGGCCAAGTACAGGGAACTCCGGAAATGGGGGAGTGTCTGAAACATGGCGGCGGACACGACGGCGCTCGCACCGGACCGGTTGAAATGGGCCGGCCGTCGTGTCAGGGGTGGCCGAATCCTGACCCGCCCCGGCGGGGTGTTGTCGCGGCAACCGCCGCTGCACCGCCGCCGGCCTACCCCGCTGACCAGCACGGTGCGCATATGTCCCGGCACACAGCGGGTTTGAGCATGACCGGGCGCTCGGGCATGCTGGAAGCCAGGGCCGTTCCTTTGGATGCGCAAGCCGGACCCCCGAGCCCACAAGGATCCCAAAGAAGCACCCTGGGAGGCCTGAGTGAGGTGGGTGCCATGAACACCTACGACGCCCCTCGGCAGGAACGGCTGTCGGACACGGAGCTCGTGCCTGTGATCATGATCGACGACCGGGGGGCCGTCACGGGCTGGAGCCGGGAGGCCGAGCGGCTGCTCGGGTACCCGGCCGCGGAAGCCGTGGGGCGACCGGCCGCCGATCTGCTCGTCCCCGACGGCACCCCGCCCTTCTGGGCCCTGCCGGCAGGGCAGGGCGGCTGGTCGGGAAGACTCTCCGCGCGGCGGCGGGACGGCGGTCTGCTCCAGCTGAGAGGGCTGGGCTACCGGTTCATGGGTCACGGCGCCCGGGTCCAGTGGATGCTGGTGGTGGAGGCACCGGGCCGCTTCCTCCCGCACGAGGTCGAACAGACCATCCTGGACTGGCTGTTCACCCGCTGCCCGGTCGCGGTGACGGTCTACGACACCAAGCTGCGGTGTGTGCGGCAGAACGCCGCCATGGACGAGCTGATCGGTGTGTCCGAGGCCGAGCGCCGGGGCAAGCGCCTGCTGGAGGTCGTGTCCGGGGCCGATCTCCAGGCGTGGGAGCGGTGGATGCGCCAGGTGATCGAGACCGGCGAACCCGCCTTCTGCGACGGTCTGCACGGCCGGATCCGCACCGCTCCCGACCACGAGCGGGTCTTCTCCGTCTCGGCCTCCGCGCTGCACGACCCGCGGGGCGCGGTCCTCGGACTGTGCACCACGGTCTCGGACGTCACCGAGCAGCACCGTGCACGGGAGCGGCTGACCCTGCTGAACGAGGCCAGCACCCGCATCGGCAGCACGCTGGACGTCATGCAGACGGCCCAGGAACTCGCCGCCGTGGCTGTTCCCCGGCTCGCCGACTGGGTCACCGTCGACTTGCTGGAGACGATGCTCACCGGTGACGAACCCAGTCCGTTCGCCGGTGTCGTGGTGCTGCGCCGGGTGGCGAACCAGTCGATCCTCGAAGGCGCTCCCGAGGCGGTCCGCCGGCCCGGAGAGGCGGACTACTACCCCGCGCACTCGCCCCCGGTGCGCTGTATGGCGACCGGCCGGTCGCTCATCCATCACGTCACGGACCCCGACATGCGGGCCTGGCTGTCCGACGACCCGGTCAGGGACCGCAAGTTCCAGGAGTACGGCTTCCAGTCGATCATGAGCGTTCCCGTGCGCGCCCGGGGCATGACGCTGGGCGTCACCGTCTTCTTCCGGCGGACCGGCGAACCCTTCGCGGACGACGACCGCCTCCTGGCCGAAGAGCTGGTCGCCCGGGCCGCGGTCTGTCTGGACAACGCCCGCCGCTTCACCCGCGAGCGCACCGCCGCCCTCACCCTCCAGCAGAGCCTGCTCCCGCAGGGCCTTCCCTCCCGGACCGCCATCGAGACCGCTTCCCGGTACCTCCCCGCGGGCGGCCAGTCCGGGCTGGGCGGCGACTGGTTCGATGTGATCCCGCTGTCCGGCGGCAGGGTGGCGCTGGTCGTCGGCGATGTCGTCGGCCACGGCCTGCTGGCCGCCGCGACCATGGGGCGGCTGCGCACGGCGGTGCGCACCCTCGCCGATGTCGACCTGCCGCCGGACGAGTTGCTCACCCACCTCGATGACGTGGTCATCCGGCTCGCCGCAGAAGACAACGAGTCCATCGGCGACAACGCCGTCCTCGGGGCCACCTGCCTCTACGCGGTCTACGACCCGATCAGCCGGGCCTGCTGTCTCGCCCGTGCCGGGCACCCTCCGCCGGCCGTGGTCACCCCGGCGGGCGATGTCCGCCTCCTCGCGCTGCCCGCGGGCCCGCCGCTCGGCCTGGGCGACCTGCCCTTCGAATCCACCGAGGTCGAACTCCCCGACGGCAGCCTGCTCGCGCTCTACACCAACGGGCTGCTCGGCTTCCGTGAACGCGACCCCGACGACGCACTCGACCGGCTGTGCCGCGCCCTCGCCGAACCCGCACCCTCACTGGGCGCCCTCTGCGACCATGTGCTCGAAACCTCGCTGCCGGAGCGCCCCGCCGACGACGCGGCCCTGCTCATCGCCCGCACCCAAGCCCTGAACATGGATCAGATCGCCGTCCTGGACGTACCCGTCGACCCCTCGACCGTGGCCACCGCCCGCTCCTGGGCCACCGGCCGGCTCGCCGCGTGGGGGCTGGAGAACGCCTGCTTCGTGACCGAGCTGGTGGTGAGTGAACTGGTCACCAACGCCATCCGCTACGCCGGCGGGCCCATCCAACTGCGCCTGATCCGGGACCGCACCCTCATCTGCGAAGTGTCCGACGGCAGCAGCACCGCCCCGCACATGCGCCGCGCCCGGCTCTCCGACGAGGGCGGCCGCGGCCTCCTCCTGGTCGCCCAACTCACCGAGCGCTGGGGCACCCGCCACACCCGCGAGGGCAAAACCATCTGGTGCGAACAACTCCTCACCACTGACTGAGCACGGGGTCTGCAAGGAGACATGGGGCCCCCGGTCCCGTGCCGGGGCGCAGTACTGCCGGGGCCGCACCCGCCCAACTGGGCCCGGGCCCTTGCGCCCCGTGGGGGCCAACATCGTTGACTGACCCGCCCGTTCGAGGCTACCCGCGCGTAACATCGGAAGCGGCATGGGTGAGAATG
>NZ_JBFAEA010000055.1:0-3122 GCF_040641675.1 Streptomyces sp. NPDC020742
TGGTGGGCGAGGCGGTTGGCGCGGGCGTTGAGCTCTTTGTAGGTCAGTGCGCTTCCGGCGCAGATGACGGCGTGGGCGTCGGGTGTGCGTGCTGCTTGGTCTTGGAACAGCTGGGGGACGTTCGTCAGGGGAAGCGGGACGTCGGTGTTGTTCCACTCCCGCAGTACCCGGTGGTGTTCGTCCTCGCTGAGGACGTCGATCCCGCTCAGCCGGATCTCCGGGTCGGTGAGGACCGCGGCGACCAGCCGCCGGAACCGCTCCACCATCGCCACGATCGTTTCGCGGTCGAACAGGTCGGCCGCGTACTCGACGTCTCCGTCGACCCCCGCGGGGCTCCCGTCCTCGGCGAAGCGCTCGGTCAGGCTCCAGGACATGTCGAACTTGGCGGCCCCGACATCCAGCCGCTCCTCCTGGACGCCCAGTCCGGCCAGCTCCACAGCGGCGTCGGCGTTGTTCTGCAGGGCCAGCATGACCTGGAAGAGGGGTTGGTAGGCGGTGGAGCGGGTGGGGTTGAGGACTTCGACGAGGCGGTCGAAGGGGAGGTCTTGGTGGTCGAGGGCGGCGAGGCTGGTGTCGCGGGTGCGGGTGAGTAGTTCGCGGAAGGTGGGGTCGCCGGTGAGGTCGTTGCGTAGGACGAGGGTGTTGACGAAGAAGCCGACCAGGTCGGTGAGTCCTTCGTCGGTGCGGCCGGCGACGGGGACGCCCACGGGTATGTCGGTGCCGGCGCCCACGCGGTTGAGCAGTGCGGCGAAGGCGGCCTGGACGACCATGAAGACACTGACGCCGCACGCCCGGGCCAACTCCGCTATCTGGTGGTGTGTGTGCTGGTCCAGCCGCAACGGCACCATTCCGCCGCGGTGGCTGGGTGTCGCCGGGCGGGGACGGTCGAGCGGAAGGCTCAAGAGGTCGGGGCTGTGGTGGAGTTGCTGTCGCCAGTAGGTGAGTTGGCGGGCGGCGAGGCTGTCGGGGTCGTCTTCGTGTCCGAGGAGTTCGCGTTGCCAGAGTGCGTAGTCGGCGTACTGGACGGGCAGCGGCTCCCAGTCGGGCTGCTCGCCGGCGCATCGGGCGGCGTAGGCGTGGGAGACGTCGCGGACGAGCGGTGCCAGGGACCATCCGTCGCAGGCGATGTGGTGGATCACCAGCAGCAGCACATGCTCGGTGTCGGACACCGCGAAGAGTCGCGTTCGCAGTGGCAGGTCCATGGACAGGTCGAAGCCACGTGCACCTTCGGCGGTCAACAGCCGTGCCAGTTCCTCTTCATCGGCAACCGGCCGTTCCTGGAAGTCGACTACGAGATCGGACCGGGCGATGATGCGCTGAACGGGCTCGCCGTCGGCCTCGGTGACGAGGGTGCGCAGGCTCTCGTGGCGCAGCATGACATCGCTCAGTGCGGCCCGTAGCGCATCGGGGTCCAGGGAGCCGGACAGGCGTAGGGGCATGGCCATGTTGTAGGTGCCGCTGATCCCTTCCAGGCCGGAGAGGAACCACAGTCGCTGCTGTGCGAAGGAGAGCGGCAGGACTTCCGGTCTGGGGGTGGTGGCGGTCAGGGCCGGGCGGGTGCCCGCGCCTGCGCCCGCTTCGACGAGGGTGGAGAGTGCGGCCACGGTTGGTGACTGGAACAGGGCTCGTACGGGTACGTCCACGCCGAAGACCCCGCGGATGCGGCTGATCAGCCGGGTCGCCAGCAGTGAATGCCCGCCCAGTGCGAAGAAGTCGTCATCGATGCCCACGCGGGACGCACCCGACGTACCCGATGCGCCCGACGTACCCGACGCGCCCGACGCGCCCGATGTGCCCGTTGTGCCGTGTGCGTCTTGCAGTCCCAGGACTTCGGCGAACAGGCCGCAGAGGATCTCTTCGCGCGGGTTGCGTGCGGTGCGTCCGCCGGTGGTGCCTGTGTGGTCCGGTGCGGGGAGGGCTCGTCGGTCCAGCTTGCCGTTGCCTGTGAGCGGGAGGGCGTCCAGCACCATGAACGCCGAGGGCACCATGAAGGCCGGTAGCGCCCCTGCCGCGAAGGTCCGCAGCTCGGCGACGTCCAAGGCGTCCGTGCCATCCGCAGCGTCCACGGTGTTCACCACGTCCGCCGACGTGTTCGCCGTATCCGTGACATCCGCAGCGTCCAAAGCATTCCCGGCGGTGGGGACCACGTACCCCACCAGCCGGCGGTCCCCGGCGCGGTCTTCGCGTACCACCACCGCGACTTGGCCGATGCCCGGGTGTCGGGACAGGACGGATTCGATCTCGCCGGGTTCGATGCGGAAGCCGCGGATCTTCACCTGGTCGTCGGCGCGTCCGAGGAATTCCAGTTCGCCGGTGGGCGACCAGCGCGC
The DNA here is from genome assembly GCF_040641675.1 of Streptomyces sp. NPDC020742. Lineage (NCBI taxonomy): Bacteria > Bacillati > Actinomycetota > Actinomycetes > Kitasatosporales > Streptomycetaceae > Streptomyces > Streptomyces sp. NPDC020742. The sequence goes on from NZ_JBFAEA010000055.1 coordinate 2,331, forward strand.
CACATCGCCGGTGCGGTACATCCGTGCACCGGAGCCCGTGAAGGGGTCGGCCACGAAGCGTTCCGCGGTCAGGCCCGGACGCCCGAGGTAGCCCCGTGCCAGCCCCGCACCCGCCACGAACAACTCACCGGCCACCCCCACCGGCACCGGACGCAGACCCGCATCCAGTACGTAGGCGCGCACCCGCGAGATCGGCCGCCCGATCACCGGCTGCGGCTGGTCCGTGATCTCGCCGTCGATGGAGTCGACCGTGCACTCGGTCGGGCCGTAGGTGTTGTAGGCGACCGTTGTCGGGCAGGCCGCCAGTTCGTCCCACAGCGCCTGCGGAACGGCCTCGCCGCCCACGACCACCATCAGCGGTACATGGCCGCCGGGTTCCAGCAGTCCGAACGAGAGGAGTTGCTGGACGTACGAGGGCGTTCCGTCGATGTAGTCGATCCGCTGCTCACGGACGTAGTGCACCAGCGCCTCGGCGTCGTGCCGGGCCCCGTCCTCGATGAGGTGCAGTTCGTGCCCGTCGATCATCCACAGCATCGGGTCCCACGAGGCGTCGAAGGACCACGAAGCGGTGTGTGCGACCCGGAGCCTGCGCTCACCGAGCGCCTTGAGCGCCGTCGTGAAGAGGGCCGATCCGCTGCTGTAGACCTGGGCCAGGTTGGCCAGGCCCCGGTGCTCGACCACGACACCCTTGGGTCGACCGGTGGAGCCCGACGTGTAGAGCACATACGCCGGGCGGGCCGACGCCCGTTCGTCCCACGGGACGTCCACGTCCCGCACCGGGTGCAGAGCCAG
>NZ_JBFAEA010000056.1:0-2703 GCF_040641675.1 Streptomyces sp. NPDC020742
GTAATCCGCCCCAACGGAGCCAACACCCGCCCCGCCATCGCATACCCGAACGCAAACGCCACCACCGTCAACCCCAACAACGCCAACAACGAACGATTCAGCAGGCTGTTCAGCGCCACCGCACGCTGGTGCTGGAGGCACTGGTTGACGGCCTCCTGGAGGAGCGGCCCCGAGGTCTGGGTGGGCAGGTCGCAGATGTCACTGGTGGACTCGAACTTGCCGCCGAGGATCTTCAGCGGCAGCGCACTGCCGTCGTGCAGCGCGTCCGCTGCGAGCATGTAGATGATCGTCAGCAGCACGATGCCGGCCATCAGGAACATGCCGCCGTACAGCAGCGTCAGGCGTATCCGGATGGTCGGCCGCAGCCACGGGAACGGCCGGACGTGGACCGGGCGGGGGTCCCAGGTCGGCTTGGGCGGCATGGGCGGCGGCGGGGCCGCCGCCTTGGAGAAGGAGGGCAGGGAAGGCATTGCGGTCAGATCCGGTATCCCGAGCCGGGGACGGTGACGATCACTGCGGGCTCGCCCAGCTTGCGGCGCAGTGTCATGACCGTGACCCGTACGACGTTGGTGAACGGGTCGGTGTTCTCGTCCCAGGCCTTCTCCAGGAGCTGCTCGGCCGACACGACCGTGCCCTCGCTGCGCATCAGGACCTCCAGCACCGCGAACTCCTTCGGCGCGAGCTGGACCTCCTTGCCGTCGCGGAAGACCTCGCGGCGGTTGGGGTCGAGCTTGATCCCGGCCCGCTCCAGGACGGGCGGCAGGGCCACCGTCGTCCGCCGGCCCAGGGCGCGCACGCGTGCGGTGAGCTCGGTGAAGGCGAAGGGCTTGGGGAGGTAGTCGTCCGCGCCGATCTCCAGGCCCTCGACCCGGTCGCTGACGTCGCCCGAGGCGGTCAGCATCAGGACCCGGGTGGGCATGCCCAGCTCGACCAGCTTGCGGCAGACGTCGTCGCCGTGGACGACCGGGAGGTCACGGTCGAGCACGACCACGTCGTAGTCGTTGACCGCGATCCGTTCCAGGGCGGCAGCGCCGTCGTAGACCACGTCGACGGCCATGGCCTCCCGGCGCAGTCCGGTGGCCACCGCATCGGCGAGCAGCTGCTCGTCCTCGACGACGAGAACACGCACGTCGCAAGTCCTTCCTCAGGGCCCTTTCGGGCAGGCACAACAATGTTTCAGAGCTCTTCCATCCTGCCCCGAAGAGCCATAAACCGGCGGTAAGAGGGGTGCGCGCGGGTGGAGCGGGGCTCCCGGGGGCCCGACGGCCCGGATTCGTGGGTGGGTTGAGGTTTCCCTGAGGGTCCGCATGGGGAGGACGACTGCACACCCGCGATCACGCCCTGTCTTCATGTGGCGACCGAAGTGCCATGAAGTGATCCATCGCAGGGACCACGCCGTGATCGACCCACCCGTCGGCACACCCCCGTGCCACCGACCCACGACGAGGGGGCGCACATGGACGCGTTCACCGCAGGCATTCTGCAGCGCATAGAGAAGACCGAAGCCGATCTGGACCAGGCCCGCGCTGCGGGCGATGACTTCCTCGCCGAGGTCGAACAGGCCGAGCTCGAGGACCTGCAGCGACTGGCGAACGAGCACGGTGTGCGTTACGGGGCGGTCAGCAACGCCTGACCGCCTCCGGCGTACGGCGACGGCGCCCCGGCACCAGGGGAAGGTGCCGGGGCGCCGTCGTGCCCGGAGGCGGCCGGGTCAGTCGTGCCAGGCGCCCAGCTCGTCCAGCAGGGGCTGGAGCTGCTCGAAGAGGGCCGGGGAGGCGGCCAGCGTCAGCTCGTGGGAGGGCGCGTGGCCGGGGCGGCCCCCGGTGAGCGCGCCGGCCTCGCGGGCGATCAGCGCGCCGGCGGCCAGGTCCCAGGGGTTCAGGCCCCGCTCGTAGTAGGCGTCGAGCCGCCCGCAGGCGACATCGCACAGGTCGATCGCCGCCGAACCGCCCCGGCGGATGTCGCGGACCTGTGGCAGCAGGGTGCGTACCACCTCCGCCTGGGCGGCCCGGCGCTCGGCCAGGTACCCGAAGCCGGTGCCGAGCAGTGCTTGGGAGAGCGGCGGGGAGGGCCGGTGCCGGATCGGCTCGCCGTTGTTGAACGCACCACGGCCCACTACGGCGTGGTAGGTCTCGCCGCGCATCGGGGCGGCGACCACCCCGACGACGACCTCGCCGTCCCGTTCGGCCGCGATCGACACGGCCCAGGACGGCAGGTCGTAGAGGTAGTTGACGGTGCCGTCGACGGGGTCGATGACCCAGCGGATGCCGCTGGTGCCGACCGTACTGGCGCCCTCCTCCCCCAGGAAACCGTCGTCCGGGCGGCGCTCGCCGATGAAGCCGGTGATCAGCTTCTCGGAGGCGAGGTCCATCTCGGTGACGACGTCGATGGGGCTGGACTTGGTGGCGGCCACCCCGAGGTCGGCGGGCCGGCCGTCGCGCAGCAGCACCCCGGCACGGCCGGCGGCCTCCAGGGCGAGGGCGAGAAGTTCGTCGTACAGCGCGTCGGTCTGCGCCAGGTCGGAGTGCAGCGGGTCGGGCACGATACTCCTTGCTCGGACGAGCGGTGGTCGGGCGGGCGTACGGGGTGCCGGGCGGGAGTGCCCCGTCCTAGGCGGTGTCTTCAAATGATCTTGAGTGGTGGATCATGGTCGGGTGATACGTCGCCATGAACTGTCGGATGCAGAGTGGGAGTTTGCCCGGC
>NZ_JBFAEA010000057.1:0-2641 GCF_040641675.1 Streptomyces sp. NPDC020742
TTTGCTCTGCCGCGCCTTTCGGCGTGATCACTACGTTAGCGGAATTCCTCGTTGGCACATAATCGCGCCGTGGTCCGAATTTCGGCATGCCGAAATAGGTCCCGGTGAGGGGCCGTGCAGTAGTGGGTGTGCCGCGAAGCGGCGGACGGCTGCCCGGGGCCGGCTGGCTCCGTGGCAACTCGGAGGACACTACATGAGGGGGCGGGGTTGTTCAAACCCGTGCCAGGGCGGGGATCTGGGGGTACTTTGAGGGCATGACGACGCATGCGCTCGTACAGCAGTGGTGGCCCGCCTGACGGCGGCCGCCCAGCAGCGCATGCATGACCACGGCCGCCGCTTCGGCGGCCGTTCGCGTATCTGCATCCGTGGTCCGGCCGGTGAGGTCGGCGGTCTCGACGCGCACTCAGCGGGAGTGCGGGACTTCGGGAGAGACGGATGGGCGAGATGGCGGTCGCGACGGCGCGTACGCAGATCTTCAGCGGTGTGAAGCCGACGGGGCATCTGACGCTGGGGAACTACCTCGGGGCGATGCGTCGCTGGGTCGAGGAGGACCAGCACCGGGCGGAGGCGCTGTTCTGTGTGGTGGACCTGCACGCGCTGACCGTGGAGCACGATCCGGCGCGGGTGCGGCGGCTCACCCGGCAGGCGGCGACGCTGCTGCTGGCGGCCGGGCTGGATCCGGAGGTGTGCACCGTCTTTGTGCAGAGCCGGGTCGATGAGCATCTGCGGCTCTCGTATCTGATGGAGTGCACCGCCTCTGACGGCGAGATGCGGCGCATGATCCAGTACAAGGAGAAGGCCGCGAGAGAGCAGGCGCGGGGCGGGAGCGTACGGCTGTCGCTGCTGACGTATCCGGCGCTGATGGCGGCGGACATCCTGGCGTACGGGGCCCATGAGGTGCCGGTCGGGGAGGACCAGGCGCAGCACCTGGAGCTGGCGCGGGACCTGGCGGTGCGGTTCAACCAGCGGTACGGGGCGACGTTCGTGGTGCCCAGGGCCACGCTCCCAGCGGTGGCGGAGCGGGTGATGGATCTACAGGAGCCGACGTCGAAGATGGGGAAGTCGCACGTCAGGACGGCGGGCATCGTGTATCTGCTGGACGAGCCGGAGGCCGTGCGGAAGAAGGTGATGCGGGCCGTCACGGACGACGGGGCCGGGGTGGTCTACGACCGGGCGGAGCGGCCGGGGGTGGCCAATCTGCTGGATGTGCTGGCCGCCTGCACGGGTGGGGATCCGGAGCTGCTGGCCCAGAAGTACGACGGGTACGGGCCGCTCAAGAAGGACGTGGCGGAGGCCGTGGTGGAGCTGCTGCGGCCGGTGCGCAGCCGGCATGCGGAGCTGGCGGCGGACCCGGAGTACGTCGACGAGGTGCTCCGGCGCGGGGCGGAGCGGGCGCGGGGCATGGCCCGGCCGCGGGTGGACGCGGCGTACCGGGCGATGGGGCTGCTGGCGTGACGGTGGCCGGCGGGGTGGCCGTGCTGGACGGCTGCCCCGCCGGCGCCGTACGGGTCAGCCGTTGCCGGTGGCCAGTTCGCGGCTGCGGTCGCGGGCGGCTTCCAGGGCCGCGATCAGGGCGGCGCGGACGCCGTGGTTCTCCAGCTCACGGATGGCGTTGATGGTGGTGCCGGCCGGGGAGGTGACGTTCTCGCGGAGCTTGACGGGGTGTTCGCCGCTGTCGCGGAGCATCACTGCGGCGCCGATGGCCGCCTGGACGATGAGGTCGTGGGCCTTGTCGCGGGGCAGGCCGAGGAGGATGCCGGCGTCGGTCATGGCCTCGACGAGGAAGTAGAAGTACGCCGGGCCGGAGCCGGAGAGCGCGGTGCAGGCGTCCTGCTGGGTCTCGGGGACGCGGAGCGTCTTGCCGACCGTGGAGAAGATCTCCTCGGCGAGGGACAGGTGGGCGGCGGTGGCGTGGCTGCCGGCGGAGATGACGGACATCGCCTCGTCGACGAGGGCCGGGGTGTTCGTCATGACCCGTACGACGGGGGTGCCGGCGGCCAGGCGCTCCTCGAAGTACGCGGTGGGGATGCCGGCGGCGCCGCTGATGACCAGGCGGTCGGCGGGGACGTGCGGGGCGAGTTCCTCCAGGAGGGTGCCCATGTCCTGGGGCTTGACGGTGAGGATCAGGGCGTCGGCGGACCGGGCGGCCTCGGCGTTGCTGACGGCCTCGACGCCGTAGCGGGCGTGGAGCTGTGCGGCACGTTCCTGACGGCGGGCGGTGACCAGGAGGTCCGAGGGGGCCCAGCCGCCCCGGATCATTCCGCTGAGGAGGGCTTCGCCGATCTTTCCGGTGCCGAGGACTGCGACCTTCTGGGTCATGCGGGTTTTCGCCTTTCCGCTGCGCTTAGCTGTTCCGCCCACATTGTCGGGTGTCCCACCGTGGCCTGGGCGGCCGGCCGTCTTCCCACGTTGTCGGCTTTGCCGCCGTGGTGGTTGTTCGCCGGGGAGCCGGCGGCCCGGTTGTTGCCGGCTTTGCCGCCGTGGCCTGGCGGCTGGGTGCCTTCCGACGTTGTCGGCCCTCTCGCCGTGCCTGCTGCTCGCCGTTTCGCCTGCGGCGGGCGGGGCCGCTGCGCGGGGCTGTCGGCTGCGGTGGCGGTCCTGCGGGGGTGGGTGTCCAGACTGCTTCGCTTTACGTCTGGAC
>NZ_JBFAEA010000058.1:0-2494 GCF_040641675.1 Streptomyces sp. NPDC020742
CGTCGTGACTGCGTGCCTTTTGAAGAATGAGCCTGCGAGTTTGCGGTATGTTGCGAGGTTAACCCGTGTGGGGAAGCCGTAGCGAAAGCGAGTCCGAATAGGGCGTTGAGTAGCGTGCCCAAGACCCGAAGCGGAGTGATCTAGCCATGGGCAGGTTGAAGCGGAGGTAAGACTTCGTGGAGGACCGAACCCACCAGGGTTGAAAACCTGGGGGATGACCTGTGGTTAGGGGTGAAAGGCCAATCAAACTCCGTGATAGCTGGTTCTCCCCGAAATGCATTTAGGTGCAGCGTCGTGTGTTTCTTGCCGGAGGTAGAGCACTGGATAGGCGATGGGCCCTACCGGGTTACTGACCTTAGCCAAACTCCGAATGCCGGTAAGTGAGAGCGCGGCAGTGAGACTGTGGGGGATAAGCTCCATGGTCGAGAGGGAAACAGCCCAGAGCATCGACTAAGGCCCCTAAGCGTGTGCTAAGTGGGAAAGGATGTGGAGTCGCAGAGACAACCAGGAGGTTGGCTTAGAAGCAGCCACCCTTGAAAGAGTGCGTAATAGCTCACTGGTCAAGTGATTCCGCGCCGACAATGTAGCGGGGCTCAAGCACACCGCCGAAGTCATGTCAATGCAGCATTAGGACCAACGTCTGCTGTGTTGGGTAGGGGAGCGTCGTGTGCCGGGTGAAGCAGCCGTGGAAACGAGTTGTGGACGGTTCACGAGTGAGAATGCAGGCATGAGTAGCGATACAAGAGTGGGAAACTCTTGCGCCGATTGACTAAGGGTTCCTGGGTCAAGCTGATCTGCCCAGGGTAAGTCGGGACCTAAGGCGAGGCCGACAGGCGTAGTCGATGGACAACCGGTTGATATTCCGGTACCCGCTTTGAAGCGCCAAACATTGAATCAGGCGATGCTAAGTCCGTGAAGCCGCCCTGAGCTCTTCGGAGCGTAGGGGAGTGGTGGAGCCGACGAACCAGACTTGTAGTAGGTGAGTGATGGGGTGACGCAGGAAGGTAGTCCAGCCCGGGCGGTGGTTGTCCCGGGGTAAGGGTGTAGGACGCTGTCTAGGCAAATCCGGACAGCACATAGTCTGAGACCTGATGCCGAGCCGATTGTGGTGAAGTGGATGATCCTATGCTGTCGAGAAAAGCCTCTAGCGAGTTTCATGGCGGCCCGTACCCTAAACCGACTCAGGTGGTCAGGTAGAGAATACCGAGGCGTTCGGGTGAACTATGGTTAAGGAACTCGGCAAAATGCCCCCGTAACTTCGGGAGAAGGGGGGCCATTTCTGGTGATGAGACTTGCTCTCTGAGCTGGGGGTGGCCGCAGAGACCAGCGAGAAGCGACTGTTTACTAAAAACACAGGTCCGTGCGAAGCCGTAAGGCGATGTATACGGACTGACGCCTGCCCGGTGCTGGAACGTTAAGGGGACCGGTTAGTCGACCTTCGGGTTGGCGAAGCTGAGAACTTAAGCGCCAGTAAACGGCGGTGGTAACTATAACCATCCTAAGGTAGCGAAATTCCTTGTCGGGTAAGTTCCGACCTGCACGAATGGCGTAACGACTTCTCGACTGTCTCAACCATAGGCCCGGTGAAATTGCATTACGAGTAAAGATGCTCGTTTCGCGCAGCAGGACGGAAAGACCCCGGGACCTTTACTATAGCTTGATATTGGTGTTCGGTTCGGCTTGTGTAGGATAGGTGGGAGACTGTGAAGCGGCCACGCCAGTGGTTGTGGAGTCATTGTTGAAATACCACTCTGGTCGTGCTGGATGTCTAACCTGGGTCCGTGATCCGGATCAGGGACAGTGTCTGGTGGGTAGTTTAACTGGGGCGGTTGCCTCCCAAAGGGTAACGGAGGCGCCCAAAGGTTCCCTCAGCCTGGTTGGCAATCAGGTGTTGAGTGTAAGTGCACAAGGGAGCTTGACTGTGAGACTGACGGGTCGAGCAGGTACGAAAGTAGGGACTAGTGATCCGGCGGTGGCTTGTGGAAGCGCCGTCGCTCAACGGATAAAAGGTACCCCGGGGATAACAGGCTGATCTTCCCCAAGAGTCCATATCGACGGGATGGTTTGGCACCTCGATGTCGGCTCGTCGCATCCTGGGGCTGGAGTCGGTCCCAAGGGTTGGGCTGTTCGCCCATTAAAGCGGTACGCGAGCTGGGTTTAGAACGTCGTGAGACAGTTCGGTCCCTATCCGCTGTGCGCGTAGGAGTCTTGAGAAGGGCTGTCCCTAGTACGAGAGGACCGGGACGGACGAACCTCTGGTGTGCCAGTTGTCCTGCCAAGGGCATGGCTGGTTGGCTACGTTCGGAAAGGATAACCGCTGAAAGCATCTAAGCGGGAAGCCTGCTTCGAGATGAGGGCTCCCTCCCACTTGATGGGGTAAGGCTCCCAGTAGACGACTGGGTTGATAGGCCAGATATGGAAGCGCCGTAAGGTGTGGAGTTGACTGGTACTAATAGGCCGAGGGCTTGTCCTCAGTTGCTCGCGTCCACTGTGT
>NZ_JBFAEA010000060.1:0-1341 GCF_040641675.1 Streptomyces sp. NPDC020742
ACCAACTGCGAGGATCGGGAAGCGTTCTTCCAGCCGGTCTGACCCACAGACCAACCGGCCGTTTGTGCCTTGTTGCCGATGTGTCGGCCGGCCGGGAGAGCGCGTGCGGCTGCACCGGCGGACTGCCGGAGTGACCTGATAAGAGCCTGGCTGACGCGCCTCATCGCAGTTGTGTCCCCGGTGCTCCGTCGGTGCGGCTCCAGTCACATGGACCGCCAGGAGGACAGGTGCCCAGCAGTTCCATCACGAGCGTGACCCTCGGAGTCGACACCCACGAAGACGTCCATGTCGCTGCCGCTCTCGACCAACTCGGCCGTCGGCTGGGCACGCTCGCAGTTCCCTCGACACCACAGGGCTACGCCTCCCTGGAGTCCTGGGCTGCAAGCCTGGGCACCATCGAACAGATAGGTCTGGAGGGCGCCGGTTGCTACGGCGCCGGCCTGTCCAGGTGGATGCGGCAGCGGGGCCACCACATCGTCGAGGTCAACCGTCCCGACCGTCAGACACGTCGGCGCCGTGGGAAGTCCGATGCGGTGGACGCCGAGGCGGCCGCACGAGCGGTGCAGGCCGGCACTGCCACAGCCATACCGAAGACTGGTGACGGCGCCGTCGAAATGATCCGGGCCTTGAGAGTTGCCCGTCGCAGTGCGATGAAAGCCCGCACCCAAGCCGTCAACCAGCTCAAGGCCCTGATCGTGACCGCTCCTGACACACTTCGGGGACAGCTCCGCGGGCTGCACCGGGCGGAACTGATCCGCACCGTTACACGGTGGCGTCCTGGCGCTGAGCCGGACACATTGAACACGGTCACCAAGTTTGCGATGCGGTCCATCGCCCTGCGCTACCTGCAGCTGAATGACGAAATCACAGAGCTCGACCGCCACCTGCACAGGCTCGTCACCCAGGCAGCAGCCGAGCTCATGGCCGTCAAAGGACTCGGAGCCGAGACGGTCGCAGCCCTGCTCATCGCTGTCGGCGACAACCCCGAACGGCTCCGATCCGAGTCAGCCTTCGCTCACCTCTGCGGAGTCGCCCCCATTCCCGCCTCCTCAGGCAAGACAAGCCGCCACCGCCTCAACCGCGGAGGCGACCGGCAAGCCAACCACGCCCTCTACATGATCACGGTCACCCGCATGGCCTGGGAACCACGCACACGTGCCTACGTCGCTCGCAGGACAGCCGAGGGCAAGACGAAGAGCGAGATCATCCGCTGCCTGAAACGGCACATCGCACGCGAGATCTACCGCCTGCTCGTTCCCCGAACCCCAGCTCAGCCACCCTCCTGCCGAGAATTGGCGACCGCAGCCTGACCTCCTTGACAGCTATAGGAGCATCGGCAAG
>NZ_JBFAEA010000061.1:0-1244 GCF_040641675.1 Streptomyces sp. NPDC020742
CTTGGGTTCTAGTGAACGTTGCAACACCCCAGCTCAAGGGGTGCGATGGACTTCACGATCCGAGCGGACCGGACGGCTCAGGGGCCTGTGAAGCTGAGCCGGGAGCGGGAGGCATACTCCCGGCTCGTGCAGCAGGGCTACAGCAATACCGAGGCGTGCCGGATCGTCGGCGTCGACCGCCGGACGGGCAACAAGTGGCGTAACGGCCGCAGTGCCGACCGGCGGCAGAAGGCGGCACCACCGATCAGCATGGTGGTGCCGCCTTCCGGTCCGTCCCGGTACCTGCGTGAAGAGGACCGCATCCACATCGCCGACCGGTTGCGGGAGAAGGCCACGGTGCGGGCCATCGCCGCCGAGCTGGGCCGCAGCCCCTCCACGGTCAGCCGCGAGATACGGCGCAACCGCCACCCGGACAGCGGCGCCTACCGGCCGCACGCGGCCCAGGCACGCGCGGACGCCCGCCGACCCCGTCCCAAGTCCCGCAAGATCAATGACACTCCCGAGCTGCGGCACGCTGTCCAGGAGATGCTGGAGGAGAAGTGGAGCCCGGAGCAGATATGCCAGGCTCTGCGGACACGATTCCCTGACCGGCCGGAGATGCACGTGGTCCACGAGACCGTCTACCAGGCGCTCTACGTCCAGGGCAGAGGTCAGCTCAGGCGTGAACTCGCCGGCGCCCTGCGTTCGGGGCGGGCCCGTCGCAGGCCCCAGCGGCAGGGCAACTGCCGCCAGCCCCGCTTCACCACACCGATGGTCATGATCAGCGAGCGTCCCGCCGAAGCAGAGGACCGGGCCGTGCCCGGCCACTGGGAGGGCGACCTGATCATCGGCAAGGACGGCAAGTCCGCGATCGGCACCCTGGTCGAGCGCGCCACCCGCTACGTCATGCTGCTGCACCTGCCCGGCGATCACAGCGCCGAGGCGGTCCTCACCACCCTGACCTCCACCGTCCAGACCCTGCCCGCCCAGCTGAAGCGGTCCCTGACCTGGGACCAGGGCAGCGAGATGGCCCGGCACGGCGAGTTCACCCTCGCCACCGATATCCCGGTCTACTTCTGCGACCCGGCCAGCCCCTGGCAGCGCGGCTCGAACGAGAACACGAACGGCTTGCTGCGGCAGTACTTTCCCAAGGGCACCGACCTGTCCGTCCACGACCCCGAGCACCTGGCCACCGTCGCCGACCAGCTCAACCGACGCCCACGCAAAACGCTCGGCTGGGAAACCCCAGCCGAGCGCCTGCATAA
>NZ_JBFAEA010000062.1:0-1109 GCF_040641675.1 Streptomyces sp. NPDC020742
CTGGGGGGACTCGCGGCGCTCGGGGTCGGGGCCGGGGTACTCGCGGATCGCCTCGTAGCGGGTGTTGCGCTCCACCGGGCGGAAGCCGGCGTCGCGGATCAGCTCCAGCAGGTCCTCACGGGTCAGCTTGTTGGGCGTTCCGTAGTTGTCCGCGTCGTGAGTGATCTTGTACTCGACGACCGAGCCGTCCATGTCGTCCGCGCCGTGCTGGAGGGCGAGCTGGGTGGTCTGCAGACCGTGCATCACCCAGAAGCACTTGACGTGCGGGACGTTGTCGAACAGCAGCCGGGAGACCGCGAAGACCTTCAGCGCCTCCGCGCCGGTGGCCATCGTGGTGCGCGCCTGCAGCTTGTTGCGGACCTTGCCGTCCTGCATGTCGACGAAGTCATGCTGGTAGCGCAGCGGAATGAACACCTGGAAGCCGCCGGTCTCGTCCTGCAACTCCCGCAGCCGCAGCACATGGTCCACCCGGTGACGGGGCTCCTCGATGTGCCCGTAGAGCATCGTCGAAGGGGTCTTCAGACCCTTCTCGTGCGCCAGCCGGTGGATGCGCGACCAGTCCTCCCAGTGGGTGCGGTGATCGACGATGTGCTGCCGCACCTCCCAGTCGAAGATCTCCGCGCCCCCACCGGTCAGCGACTCCAGCCCCGCCTCGATCAGCTCATCGAGGATCTCCGAGGCCGACAGACCCGAGATCGTCTCGAAGTGGTGGATCTCGGTGGCGGTGAACGCCTTGAGCGAGACCTCCGGCAGCGCCTCCTTCAAAGCCTTCAGCGACCGCGGGTAGTACCGCCACGGCAGCGTCGGATGCAGGCCGTTGACGATGTGCAGCTCGGTGAGGTTCTCGTGCTCCATGGCCTTGGCCAGCCGCACGGCCTCCTCGATCCGCATCGTGTACGCGTCCTTCTCCCCCGGCTTGCGCTGGAAGGAGCAGTACGCACACGACGCGGTGCACACATTCGTCATGTTCAGATGACGGTTGACGTTGAAGTGGACGACATCGCCGTTCTTACGGGTACGCACCTCATGCGCCAGACCACCCAGCCACGCCAGGTCATCACACGCGTAGAGCGCGATACCGTCCTCACGGCTCAACCGCTCACCGGCGC
>NZ_JBFAEA010000063.1:0-1065 GCF_040641675.1 Streptomyces sp. NPDC020742
GTCTCGCTGCATCCGCATGCGTTTGTGGTGGTCGACGGGGAGGGACACGGTGTGCTCACGCATCTGGGGATCGACACCGTCCAGCTCAACGGCGAGGGCTTCGAGCTGCTGGTGAACAAGGGCGACACCGTCACCCGCGGCCAACACATCGTGCGCTGGAACCCCGCCGCGGTCGAAGCCGCCGGCAAGTCCCCCATCTGCCCCGTCGTCGCCCTCGAAGCCACCACCGACTCCCTCAGCGACCTCCGCGAGGACGGCGAGATCAAAGCCGACGACCACCTCTTCTCCTGGCAGTAACCCCACCTCGGCACACCACCACCGCGGCCACCACGCCGCCCCAAACGGAGACGGGTCAATGGACACAACGCTGCGAGGCGTCGGGGTAAGCCACGGCGTCGCCATAGGCCAGGTACGCCACATGGGCACCGCCGTCCTAGAACCACCAGCCAAACAAATCCCCACCCACGAAGCCCCCCGCGAACAAAACCGCGCCCGACAAGCCGTCCAAGCCGTCGCCGCCGACCTCACCGCACGCGGCAACCTCGCCGGCGGCGAAGCCCAAGCCGTCCTCGAAGCCCAAGCCCTCATGGCACAGGACCCCGAACTCCTGGCCGACGTCGAACGACGCATCGCGGTCGGCAGCACCGCCGAACGCGCCGTCTACGACGCCTTCGCCGCCTACCGCGCCCTCCTCGCCGGCGCCGGCGAATACCTCGCCGGACGCGTCGCCGACCTCGACGACGTCCGCAACCGGATCGTGGCACGCCTGCTGGGCGTGCCGATGCCCGGCGTGCCCGACAGTGACGAGCCGTATGTGTTGATCGCGCGGGATCTGGCGCCGGCGGACACGGCGTTGCTGGATCCGACGCTGGTGTTGGGGTTTGTCACCGAGGAGGGTGGGCCCACCAGCCACAGTGCGATCCTGGCCCGGGCGCTGGGGGTACCGGCGGTGGTGGCGCTGCCGGGCGCGGGTGAGCTGGTGGAGGGCACGGTGATTGCCGTGGACGGCAGCACCGGGGAGATCTTCGTCGAGCCGGACGCCGACCGACGGGCCCAGCTGGAGCA